>NZ_BJLP01000023.1 GCF_006538705.1 Cellulomonas uda
GGTCGAGGCGGGGGAGCGCCTCGGGTTCCTGCCCGGCACGCTCGCCGAGAAGATCGACCCGTACCTGCGCCCGCTGTACGACGCGCTGCACGACATGGTCGACCCCGAGTCGATCCCGCGTCTGCTCGAGGCCGGGACCGTCGAGGTCGCGCCGCTCGCCTACATGCGCGGGCGCACCCTCAACGACTCGTTCATCATCCTGGACGAGGCGCAGAACACGTCCGTCGAGCAGATGAAGATGTTCCTCACCCGCCTCGGCTTCGGGAGCAAGGTCGTGGTGACGGGCGACGTCACGCAGGTCGACCTGCCGTCGGGCACGACGTCCGGCCTGCGGGTCGTCGAGCGCATCCTCGGCGACGTCGACGACGTGGCGTTCTGCCGGCTCTCGTCGTCCGACGTGGTCCGCCACCGGTTGGTGAGCGACATCATCGACGCGTACGCGCGCTGGGACGCAGACGGGAGCCACGACCGCCGATGAGCATCGAGGTCAACAACGAGACCGGGTTCGCGGTCGACGAGGCCGAGTTCGCGGCGCTCGCGCGGTACGTGCTCGACGAGATGCACGTGCACCCGCAGACGGACCTGTCGATCATGCTGGTCGACACGGACGTCATGACCGAGCTGCACGTCAAGTGGATGGACGAGCCCGGACCGACCGACGTGCTGTCCTTCCCGATGGACGAGCTGCGGCCCGGCCGCGAGGGCGACGTGACCCCTGCGGGTCTGCTCGGCGACGTGGTGCTGTGCCCCGAGGTCGCCGCGCAGCAGGCGGTCGCCGCGGGCCACTCCACGGTCGAGGAGCTGTTGCTGCTCACGACGCACGGGATCCTGCACCTGCTCGGGTTCGACCACGCGGAGCCCGAGGAGGAGAAGGAGATGTTCGGCCTGCAGCGCCGGCTCCTGCTGACCTTCCTGGCCGGCCGGTGAACGACGAGCCGGTCGCGCTCCTCGTCGTCGTCGCCGTCCTGGGCTGGGTGCTCGCGGCGGCGCTGTCGGCGGGGGAGGTCGCGGTGCAGCGCGTCACGCGCGCCGCGGTCACCGAGCTGGTCGCGCGTCGCCACCCCGCCGCCGACCGGATCCTCGGGCTCGTCGAGCACCCGCAGCGCGTGGCCTCCGCCGCGGCGTTCTTCCGCCTCGTCGTCGAGGTGCTCGCGACCGTGTGCCTCACGATCGTCGTCGCCGCCAGCGACCTGCCGTGGTGGGGCGTGCTGCTCGGCGGTCTCGCGCTCGGCGTCGTGTTCGCCTACCTGGTGGTGCGCGTCAGCCCCCGCACGATCGGCCGGCGCCACCCCGTGCGCGTGCTGACCACCCTGTCGCGGCTGCTGGCCGTCGTGTCCGCCGCCGCCGGCCCGCTCGCGCGGCGCACCACCTCGGCGCGCGGCGTCACGGACGACGACGAGGCCGAGCTGCGCGACATGGTGCAGCGCGTGAGCGAGTCCGAGGCGATCGAGGACGACGACCGCGAGCTGTTCCGCTCGGTGCTGTCGCTCGGCGACACGCTCACGCGCGAGGTCATGGTGCCGCGCACCGACATGGTCGTGACGCAGGTCGACACGCCCCTGCGCAAGGCGCTCGCGCTGCTGCTGCGCTCCGGGTTCTCGCGGGTGCCCGTCGTGGGGGAGTCGGTCGACGACCTGCGCGGCGTGCTCTACCTCAAGGACGTCGTGCGGCGGATCTCCGTCGCGGACGCCCAGGGCGACGACGAGGACCCGCTCGACGCGCCCGCCGAGGCGCTCGCGCGGCCCGCCGTGTTCGTGCCCGAGTCGAAGCCCGTCGACGACCTGCTGCGCGAGCTGCAGGAGGGCTCCTCGCACATCGCGATGGTCGTCGACGAGTACGGCGGCATCGCCGGGCTGGTGACCATCGAGGACGCGCTCGAGGAGATCGTCGGCGAGCTCACCGACGAGCACGACCCGAGCGCGCCCGTCGTGGAGGACCTCGGCGACGGTGTGTACCGCGTGCCCGCCCGTCTGGGCCGCGACGAGCTCGGCGAGCTGTTCGGGCTCGAGGTCGACGACGAGGACGTGGACTCCGCGGGCGGCCTGCTGACCAAGGCGCTCGGCAAGGTCCCGCTGCCGGGGTCGTCGGGCGAGATCCACGGGCTGCACCTGGTGGCCGAGAAGGTCGAGGGTCGCCGCCGGCGGCTCGCGACCGTGCTGGTGAGTCGCGTCGAACGGGACGACGACCCCGAGGACGAGGACGAGACACGATGAACGACACCCCCGCGGCACCCTTCCGGTCCGGGTTCGCCTGCTTCGTCGGGCGGCCCAACGCCGGCAAGTCGACGCTGACCAACGCGCTCGTCGGCCAGAAGGTCGCGATCACCTCCGGACGACCGCAGACGACCCGGCACACGATCCGGGGCATCGTGCACCGCGACGACGCGCAGCTCGTGCTCGTCGACACCCCCGGCCTGCACCGCCCGCGGACCCTGCTCGGCGAGCGGCTCAACGACCTGGTCAAGGACACGCTGACCGAGGTCGACGTCGTCGGGTTCTGCCTCCCGGCCGACCAGAAGGTCGGACCCGGGGACCGGTTCATCGCCGAGCAGCTCACGGACATGGCGCGCGACGGCCGGGGCACGCCCGTGGTCGCGGTCGTGACGAAGGCCGACCTGGTCTCGCGCCAGCGGCTCGCGGAGCACCTGCTCGCGGTGCAGTCGCTCGGGGACTGGGCCGACATCGTGCCCGTGTCCGCCGTCGGCGGGTACCAGGTCGACGTCCTGGCGGACGTGCTCGTCGGGCACCTGCCCGCCGGGCCGGCGCTGTACCCGGACGGTGAGCTCACCGACGAGCCCGAGGACGTCATGGTCGCCGAGCTCGTGCGCGAGGCCGCCCTCGAAGGCGTGCGCGACGAGCTGCCGCACTCGCTCGCGGTCGTCGTCGAGGAGATCGTCCCGCGCGAGACGCCCGCCGCCGACGGCACGCCCATGCTCGACGTGCGCGTCAACCTGTACGTCGAGCGCGACAGCCAGAAGGCGATCGTGATCGGCCGGGGCGGCGCGCGGCTGCGCGACGTCGGCAGCGAGGCGCGTCGCGGCATCGAGGCGCTGCTGGGCGCGCGGGTCTACCTCGACCTGCACGTGAAGGTCGCCAAGGACTGGCAGCGTGACCCCAAGCAGCTCGGCCGGCTCGGCTTCTGAGGGCTGCGCAGGAAGGGACGAGAGCCACGACCGCCACCAGGACCCCGCCGACGGGCACGGAGCACGTCCGGCACCGGGACGAGCACCTGCTCACCGGGCCGTACCGCGTGCTCGCGAGCACCGTGCTCGGCGTCGTCGTGCTCGCCGTGCTCGGCGCCGTCATGGGGCCGCAGTGGGACCCCGTGCCGCTCACCGACCCGCTCACGGTCGAGACCTCGTCGACCGCGATCGGCCAGGCCCCCGCGACCGAGCACCACGACGTGCGCCGCGAGGTCGTCTCGGTGCAGCTCGACGGCGCGACCGTCGAGGCCCAGCTCACCGTGCCGGTCGGGCTGAGCGGACCCGCCCGCGCGGTGGTCTTCGTGCACGGCGCCGGGACCGGGACGTACTCCGACGCGTTCCACGAGCAGGCGCGCGCGCTCGCCGAGGCCGGTGTGGTCACGCTCGTGCCGAACAAGCGGCTCGACACGTACACGTTGCGGCACCGCGACTACGTGGCGATGGCCGACGACTACGCGCGCTCCGTCGCCTACCTGCGCTCCCTGCCGGAGGTGGACCCCGAGCGGGTCGGCGTGTACGCGGAGAGCGAGGGCGCCTGGATCGCGCCCGTCATGGCCGCGCAGGACCCCGGCCTCGAGTTCGTCGTGCTCGTCTCCGCGCCGGTCGTCCCGCCGCGCCAGCAGGCCGCGTTCGCGGCCGATGCGTACCTGCGCGCGACCGGCGTGCCGCACGGCGTGTTCCGCGCCATCCCGCGCGCGGTCGGCATGGCGATCCCCGGCGGCGGCTTCGAGTACGTCGACTTCGACGCGACGTCCTACCAGCGCCGACTGACCCAGCCCGTGCTCATGGTCTACGGCACCGGGGACTCGTCGATGCCGATCGTCCAGGGCGCCGTCCAGGTGATCCGGGACGCCGCGATCGCGGGGAACAGCGACGTCACGGTGCGGTACTACGAGGGTGCGTCGCACGGGATCCGGGTCGACGACCAGATCGTGCCCGCGTTCCTGCACGACATGACCGGCTGGGTCGTCGGGCTGCCCGGCACGGCCGGCGCCAGCCCGAAGATCGCGGGCGACCAGCCCAACCAGACGTTCCTCGCGATGCCCGTGCCCGAGCCGCGCTGGCTGCACAACGGCGACGTCGTGGCGGTCACGATCATCGCGTCCTGCGCCGTCGTGCTGCTCGCGGGCCTCGTCGTGCCCGTCTCGCGCGGCGCCGAGCTCGCCGCGGTCCGCCGCGGCGGTCAGCGGTCCGGGCGCCGGTTCGCGCCCGGCGTGGCCCGGTGGACGGCGGCGCTCGGCGCCGGTGCGGTCGTGACCACCGTCGGGTTCGTCTGGTACATCCTCGTGATCGCCCGGCTCGCGCTCGACTACTCGAGCAACGGGCTCGTCGTCACGGGCCTGTGGCTCGCGATCCGCGTCGTCGGCGTGCTCGTCGTCGCCGTCGCGTGCCTGCTGTCCCGCTCGATCGTGCGCAACCGTGCGCAGCACGTGCCGATCGCGCCCGGTGCCGCGCGCACGGTCGCGCTCGTCGGGGTGGTCGGCGCGTCCGCCGTCCTGCTCGTCGTGCTCGCCTACTGGGGTGTGTACCAGCTGGGCATCTAGGATGCCCCGAGCGACCAGGGCGACACCGGACGATCGACCGCCTTTCGGGCGGTGATACTCCAGCGCCGCCCTGGTGAGGCACCATGTGGGGGCCGCCACCCGGCGGCCCGGCACCATTCGAGGCGGAGAGGGGCTCGCGTGCGAACGTCGTGGGGTTCTGCGACCGATCGCGGTCTCATCCGTGAGGTGAACGAGGACGCGCTGCTGGCCTACCCGCCGGTGTTCCTGGTCGCCGACGGCATGGGCGGTCACGACGCGGGGGACCTCGCGAGCCGCATCGCGGTCGAGGAGTTCGCGCAGCTCGCCGGCCAGAGCGCCGCGACCGCGGACGACATCCACTCGTGCTTCTCGCGCACGTCCGCGCGCATCCGGGGCGAGTTCACCGGCGGCCGTCAGGGCGGGACGACGGTCGCGGGCGTCGCGGTCACGGTGCACGACGACACGGCCTACTGGCTCGTGTTCAACGTGGGCGACTCGCGCGTGTACCGGTGGGCCGAGGACACGCTCGAGCAGGTCAGCGTCGACCACTCCGTGGTCCAGGAGCTGCTGGACCAGGGCCGGATCGAGCCCGCCGACGCCGACACGCACCCCGAGCGGCACGTGCTGACGCGCGCGCTCGGCACGGGCGACGAGCCCGAGCCCGACTACTGGCTGCTGCCCGCCGGGCTCCACGACCGGCTCCTGATCTGCACCGACGGCCTGACCCGTGAGCTCGGGGACGGCGAGATCGAGGCCGTCCTGTCGCAGGTGGCCGACGCGCAGGACGCGGCCAACGAGCTCGTCCGCCGCTCGCTCGACGCGGGCGCCCGCGACAACGTCAGCGCGGTCGTCGTGGACGTCGCCACGTCCGTCGGCGCGCTCGACGACGTGCACATCACCGTCCCCCGCGCGGGCTCGCAGCTCGGCCCGCACCTGTGGGACGAGATGCTGCACGGCGCGACGGTGCCCCGCGCCCGCCGCTCGTCCACGCAGGCGCCCGGCGCCGGCGACCCGTCGTCCGAGGAGGTCACGTCATGAGCGTCCCCGAGTACCTGCCCGGCCGGTGGACGGCCGTGTCGCGCCCCGGGTTCGTGGCGCTGCTCGGCCCGACCGCCGCGCCCGCCACCGCTCGCGCGGTGTGGGAGGCGTCGCCGGACGGTCTGCTCGCGGCGCTCGTCGTGCTGGCCCGCAACGGGTTCGCGGGGCTCCCCGCGTTCGCGCTCGTGCACCTCGACGGCGACCGCGCGCACCTCGCGCTGCGCGGCGACGTCACCGCCGAGGTCGGCACCGCCTCCGGTCCGCGCACGCTGCGGTCGGGGGACGTGGGCACGTGGAGCGAGCAGGTCGTCGAGGACGTCACCTGGGTGCGGCTGCTGGGTGACGACGCGTCCGACGAGGGGACGCCGCTGCCGCTCGCGGACGGGGTCGCGTCCGGGTCGGTGCTGAGCGTCGTGCTCGTCGAGGGCACCGACGAGGTCCCCGACGACGAGGCCTCGGACGACGAGGCGCGCGACGGGGCGACCGGCGCGGTCGCGGGGGCCGGCGACGAGCCGACCCCGGACCCGGCCGCCCAGCCTGGTTCCGAGCCGGCTGTCGAGCCCGTCGTCGAGCCCGCTGCGGAGCGCGTCGTCGAGCCCGCTCCCGAGCCCGCCGCCCATCCCGACGACGTCGTCATCGAGGCGCCGCCGGCGCCGCTCGCGCCCACCTCTCCGGTGCTGCCCCCGCCCGGAGCCCCGATCCTCGGCGCCCCGCTGGACGAGCCGGTCGAGGTGCCCGCGCAGCGCACCGAGCCCGACGCGCCGGCCGCCGCCGAGACCGCGGCGACCGGCACGGACGCCCTCGAGCAGGAGGTCGCCGACGAGAACGCCGACGAGAACGCCGCCGACGAGACCGCCGCCGACGAGGGTGACGACGAGGCTGCTCCCGACGAGGAGGCCGCGCACGAGGGCCCCCGCGGCGGGGCCGGTGCGGACGAGAGCGGGTCCGCCGCGGGCCGGGACGCGGCGCCGCGCGCCGACGCGCAGCCCGGCGACGCCCCGACCGACGCGACCCCGACCCAAGTCAGCCCGGTGGTGCCCGACGTCCCGGCGGTCCCGGACCTCCCGGTGCTCCCGGCGCCGCCCGCCCCCGAGCCGGTGCCCGCGCTCGTCGCGCTGGGCACCCCCGAGGCCGACGTCGAGTCGACCGTCGACGACGTCCGCACGCTCGTAGGGCCCGCGTCGCAGGACGACCACGACGGTCTGACGATCCTGTCGTCGGACCTCGCGCAGATCCGCGAGCAGCTGCCCGCGTGGGCGGCCCAGTGGCCGCAGGAGGGCGCGACGCCCGGCCCGTTCACGGTCCCCGAGCCGGTGGTCCAGCCCGACCCGCCGCGGCTCGTGCTGTCGACCGGCGTGGAGGTCACGCTCGACCGGACCGTGCTGCTCGGCCGCGCGCCGCAGGTCGCGCGCGTGACGAACCGCGAGCTCCCGCGCCTGGTCGCGGTGCCCAGCCCGCAGCAGGACATCTCGCGCACGCACGCCGAGGTCCGCGCCGAGGGCGAGCACGTGCTCGTCACGGACCTGCACTCGACCAACGGCGTGCACGTCACGCGGCAGGGCGAGGGCGCGCGCCGCCTGCACCCGGGCGAGGCGAGCGTCGTCGTGCCGGGCGAGGTCGTCGACCTCGGTGACGGCGTGACGTTCACGGTGGAGGCCGGGCGGTGACGGTCACGGCATGACTTCCCTCACCACGGCACGCGTCGACGCGCGCTGCGCGGGTGCGCGCCGATGACCGCGAGACGCGAGGCGTCGGCACCGCCCACGCTGCCCGGGTACGCGCACGTGCGGACCCTCGGGCTCGGCGGCTTCGCTGACGTGTTCCTGTACCGGCAGGACCTGCCGCGACGTGAGGTCGCGGTCAAGGTGCTGCTCGCGGGCAGCCTGGACGACGAGGTGCGCGCACGGTTCCAGACCGAGGCCAACCTCATGGCCCAGCTGTCGCACCATCCGTCGATCGTCACGGTCTACCAGGCCGCGATCGCGTCGGACGGACGGCCGTACCTGGTCATGGAGTACTGCTCGCGGCCGGGGCTCGCGGAGCGGTACCGCTCCGAGCGGATCGCGGTGCCGGAGGTGCTGCGCATCGGCGTGCGCCTGGCGTCGGCCGTCGAGACCGCGCACCGCGCGGGCATCCTGCACCGGGACATCAAGCCCGCGAACGTCCTCACCACGGACTTCGGCTGGCCCGCGCTGACGGACTTCGGCATCGCCGCGACCACGGGGCAGGGCGCCGGGGCGACGGTCGGGATGTCGATCCCGTGGTCGCCCCCCGAGCTGCTCGCGGAGCACCCGCACGGCGACGAGCGGTCCGACGTGTACTCGCTCGCGGCGACCCTCTACTCGCTGCTCGCGGGCCGCACGCCCTTCGAGATCCCGGGCGGGCAGAACGGGGCGCAGCAGCTCGTCGCGCGCATCGAGCGCGCGCCGCTGCCGCCCACGGGCCGCGACGACGTGCCCGCGGACCTGCAGGCGGTGCTCGAGCGCGCGATGGCGAAGGTGCCCGAGCTGCGGCACCCGTCGGCCGCCGCGCTGGGCCGCGCGCTGCAGCAGATCGAGGCGGACCTGCGCCTGCCCGTCACGCCGCTGGACCTGCTGGACGAGGGCGTCGTCGAGCCCGCGGCACCGCAGTCCGACAGCGGCGCCGCGGACGCGACGCGGCTGCGCTCGATCGTCGAGATCTCGTCGGCCCCGCCGGCCGCCGCCACCGACGACGCCCAGACGCGCGTGCGGGGCCCGGTCACGGTCCAGCACGACGCCCAGCACGACCTCCGGCACGACCCCCAGCCGGTGGGACCCGGCTTCCTCGCGCCGCCCCCCGCACCGCCGCAGCCGGTGCCCCTGGGGGAGGTCGAGCACGACGAGACGCCCGCGCGCGGCCGCACCGTCGCGGCGCTCGTCTCGGGTGCTGTCGTGCTCGCCGCGCTGGCCGTGGTCGCCGCCGCGGCCCTGGGCGGTGGGGACCCCGAGCCGCGCCCGGGGGACACGGACTTCGCCCCGACCGACGGGACGGCCGTCGAGGCGGTCGTCCCCGCGCCGCACTCGCTCGAGGGCGTGCGCGACGCGTCGGGGGCCGTGACGTTCTCCTGGGTGAACCCTGACCCGAAGCCGGACGACCACTACCTGTGGGGGGTGCTGAAGGTGACCGGACAGCCGGAGCTCGAGGTGGTCGACGAGCCCACCGTGACGATCCCCGCCGCGCGAGCCGGGGACGAGGTGTGCGTCGAGGTGTCGATCGTGCGCGCCGACCGACGCGCGTCCGCCAAGCCCGCGCAGGCCTGCGCATGAGGGGCCCGACGTCGCGTCGCAACGTCACGACCGCCGCGGCGGTCGTGACGGTCCCCGCCGTCGTCGCGGTGCTCGCGCTGCTGAACCCGGGCTTCCCGCTCGCGCGCGTCGAGCTGAACGACGGTGCGGTCTGGCTCACGGCCACGCAGGAGCAGAAGCTCGGCCGCTACAACGTGCAGGTCGACGAGCTGAACGCCGGGCTCGTCGCCGAGCAGGGCACGTTCGACGTGCTCCAGGACGGCGCCGACGTGGTGCTCGTGGAGCCCGGCCGGATCTCGGTCGTCGACCCCGCGTCGGTGTCGCTCACCACGCAGGTCGCCGCGGCGGGGGTGCAGCCGTCGTTGCGGCAGGACTCGGCGGTGTCGATGACGGCGGGCGTCCTGTCGCTCGTCGACGCCGAGGGCGGGCTGCACGTGCGCGCGCTGTCGGACCTCGACTCGATGCGGCCGGGGGAGGGGGAGCCCGACGCCGAGCTGGGTCGTGGCGCTCGCGCGGTCGTCGGGACGGACGGCGTCGCCTACGGGGTCGCCGCCGACGGCGCGGTCACCGAGGTCGGCGTCGCGGGCGGTGACGCGCGCGTCTCGCAGGACGGCTCGTTGGGCGAGGGTGAGCTGGACCAGCTCACCGCCGTCGGCGACGAGCCCGTGGGCCTGCGCGGCAGCACGGTGGTCACACGGCACGGCTCGGTCGAGCTGACCGGCACCAACCTCACGCTCCAGCAGCCCGGGCCGGCGTCGTCGCGCGTGCTCGTCGCGAGCGACACCGCGCTGGTCGAGGTGCCGCTGGACGGGGGGTCGCCGATCGAGCACCCGTCGAACGGCTCGGGCAAGCCCGCCGCGCCCGTGCAGGTCGGCAGCTGCGCGCACGGCGCATGGGCGTCCGCGCAGGGCTCCTACCAGCGGTTGTGCGACGGCGCGGCACCCGTGGAGCTCGCGCTCGAGGACATGTCCGCGCAGGACGCGCTCGTCTTCCGGGTGAACCGGTCGCAGGTGGTGCTCAACGACGCGGTGCGCGGCCGGGTCTGGGAGCCGCAGGAGGACACCGAGCTGCGGACCCTCAACTGGGAGGACATCAAGCAGAAGAAGGACCCGGAGTCCACCGACGACAAGAACGAGTCGGAGGTCAGCTCGAGCGAGCTGCAGGCCGAGTGCTCCGCCGAGACCGCGCCGCCCGTCGCGAAGAACGACACGTTCGGCGTGCGCCCGGGCCGGACGACGGTGCTGCCGGTGCTCGCGAACGACTCCTCGTCCGACTGCGGCATCCTCGTCGTCAGCGAGTTCGAGTCCCAGAAGGTGCCGACCGAGTTCGGCAGCGTCCGGTCGATCTACGGCGGGCGGGCGTTGCAGGTCGAGGTCGACGGCGACGCCGGCGGCACCGTCGAGTTCTCCTACACGATCGAGGACGGCCGGGGGACGTCCGCGCCGTCGACCGCGACCGTCACGCTCGAGGTCCACGGTGACGGCGACAACGCCGCGCCCGTCGAGGACCGTCGCGGTGCGATGGAGGTCGAGCAGGGCGGACAGGCGCGCTACGACGCGCTCGCGAACTTCCACGACCCCGACGGCGACGACATGGTGCTCGTCGGCGCCACGACGGACGCGTCCATCGGGACGGTGCGCTTCCGCCAGGACGGGACCATCACGTTCCGCGCGGACGGCGGCAAGCTCGGCCGGGCGACCGTCACGGTCCTGGTCTCCGACGGCTCGTCTCTCGAGCCCACGCCGGGCACGATCGAGGTCGACGTGCGCTCCGCGGGCTCCCTCGCCCCGCAGATCGACCCCGTGCACGCGGTCACCTACGTGGACCAGCCGGTGCTGCTCGAGCCGCTCGACGCGGTGCGCTCGACGGGCGCCGAGCCCGCGCGGCTCGCATCGGTCGAGGAGGTCACCGGCGCCACCATCACCACGGACCTGCAGGCCGGCACGTTCACGTTCGCCGCGCCGCGCACCGGCTCGTACTACGTGAAGTTCGTGATCGCCGCCCCGCCGCAGCAGGCGACCGGGCTCGCGCGCATCGACGTGCGGGAGTGGCCCAAGGAGGCCGAGCCGCCGGTCGCGGTGCGTGACCGGGCGTTCCTGCCCGCGGGCGGCGAGGTCACGATCGACCCGCTCGCCAACGACTCGGACCCCGCCGGCGGGCTGCTCGTGCTGCAGTCGGTCGACACCGCCGACGCGGACGGTCTCAGCGTCGCGATCCTCGACCACCACCTCGTCCAGATCCGTTCCGAGCGCACGCTGGACCGCGTGGTCGTCCTGCCGTACACGATCTCGAACGGCAGCAAGACCGCCACCGGCCAGATCGTCGTGCAGCCCGTGCCGCCGACGTCGTCGACCCAGCCGCCCGTCGTCGAGCCGATCGAGGCGACGGTCCGCACGGGCGGCGTGGTCACCATCCCCGTGCTCGAGAACGCCTACGACCCCGACGGTGACGCGCTCACGCTGCGCCGCGCGCTGGTCGAGGAGCTCGGGGAGGGCGAGGGGCTGATGTTCGTCTCGGGCGACGTCCTGCGCTACCAGGCGCCGTCCAAGCCGGTCACCGCGCGTGCGGTGTTCGAGGTCGAGGACTCGACCGGCGCCGTGACGGCGGCGGCCGTGACGGTGCGCGTGCACGAGTCCGACCCGTCGTCGAAGGCGCCGCCGCAGCCCCGCGACCTCGAGGCGCGCGTGTTCGCGGGCGAGGTCGTGCGCATCGACGTGCCGCTCATCGGCATCGACCCCGACGGCGACGGCGTCGCGCTGCTCGGGCTCGCGAGCGGGACGACGAAGGGGCGCGTGCGCGCCGTCGGCCCGGACTGGATCGAGTACGAGGCGTACGCCGACTCGACCGGCACCGAGGAGTTCCAGTACGCCGTCGAGGACTGGGTCGGCCAGCGCGCGGTGGGGACCATCCGCGTCGGCATCAGCCCACGTCCGAGCGACGCGGCCGCCGTGGTCGCGCGCGACGACGAGGTGACGATCCGGCCCGGTGAGCGCATCGAGGTCCGCGTGCTCGCCAACGACGTCGACAACTCCGGTGACGAGCTGACGCTCGCGGGTATCGAGGCCGACGAGGGCGTCGACGCCGTGATCAACGGCCGCCGCGTCGTGGTGACGGCGCCCGACGAGGAGACCGTGCTGCAGATCCTGTACACGGTGACGAACTCGCGCGGCGGGCAGGACTCCGCGGTGCTGACCGTCCGGGTGACCGCGGACGCCGCCGTGCTGCCGCCGGTCGCGGAGGACGTCGTCGTGCCCGCGACCGAGACGTTCGGGCTCACCGAGGTCGTCGTCGACGTGCTCGCGACCGCCCAGAACCCCAGCGGACCGGAGAGCGACCTCGACGTCCGGATCCCGGCGTCCGTCGCGTCGGTCGCGAAGGTCACGGGCGACCGCAAGGTGCTGGTCACGCTGTCCGACCAGACGCAGACCCTGCCGTTCGAGCTCGTCAACGTGCGCGACCCCGAGCGGGCCAACGCCTTCGCGTTCATCACGGTCCCGCCGCTCGGCTTCATCCGCCCGTCGCTGCGCCCGGGCGCCCCGGCGCTGCGCGTCGCGTCCGGCGAGACGCTCACGATCGAGCTCGAGGAGCAGATCAAGGTCGCGCAGGGCCGTCAGCCGTCGGTCGGCGACCCGCTCGAGGTCTCCGCGACGCGAGGCACCGTCAAGATCGCGAAGGACGGCCGGTCGGTCACGTTCACGCCGGCCGACGAGTACTCCGGACCGGCGTCGGTCACGATGCCCGTCACCGACGCGACGTCCGCGAACGACACGTCGGCGCGGACCGCCTACCTCACGCTGCCCATCGAGGTCTTCGCGGTCGACAACCACCCGCCGTCGTTCCTGTCGTCCGCCGTCGAGGTGGCGCCGGGCGACCCGGCGAAGACCGTCGACCTGCGCGCGTTCACGCAGACCCCGGAGGGCACCGAGCCCGCGGAGGGTCGGTACACGTACGCGATCTCCGGTGCCGTGCCCGCCGGCTTCAAGGCGACGGTCGACGGCTCGATGCTGGCCGTGAGCGCGGACTTCGCGACCGACAAGGGCACGCGCGGCGTGCTCCAGCTCACGATCGGGTACGGGCGCGCGGGCAAGCTCGACGCCCAGATCGACCTGCGCGCGATCGCGAGCACCCGGCCCAAGGCGAAGGTGCTCGACTGGACGGTCGAGAAGGCCGAGGAGGGCAAGGCCGAGACGCTCGACGTGCTCGAGGGCGCGTTCAACCCCTTCGCGCCCGAGCCCCTGCGCGTGGTCGGGGCGACCGTCGAGTCCGGTCAGGGCACGGCCGCCGCGACGGCGTCGCGGGTCACGGTCACCCCGGCGGAGGGCTTCATCGGCACGCTCGTGGTGCGCTACCGCGTGCGTGACGTGATCGACGAGGCCGACCGTGAGGTCGACGGCCGCGTGACGCTCAAGGTCCGCGGGGTGCCGGACCGGCCCACAGCGCCCAAGGTCGTCGAGTCCCGCGACCAGACGGTCGTCCTGTCGTGGACGGCGCCCGACAGCCGCGGCGCGGCGATCACGGGGGTACCGCCTGACGACGAAGGGCGGGCTGTCGACGACGTGCAAGTCGACGACGTGCACGTTCGACGGGCTGACCAACGCCCAAACGTACACGTTCACCGTGGCGGCCCAGAACGAGGTCGGCTGGTCGCAGGAGAGCGCACCGTCCGGTGAGGCCGTGCCCGACGCCGTGCCCGACGCGCCCACGCGCGTCGACGTGGAGGCGTTCGGCGACGGGTGGCTGCGGTGGAGCTGGCCGGCAGCGGCCTCGCGGGGCTCGTCGATCACGAAGTACGACGTGCAGATCTCGCCCACGCCGCCGAGCGGTGGGGCGACGCGCACGTCGACGACCACCGGGATCAAGATCGGCGGGCTGGAGAACGGCACCGCGTACTCGGTCCGGGTCCGGGCGTACAACGACCTCGAGACGCCGAGCCCGTGGTCGGTGTCGTCCGCGACGGAGGTGCCGGCCGGTGTGCCGGACGCGCCGTCCGACGTCACCGCGAACCGGGTCGACACCGAGATGGGCGGGCAGATCACGGTCCGGTGGTCGGTGCCGCCGAACAACGGCGACGCGATCTCGGGGTACCGGCTCACGATCTCCGGCGGACCGAACTCGGGCGAGGTGTCCGTCCCGGCCGGCTCCGACCCGTCGTACGCGTTCAAGGGCGCCAAGAACGGCGTCGAGTACCGCTTCTCGGTCACCGCGGTCAACAAGGCCGGCGAGGGGCCCGCGGGCACCGCGACCGCGCTGACCTACGGCCTGCCGGGCGCGCCCCAGATGTTCACGCCGTCGGCGCCCGCGTTCGAGGGGCGGGTCGACCTCGCCTGGCGGGCGGTGGACGACAACGGTGCGGCCGTGACCTACGAGGTGCGGCAGGACTCCGGCGACCCGCACCCGGTGGGCCCGGGGACGAGCTGGCAGTTCACGGGGCTGGCCGGCGGGGTCTCGCACTCCTACCAGGTGCGCGCCGTGAACGCGGCCGGCCGCAGCGCGTGGAGCGACCCGGTGTCGGCGACGCCGACCACGCCCGCGTCCGCACCCACGGGCGGCGAGGCGACCATCACGGGCCGGGCGGACTACGGCAAGCCGACGCAGCTCACGGTCTCGTGGTCGCCGCCGAGCGACGCGGGCTCGAGCGCGACGGTCCGCTACCGCTGGGCGGTGTGGACCGCCCAGAACTCGGCCGAGTCGTCGAGCTCCTCGGAGGCGCGCAGCACGGCGATCGACATCTCCGGCTGGGACTGGCCCCCGGGCCGGACCCGCACCGTGACGCTGCGCGTGACGGCCGTGACCGAGATCGACGGTCGCACGCGTGAGGGTGGCGTCCTGACGAGGCAGTGGGAGTTCGACGGGTGGGGCTCGCGTCCGTCCGAGGTCACGTCGATCACGGTGACCCCCAGCCCGAGCACGACCGACCCCTCGTCGTTCACGGTCGCCTGGACGGCGCCCTCGGACGGCGGTGTCGCGATCGAGCGGTACGACATCGGGTACCGCATCCAGGAGGGCGGCAGCTTCTCGGGGTGGCGGTCGGTCGGCACGAGCACCGAGGCGACCATCTCGGGGTCCGACGTGATGTCCGGCCGGAAGCCCGGCTCGTACACGCTGATCGTCACGGTGCGGGCGGTCAACGCGCTCGGCGAGGGCCCCGCGGGCCAGAGCACGGCGACGTTCACGATCTCCGACCCCGACGCACCGGACCCCGAACCCACCGGTGGCGGCTGACCGCCGCCGCCCCACGACCGTCGTCGCACACTGAGGAGACCCCGTACATGACCCCCGAGCAGAGCACCTGGTTCGCGGAGACGTTCTCCGCGCTCGCGGAGAACGTCAGCCGCGTGCTGCTGGGCAAGGACCGCACGGTGCGGCTCGCGCTGACCGCGATGGTGGCGGAGGGCCACCTGCTGCTCGAGGACGCGCCGGGCACGGGCAAGACGTCGCTCGCGAAGGCGCTGGCGGCGACGGTGCAGGGCACGCACCACCGCATCCAGTTCACGCCGGACCTGCTGCCGTCCGACGTGACGGGCGTGACGATCTACGACCAGGGGACCGCGCGTTTCGAGTTCCACCCGGGGCCGGTCTTCGCGACGATCGTGCTGGCGGACGAGATCAACCGCGCCTCGCCCAAGACGCAGGCGGCGCTCCTCGAGGTCATGGAGGAGGGCAACGTCACGGTCGACGGCGTGTCCCACCCGGTGGGCCGGCCGTTCATGGTGATCGCGACGCAGAACCCGATCGAGCAGGCGGGCACCTACCGGCTGCCGGAGGCGCAGCTGGACCGGTTCCTCATCAAGACGAGCCTGGGCTACCCGGACCGTGCCTCCACGGTCGAGATCCTCGCGGGGGCCAAGGACCGGACGGTGGGCCTGGGTGCGCGCATCACGACGGAGGCCGTCGGCACGATGGCCGACCTCGCCCGGACGGTGCACATCGACCCCGTCGTGCTGGACTACGTCGCGCGCATCACCGAGGCGACGCGTGACGACAGCCAGACGGCGCTCGGCGCGAGCGTGCGCGGTGGGCTCGCGCTGGTGCGGACCGCCAAGGTCTGGGCCGCCGCGCAGGGCCGCGAGTACGTGCTGCCCGACGACGTGAAGGACCTCGCGCAGCCGGTGCTCGCGCACCGCCTGGTGCTCGACGCGGAGGCGGAGTTCGCGGGCGTCACCGCGATCGACGTGCTCGCGCGACTGCTCGACCAGGTCGCGCCCCCGGTGCTGCGGGCGGCCTGATGCGGATCTCGGGCGTCGGCTGGGGGTGCGTGCTCGTCGCGCTCCTCGGCCTCGTGCTGGGCCGGGTGCTCGGCTGGGTCGAGCTCGCGGCTCTCGGCGCGGGTCTCGGCGGCGTCCTCGTGGCGTGCCTGCTCATGACGGTCGGCCGCGCGCGCTACGCGGTGACGCTCGACATGGCGGACAACCGCGTGAAGATCGGCGAGCGCGCGGTCGGTCGCATCGAGATCCGCAACGCCGCGCGGCGCCGGTCGCTGCCGTCGCGGCTGGAGCTGCCGGTCGGGGCGGGTCTCGCGGAGCTCGCCATCCCTTCGCTCGCGCCGGACGCGACGCACGACGAGCTGTTCGCGATCCCGACGGCGCGGCGCGCGGTCGTCGTCGTCGGTCCGGTCCGCTCGGTGCGCGGCGACCCCCTGGGCATCGCGCGACGCAGCGTGCTGTGGACGCGGCCCGTCGACCTGTACGTGCACCCCGCGCTGGTCGCGCTGGGCGGTGCGAGCGCCGGCCTGCTGCGTGACCTGGAGGGGCAGTCGACGCGCGACCTGTCGGACTCGGACATGTCGTTCCACGCGCTGCGGGACTACGTCGCGGGCGACGACCGCCGCTACATCCACTGGAGGACGACCGCGCGGCGCGGCAAGCTCATGGTCAAGCAGTTCGAGGACACGCGACGCACGCAGACGGTCCTGGCGCTCGCGACGAGCCCGGGCGACTACGCGGACGACGACGAGTTCGAGATCGCGGTGTCCACGATCGCGTCGATCGGCGTGCAGACGCTGCGCGACGAGCGTGACCTCGCGGTGCTCGCGGGTCCGGGGTCGTTGCGCGTGAACACGCCGCCGCTGCTGCTCGACGACTGCTCCGGCCTCGAGCAGGACCCGACGGGCGCGGACGTGACGCTGCTGGGCCGTCGCGTGGTGCGCGAGACGCCGCAGTGCTCGGTCGCGGTGCTGGTGACCGGTTCGGTGCCCACGGACGGCGACCTGCGCCTCGGCACGCGTCACCTGCCGGCGGGCACGCGCACGCTCGTCGTGCGGTGCGAGCTGGGCGCGGAGGTCTCGGTCCGGACGCAGGGTCAGCTCACGCTCGGGACCCTGGGCTCGCTCGACGACCTGCCCCGGCTCCTGCGGCGGGTGGTCTCGTGACGACGACGCTCGAGCGGCCGCGCACCTCGCCCGCGGCGGCCCCCGCGCAGCGGTCCCGCGCCGCCGCGCGGCGCCGTCCGCGCCCGCTCGCGCACGGCGTCGTCGACGCCGTGGTCCTCGTCGGGGTGCTCGCACTGGTGCTCTGGCCGCTGGTCGAGGTGTTCGGTGGCGGTACGGCGGTGCCCGCCGTGGCCGGCGGCCTCCTGCTCGGGACGCTGCTCGCGCTCGCGGGCGCGTGGGCGCGCTGGTCGGGGCTGTCGGTGGTGGCGGTGGCGCTCGCGACGTACGCCCTGGTGGGCGGCGCGCTGGCAGTCCCGACGACGACCGTCGCCGGCGTGGTCCCGACGCCGCAGACCGTGCTGGCGCTCGCGCGCGGCGCGGTGACGTCCTGGTCGCAGGTCGTGACGTTGCAGCCGCCGCTCGGCTCGGGCGGCACGCTGCTCGTCGCGCCGCTGCTGCTCGCGTACGTGGGTGCGCTCGTCGCGGTCGCGACGGCGGTGCGCGTGCGCGGCCTGTGGTCCGCGGCCGCGGCGCTCGTGCCGGTCGCCGTGCTGGTCGTCGTGATCCTGCTCGGCACCCGGTTCCCGAGCGTGCCGCCGCTCCTCACGGGCCTCGTGCTCGCGGTGGTGCTCCCGGCGTGGGCGGCGTGGCGCACGGGTGCGCTGCGACCGCGGCGCGTCGTCGCGCTCGGTGCGCTCGCCGCGGTGGGCGTGGGCTCGGGCGTGCTGGCGTCGCCCGCGGTCGTCGACGACGAGCCGCGCTACGTGCTGCGCGACGAGATCGTCCCGCCGTTCGACCCGCGGGACTACGCGAGCCCGCTGTCGGGCTTCCGGCGGTACCTCAAGGACCTCGAGGACTCGACGCTGCTGACCGTCGAGGGCCTCGAGGCGGGCGACCGTGTGCGGCTCGCGACGATGGACCGGTACGACGGTGTCGTGTGGAACGTCGCGGGAGACGGGTCCGCGCAGAGCTCGGGCGAGTTCCGGCGGGTGGGCGACGTGCTCCCGACGAGCGTGCGCGGCGAGCGCCGGACCGTGCGCATCACGGTCGACGAGCTCGCGGGCGTGTGGCTGCCGACGGTCGGGCAGGCGACGTCGTTCCACCTCGACCGCGGCCAGTCGTCGCAGCTGCGCTACAACGACGCGACGGGCGCGGCGGTCCTCACCGGCGGCCTGCGCCGGGGCACGACGTACGAGATCGACGCGGTGGTGCCGCCGGTCCCCGGCGAGGACGACCTCACGTCGTCGGCCGCCGCCGACGTCGCGCAGCCCGCGCTCGAGGGCGTGCCCGACGTCGTGGGCGTGACGGCGGCGGACGTGGCGCGCGAGGCGGGCCGCGCCGTCGAGATCGCCGACGCGCTCGCCGACTGGCTCATCGACGAGGGCTACTACAGCGACGGGCTCGAGGGGCAGGTCGACTCCCTGTCCGGGCACGGCGCGGACCGGATCGCGACGCTGCTGGGCGCCGACCAGATGATCGGCGACGGCGAGCAGTACGCGGCCGCGATGGCGCTCATGGCGCGCTCGATGGGCCTGCCGGCCCGGGTGGTGCTGGGCTTCGTGCCGTCCCGCGAGGACGTCGCGGAGGGCGAGCCGGTCACCGTGCGGGGCGCCGACGTCCAGGCGTGGGTGGAGATCGCGTTCACGGGCCACGGCTGGGTGCCGTTCGACGCGACGCCGCCCAAGGAGAAGACGCCCGACACGGACCCGACCGAGACCGAGGACGACCCGAACCCGCAGGTCGTCCAGCCGCCCCCGCCGCCGCCCGGCGCGGTGACGCCGCCTGACGACGACACGGAGCAGCCCGCACCCGAGCAGCCCGAGGATGACGACGACGCGTCGGCGCTGTGGCGCACGATCGCGGTCGTCGCCGTCGCGGTCGGCATCCCGGCGCTGCTGCTCGCCGCGCCCTTCCTCGTGGTCGGCGCGATCAAGGCGGCTCGTCGTCGCCGGCGGCGCCGACGTGGCGACACGGTGACGCGCGTGGCGGGCGGCTGGGACGAGGTGCTCGACCACGCCGTCGACCTGCGCCGCACCCCACCGGCCACCGGGACGCGGCTCGAGGCGGCCCGTGCGGTCGCCGCCGCGTTCACGCCCCCCGCCGACGCCGCAGCGCGGCGGCACGCGGTCGCGCGTGAGCTCGGCGGGCGGGTCGCGACGCTCGCGCAGGGCGCCGACCGGGCGGTGTTCGGGCCGGGTGAGCCCGACGACGCGCTCGTCGGCCGCTACTGGTCGCAGGTCGACGAGGCGCTCGCGACGATGCGGGCGACGGTCGGGTGGCGCGGCCGGCTCCGGGCGCGGCTGTCGCTGCGCTCCGTGCGGGCGCGACGCCGTGCCCGCCGCGCACAGGACGGTGCCCCGGTCGCTCGGGGCGCCGCTCGCAGGTCCAGGAAGGAGTCCCGGTGATCCGACACTCGACGGCAGCCCCCGCTGCCGGTCTGGGCCGGCGCGCTGCCGCGGTGGTCGTCGACGCGTCGCTGACCCTCCTGGTGGGCGGCTGGGTGTGGGTGGTGGCGGGCGCGCGGTCCGTGGCGGCGGCGGCCGACGGTCGCACGTCCGCGCTCGGCGACACGGGGCTGCCCCCGTGGGTCACGCCCGCGTGCGCGGCCGCGGTGCTGGTGCTGACGGTCGCGCAGTGGGTGCTGCACGGGAGGTTCGGCTGGACGGTCGGGCGTCGCCTGGTAGGCGTGCGGACCGTCGACGAGCGCAGCCGCCGGCCGATCGGGATGTGGCGCGTGCTGCTGCGTGGCCTCGTGGTCGCGGCGGGCTCGCTCGTGGTGGGCGTCGGCCAGCTCGTCGTGCTGCTGTCGCCGCTGTTCGACTCCTCGGGCCGGCGCCAGGGGTGGCACGACCGTGCGGCGCACGCGATGGTGCTCGACGTGCGGGGCGGTCTCGGTGCGGCGGCCGCACCTCCGCCGCCCCCGCGACCCGACCTGCTGCGTGCCGGGACGACGACGTCGTTCCGCGCCCCGGCCGACGAGGTGGGGGTGGTGGGGCCGGTCCCCCCCGTGCCCGCCGTGCCCCCGGTGCCCCCGCCGCCCGGTCCCGGCGTCCCGCACGCCACGGGTGCCGTCCCTCGGCCGCTGGTCCTCGCGCCGCTCGCCCCGCACCGTGCGGGCCCCGACCTCGACACGCGCGCGCTGCCGCTCGTCCCGCCCCCGCCGGCGCCCGCGGCCGCCGAGGCGCCCGCCACGCCCTCGTGGGCTCGGCCGGCGCCCGCACCGGTCGGTGAGCAGCCCGCCGGTGAGCAGCCCGCCGGTGAGCACCCCGCCGATGAGCACCCCGCCGGTGAGCACCCCGCCGGTGCGGTGGCGGTCGAGGCGCCGGCCGGCGTGAGCGTGCCGCAGCCGTCGGACGACGACGAGCACGTGGAGTCGACGCGTCGCCGGACCCTCCCGCCGCCGCCTCCGCCCGCGCACGAGCGCGGGACGGTGACGGTCGCGGTGGTGGAGATCAGCGACGGCCAGCGGGTCGAGGTGCGGCGCACCGCGCTCGTCGGGCGCAACCCGGCCGCCGCCGCGGACGGTGTGCAGCTCGTGCGGGTGGTCGACCCCGGCCGGTCGGTGTCCAAGACGCACCTGCAGATCGCGGTCGAGGAGTCGGGCGTGTGGGTCGCGGACCGCGGCTCGACCAACGGCACGGTCGTGACGCTCCCCGACGGCGCGCAGGTCATCTGCCCGGTGGACCAGCCCGTGCGGCTGCGCCTCGGGTCGGTCGTGATGTTCGGGGACTGCGCGATGCGGCTGGTCGCGACGTCCTGACGGGTCGCCCGCGGGTCGTCGTGCTCCCGGCAGGTGACGCGGGGGACCGGAATCGCCGTTCGGCGCCCGTGCGGCGCCCGGCCCCCCTACGCTGGCGGTATGTCCAGCGGTCGTCGGGCTGCACAGCTGCAGCTTGTCGAGGTCGACGAGGAGACCGCCCCCACGGTCGCCCGTGGCAGCTCAGCGCCCGCCGACGGCTCCACCGCCGGCCCCGCGGGTCGCCCCCGGGCGGGTCGGGCTGACGGTACCGACGCCCCCGGGCCGGTCTCGACTGCCGGCACAGCGGCCGGCACAGCGGCCGGCACTGCAGACGGCACGCCAGATGGCACGGCGGACACGGTCCCCGACGACGGCGGTCCGGGCGGCCGGCGCGGGCTCCTGCGCCGGCATGCGGTGCTCTGGTCGGTCGTCGCGCTCGTCGTCGTGGCGCTCGTGGCGGTGCTCGTCGCCGTCGACGCGGCGCGCCGGGACCGCGCCTACCAGCAGGCCGTGACGGTCCCCGGCCTGCTGACGCCCGTCGACGGCCCGGTGCACGTGCGCTGGCGCGCACCCGCCAAGCCCGGCCCCGGCACGGTGCTCGTCGCCGACGACACGGTCGTCGTCGTCACGCAGGACTCGCAGGGCCGTCACCTCACCGGCTACGAGGCGGGTTCCGGCGCGCAGCGCTGGACCGCGCGCGTCACCCCCGCGCAGGCGGGTGCGCAGGACGTCCCGGTGCAGTGCCCGAGCTGGCGCGAGGGGCGCGTCGACTCGCTCGTCGTGTGCGTCACGGGGCTGATCGAGCCCGTCTACGTGGACGGCGAGGAGGTGACCGCCGGGCTGCGGATCCTCGCGTTCGACGCCGTGACGGGCCAGGAGCTCGGCGCGTGGACGCGCCTCGGCACGCTCACCGGGTTCGGGCGGGTCGGTGATGACGTGGTCGTCGCGGTCACGGAGCCGGACGGGCAGACCGCGGTCGAGCGGCGGGACGGTCGCACGGGCGACGTGCGGTGGTCGTACCGGTCGCACGAGCGCCTCGCGAGCGCGCTCGCGATCGAGCGCACGACGATGGAGCTCACCGACCGGGTCGCGGTGGTGCGCGGCGCGCAGATCGCGGTGCTGCGGCTCGCGGACGGGTCCGTCCTGCACGACGAGGGGCGCGGGCGCGCGCTGGCGCTCCTGCCGTACCGGGACGGCTACGCCGCGTGGACGCCGGCCGGCAGCGGTCGGCTCTACGACGGCGCCGGCGACGAGGGTCCGGCGATCCCCGCCGTGCCCTCGCGCCTCGACATCGACGACGACTCGGCGCCCGACGTCGTGGTGGTGTCCACGGGGCTCGCGATCCGCGCGCTCGAGGCCGCGACGGGTGAGGAGCTGTGGTCGCTGGGCCTGCGCGCCACGCCGCGTGCCGTGGTCGGCACGACGCTGCTCGCGTCCGACGGCGGTCGGTACGCGGCGTACGACGTGCGCACGGGGGCCCCGCTGTGGTCCGACGCCTCGGACGCACCGGACTGGCCGCCATTGACCGACGGCTCGCTCGTGCTGACCGCGGCGCAGGACGACGGGGTCACGACGCTGACGGCGCGCGGTCTGCGCGACGGGGCGCAGCGCTGGCAGGTGGACCTGCCGCGCCAGGTGACGCAGCTCGCCGCGGTGGGCGGGCTGCTCGTCGGGCGGACGGCCGACGGCATCGTCGTGCTGGGGGCGTGAGCCGACCGGGGCGTGAGCGGGGTTTGCGGACCCCGCCGGGCGGGGGAGTAAGGTGACCGACGTGCTGAGCACCACACGCGTGAGCCTCCTCCTTCGGTGCCGCGGCGGGGCCTTCTAGGCCGGATCCCTGCCGCGGTGTCGTGATGCGCCGGCTGACCACTCGCCGAGTCGAACCACCGAAGGAGCAGGTCCCCTCATGAGCGTCACCCCTACGGGCGCGAGCTACCAGCAGACGAGCCCCCAGAAGCCCTCGGGCATGCCGGTCCACAAGTACCGGCCGTTCCACGAGCAGATCCGCGTCGACCTGCCGGACCGCACGTGGCCGGACGCGCGCATCACGAAGGCCCCGCGCTGGTGCGCGGTCGACCTGCGCGACGGCAACCAGGCGCTGATCGAGCCGATGAACCCGGCCCGCAAGCTCGAGATGTTCGAGCTGCTGGTGGACATGGGCTACAAGGAGATCGAGGTCGGCTTCCCGGCGGCGTCGCAGACGGACTTCGACTTCGTCCGGATGCTCATCGAGGAGAACCGGATCCCCGACGACGTGGTGATCCAGGTGCTGACGCAGTCGCGCGAGCACCTGATCGAGCGCACGTACGAGGCGATCGCGGGTGCGAAGCAGGCGATCGTCCACCTGTACAACTCGACGTCGACGCTGCAGCGGGACGTGGTGTTCCGGTCCGACGAGGACGGCATCGTCGACATCGCGGTCTCGGGTGCGCGGTTCTGCAAGAAGTACGAGGAGCTGGTCCCGGACACCGAGGTCTACTACGAGTACTCCCCGGAGTCGTACACGGGCACCGAGCTGGAGTTCGCGGTGCGGATCTGCAACGCGGTGCTCGAGGAGTGGCAGCCGACGCCCGACCGGCCCGTCATCGTCAACCTGCCGGCGACGGTCGAGATGGCCACGCCCAACGTGTACGCGGACTCGATCGAGTGGATGAGCCGCAACCTGCGCTTCCGGGAGTCGGTGGTGCTGAGCCTGCACCCGCACAACGACCGCGGCACGGCCGTGGCGGCCGCGGAGCTGGGCTACATGGCGGGTGCCGACCGCATCGAGGGCTGCCTGTTCGGCAACGGCGAGCGCACGGGCAACGTGTGCCTGGTGACGCTCGGCATGAACCTGTTCAGCCAGGGGGTGGACCCGGAGATCGACTTCTCCGACATGGACCGCATCCGGCGCACGGTCGAGCGCTGCAACCAGCTGCCGGTGGGCGAGCGCCACCCGTACGGCGGCGACCTGGTCTTCACCGCGTTCTCGGGCTCGCACCAGGACGCGATCAAGAAGGGCCTGGACGCGCTCGAGTCGCGTGCCGAGGCGCTGGGCCGCACGGTCGACGACGTGGTGTGGGCCGTGCCGTACCTGCCGATCGACCCGAAGGACGTCGGCCGCTCGTACGAGGCGATCATCCGCGTCAACTCGCAGTCCGGGAAGGGCGGCATCAGCTACCTGATGAAGTCCGAGAAGGACCTGGACCTGCCGCGCCGGCTGCAGATCGAGTTCTCGCAGGTGGTGCAGCGGCACACGGACCAGCACGGCACCGAGGTCACGGCGGACGACCTGTGGCGCATCTTCGTCGACGAGTACCTGCCCGTGGAGGCCGCGAAGGTCGCGACGCCCGCGCAGGAGTTCGGCGGCCTCGTCCCCTGGGGCCGGTTCTCGCTGCAGGGCACGCGCGCGACGAGCGCGCAGGACGGCCCGGACACGCTCTCGGTCGACCTCGTCGACCGCGGGCAGGTCCGCACGCTCGAGGGCTCGGGCAACGGTCCGGTCGCGGCGTTCGTCGCCGCGCTGAAGCAGGTCGGCGTCGACGTCGCGGTGCTCGACTACGCGGAGCACGCCCTGTCCTCGGGCGGCGACGCGACGGCCGCGGCCTACGTCGAGCTCGCGATCGGCGACGAGATCCTGTGGGGCGTCGGCATCGACCCGTCGATCACGACGGCGTCGCTCAAGGCCATCGTCTCGGCGATCAACCGCCACCTGCGCTGAGCCCGCCGAGGGCCTTCTCCCCGCGCCGTCCGCCCGAGCGTGGGCGGCGTGGGGGAGGATGGCCCGGTGAGCCTCTACCGCGACGAGGCGATCGTGCTGCGCACCCACAAGCTGGGTGAGGCGGACCGGATCGTCACGCTCCTGACCCGCCAGCACGGCAAGGTGCGTGCGGTCGGCAAGGGCGTGCGCCGCACGACCTCACGGTTCGGCTCACGCCTCGAGCCGTTCATGCACGTCGACCTGCAGCTCTCGACGGGTCGCAACCTCGACATCGTGACGCAGGCGGAGACGTTGGGCCCGTACGGCCGGCCGATCGCCGAGGACTACGCGCTGTACACGGTCGGCACCGTGATGCTCGAGACCGCCGAGCGGCTCGTGGAGGCCGAGCACGAGCCGGCGCTCCAGCAGTACTGGCTGCTCGTCGGCGCGGTCCGTGCGCTCGCGACGCGCGAGCACACGCCGGGACTCGTGCTCGACTCCTACCTGCTGCGCGCGCTCGCGGTCGCGGGCTGGGCACCGAGCTTCGCGGACTGCGCGCGCTGCGGCGAGCCGGGCCCGCACCACGCGTTCAACGTCCAGTCGGGCGGCGCGGTGTGCGCGCGGTGCCGGCCCCCGGGCTCGGCGTCGCCGGCTCCCGAGACGTTCGCGCTGCTCGCGGCGCTCATCTCGGGCGACTGGGTGGTCGCCGACGCGAGCGCGGAACGACACCGAGGCGAGGCCGCGGGCCTCGTCGCGGCGTTCAGCCAGTTCCACCTCGAGCGGCGTCTGCGCTCGCTGCCGCACGTCGAGCGGGTGTAGCAGGCGTCCCGCACGCGGTCCCGCGGGCGGCACAATGGCGGACGTGTCGACGAGCGTGCAGCCCCCGTTCCCGCACCCCTCGGGTGCGCGGCCCCCCGCCATCCCGCGTCAGTTCGTGCCGCGGCACGTCGCGGTCGTCATGGACGGCAACGGCCGCTGGGCGAACGCCCGCGGGCTGAGCCGCATCGAGGGGCACAAGGCGGGCGAGGCGTCGCTGCTCGACGTGGTGGCGGGAGCGATCGAGATCGGCGTCGAGTACGTCTCGGCGTACGCGTTCTCCACGGAGAACTGGAACCGCTCGCCCGAGGAGGTGCGCTTCCTCATGGGCTTCAACCGCGACGTGATCCGGCGGCGGCGCGACGAGATGGCGTCATGGGGCGTGCGCGTGCGGTGGGCCGGCCGGCGGCCGCGGCTGTGGCGTTCGGTGATCTCCGAGCTCGAGGAGGCGGAGCGACGCACGAAGGACAACACGGTCTGCACGCTGACGATGTGCGTCAACTACGGGGGGCGCGCCGAGATCGCCGACGCGGCCGCGGCGCTCGCGCGCGACGTGCAGGCGGGCCGGGTGAACCCGGACCGCGTGAACGAGAAGATGTTCGCCCGCTACCTCGACGAGCCCGACCTGCCGGACGTCGACCTCTTCGTGCGCTCGTCGGGCGAGCAGCGCACGTCGAACTTCCTCATCTGGCAGGCCGCGTACGCCGAGATGGTGTTCCTCGACGAGCCGTGGCCCGAGGTCGACCGCCGACACCTGTGGCGCGCGATCGAGGAGTACGCGCGCCGGGACCGCCGGTACGGGGGAGCGGTCGACCAGCCGAAGGTCTGACCGGGCGTATCCGCCGAGAGGATGACAACGTCTTGCGGCAGGACCGCCGAGGGTCGCACGCGAGCCCGGTACGACGAGACCCGTGAGGGACGTCCGACGCGCGCGTCCGGCGCCAGGCTGGGCGCATGACCTCGACCGCCGCGCACCCGCTCCTCGAGATCACGACGCCCGGGCAGCCGCGTCTGGTCGCCCGTGGCCTCGTGAAGCGCCACGGCGCGACGACCGCGCTCGCGGGCGTCGACCTGGAGATCGGTGAGGAGGAGTCGCTCGCGCTCACGGGGCCGTCGGGCTCGGGCAAGTCGACGCTGCTGCACGTGCTCGCGGGCATCGTGACGCCCGACGAGGGCACGGTGGCGCTGCGCGGCCGACGTGTGGAGGGCATGTCGGAGCGCGAGCGTGCGCTGCTGCGGCGTGGGCGGTTCGGGTTCGTGTTCCAGCACGGGCAGCTGCTGTCCGAGCTGTCGGCGCTCGAGAACGTCGCGCTCGCGGCGATGCTCGACGGGGAGCCACGCGCCTATGCGGAGGGGCTGGCGGCGCAGTGGCTCGCGCGTCTCGGCCTGGCCGGCGACCAAGGTCGCCGGCCGGGCGAGATGTCCGGCGGCCAGGTGCAGCGCGTCGCGGTCGCGCGAGCGCTCGTGACGCGCCCGGACGTCGTCTTCGCGGACGAGCCGGCGGGCCTGCTCGACGAGGCGACGAGCCGCGAGGTCCTGCGCGTCCTGGTCGACTCGACGCGTGCGATCGGCGCGTCGCTCGTCGTCGTCACGCGCGACCCGCTGGTCGCCGGGTGGTGCGACCGCCGGGTCGAGCTGCGCGACGGGCGGCTCGACCCGTGAACCCCGTCCTGGCGCTCGGGCCGCGGCTGCGCCGCGCCGAGGGGCGCGACGGCCGGGTGCGGACGGGCGTCGCGGTGGCCGCGTCCGCGCTGACGACCGTCCTCACGACGAGCGTGCTCGCCGTGACCCTCGCGTTCGCGCAGCGCGCCGCGCACCCGGCCGCGGCGTCGGGGCTCGACCACCCGCAGGTGCGGCTCGCGTCCGCCGCGACCGTGCTGCTCGCCGTCGCGCTCGTGGTGCTCGGCGCCGCCACGGCCCGGCTGGGTGCCGGCCGCCGCGACGAGCGGCTCACCACGCTGCGTCTGCTGGGCGCGACGCCGCACGAGGTGCTCGGGCTCACCGCGGTGGAGTCGGCGTCGCACGGGCTGGTGGGTGCGGTGCTCGGGTCGCTGCTGTACGGCGCGCTGCTGCCCGTGTGGGCCGCCGTGGCGCCACCGGGCGCGTTCACGGTCGCGGAGCTGTGGGTCGGCCCGTCGTCGCTGGCGCTCGTGGGTGCGGGCGTGGTGCTGCTCGCGGCGGTGAGCGGCGTGGTGACCGTGCGTCGCACGCTCGTCGGGCCGCCGGTCAGGCGCGTCGCGCTCGCAGCACCGCGTCGTGCACCGTGACGGTCTCGCCCTCGCGCGTGGTCGCGTGACGCGGGACGGCGAGCGCGACCTCGACCGTCCATGCCGCGTCGAGCGCGAGCAGCTCGTCGCGCACCTCGTCCGCCCCGGGGAACATCGACGGGTCGTCGGGCAGCCCCACCGGCGCGGCGAGGTCGAGCGCGTGGTGCTGCACGAGCAGGAGCGTCCCGCCGGGTGCGACGAGCCGGGCCGCGCGCGCGACGTGCCCGCGTCGGGCCTGCGGCGCGAGGTGCAGGAAGTGTGACGTGACCAGGTCGAACGTCGACCCGCCGTCGAGCGCCCGCTCGTCCGGCGTCGCGAGGTCCGCCTGCACCCAGCGCACGTCCACCCCGGCCTGCTGGGCCGCACGGGCACCGCGCTCCAGCGCGGTCGCGGCGAAGTCGACGGCCGTGACGCGCCAGCCGCGCTGCGCGAGCCACACCGCGTCGCGGCCCTCGCCCGCCCCCAGGTCCAGCGCGGTGCCCGGGGTCAGGTGTGCCGTCTGGGCGACGAGCGCGGCGTTGGGCTGCCCGCTCCACACCGCGGGCGCGGTGCCGTAGCGCTCCTCCCAGCCGTGCGCGTCGAGCGACCACGCGGACGTCGCGTCGGGCCCCGAGGTGAGCCCGCGCCACCGGCCGACGGCCTCGCGGGCGTCCAGCTCGACCAGCTCGGCGTTGAGCATCCCGGCGACGGTGGCGCCCTGCGCGGCCGAGACCAGCACGGTCGCGGCGGGGTCGGACACGTTGCCCGCCACGCGCACGCCCGGCACTCCGGTCCCGCCCCAGGCGTCCGTGGGCACGGCGCGGGCCACGACGACACCGGCGTGCTCGACGGGCTCCGCACGCAGCCCGAGCGGCGCGAGGTGCTCGTCGTCCGCCTCGAGCAGCGTGCGCACGACCAGCGCGTCGGCGGCGAGCGTCTCGCCCGCGTCTGACCGCACGCCGGTCAGCCGGTCGTCGGTCACGACGAGCCCGGCGAGCCGTCCGAGCGCGACGCGCACGCCCCGTGCGGCGAGCCGTGCCGCCTCGTCGGCGGGCAGCGCGGCGTCCGGGCGCAGCAGCGTGACGCGCGGCGTCCACTGCCGCCACAGCAGCGCGGCGTGGACGCCGAGCGGACCCTCGGCGGCGACGACGACGCGCCCGTCGCCGACCTCCCAGCCGTGGCAGTACGGGCAGTGCAGGACGTCCCGCCCCCACCGCTGCGCGAGGCCCGGGACGTCGGGCAGCGCGTCACGGCCGCCCGTGGCGCTGACGACCGCGCGCGCCGCGAGCCGCGTGCCGCCCTCGAGCGTCACGACGAACGCGCCGAGCTCGCCCTCGACGGCCGTCACGCGCCCCGGCAGCACCTCGCCGCCGTAGCCGAGCACCTCGTCGCGACCGTGCGCGAGCAGCGCGCGCGGGGCGGCGCCGTCGCGCGTGAGGAAGCCGTGCGCGTGCGCGGCGGGTGCGTTGCGCGGTGCGCCCGCGTCGACGACGAGTACGCGCCGCCGGGCGCGGGACAGCACGAGGGCCGCGGCGAGGCCGGCGGGACCGCCGCCTGCGACGACGACGTCCCAGGGTCGGTCGGCGGCGGGCGGGTCAGGCGTCGGTGGGGTGGGCCGCGCCGCGGGGGCGTCCTGGGCGGGCTCGTCGTGGCGGTGGCCGTGCGTGCGCTCGTGCGTCATGGTGTGCTCCTCGCGGTCGTGGTGTGCTGTCCGCACCGTCCCGCGTCCGCGGTTGGGGTAGCAAGGATCGTTGCCGGACTGGCAACATGGCGCGCATGACGGACGACGTGCTCTCGGGGGTCGGGCCCCGGCTGCGTGCGCTGCGCCAGCGCAGGGACCTCACCCTCGCCGCGGTCGCGGAGGAGACGGGCATCTCGATCAGCACGCTCTCGCGTCTCGAGGCGGGCCAGCGCCGCCCGACGCTCGAGCTGCTGCTCCCGCTCGCACGGCTGCACCGCGTGGCGCTCGACGACCTCGTCGGCGCACCCGAGTCGCGCGACCCGCGCGTGCACGCGACGCCGATCCACCGGCGCGGGCGCACGTACGTGCCCCTCACGCGCCGTCCCGGCGGGATGCGCGCGTACAAGGTGGTGCTCCCGCCCGAGCCGGGCCCGCCCGGCGAGCTGCAGGTGCACGAGGGGCACGAGTGGGTCTACGTCCTGACGGGACGGCTGCGCCTGCTGCTGGGCGACCGTGACCTGGTGCTCGCCGAGGGCGAGGTCGCCGAGTTCGACACCCGGACGCCCCACGCGCTGCTCAACCCCGGGCCCGGACCGACCGAGCTGCTCACGCTGTTCGGTCCGCAGGGCGAGCGCATGCACGTGCGTGCCCGGACCCGGCGGGTCGACGACGCGTCCTGACCCGGCTTGCGTGTCGGCGCCCGGCCCTACGGTGTGCGCATGGCACTCATGGTGGAGATGGTCACGTTCGACTCGACGGACCCGCACGCGCTCGCCGTGTGGTGGGCGCGCCGGCTGGGCGGCACCGTCCAGGGCGAGCCCGACGCCTGGTTCGTCGTGGTGACGGACGTGCGCGGCGTGCAGCAGCTCGGGTTCCAGCGCGTCGAGAGCCCGACGCCGGGCAAGAACCGCGTGCACCTCGACCTGCAGGCGCCGGACGTGGCGGCCGAGGTCGAGCGGCTCGTCGCCGACGGTGCGACGCTCGTCGCCCGGCACGCGGAACAGGGCCTGTCGTGGACCGTGCTCGCCGACCCGGACGGGAACCAGTTCTGCGTCTCGCAGCACGCCTGAGCGCCGCGTCGCCCCACGCGCGCGGGGGCGCCCGGCCTGGGTCCTGCGGTACCCGGACGGGCGCGTCGGGCCGGTAGCCTGGGCGGGCTCCGCGGCGCACGTGCACCGCGGACGTCACCCATCCGGCTCACGGCACCCAGCCGCGGGCACCGAGCACCAGGAGAGCACCGCCGTGGCAGCACCCTCGCGTCTGGATTCCGTCGTCTCCCTCGCCAAGCGGCGCGGGTTCGTGTTCCCGAGCGGCGAGATCTACGGCGGTACGCGCTCCGCCTGGGACTACGGACCGCTGGGAGTCGAGCTCAAGGAGAACATCAAGCGCCAGTGGTGGCGTGCGATGGTCACGAGCCGCGAGGACATCGTCGGCCTCGACTCGTCGGTCATCCTGCCGCGTCAGGTGTGGGTCGCGTCGGGCCACGTCGGTGTGTTCACCGACCCGCTGACCGAGTGCCTGAGCTGCCACAAGCGCTTCCGCGAGGACCAGCTGCTCGAGGAGTTCGAGGAGCGCAAGGGCCGCGCGCCCGAGGGCGGCCTCGCGGGCGTGCCGTGCCCGAGCTGCGGCACCAAGGGCGAGTGGACCGAGCCGCGCGACTTCAACATGATGCTCAAGACGTACCTCGGCCCGGTCGAGGACGAGTCCGGCCTGCACTACCTGCGGCCCGAGACCGCGCAGGGCATCTTCGTGAACTTCAAGAACGTCTACACCGCGGCGCGCATGAAGCCCCCGTTCGGCATCGGCCAGATCGGCAAGTCCTTCCGCAACGAGATCACGCCCGGCAACTTCATCTTCCGCACGCGCGAGTTCGAGCAGATGGAGATGGAGTTCTTCGTCGAGCCCGGCACCGACGAGACCTGGCACCAGTACTGGATCGACTACCGCACGGACTGGTACGTCGACCTGGGCATCGACCGGGACAACCTGCGGCACTACGAGCACCCGGCCGAGAAGCTGTCCCACTACTCGAAGCGGACGGTCGACATCGAGTACCGGTTCGGCTTCCAGGGCAGCGAGTGGGGCGAGCTCGAGGGCATCGCCAACCGCACCGACTTCGACCTGTCGACGCACACGGAGCACTCGGGACAGGACCTGTCGTTCTTCGACCAGGCCAAGAACGAGCGGTACGTGCCCTACGTCATCGAGCCCGCCGCGGGACTGACGCGCTCGCTCATGGCGTTCCTCGTCGAGGCGTACGCCGAGGACGAGGCGCCCAACACCAAGGGTGGGGTCGACACGCGCGTCGTGCTCAAGCTCGACCCGCGCCTCGCGCCCGTCAAGGCGGCCGTGCTGCCGCTGTCCCGCAACGAGCAGCTCTCGCCCAAGGCCCGGGACCTCGCGGCCGAGCTGCGCAAGAGCTGGAACGTCGACTTCGACGACGCCGGCGCGATCGGCCGTCGCTACCGTCGCCAGGACGAGATCGGCACGCCGTTCTGCATCACGGTCGACTTCGACACGCTCGACGACCAGGCCGTGACCATCCGCCACCGCGACGACATGTCGCAGGAGCGCGTGGCGCTCGACCAGGTGACGTCCTACCTCGCCCCGCGTCTTCTGGGCGCCTGACGTCCAAGTCCCGCGGCCGCACGCACGGCGAGGCCCGTCCCCGGTCGGGGACGGGCCTCGCCGCGAGCTAGCGGGTCACTGCAGGACCTCGCGCGCGAGGTCCTCCATCCACTGCTCGCTCTCCTCGACCTCGCAGGTCGCGTCCGGGCCCCGGGAGCCGCAGCTGGTCATCTCGTAGGTCCCGCCGGTGGGCCGGGCTCCGGCCCGCGGTGGTCGTCGGACGTGGACGTCAGCGGCATCGTGGTCACACCGTAGAGAACGCAGCAACCCCGTCCGGTGTTGAGTCCCGACCGTGCCCGACCCGACCGGGAACGGTCGGGTCGCGGTCAGCCGTCCGCGTCGGTGGTCCCGGTCCGCACGCCGCGTGCGGCGAGCTCGGCCAGCAGCGAGGCGCCGCCGTCCGGCTGCGCCTCGAGGCACTCCGCGGGCACGCCGGTGCACAGGCCACCGGTGTCGAGCACGTCGGCCGTCGACCCGCCGCCCAGGTGCAGGACCAGCGGAGCGGCACCGGGTCCGTCGGCGCGCGTCACGCTGCCGAGCGCGACCATGTACAGCCGGGCTCCCGTGCCGGTGGGGTCCTCGAAGGTCGGGACCTCGAGCGCGTGCACGGTGCGCCCGTCGTCGTCGCGGATGCCGTCCGGGAACCAGAGCAGCACGTCGGCCCGGGGCATCCACCGGGGGACGACGCCCGTGACGAGCCGCACGTCGTCCGTACCCCAGCGTGCTGCGCCGGGGTAGGACGAGCCCGCGGCGAGGCGTTCGGCGGTGTCGTCGTCCGACCACGTGACGGGTAGCCGGATCTCGGTGCCCGCGACTCGCGCGACCACGCCGCGGCCGGGTCGGTCGCCGTCCGGACCCCCGGCGGCGAGCAGGTCGGCGGGGGTGGCGCGGGCGAGGCTCACGGTGCGCTCGACCGTCGCGACGACCGAGACGGGCACGCGGACCCCGGTGTCCCAGCCCGCACCCGTCGAACGGGCGAGCGCGGTCGTGGCGCGCACGCCGGGCGCGAGGTCGATGACGGAGGCGGCCGCGTCGCGCGGCTCGGCGCGGATGGCGGCGACCGCGTCGGCGAGGCCGGGCACCTCGTCGACGTCCGGGCACTGCTCGGGGCCCGCCCCGTCGCACGGCACCGGGACGACGTCCCCGTCGGAGTCGACCAGGAGGACCCCGGACCGGCCCAGGCGCATCCGGGCCGCAACGGAGTAGTCGCCGAGCGCGGCGGCCAGCAGCTGGCCGTCGGGTGCGGCGAACGTCGGCAGCTCGACCACCGTGGTGGCGCCGCCGGTCACCGCGAACCCGGTCGTGCTCCACAGCAGCACGTGGGGCTCCCGGAGGTCCTGGGGGAGGACCACGAGCTCGGTCCACTCGCCGGTGTCGAGCTCGCCCGAGAACCGCAGGCCCTCGGTGGCGGGGGCGCTGCCCCAGGTCCACGTCCCGCCGCCCGTGCCTTCCGCGCTGCCGGCGGCGACGCCCGTGTAGTAGGCGGCGGCCTCCTGCTCGCCGTCGGACTCGTGGCCGACCGTGAGCACGAGCTCGCGCTCGTCCGAGCTGAGGCCGAGGTCGACCTGCCACTGCGCGTCCCCGGCGAGGGGCACCGAGTGGCGTTGCGGGGCGCGCGGCGCGCCGACCCGGTTGACCGCGAGCAGCCCCTGCGCGACCTCGACGACGTGGTCGTCGCCCAGGGGCAGCGCGATCTGCGTCGGCGGCTGCGCGGGACGCGGCTCGGCGGTGCGGTCGGCCAGGTCGACGACCACGGTCGCGGCGAGCGCGACCGCGAGCACGCCGCCGGCGACGCGCGTCGCCGTGCGCCGCCGGACGTGCCGGTGCGCCGCGTGCAGCAGCGCGTCGCGGTCCAGCGACATGGGCGGGGTCGCCTGCGCGGCGCGCGCGGCGAGGTCCGGGTCCGGACGCAGCTCGGCGCTCATCGGGCCTCCTCCTGGTGCGTGGCGAGCGCGGCGCGCAACGTCGCGAGCCCGCGGGACGCGGTGGACTTCACGGTGCCGACGCTCACACCGAGCTCGGCGGCGACCTCGGCCTCGGGCATGCCGATCATGTGCCGCAGCACGACGATGCGTCGCTGCCGCGGGCTGAGCAGCGCGAGCGCGCGGGCGAGCTGGTCGCGGTCCTCGGTGCGGGCGTGCACGTCGTTGCGCGCGCGCTCCGGCAGGTCCTCGGGCGCGGTGAGCACCTCGCGGCGACGTCGTCGCCACGTGTCGACGCGCAGGTTCGCCAGGACGCGCCGCGCGTACGCGAGCGGGTCCTGCGCGCGGTGCCACGCGGCGTAGGTGCGCACGAGTGCCTGCTGGGTCAGCTCCTCGGCGCGGTGGGCGTCCCCGCACAGCAGCCAGGCGGTACGCAGCAGGTCGTCCCCGTGCTCGGCGACGAACGCGCTGAACTGCTCGTCCGTCGCGCTGCGGGTCCGGGCTGCGCGCGGGCGCGGGGCGACGACCGTGAGCTGCTCGACGCGGACGGTGCCGTCCTCGTCGCGTGTCCCGGCTGTCATGGTGGTCACACCGTAGGAGACGCACGAGCGTGCGCGAAGGTTGAGTGCCGGGCGTCACGTCGCGGCGATGGGAGGATGGGGCGCGTGACTGTGACGAACGAGGCGACCACTCGCGCGGCGGGGGCGGTGCTCCCGCCGCTGCGGATCGGCCCCCTGCAGGTCGACACGCCCGTCGTCCTCGCGCCGATGGCGGGCGTGACCAACGCGGCGTTCCGCCGCCTGTGCCGCGAGCAGGGTGCGGGGCTGTACGTCGCGGAGATGGTGACGAGCCGCGCGCTCGTCGAGCGTGGTGAGGAGTCGCTGCGGATCATCCAGCACGAGCCCGACGAGCGGCCGCGGTCGGTGCAGCTGTACGGCGTCGACCCGGGCACGGTCGAGGCGGCGGTGCACATGATCGTCTCGGAGGACCGCGCGGACCACGTGGACCTCAACTTCGGGTGCCCGGTCGCGAAGGTCACGCGCCGCGGCGGCGGCTCCGCGCTGCCGTGGAAGCGCGGGCTGTTCCAGGACATCGTCACGCGGGCCGTGCGTGCCGCGCGGCCGTACGGGGTGCCTGTGACGGTCAAGATGCGCAAGGGCATCGACGACGACCACCTGACGTACCTCGAGGCGGGCCTCGTGGCGCAGGACGCGGGTGTCGCGGCGGTCGCGCTGCACGCGCGCACCGCGGCGGAGTACTACTCGGGCACGGCGGACTGGGAGGCGATCGCGCGGCTCAAGCAGACGGTCACGGACGTCCCGGTGCTCGGCAACGGGGACATCTGGTCCGCGCAGGACGCGCTGACGATGGTCGAGCAGACAGGGTGCGACGGCGTGGTCGTCGGACGCGGCTGCCAGGGGCGGCCGTGGCTGTTCGCGGACCTCGCGGCCGCGTTCGCGGGGTCCGACGAGCGGGTGCGGCCGGGGCTGCGGGAGGTGGCGCACACGGTGCGCCGGCACGCCGAGCTCATGGTGGAGCACTTCCGCGACGAGTCGAAGGCGCTGCGCGAGATGCGCAAGCACATGGCGTGGTACTTCAAGGGCTACGTGGTGGGTGGCGACCTGCGCGCGCGGTTCGGCCTCGTGAGCTCGCTGGCCGAGCTCGACGACCTGATCGCGCTGCTCGACCTGGACCAGCCCTACCCCGGCGAGCCCGCCGAGGGTCAGCGCGGCCGGGCGGGCTCGCCCAAGAAGGTCGTGCTGCCGTACGGCTGGCTCGACTCGCGTGACCTGTCCGACGACTTCCGCCGCGAGCTGCACGAAGCCGAGCTCGGCGTCTCCGGGGGCTGACCCCGCTCCGCGCGGCGGGGTGGGACCTCACTCGACGCGCGCGACCCGCACCGTCGCGGCGAGCCGGACCACGTCCTGCACGGTGGCGTGCGGTGCGCCGAGCCCGACGTGCGTGACGGCGAGCCCCGCGGTCGCGGCGGCCTCGGCGAGCGTCTGCGCGCGTGGCTCTCCCGCGAGCACGGCGCGCAGCAGCCCGGCGAGGAACGCGTCACCGGCGCCCTCGGCGTCGAGCACCGGTCCGACGTCGGCCGGCCCGACCTCCCACCAGCCGTCCGCGTCGCGCGCGATGGCCCCGCGGGCGCCGCGCGTGCAGACCGCGAGCGACGCGCCGCCCGCGACCGCCGCGGACAGGTATGCGCCCGGGTCGGCGAGCCGCGCGTCGGACACCAGCAGGACGTCCGCGGCCGCGACGAACGCGCGCTGGTGGTCGCCGACGCCGTCGTCGTCGTGCACGTCGCACCACACCGGGACGTGCGCGGCGCGCGCGACGCTCAGGAGCTCGCGCGAGGACGTGGCCAGGTCGAGGACCGCGGCGTCGGCGGAGCGCACGAGGTCACGCAGCGCGTCGTCCGCCGGGGGAGCGGTGGGCAGCTCGAGGTAGACGGAGAGCCGGTCGCCGTCGTCGGAGACGAGGTTGACGTGCCGCTCGGTGCGGCCCGCGACCGCCGGCCGGCTGAGCACCGTGAGCGGCGCCGCGCCCGCGCGCGGCCGGAGCGCGGTCAGGACCCGCTCCGCGTGCTCGTCGTCGCCGAGGGTGGTGGCGAGCGTGGTGGGCACGCCGAGCGCGGCGAGGGTGCGGGCCTTGCCGGCGGACGTGCCGCCGAGGCCGTCGTGGTGCGCGGAGGCCAGCACCATGTGCGGGACGGGCTCGGGGAGCTCGGCCACCCGGACGACGGTGTTCCAGGTGGCAGGGCCGTTCACGACGACGTGGGTCACGCACGCAACCTACTGCGCTGGACCCGTACCCTGGAAGCGCGCGACGAAAATTGCTGCAACGGCTTGCAGCACGCGCAGACCTGACGACGACGACCTGGTGGTGACGATGACGCACCTCGCACGCCGCGCGCGCCGCGGCTCGGCCGCACTCGCGGCCCTGCTCCTCCTGCCCGCCGCGCTCGGCGCGTGCTCGGACGACCCCCCCGACCCCGCCACGCAGCCCGCGTCGGACGGCAGCGGGCACGACGTCGGCGTGCAGCTCTTCCAGTGGACGTGGGACGCGATCGCGCAGGAGTGCTCCACGACGCTCGGGCCCGCGGGGTACGCGTGGGTGCTCACCTCACCGCCCAACGAGCACATCACCGGCGAGCCCTGGTGGACGTCGTACCAGCCCGTCAGCTACCGCCTCGAGTCGCGGCTCGGCACGCGCGAGCAGTTCGCGTCCATGGTCGACGCGTGCCACGAGGCGGGCGTCGACGTGCGCGTCGACGCCGTCGTCAACCACATGACGGGGCAGGACGTGCCCGGCACCGGCTGGGCCGGCTCGCCGTACGAGCACTACGAGTACCCCGGCACGTGGACGCCCGCGGACTTCCACCACTGCGGGCTGACGCCGGACGACGACATCGCGATGTACCTGGACCGCGCGCAGGTCCAGACGTGCGAGCTGCTGAACCTCGCGGACCTCGACACCGGCGCCGCCCACGTGCGCGAGCGCCTCGCGGCGTACCTGCAGGACCTCGTGGGCCTCGGGGTCGACGGCTTCCGCATCGACGCGGCCAAGCACATGGCGACCGAGGACGTCGCGGCGGTCGTCGCTGCCCTGCCCGACGACGTCGCCGTCATGCAGGAGGTCATCCGCGGCTCGGCGGAGCCGATCACGCCCGAGGAGTACACCCCGAACGGCCAGGTGTACGAGTTCACGTACGGCAAGGAGCTCGCCGGGGTCGTCGCGGGCTCGCCGGGGCTCGCGCTCGAGCTCGGCGAGTCGACCGCCCGGTACGTGCGGTCCGCCGACGCGGTCGCGTTCGTCGAGAACCACGACACCGAGCGCAACGGCTCCACGCTGTCCTACCGCGCCGGGACCGACGACGCGCTCGCGACCGTGCTGATGCTCGCCGGCACCTACGGCACGCCGCAGGTGTACTCGGGCTACGCGTTCGAGGACGTCGACGCGGGCCCGCGTCAGGACACCGACGGGCGGGTGCTCGACGCGACGTGCGCGCCGGACGTCGCGCCGGGCGACGACCTGGCCCCCGGCGACTGGGTCTGCCAGCACCGCTGGCCGCAGGTCGCGGGCATGGTGGGCTGGCGCGGCGTCGTGGGCGACGCGCCCGTCGTCGACACGTGGTCGCAGGGCGACGCCGTCGCGCTCGGGCGCGGACAGCGCGGGTTCGTCGTCGTGAACCTCGGCGACGACGAGCTGCGCGCGACGCTCGCGACCCGGCTGCCCGACGGCGAGTACTGCGACGTGCTCGCCGGGGCCGGGACGTGCGCGCCGACCCGGGTGCGTGACGGACGCGTCGACGTCGTCGTGCCCGCCGGGTCCGCGGTGGCGTGGGACGTGAGCCGCACGCGCTGACCGCGCCAAGACGACGAAGGGCCGGGTCCCGCGGACGTCTCCGCGAGGCCCGGCCCCGGCCGTCAGGCGTGCGTCAGGCGCGCACCCACACCGTGGTCTCCGGCTCGACGAGCAGCCCGCCGGAGGCGTCGCCCGAGACCGGGCCCGACGCGAGCAGCAGCTGCGTCGGCGCGGGCAGCACGACCGGCTCGGCCGACAGGTTCGCGACGACACGCACGTCCCGGTTGACCAGGTCCAGGACGTCGTCGTGCGACGCGTGCCAGGCCAGCCCGCCCGAGCCGAGCGCCTCGGCCTTGCGCAGCGCGAGCGCCGCGCGGTAGAGCTCGTACGTCGAGCCGGGCACACCCTGCTGCGCGTCCAGCGCGTACCGCGCCCACGACAGCGGCTGCGGCAGCCAGGCCGCACCCGTCGGCGAGAAGCCGAACGCGGGGGCGTCGGCCGACCAGGGCAGCGGCACGCGGCAGCCGTCGCGGCCGAGCTCGGCACCCTGCGTGCGGAAGAACGCGGGGTCCTGACGCGCGTCGTCGGGCAGCGCGGTGTGGTCCGGCAGGCCGAGCTCCTCGCCCTGGTAGACGTACGCCGAGCCGGGCAGGCCGAGCATGAGCAGCGTCGCGGCGCGTGCGCGGCGCAGGCCCAGCTCCTCGTCGGGCTGCTCGTCGCGCGCGCCGATGCCGTTCGGGCGCGAGCCCGGCACCGGCAGGCCCAGCCGGGAGGCGTGGCGCACCACGTCGTGGTTCGACAGCACCCACGTGGTGGGCGCGCCGACGGCGTCGCTCGCGGCGTACGACGCCGTGATGACGTCGCGCAGCGAGGGCGCGTGCCACAGCGTCGCGAGGAATGCGAAGTTGAACGCCTGCTGCATCTCGTCGGGGCGCACGTAGCGCGCGAGGCGGGACAGCGGCTCGACCCACGCCTCGGCGACGAGCGCGCGGTCGCCGTCGTACTCGGCGAGCACCCTGTTCCAGGCGCGGTAGATCTCGTGCACGCCCTCCTGGTCGAACATCGGGCCCTGGTTGCCGGACCCCGTGACCTCGTCGACGCGGTCGAGCGCCGACGTGTCCTCCGACCCCTCGATCATGGACACGTGCCCGTGCCAGTCGGGCAGGCCGGGTGCCTTGACCATCCCGTGCGCGACGTCGATGCGGAACCCGTCGACGCCGCGGTCCAGCCAGAACCGCAGGACGTCCTCGAACTCGGCGCGGACCTCGGGGTGCTCCCAGTCGAGGTCGGGCTGCTTGGAGTCGAACAGGTGCAGGTACCACTGGCCGTCCGGCACGCGCGTCCAGGCCGGGCCGCCGAAGATCGACTGCCAGTTGTTCGGAGGCAGCTCGCCGTGCTCGCCGCGGCCGTCGCGGAACAGGTACCGCTCGCGCGCGGGTGAGCCCGGGCCGGCCGCCAGCGCCTCGACGAACCACGCGTGCTCGTCGGACGTGTGGTTCGGCACCAGGTCGACGATCACGCGCAGCCCGAGGCCGTGCGCGGCCTCGAGCATGACGTCGAAGTCGGCGAGCGTGCCGAACAGGGGGTCGACGTCGCGGTAGTCCGCCACGTCGTAGCCCGCGTCGGCCTGCGGCGAGCGGTAGAACGGCGAGAGCCACACGGCGTCGACGCCGAGCTCGGCGAGGTGCGGCAGGCGCTCGGTGATGCCGGGCAGGTCGCCCACGCCGTCGCCCGTGCCGTCCGCGAACGAGCGCGGGTAGACCTGGTAGATGACGGCGTCGCGCCACCACTCGCCGTCGGGCGAGCCGGGTGCGTGGACGAGGGTCGGTCGGGTGTCGAGGGTGGTCACGCGGTGGTCTTTCTCTGGGGTCCGCGGGCGCGGACGTGCGGGGGTCGGCCGGGGGTGGCCGGGGACCGGGGGAGGCGGGGCTCGACGTCGTGCGCCGGTCCACGCAGCGAGCGCCGCGGGCCCGGTGACCGGGCCCGCGGCGCTCGCGGGTCAGCGGGTCGCTGCGGGCGCGAGCCCGACCGTGGCGGGTGCCGCACCCGTGGACCCGCGCACGATGAGCTCGGGGTGGAACTTGAGCTCGATGCGCGAGGCGGGGGTGCCGTTGATCTCGGCGACGAGCGCCGAGACCGCCGCGTGCCCCATCGCGAGCACGGGCTGGCGCACCGTGGTCAGGGGCGGGTCGGTGAACGCGATGAGCGGCGAGTCGTCGAACCCGACGACGGACAGGTCGTCCGGCACCTCGAGGCCGCGCGAGCGGGCGGCCCGGATCGCGCCGAGGGCCATGAGGTCGGAGCTGCAGACGACGGCCGTGTGGCCCGAGGCGATGAGCTCGAGCGCGGCGGCCTGGCCGCCCTCGACCGTGAACAGGGTCGAGACGATGTGGTTCTCGGCGTCGGTGAGGCCGAGGTGCCGGTTCAGGTTGTCGGCGAACGCGGCGCGCTTGCGCTGTGCGGGCACGAACCTGTCGGGGCCGATCGCGAGACCGATCGAGCGGTGGCCGAGCGACACGAGGTGCCGGAACGCGAGGTCGAGGGCTGCCTCGTCGTCGGTCGAGACGAACGGCGCGTCGACACCGGACGCGAACCCGTTGACGAGCACGATCGGCATACCCCGGCTGCGCAGCCGGTGGTAGCGCTCCTTGCTCGCGGAGGTGTCGGCGTGCAGGCCCGAGACGAACACGATGCCGGCGACGCCGTGCTCGAGCAGCATCTCGACGTACTGGTCCTCGGTGGTGCCGCCGGGTGACTGCGTGCACAGCAGCGGCGTGTAGCCGCGCTCGGTCAGCATCGACTCGATGACCTGCGCGAACGCGGGGAACACGGGGTTGGCGAGCTCGGGCACGACGAGGCCGACGAGGCCCGCGGAGCGGGTGCGCAGCTTCTCGGGGCGCTCGTAGCCGAGCACGTCGAGAGCGGCGAGCACCGCCTGGCGTGCCTGCGCCGACACGCCGTGCTTGCCGTTGAGGACACGGGACACGGTGGCGGTGCTGACACCGGCCTGTTCCGCAAGGTCCGTCAACCGCGTACGCACGGGAGGCAGCGTAGGGGACATGGGACCTCCTCGTCCTCGCCCATTCGGGTTCGTGGGTCTCTCCGGGTCGTTCGAGCAGCCATTCTGGACGTCTGGACGACCGTCTGAAACCGTTGCCTGAAAGTTACCGTAACGACTTGCAGGTCGCGTTGCAACGGGGTTAGCGTCGGCATCATCAGGCCAGAGCCGGTCGCAGGGGCCCGTCACAGCACGGTCGTCGCGTGGGCGTCTCTGGGCTACGCCACCCAAGATCAGGAGACACACGATGCGACGGAGCATCCCGGCCCTCGCGGCCGCGCTGGGGCTCGCACTTACCCTCACCGCGTGCGGCGGCAGCGGTGACGACGGTGCGAACGAGACCACGGAGCCGACGGCCGGCGCGGCCACCACCGAGCCCGCGCTCACCGGCACGCTCACGATGTGGGTCGACGAGACCCGCATCGACGTCATGAAGCCGATCGTCGAGGAGTTCCAGTCCGAGACCGGCGTCAAGGTCGACCTCGTGCAGAAGGTGTCGGGCGACATCCGCACCGACTTCGTCTCGCAGGTCCCGACCGGCCAGGGTCCCGACGTCATCATCGGCGCGCACGACTGGACCGGCGAGTTCGTCAACAACGGCGTCGTCGCCCCGATCCAGCTCGGCGCCAAGAGCGACGAGTTCGCGCCGTCCGCCGTGCAGGCGTTCACCTACGACGGCCAGGTCTACGGCGCCCCGTACGCGATCGAGAACATCGCGCTCGTCCGCAACAACAAGCTCGTCCCCGAGACCAAGGCGACGACGTTCGACGAGCTGGTCGCCGAGGGCAAGGCCGCCGGCGTCAAGTACCCGGTGCTCATCCAGCAGGGTGACCAGGGCGACGCGTACCACCTGTACCCGCTGCAGACCTCGTTCGACGCCCCGATCTTCGCCCAGACCGCGGACGGCTCGTACACCACCGACCTCGGCCTCGGCGGCGAGAACGGCGGGAAGTTCGCGACGTACCTGCAGAAGCTCGGCAAGGAGAAGGTCCTCGACCCGGCGCTCGGCGGCGACCAGGTCAAGGAGGCCTTCCTCAACGGCGAGTCGCCGTACATCGTGACCGGCCCCTGGTACGCGACCGAGTTCACCAAGGCCGGCCTCGACATCTCCGTCCTCCCCGTCCCGAGCGCGGGTGGCGCGGAGGCCAAGCCGTTCGTGGGCGTGCAGGGCGCGTTCATCTCGGCGAAGTCGGCCAACCCGGTCCTCGCGAACGAGTTCGTCGTGAACTACCTGACGACCGAGGCCGTCCAGTCGAAGCTGTTCGACCTGGGTGGCCGCATGCCGGCCCTGAAGGCCGCTGCGGCCAAGGTCGACGACCCGATCCTCCAGGGCTTCAACGAGGCCGGCGCGACCGGCGCCCCGATGCCGTCGATCCCCGAGATGGGCGCGATGTGGCAGTTCTGGGGCACCACGCAGGTGCAGATCATCGGCGGCCAGGCGACCGACCCCGTCGGCGCCTGGAACACGATGGTCAAGAACATGCAGGACGCGATCGACGCGGCGTGACCTGACCGGCCGCCCGCACCGCCACCCGGCGCGTGCGGGCGGCCGCCTCACGTGCCGTGACCCGGCACGTCCCGGACCCCGCGCCCCCGTACCGCGCCCACGCGCGCGCCGTGCGGCGGCGGAGCACACTGCACACATCGGCGCCCGACGGCGGGCGCCGCGCGGAGGACCCTATGTCGCAGCAGACGATCGCGCCCGACAGCGAGCACGCCCCACCCGAACCACCTCCCGGCGACGCGCGCCCCGTGCGCGGTGACTCCTCGCCGGCCCGGGACTTCTCCCGGGGCTTCCTGGTCAAGCTCGTGCTGGTCGGCCTGATCGACGCGATCGGGCTGTACGGCATCCTCACGGCGATCTCGGTCGAGCAGTGGGCGATCGTCGCCTTCCTCGTCCTGGCTCTCGTCGCCGTCAACTGGGCGTACTTCTCGCGGCGGGCGCTCGCCGCGAAGTACCTGCTGCCCGGGCTCGTGTTCCTGCTCGTCTACGTGATCTTCACCGCCTGCTACACGGCGTACGTGGCGTTCACGAACTACGGCGACGGCCACAACTCCACGAAGGACGACGCGGTCGCCGCGATCCTCGCGCAGAACGAGCAGCGCGTGGAAGGCTCGCAGGCGTACCCGCTGACGATCCTCACCGACGGTGACGGGGCCCTCACGTTCGCGATCGTGCGCGACGGCCAGGCGCTCGCCGGCACCCAGGAGGAGCCGCTCGCCCCCGCGCCGGACGCGAGCGTCGAGTCCGACAAGGTCACGGCTCTGCCCGACCACGAGGTGCTCGGCTTCGCGGCCGTGGCGCAGCGGCAGCAGGAGATCGTCGACCTGCGCGTACCGGTGTCCGACGACGCCGCCGACGGGTCGCTGCGCACGCAGGACGGCTCGACCGGCTACATCTTCGAGTCCGTCATGGAGTACGACCCCGCCGCCGACACCATGACCGACACGCAGACCGGCGTGGTCTACCGGCCCAACGACCACGGGCAGTTCCAGGCCGAGGACGGCTCGACTGTCACGCCCGGCTGGCGCGTCAACGTGGGCTTCGAGAACTTCACGCGGGCGTTCAGCGACGACCGCCTGCGCACGGCGTTCGTCGAGATCTTCCTGTGGACGTTCGCGTTCGCCCTGCTGTCGGTCGTCACGACGTTCGTGCTCGGCCTGTTCCTCGCGGTCGTGTTCAACGACCCGCGCGTGCGGGCCCGCAAGCTGCTGCGCGCACTGCTGATCCTCCCGTACGCGGTCCCGGCCTTCATCTCCGCGCTCGTGTGGAAGGGCATGCTCAACACGCGCAGCGGCTTCCTCAACCAGGTGATCCTCGGCGGTGCCGAGATCCCGTGGCTGACCGACCCGTGGCTCGCGAAGCTCTCGATCATCGCGGTCAACCTGTGGCTCGGCTTCCCGTACATGTTCATCGTGTGCACGGGCGCGCTGCAGTCGATCCCCGGTGAGGTCTACGAGTCGGCACGCATGGACGGCGCCAAGCCCTGGCGCATCATGCGCTCGATCACGCTGCCGCTGCTGATGGTCTCGGTCGCACCGCTGCTGGTCGCGTCGTTCGCGTTCAACTTCAACAACTTCGCGCTCATCTACATGCTCACCGGAGGTGGGCCCAACTTCGTCGGCACGCCCGTCGTCGTCGGGCACACGGACATCCTCATCTCGATGGTCTACTCCATCGCCTTCGAGAGCGGCCTCAAGCAGTACGGCTTCGCGAGCGCCCTGTCGATCCTCATCTTCATCCTGGTCGGCGCGATCTCCTGGTGGGGCTTCCGTCGCACGCGTCGTCTCGAGGAGCTGTGATGACCACCACCCAGACCCAGCCGGGCAGGGCCACGACGAACCTGCGCCGCAGCGGGACGCACGGGCGGCGCTGGTGGCGCGAGGTGTCGTGGCGCTACCTCGTGGCGCTCGTCATGATCGTGATCTGCGTGACGCCGCTGCTGTACGTCATCTCCGCGTCCCTCAACCCGGGCGGTTCGCTCGTCGGGTCCAACCGCCTGTTCCGCACCGTCTCGGGCGAGAACTTCGCCGACCTGGAGGCGCGCGGGTTCTGGACGTGGCTCGGCAACTCGCTCGTCGTGTGCTCCGTGACGGCGATCGGCACGGTCCTCATGGGCGCCGCGGCCGCGTACGCGTTCTCGCGGTTCCGGTTCAAGGGCCGTGAGAAGGGGCTCACCGGGCTGCTGCTCGCGCAGATGTTCCCGCAGACCCTCGCGTTCGTCGCGATCTTCCTGCTGCTGCTCACGCTCAAGGACGTGTTCCCGGCGTTGGGGCTCGACAGCCTGCTCGGGCTGATCTTCGTGTACCTCGGTGGCGCGCTGGGCGTGAACACGTTCCTCATGTACGGCTTCTTCAACACGGTCCCGCGTGAGCTCGACGAGGCCGCGAAGATGGACGGCGCGACGCACGGCCAGATCTACTGGACGATCATCCTGCGCATGGTCACGCCGATCCTCGCGGTCGTCGGGCTGCTGTCGTTCATCTCGTCGTTCGGCGACTTCCTCATCGCGAAGGTCGTGCTGCAGCGCTCGGACCACTGGACCGTCGCGGTGGGGCTGTACTCGCTCGCGGCCGACGAGCGCACCGCGCCGTGGGGGCTGTTCGCCGCCGGTGCCGTGGTCGCCGCCGTGCCCGTCGTGCTGCTGTTCATGTTCCTGCAGAAGTACATCGTCGGCGGGCTCACCGCGGGCTCCGTCAAGGGATGAGCGCAGGGCTCGGCCTCGGAGTACCGCACCACGACGGCTCGGAGCTGTACGTCGAGCGCGCCACCCCGCGGCTCGGGGACGTCGTACCCGTCCGGGTACGCGTCCCCGCGTCGCGGGCCGAGCGCGGGGTGCACGTGCGCGTGGTCCGCGACGGCGAGCCCCGGTTCGTGCCGGCCCGCCTCGAACGGGCCGACGCGCGCGAGCGCTGGTACGTCGCGGACGTCGTCGTGCACAACCCCGTCACGCCGTACCGGTTCCTGCTCGACGAGCCCGGCGGGTACCGCTGGCTCAACGGACGTGGCCTGCACGGCCGGGACGTCACCGACGCCGCGGACTTCCGCCTCGCGGTGCACGACCCCGCGCCCCGCTGGCTCGACGACGCCGTGGTCTACCAGGTGTTCCCCGACCGGTTCGCGCGGTCGTCGGGGCACGACGGCCCACCGCGCGGTCCGCTGCCGGACTGGGCGATCCCCGCGGACTGGGCCGAGGAGCCGATCGGGTCAGGCCACGGCGTCGCGCAGCAGGTCTACGGCGGTGACCTGCGCGGCATCGAGCAGCGTCTCGACCACCTGCAGCGGCTCGGGGTCGACACGCTGTACCTGACACCGGTCTTCCCGGCGCGCTCGAACCACCGGTACGACGCGACGAGCTTCGCCCACGTCGACCCGCTGCTGGGCGGCGACGAGGCGCTCGCCTCGCTGTCGGCGGCGCTGCACGCGCGCGGCATGCGCGTCGTCGGCGACCTCACGACGAACCACACGGGCGTGGGCCACGAGTGGTTCGAGCGGGCGCGCGCCGACCGGTCGAGCGCGGAGGCGTCGTTCTACTACTGGACCGACGACGAGCCGGGCTACGTCGGGTGGCTCGAGCACGCGTCCCTGCCGAAGCTCAACTACGGCGCACCCGAGCTCACCGAGCGGATGATCACCGGTGCCGGGTCCGTGGCCGAGCGGTGGCTGCGGCCCCCGTTCGACCTCGACGGCTGGCGCATCGACGTCGCCAACATGACGGGGCGCTACCGCGACGACGACCACGCGCACGCGGTCGCCCGCGCGCTGCGGGCCCGGATGGCGGGGGTCAACCCCGACGCGGCGCTCGTCGCCGAGCACTTCCACGACGCCGCGGGCGACCTGTCCGTGGGCGGCTGGCACGTCAACATGAACTACTCGGCGTTCACGCGGCCGGCCTGGACGTGGCTCGTGGCGCCGGGCTCGTCCCTGCCCTTCATGGGGATGCCCGTGCCGGTCCCGCGCGGCGGGGGAGCGGACATGGTCGCGACCATGCGGGACTTCGACGCGACCGTCCCGTGGTCGGTGACGCGGCACCAGTGGAACCTGCTGGGGTCGCACGACACCGCGCGCATCCGGACCGTGACCGGCTCGCGCGCGCTGGTCGAGGTCGCCGCGGGCCTGCTGCTGACCTACCCGGGCACGCCGGTGATCTGGGCGGGCGACGAGGGCGGGCTGACGGGTGTCAACGGCGAGCACGGGCGGGTGCCGATGCCGTGGGGGCGGATCGACGGCGTCCCAGGGGCCGCGGGTGCGGACTGGGACGACGCGACGTTCGCGACGTACCGCGCGCTCATCGCGCTGCGGCGCTCGTGCCGCGCGCTGCGCGAGGGCGGTCTGCGCTGGGCGTTCGTCGACGACGACGCCGTGGGCTACCTGCGCGAGACGGCCGACGAGCGCGTGCTCGTCGTCCTGGCGCGCGACGTGTGGGCGGGCGCTCGCCTGCCGCTGCCGGTCCGCGCCGCGGAGAACCTGTACGGCGGTGGCGTGCTGGGCACGGGTGCCGACGAGGTCGTCGTGCCGGCGACCGAGGGCCCGTCCGTGCAGGTCTGGCGGCTGGGCTGACCGGGAACGCGTGCGCGGTTGCGTACGCTTGACCCGATGACCATGCTCGAGCACCTCGACGTCGACGGGTACGTCGACGTCGACCGCGAGCGGTGGGTCGCCGAGTCCGCGAAGTCCAAGGGGCGCACGCCGTTCGAGCGGGACCGCGCGCGCATCGTGCACTCGTCCGCGCTGCGCCGGCTCGGGGCCAAGACGCAGGTGCTCGGCCCGTCGTCGGACGACTTCGTCCGCACGCGACTGACGCACACGCTCGAGGTCGCGCAGGTGGGCCGCGAGATCGGCAAGGCGCTGGGCTGCGACCCGGACGTCGTCGACACGGCCTGCCTGGCGCACGACCTCGGCCACCCGCCGTTCGGGCACAACGGCGAGCGTGCGCTCGCGGTGCTGGCGAAGGGGATCGGCGGGTTCGAGGGGAACGCGCAGACGCTGCGGCTCCTCACCCGGCTCGAGCCGAAGGTCGTCGGCCCGGACGGCACGCCGGTCGGCCTCAACCTGACGCGCGCCTCGCTCGACGCCTCGGTCAAGTACCCGTGGCGCTACCTGCAGGGTCCGGTGAGCGCTGCGAGCGGCCGCCCCACGCACAAGTTCGGCGTCTACGAGGACGACCTGCCGGTGTTCACCTGGCTCCGGCAGGACGCTCCCGACGGCCGCAAGTGCCTCGAGGCGCAGGTCATGGACCTGGCCGACGACATCTCCTACTCGGTGCACGACGTCGAGGACGCCGTGGTCGGCGGGCGCCTGGACCTGGCCGTGCTGACGATTCCCGACGAGCGGGCGCGCGTGGTCGAGGCCGTGCAGACCTGGTACGGCGACGCGGTGGACGAGGCCGGGCTGCTCGCCGCGATGGACCGACTCGTGCACGCGCGGCTGTGGGCCACGGGCTTCGACGGGTCCCGCGTCTCGCTCGCGATGCTCAAGGACGCGACGAGCCAGCTCATCGGCCGGTTCGCGAAGGCGTCGCAGAAGGCGACGCGCGCGCAGTACGGCGACGGGCCGCTCACGCGGTACGCCGCGGACCTCGTCGTGCCGTTGACGACGCAGGCCGAGATCCTGGTGCTCAAGGGGCTCGCGGTGGCCTATGTCATGGCGCCGCGCGAGCTCGAGCCGCTCTACCACCGGCAGCGCGAGATGCTGACGGACCTGGTGACGATCATGGCGGACCGCGCGCCGCTGGCCCTCGAGCCCCCGTTCGCCGCCGACTGGGCCGAAGCGCCCGACGACGCCGCGCGCCTGCGCGTCGTGATCGACCAGGTCGCGTCGCTGACGGACGTCTCGGCTGCCGAGGCCCACGCGCGCCTGGTCCGCCCACCCCGCCACTGACGGCTCGCCGGAGCGGGTCCGTCGTGCCTCCACCCGATGGCGACGTGACCATCCTGCCCCGCTCGCTCGCGTGCGTTGATAACGATCGATGTGAGCGATAACATCGCGCCGCTGGAGAGGAGTGCCCAGGTCACGAAGCGGTGACCTGGTGGCCTGCTCCGTCCCGTCAGACGCGCACGAGATGTCGTGCGCACCGCGCGGGACACGGCGCGACGCGATCCCGCCGAGCGCCAGGGGCAGCCTGCTTGACACCCGACGGCTGCCACCGCCGAGTGCGACACGAATCGAGGAGGATCCGTGGGAGCGCATCACCACACGCGCGGAAGAGGGCTGCTCGCTGCAGCCGTCACCGGTGCACTGGTCAGTACCGCGTTCGTCACCACGTCGGCGCTGGCCGCCGAGGGGGACGACAGCACCTGGGTGCCGCAGCCGTCGTACACGTCGACTGACGCAGGCGACGGCACGTACTCGGTACCGTTGCTCGAGTCCGACGTGCCCGACATCAGCGTCGCCCGCGTCCCGGCGGCGGAGAACGACGAGGGCCGCGACATCTACTACATGGTCAGCACGACCATGCACCTGAGCCCCGGCGCCCCGATCATGAAGTCGTACGACCTGGTCAACTGGGAGACCGTCAGCTACGTCTTCGGCCGGCTCGGGACCGACGACTCGACGTCGCTGCGCAACGGAGGCAACTCCTACGGACAGGGCCAGTGGGCCTCGTCGCTGCGCTACCACGACGGCAAGTTCTACGTCCTGTTCAATACGAACAACCTCGGGGGCGCCTACCTCTACTCGACGGACGACGTCGAGAACGGTGCCTGGACCTCGACCAAGCTGGGCCGGGGCCTGCACGACCCGTCGCTCTTCTTCGACACCGACGGCTCCGCGTACATCTTCTACGGCGCCGGGACCACGAACGCGGTCAAGCTCAACAGCGACCTGACGGCGATCACCGACGAGTACCCGGCGATCTTCAGCAAGTCCGACTTCTCGAGCCAGTCGTACGTGACCAGCTCCTACGAGGGCATGCAGGTCTACAAGATCGGCGACTACTACTACATCGCCACGATCACCTGGCCGAGCGGCGGCAACCGCCAGGTCGTGCTGTTCCGGTCGCCCGACCTGCTCGGCCGGTACACGTCCGACGACGGCGCGCAGACGTACGAGACGCGCTCGGGTCTGAACTCCGACGGCTTCGCCCAGGGCAGCCTCGTCGACATCGCCACGGACGACGGTGAGGTCGCGTGGTGGGGCATGTTCTTCCGTGACACCTACCCGATCGGCCGCATCCCCGCGCTGATCCCCGCGGTGTGGGAGGACGGCTGGCCGACCTTCGGCGACGACGGCGACGTCTCGCGCGGCGACTCGTTCGACAAGCCGATCACGCTGACCGACGCCCAGCAGGCGCTGGAGCGCACCCGCAGCGTCGTCGCGTCCGACGACTTCGCGAACGACGCACCGCTCAAGCCCTACATGGACGAGGACTGGGACATCGAGCCGTCGACCGTCGACACCTCGCTCCTGGGTGTCAACCTGGTCGACAACCCCGGCTTCGAGTCGGGAGCGACCTCGCCCTGGACCGCGCAGTACGGCGGCGTCCTGGCCGTGCAGAGCGAGCAGGCCGCGACGGGCACGTACGCGCTGTCGGTGAGCGGACGCACGCTCAACGGCGCGGGGCCGACCCAGGTGCTGAACGGTGAGCTGCAGAAGGGTGTCACCTACGACGTCTCGGCGAAGATCAAGTACACCGAGGGCCCTGACACGACGACCTTCATCCTGGGCTCGAGCACGAGCTCGGTCGTCAAGACCATGACGAGCGCCGTGGTCACCAAGGGCGACTGGGTGACCGTCAGCGGCTCGTACACGGTTCCCGAGACGGCGGACCCGAGCAACATCAAGCTCGTCGTCGAGACGCCGTGGAAGTCGAGCTACGCGGACGGCGAGCTGGTCTCCTACTACATCGACGACGTCTCGGTCGTGGGTCGTCAGGCGACGAACGAGGATCCCGACGCCGACGAGGTCACGTTCAACGGCTCCACGCTCGACACCGCGTGGGAGTGGAACCACAACCCCGACAACCGCTACTGGTCCCTGACCGACCGCGACGGCTGGCTGCGCCTGACCGCGGGCAAGGTGGTGACCGGCGACTACACCTACTCCAAGCTCTCGACGCACGACGAGCTCACCTACCTCGAGGAGGCGCGCAACACGCTCTCCCAGCGGACGTTCGGCCCGAAGGCCTCGGCCGAGACGCGGCTCGACGTCTCCGGCATGAACGACGGGGACGTCGCCGGCCTCGCGACGTACGGCCGCTCGTTCACGTACGCGGCCGTCAAGCAGGTCGACGGCGAGCGCATCCTGGGCGTCGTCGAGCGGCTGCAGCCGTTCTCGGCGACGATTGACCAGGACGCGGTCGAGTCGTTCGTGGCGGGCACGACCGTGGAGCTCGGTGACGCGACCGACGTCCGGATCAAGGCCGACGCCGACTTCGCGTCGAGCGCCAACCAGCTGTGGGTGCAGTACTACTACAGCCTCGACGGGGAGGCCTGGCAGCCGCTGGGCGACCCGACCGGCCCGCTGGTCATGGACTGGAGCCTGTCGCACTTCATGGGCTACCGGTTCGGGCTGTTCGACTACGCGACGCAGTCCACCGGCGGTCACGTCGACGTCGACTACTACCTGCTCAGCGACACGCTGACGGCCGACGGCGCCGAGCTCGACACCACCGCGCTGGACGCGGCCGTCGCGCACGCGGCGACGCTCGACCAGGCGGACTACCCGGCGCAGGCGTGGGCGGACATGCAGGCGGCGCTCGCGAAGGCCCAGGCTGTCACGGACCCGAGCACGCAGAACCAGATCGACGCGCCGACCCAGGCGCTCAGCCGTGAGCTCGCGGAGCTCGGCGTGCTCGTCGACGACGGCACGACCACGACGCCGCAGGAGCCGGTCGACCCGGAGGATCCGACCTTCGAGCCGACGCCGGACCCCGAGCCGGCCGAGGGCGAGCTGGTCGTCAACGGCTTCTTCGCGGACGGGACCACGGGCTGGACGGCGCGCAACGCGACGCTCGGCACGGTCGACGACGTGACGAAGCAGTCGACGGTCGGGTCGGTCACGGGACGCACCGGCACGCAGGCCGGCCTGTGGCAGGACATGACCGGCAAGCTGCTCGCCGGTGCGACGTACCAGGTCAGTGCGAAGGTCAGGTATGACACGGGACCGGCCACGCGCGCGTTCAACATCACCGGCAACTTCGGTGGCTACGCCTACGACGACTACGTGAGCACGACGCTCACGAAGGGTGAGTGGGGCACGATCAGCGGCGAGTTCACGGTCCCGACGACGCAGTCGGTCGACGAGGCGTGGCTGCTGATCGAGACCACGTGGGTCGCGAGCCCGGGTGCGGACGACCTCATGGACTACCTGGTCGACGACGTCTCGCTCGTCATGACGCAGGAGCCGCCGGTGGTCGAGGAGCCGGGCGTCTGGGACGCCGTCGCCAAGCGGGTCGGTAGCTCGAACCCGCTGGTCAACCACAAGTTCGGGGCCGACCCGTACGCGTTCGAGCACGACGGCCGGGTGTACGTCTACATGACGAACGACACCCAGCAGTACGACCCGAGCAACCTCGCGTCGAACAACTACAGCAACATCAAGACGATCACCGTCATCTCGTCGGACGACCTGGTGAACTGGACCGACCACGGCGACATCAAGGTCGCCGGGGCGTCCGGTGCGGCGACGTGGGCGAACAACTCCTGGGCGCCCGCGGTGGCCAGCAAGGTCGTCGACGGCCAGGAGAAGTTCTTCCTGTACTTCGCCAACAACGCCGCGAGCGTGGGCGTCCTCGAGGCGGACTCGCCGACCGGTCCGTGGACCGATCCGCTCGGCCACGCGCTCATCACTCCGAGCACGCCGGGTGCGTCGGCCGACGGCAACTGGCTGTTCGACCCTGCGGTCGTCGTGACCGACGAGGGTGACGCGTACCTGTACTTCGGGGGTGGCACCGGCACGAACGCCAACAACCCGAAGACGACCCGCGTGATCAAGCTCGGTGACGACATGACGAGCACGGTCGGCAGCGCGCAGGTGATCGACGCCCCGAAGATGTTCGAGGCGAGCCACGTGTTCGAGCGGGACGGGAAGTACTACTACTCGTACTCGACGAACTTCACGCCGCCCGACGCGAGCACCCCGGCGGACTACCCGGCGACCGGCGTGATCGCGTACATGGTGGCCGACACACCGCTGGGATCCCTCCAGGACGACGGCTCCTACGCGTGGACGGTCGACGACTACGCCGGAGTGGTCCTGCCGAACATGTACGGCTTCTTCGGCGTCGGCGGGAACAACCACCAGTCGTTCTTCGAGCTCGACGGGAAGTTCTACATCGCCTACCACGCCGGCACGCTCGACAAGGCGATCCATGGCAGCGGCAACACGCTCGGGTACCGGTCGACGCACATCAACGAGGTCACGTTCGACGAGGACGGGCTCATGGAGCAGGTCCAGGCGGACTACGCCGGTGTGGACCAGCTCGCACCGCTCGACGCGTTCGACGGGGCGATCGAGGCGGAGACCATCGGGTGGGAGCAGGGCATCACGACGACCGAGATCGACGTCCCGTCGACGACCGGATCGGCGACCAACCTGGCGCTGACCGATATCGACGCGGGGGACTGGGTGGCGCTCGCGGGCGTCGACCTGGCGCACGGCGCCTCGAGGGTCACGGCCCGGGTCCGGTCCGTGCAGGCGGGCACGACGATCGAGGTCCGGCAGGACGCCGTCGACGGCCGCCTGCTCGGCACGCTCGAGCCCGTGGTGTCCGACCAGTGGCAGGACGTGACCGCCGACCTGGCGGACGCATCCGGCGTGCACGACGTGTTCCTGGTCTTCCAGGGTGGTGCGGGCGACCTGCTCGAGGTCGACACCTGGTCGTTCACCGAGATGCACCGGGCCACGACGACGCAGGTGGCCGTCTCCGGACGGCTCGTCGTCGGCGACGAGCAGAAGCTCGTGGCGACCGTGACCCCGCGCACCGCCACCGGTACGGTCTCGTTCCGCAGCGGCACCCGGGTGCTCGGGACCGCCGCCGTCGTGGACGGTGTCGCGACGTCGACCGTGAAGCTGCCGGTGGGCAAGCAGACGGTCACGGCCGCCTTCGTGCCGGCGGGCGACACCTGGCTCGGCTCGACCGGCCTGGTGCAGACCACGGTGCGCAAGTCGGCGTCCACGACCGGTGCGCGCGGACCGTCGGGTGCCGTCCGGTACGGCACGCAGGCCACGGTGAAGGTGACGGTGACCGGGACCGACCAGCCGGCCTCCGGCAAGGTCCAGCTGCGCCGGGCCGACGGCACGCTGGTGCGGACGGTGACGCTCTCGACCTCCGGCATGACCGGCACGGCCGAGGTGGCGCTGCCCGCGAAGCTGGCGGTGGGCTCGCACGCCTTCAAGGTCAAGTACGTCGGGACCGCCTCGGTCGCTCCGTCGTCGACCACGGTGAAGGTGATCGTGATCCGCTCGGTTCCCAAGGTCAAGCTCGTGCGGTCGTCGTGGACGGTCTCGGAGGGTTCGCGCCCGAAGGTGATCGTGACGGTGACAGGCCCGACGAAGGGCGAGCGGCCCACCGGGACCGTGCGGCTCGTCGCGGGCTCGACCGTGCTGAAGGGCACGCTGAGCAAGGGCAGGGTCGTGTTCACGCTGCCGCGCACCACGAGCACGCTGGTGCTGGTGGCGCTCTACTCGGGTGACTCGAGGTACGCCACGTCGAGCTCGACGCACCGGCTGAACGTGCGCTGACGCCGGCGACGACGCCCCCGTGCCTGCCGGGCGCGGGGGCGTCGTCGTGCCCGCAAGTCATCCCATCCGCTGACCGATGTCACCCGGTCTGACTAACGTCTGTGGGTAAGGGATTAGTGAATATCCCTTACTAAATACCGCACTTCCCATCGCTCAGGGAGGCAAGGCATGCAGCACGCAGGACTCGCCGGCGCAGGAGCCGGCATCACGCGCAGAACACCGCCCCAGCGACGACGCACCGCGCTCGTCGCCCTCGCCGCCGCGGCGGCACTCGTGACGGCGGGACTCGCCGCCGCGCTGCCCGCCACCGCGGCGGGCACCTTCACGGCGACGTTCACGTCGGCAGGTGACTGGGGGACCGGTCACCAGGCCACCGTGAAGGTCACCAACGGCTCGTCGGCCACGGCGTCGTCCTGGACGCTCGAGTTCGACCTGCCCGCCGGGACCGCGATCACCAGCTCGTGGGACGCGGACGTGACCCGCACCGGCAACCACTACAAGGTCACCTCCAAGAGCTGGGCCGGCCCCTTCGCCCCGGGCGCCTCCCAGTCCTGGGGGTACGTCGGCAGCGGCCCGTTCGCGCAGCCGACGGGCTGCACCATCAACGGTGCGACGTGCACGGGCACGGTCCTGCCGACGACGAGCCCGACGAACCCGACGACGAGCCCGACGCCGACGGTGACCCCCACGGTGAACCCGACGCCGACGCCGACGACCACCGTGAACCCGGGAGCGAAGAAGCTCGTCGGGTACTTCGCGGAGTGGGGCGTCTACGGACGGAACTACCACGTCAACAACATCAAGACGTCCGGCAGCGCGTCGAAGCTGACGCACATCCTCTACGCGTTCGGCAACACGACCGGGGGGCGCTGCTCGATCGGCGACTCGTACGCGGCGTACGACAAGGCGTACACCGCCGACCAGAGCGTCGACGGCGTCGCGGACACGTGGGACCAGCCGCTGCGCGGCAACTTCAACCAGCTGCGCAAGCTCAAGGCCGCCAACCCGGGCCTCAAGGTCCTCTGGTCGTTCGGGGGCTGGACCTGGTCGGGCGGCTTCACGCAGGCGGCGGCGAACCCCACCGCGTTCGCGGACTCGTGCTACTCGCTGCTCAACGACCCGCGCTGGGCCGGTCTGTTCGACGGCATCGACGTCGACTGGGAGTACCCGAACGCGTGCGGCCTGAGCTGCGACTCGAGCGGTCCGCAGGCGTTCGACCGGGTCGTCACGGCGCTGCGCGACAAGTTCGGCTCGAGCTTCCTCGTCACGGCCGCGATCACGGCGGACGGCAGCAGCGGCGGCAAGATCGACGCGACCGACTACGCCACCGCGGCGACCAAGCTGAGCTGGATCATGCCGATGACGTACGACTACTTCGGCGCGTTCAACCCGCAGGGACCGACGGCACCGCACTCGCCGCTCACCTCCTACCCGGGAATCCCGCAGGCGGGCTTCAACTCCGAGGACGCGGTGAACAAGCTCATCGCCAAGGGGATCCCGGCGAGCAAGATCCTGCTCGGCGTCGGGTTCTACGGACGCGGCTGGACGGGCGTCACGCAGAGCGCACCCGGCGGCTCTGCGACCGGCGCCGCGCCCGGCACGTACGAGGCGGGGATCGACGACTACAAGGTCCTCAAGAACCGCTGCCCGGCCACCGGGACGGTCGGCGGGACCGCGTACGCGAAGTGCGGCAACGAGTGGTGGAGCTACGACACCCCCGCGACGATCGCCACCAAGACCGCCTGGGCCACGAGCAAGGGCCTCGGCGGGGCGTTCTTCTGGGAGCTGTCGGGTGACACGAGCAACGGCGAGCTGATCTCGGCGCTCAAGTCGGGCATCGGCTGACCGGACGACGAGGTGAGGGGGTCGGCGCCGACGGCGTCGGCCCCCTCGCCCGCCCGGACGTCGGGACGACGACGCGGACGACCTAGACTCCTGGCGTGGCGGGACGCATCCGGCGGGAGGACGTGGAGGCGGTCCGCGAGCGTGTGCGCATCGACGAGGTGGTCGGCGCGCACGTGCAGCTCAAGACCGCGGGCGTCGGCTCCCTCAAGGGTCTGTGCCCCTTCCACGACGAACGCTCGCCGTCGTTCCACGTGCGGCCCCAGGTCGGCCGCTACCACTGCTTCGGCTGCGGCGAGGGCGGCGACGTCATCGACTTCGTCATCAAGGTCGACGGCCTGGGGTTCACCGAGGCGGTGGAGTACCTGGCGGGGCGCGTCGGGATCCAGCTGCGCTACGAGGAGGGCGGCGGTCCCGCCCGGCCCGAGCAGGAGCCCGGCCGTCGACGCCGGCTGATCGAGGCGCACAAGGTCGCCGAGGAGTTCTACCGCGAGCAGCTCACGACGCCCGCCGGTGCCGCGGGCCGGCAGTTCCTCGCCGAGCGCGGCTTCGACCGGACCGCTGCCGAGCAGTTCGGCGTCGGGTTCGCCCCCACCGGGTGGGACGCGCTCATGCGTCACCTGCGCGGGCGCGGGTTCACCGAGCCCGAGCTCGTCGCCTCGGGGCTCGTCAGCCAGGGGCAGCGCGGCGTCTACGACAGGTTCCGCGGGCGGCTCGTCTGGCCCATCCGCGAGGTCACCGGCGAGACCATCGGGTTCGGCGCGCGCCGCCTGTTCGACGAGGACAACGGCCCCAAGTACCTCAACACACCCGAGACCGCGCTGTACCGCAAGTCCCACGTGCTGTACGGGCTCGACCTCGCCAAGCGCGAGATGCAGCGCGCCAAGCAGGTGGTGGTCGTCGAGGGGTACACCGACGTCATGGCGATGCACCTGTCCGGCGTGGGGACCGCGGTCGCGACGTGCGGCACCGCGTTCGGCTCCGACCACGCGCGCATCGTGCGCCGTCTCATCGGCGACTCCGGTGCCAGCAGCGGCGTGCAGCTCGCGACGGGGGCGTCCGTCGGCGGCGAGGTGATCTTCACGTTCGACGGGGACGCGGCCGGGCAGAAGGCCGCGCTGCGCGCGTTCGGCGAGGACCAGACGTTCGCCGCGCAGACGTTCGTCGCGGTCGAGTCGAGCGGGATGGACCCGTGCGAGCTTCGCCTCGCGCGCGGACCGGACGCGGTGCACGCGCTCGTGCGCGGCCGCCAGCCGCTGTTCGCCTTCGTCCTGCGCTCCACGCTCGCCGCGTACGACCTCGCGACCGCCGAGGGTCGCGTCGCCGCGCTGCGCGCCGCGGCGCCCGTGGTCGCCGGGATCCGCGACACCGCGTTGCGCCCCGAGTACACGCGCCAGCTCGCCGGCTGGCTCGGCATGGAGGACCTGTCGACCGTGCAGCGCGCCGTCGACGGGGCGCGTCGCGGCGGGCCGTCGGGCCGGGGCACGACGAGCGGGCCGA
>NZ_BJLP01000024.1 GCF_006538705.1 Cellulomonas uda
TCGCCGGCGGCAGGAGCGTCGGCAGCGGCACCGGGCGGCTCGTCGGTCGCGCCGCGGGCGGCACCCGAACCTCGTCCACCCGAGCGCGCGCTCGTCGTGCGCTCGGTCGTGGTGCGCTCGATCGAGGTGCGCTCGGTCGAGGTGCGCGACCCGCTGCGGGACGCGGTGTCCGCGCCGCGCAGCTCGGCGATCCCGAGGTCGGCGACACCGGCGTCGTCGAGGAGGTCCTCGAGCTCGGCGGTCGCGGCCTCGAGGGCGGCGAGGGACTCGTCGTCGAGCGTGACGTCCTCCGCGGCGAGGCTGGCCTCGTGCGCGGTCTGCATCGCCTCGAACGCGGCCCCCGCGACGGCCGTGCGCGCCTCGCGCATGGCGGTGCGGTCGGAGCTCGCCGCCGCGGTGCTCTGCGCGACGAACGCACCGAGCGAACCGGTGAGGGCGACGACGACGAACCCCTGGGCCAGTCGGCGGGGGGTCACACGGAAGGGGCGCGGGCGGGCCGGGACAGCCGCGTGGCGGCCGCTGCCGGACGTGCGCCGGCGCTGCGGCTCGTCATTCATCGCGTCCACGTTAAGAACGTTCGGACGGGGGACGGCGTGACGTGAGGTCAAGGTTCTGCGAAGGCTTTCGAGGGCGCTTCGCACATGTCGGACACGCCCGCTGCCGGAGGGCGCGTCGGGCCGTGGACGGGTCGCGCGGCGCCTCGGGGGTGTCGGCCCAGGTCAGTCGGCGGATGTCCCGACGAGGCCGTGAAGAGCGTTCTACATGAATCGGGCAGCCGCTCGCGACGCGCCGGACATCGCTCACCATCACACTTCCGCCACATTTTTCACCCGCTCGGGGCGGCGTGTCGCGCGGGTCACAGTGGGACCTTCACCCGGTCGCGGAGCGCCGCGACCTGCACAAACGCCCCACCTCTGCGCGAACCGGACATGGCGTCCCGCTCGACGCCGCCGCCGCATCCGCGGCACGGGACGCACGGCAACGGCGTGCGCGCCGTCACATCTCCGCCAGGTGCGGCTAGCCCCTCCCGAGGTGGGTGGCGGCGAGTCAGGTAGCGCGGAGCGGATGGCGCGGAGCCGATGCTGCGGACCGGATGGCGGAGTCGATGCTGCGGAGCGGGTGGATCGGCCGCGGCGATGGGGTCAGCGATGCGGGTGCGCGACGCCCCGCGTCGGTGGGGGTCAGCGGTCCGGGTGCGCGACGCCCCGCGTCGGTGGGGGTCAGCGGTCCGGGTGCGCGACGCCCCGCGTCGGTCGCAGCGCGCCCGGCGCACCGGCCGGGACCACCGGGCGGGCCGGGGCGACCGGGGCCAGGCGCAGGTAGGGCTCGCCCGGTGCGGGACGCGGGTCGACCTCGCCGCGGTTGGGCCACAGTGCGCACGCGCGCTCGGCCTGCGCGGTGATGGTGAGCGACGGGTTCACGCCGAGGTTCGCCGAGATCGTCGAGCCGTCGACCACGTGCAGCCCGGGGTGGCCGTGGACGCGGTGGTACGGGTCCACCACGCCCTCGTCGCGGGTCCGCCCGATCGTGCACCCACCGATGAAGTGCGCCGTCATGGGCACGTCGACGACCTCCGCGAGGCTCGAGGCCGGGAACCCGCCGAGCCGCCGCGCCATCGCCCGGTACGCGGCGTGCGCCTGCGGGATCCAGGTGGGGTTCGGCTCGCCCTCCCCCGGCGTCGACGTCAGCCGCACCCGGCCGCGCCACGTGCGGCGGGGGCGCACGACGATCGACGCCCCGCCCGTCTGCATGACGAGCCCGATCACGGTCCGTTGCGACCAGGACCCGATGCCCAGCACCAGCGACGCGACCTGCCCGGGGTGCCGCGCGACCGTCCCGAGCCACCGCAGCGCCCGCTCGGCCCGCGCCCCACCGGGCCGCCCGTCGACCGGTGCGCCCGCGCCGCCGCCCGTGCGAGTGCGACCCGCGGTGAGGGCCGTGGAGAGCAACCCCATGAGGTTCGACCCGCGTCCGTACCGCACGGGCTCGAGGTGGGTGCGCTCGTCGAGCCACACGGACGACGTGATGGCGACGCCGCGGGTCAGGTCGGGCGCCGAGCGCCGGTCCCGCCACCGGGCGACCGCCCCGCCGAGCGCCTCGGAGTTCGTCCGCGTGAGGTGGCCGAGCCGGTCGGACAGCTCGGGCAGCACGCCGTCGGCCTTGAGGCGGTGCAGGAGCGCCTGCGTCCCCCACGCACCGGCGGCGAGCACGACCTGCCCGGCGCGCAGGGTCCTGCGGCCCCGGCGTGGGTGCCCGGTCGCGGCGACGTCGACCTCCCACGTCCCGTCGGCGGCGGGGCGCACGGACGCCACGGTGGTGAGCGCACGGACGCGCGCGCCCGCACGCTCGGCGAGCGCGAGGTAGTTCGTCGTCAGCGTGTTCTTCGCGCCGAACCGGCAGCCCGTCATGCACGCGCCGCACTGCGTGCACCCGCGACGCTGCGGCCCGACCCCGCCGAAGAACGGGTCGGGCACCGCCTGGCCGGGCTCGAGCCGTCCGTCCCGCCCGAACACCACGCCGACCGGCGCGAGGCGGAAGGACGCCCCGACCCCGAGGTCCTGCGCGGCGCCGCGGACCACCTCGTCGGCCGGTGTGGTGCTGGGGTTCTCGACGACGCCGAGCATGCGCCGCGCCTGGTCGTAGTGGGGCGCGAGCTCGGCGCGCCAGTCGGTGATGCCCGCCCACTGCGGGTCGTCCCAGAACTCGTCACGCTCGGGCTCGTACAGCGTGTTCGCGTAGACCAGCGAGCCGCCGCCGACGCCCGCGCCGGCGAGCACGACCACGTCGGGCAGCACGTGGATCCGCTGGATGCCCGTGCACCCGAGCCGCGGCGCCCACAGGAACCGCCGCACGTCCCAGGACGTGCGCGGCAGCGTGTCGTCGGTGAAGCGCCGGCCTGCCTCGACGACGAGCACGCGGTAGCCCTTCTCGACGAGGCGCAGCGCCGCGACGCTCCCGCCGAAGCCGGATCCGACGACGACCACGTCGGCGTCGAGCGGGTCGTCGGCACGCTCGTCGGCGTGCTCGTCGGCGTGCTCGTCGGCACGATCGTCGGCCTGGTCGTCGGCACGCTCGTCGTCGGCGACGACGCCCGGCGCCCGGGGCGCGGCGGGGTGCGCGGGCGGGTGCGACGACGTCGTCGTGGTCCGGGGGGCGCTCACCCGCCTAGTGTCGGTGGTGAGCGCGGCGTGCGCCGCCACCGCCACGTGCGGCGCGCGCCGTCCCGGACGGAAGCGGACGTACCACCTCGCCCGAGGCGACGGAGGCGGCGAATGCGCGGTGACGGACCTGGCGACGAGCACGGCCGAGCTGACGGGCACGGCCGAGTTGACGGGCACGGCCCAGGTGACGAGCACGGACGAGGCGACGAGCGCGACGGCACGCACGAGGCACCCGCCGCGAGCCCGCGGGTCGCGGACGCGATGCGGGCGGTGCCGCGCGCGGACTTCCTGCCGCCGGCGCAGCGCGGCAACGCCACGCAGGACCAGGCGCTGCCGCTGTGGCAGGGGTCGACGTGCTCGCAGCCGAGCACGGTCGCGGCGATGCTGCGCCTGCTGGACGTGCCGCGCGGCGCGAGGGTGCTCGACGTGGGCGCGGGCTCGGGCTGGACGACGGCGCTGCTCGCGTGGCTCGTCGGGCCGCAGGGCGAGGTGCTGGGTCTGGAGCTGGAGCCGCAGATCGCGCAGTGGGGCGCGCAGAACCTCGAGCGGTTCGTCGCGCAGCACCGCGCCGAGGTGGGTCGCGCGCGGCTCGAGCGGGCCGAGCCGCGCACGGTCGGGCGCCCGCGCGCGGGCGGGTGGGACCGGGTGCTGGTGTCGGCGGCGGCGCGGACCGTCCCCGACGTGCTCGTCGGGATGCTCGCTGACCCCGGGCGGCTGGTGCTGCCCGTGCGGTCGACCATGCACCTCGTCGTGCGGGCGGACGGGCAGGTCAGCGTCTCGACGCACGGCTCGTACGCGTTCGTCCCGCTGCGCTGACCGGACGCCGCCGCACCCGAGCGCACCTGGCCCCCCGGACCACAAGAGCGGGTCCATCCCGACGAGACCGGGGTTGCTCCGGGTCCCAGCCGCCGAAGCCGGAACAAGCACGGCCTCGGCAGGCGCGTCCCCGACGAGACCGGGGTTCCTCCGGGTATCCACGCTCGAACCCGGAGCAACCACGGGGTCGACGACGGTGGGGTCGACGACGGTGGGGTCGACGACGGTGGGGTGGGTGACCTCAGTGGCGGCGACCGTGGGGTCGGGGTGGGGTCGGGATCAGAAGAGCGGGTCCATCCCGACGAGACCGGGGTTGCTCCGGGTCCCGGCCGCCGAAGCCGGAACAAGCACGGGCTCGGCAGGTGCCTCCCCGACGAGACCGGGGTTGCTCCGGGTATCCGCGCTCGAAGCCGGAGCAACCACGGGGTCGACGACGGTGGGGGCGGTGGCCTCGGAGTCGACGGCGGGGGCGGTGGCTCCGGAGTCGACGGTGGGGGTGGGGGGCGCGGACGTGGGGGGTGGGGGGAGGGTGCCGGCGCGGGCGGCGCGGGCGGCGATGCCCGCGAGCTCGTCGGCGCGCTCGTTGAAGCGGTCGCCGCGGTGGCCGCGCACCCACGAGAACGTGACGGGACCGGTGCGCTCGCGGATCGCCTGGTCGATCGCCTGGACCAGCGCGAGGTTCTGGACCGGGCCGCCGCTCGCGGTGCGCCAGCCGCGCCGGCGCCAGCCGTGCACCCACTCCGACGAGCACTTGATCGCGTACTGCGAGTCCGCCTCGATGCGCAGCGGCTCGGGGCCGGGGTGCGCGAGGACCGCCTCGAGCACGGCCGTGAGCTCGGCGACCTGGTTGGTGCCGGAGGGTGCGCCGCCGCTCGCGCTCGTGCCGTCGTGGTTGGCCCACGCCCAGCCGATCGCGCCGCCGGGGTTGCGCAGGCAGGAGCCGTCGGTGCTCACGGTGATCATCGGCGCCATTGTCCGGCACGGCGCCCGGCCCGCGCGCCGCGCGTCCACGGCGAGCACCGACGGCCGGCGCGTGGTCGGACGGCCCGTGGGCGTCCGGCGGGCGGCCCCGCGCGCGGGTCGCCGCGTACCGGGCATGTCCCCCAGGCGCGACACAAGTGTTTCGATCTGGTTACAAACGCCCGGAGAGCTCTACCGATCAGTAACGTGCCCCGCACGTCTGCTCCTTGCCGCCCATGACGGCCGGCACGGCACCGCCGACGTCCCGAGAGATCCACGAAGGGGCACGCATGTCACGACCAGTCCGGCGACCAGTCCTCGCCTCAGCCACAGCGGTGTCCGTCGCGCTCACGAGCGCGCTGCTCGCCACGTCCGCCACGGCCACGCCGTCCGGTCCGGACCTCTCCGACCGCCCGGACGCGTCCCGGGTCTCGACGACCCTCGCCGAGGCGCGCAAGACCATCGGGTTCTCCACCGACGACGGCCGGATCACGGCGCTCGTCGAGCTCGACACGGCCACGGGCGTCGAGGTCGCGGCGCAGGGTGCCGACGCGGTCCTCGACGCCGCCGAGACGACCGAGGCGCTCGCGCAGGACGTCGTCCCCGCCGAGCTCACCGCGAAGAACGCGGACTCGGCCACCCCCAAGCGGCTCGGCACGGTCACCAACCTCATGGCGGGCACGCTCGTCACGGGCGACGCGGAGAAGATCGCGGCCCTCGCCTCGTCGGACAAGGTCACGGCGATCTACCGCGTCGCGACGAAGAAGCCGATGAACGCGGGCAGCGACACGTTCACGCGCGCGCTGCAGACCTGGCAGGACACGGGCAACACGGGTGAGGGCGTCTCGATCGCCGTCATCGACACGGGCCTGGACTACACGCATGCCGCGTTCGGCGGTGCGGGCACGCAGGACGCGTACGACGAGGCGTACGGCGAGGACGGCACGCAGCCGGTCGACCCGTCGTGGTTCGACGCGGCCAAGTACGCGGGCGGGTACGACTTCGTCGGCCCGGACTACGACGCGAGCCTCGAGGAGCCGGGCTCGACGGACGTCCCGGCGCCCGACGAGAACCCGATCGACTCGCTGTCGACCTCCCCGAACTCGGGCCACGGCACGCACGTCGCCGGCACGGCCGCGGGCTACGGCGTCGACGCGGCCGGTGAGACGTTCGAGGGTGACTACTCCGAGCTCACGGACCTCTCGGACTGGAAGGTCGGCCCGGGCTCGGCGCCGCATGCCTCGATCTGGGCGTTCAAGGTGTTCGGCGACATCGGCGGCTCGACGGACGTCACGGCCCTCGCGCTCGACCGCGCGGCGGACCCGAACGGCGACGGTGACCTGTCCGACCACGTCGACGTGGTCAACATGTCGCTCGGCTCGGACGGCTCCCCGGCGGACGACCCGGACAACGTGCTCGTCGACCGTCTGACGAACCTCGGCGTGGTCGTCGCGGTCGCGTCGGGCAACGCGGGCGACATCACCGACGTCGGCGGTGCGCCGGGCAACGCTGCGAGCGCGCTGACGGTCGCCAACTCGGTGGCCGCGCCGGTCCTGGACGCCGCGCGCGTCGAGGACGCGTCGGACGCCGCGCTGGAGGGCCGGACGTTCGCGGGCCAGAACTCGGTCGCGTACGCGGGTGCGGACGTCACCGCGCCGGTCGTGTCGCTGGGTGAGACGTTCGACGGGTGCTCGGCGTTCACGACCGAGCAGGCCGCCGCGGTCGCGGGCAAGATCGCGTACCTGTGGTGGGACGAGACGCCGGCGCGTGTGTGCGGCTCGGTCGCCCGCTTCAACAACGCGACGGCCGCGGGTGCCGTGGGCGTCGTGCTGCCCACGGACGTCGCGGTCTTCTCCGCGGGCATCTCGGGCAACGCGGCGATCCCCGGCTTCCAGATGACGCGGACGACGACGGAGGCGCTCCTGCCCGAGATCGAGGCGGGCACGCTCACGCTCACCATCGGTCCGGGCCTCGCGATGCGCGGCGCGCAGGACGGTGCTGCCGACCTGCTCAACTCGAGCTCGTCGCGCGGTGTGCACGGCTCGCTCGGCATCGTGAAGCCGGACGTCGCGGCGCCCGGCACGGGCATCCTGTCGGCCGCGTCCGGCGGCGGCGCCGCCGGTCACGTGCTCTCGGGCACGTCGATGGCGACCCCGCACGTCGCGGGCATCGCGGCACTGGTCCGCGCGGAGCACCCGGGCTGGACCGCCGCGCAGGTCAAGGCGGCGGTCATGAACACCGCGACGCACGACGTGACGACCGAGGCCGACGGCGGCGGGATCGCCTACGGCCCCGAGCGCGTCGGCTCCGGCCGCGTGGACGCGCTGGCCGCGGTCAGCACGGACGTCATCGCGTACAACTCCGACGACGCGAACCTCGTGTCGGTGTCGTTCGGCGTCGTCGACGTGGCGGACGAGGTCGTGACCCGCAAGGCCACGCTCAAGGTCGCCAACTACGGCACCACGGCACGCACGTACGACACCGCGTTCGTCGCGGCGTCCACGGCGGGCGGCGCGTCGGTCACCGTCTCGCCCGCGCAGGTCACGGTGCCTGCGGGCGGCAAGGCGGCGACGGTCACGCTGACCCTCACGGCCGACCCGAGCACGCTCGAGCGCGAGATCGACCCGACGCAGGAGACCACCCAGTTCGGCGAGGAGCGCGAGTACGTCACGACCCTCTCGGGCCGTGTCGTCCTGACCTCCACGGACGACGACCAGGAGCTGCGCGTGCCCGTCCAGGCCGCGCCGCGCCTCGTCGCCGACCTGTCGGCGTCGAAGGTCACGTTCACCGACGGCTCGTCGGCCGCGGAGCTGGGGCTCTCGGGCCGCGGCGTCGACGCGGGCGGCTGGACGTCGCTCACGTCGCCGCTGATCCTGGCGCGCACGAGCCCCCGCCTCGAGCGGGACGCGTCGCTGACGACCTCGGCGTCGGCGATCGCGTCGGGCGACCTGCGGTACGTCGGCTGGTCGTCGAACGCGCAGTACTTCGAGTCGCTCGGCATCCCGAGCGACTACGCGACGCTCAACATCGGCATCGCGACGGACGGCGACTGGGCCTCGATCGGCACCACGATGATCCCGGTGATCGACACGGACATCGACGGTGACGGCGAGGCGGACCTGCAGTCGATCGTCACGAAGTACGACCCGGAGGTCGACGTCACGGTCGTGCTCACGTACGACCTGCACGCGGACCCGTCCGACGGACCGGTCGACGTGCAGTACGCCAACGGCGTGACCGGTGCCGACACCGGGCTGTTCGACAGCAACGTGGTCGTCGCGCCGATCGGTCTGGAGTACGCGGGCATCGAGTCCGGTGCGACGCCGACCGTCCAGGTGTGGACGTACTCGCCGTACGCCCGCGACGAGGTCGTCGACTCGGTCGCGCCGTTCACGGTGTCGCCGTTCGACGCGCCGTTCTGGTTCGAGACGCAGGACTTCGTCCTGTCCGTCGGCGACGACGGCGTCTCGATCCCGGTACACCGCTCGGCGACCGCGAAGTCCGGCAAGCTGCTCGTCCTGCAGCACCACAACGCGGGCTCGGCGCGCGCGCAGGTCGTGGACGTCAGCGTCCCGGTCCGCACGGCGACGAAGCTGGCGTTCACGCCGGGCAAGACGCACGCGGACAAGGCCACGCTCACCGCGACGGTCTCCCCCGCGGCGGCGGGCAAGGTCGAGTTCTTCGACGGCCGCACGTCGCTGGGCAAGGTGACGGTCTCGAGCGGCAAGGCCACCAAGCAGGTCGCGGTGACCCTCGGGTCGCACTCCTACAAGGCGGTCTTCACGCCGACGAGCCCGACGGCGTACGGCTCGTCCGGCTCGGCGGCGGTCAAGGTCACGAAGTCCGCGACCACGACCTCGCTGACGCTGTCGCCGACGACCGTGAAGAAGGGCACCTCCGCGAAGGCGGTCGTCACGGTCAAGAGCACGTCGAAGCCGCCGACCGGCAAGGTGGTCATCAAGGAGAACGGCAAGGTGATCGCGTCGGGGACGCTCAAGGTCTCCGGCACGACCGGCAAGGTCACGATCACGCTGCCGAAGACGCTGGCGGTGGGCAAGCACTCGCTCACGGCGTCCTACGCGGGCTCCGGCTACACCGGCAGCTCGTGGAAGACGGCGACGCTCACGGTCACGCGCTGACCCTCACCCGCGCGTCGGCCTGAGTCGACGACGTGGACCGCGACGGGGTGTCGCGGCGGGCTCCGGCCCGCTGCGGCACCCCGTCCGTGTGTCCGCCGGAGCCTGGCAGCCGCGCGGAGCAACTCGGTGCATGTGTCTCATGTCACGTCCCGGCCGTGCCGATGACGGGGCATGACCACGTTCGAGGACCTCGACCTCGGCGAGGCGTTCGGCGACTTCGGTGACGCGGCCGCTGCGCCCCGCCGACGCTCGCGCGCCTGGGGAGCCGCCGCGTTCCTGCTCGCGATCGCCCTGCTGGTGGTGGGTGTCGTCTGGCTCGACGCCGCCCGGCGTTCGCCCGTCGACGTGAGCGCCGCACCGTCGGACCTCGTGCCCGCGCTCGCCGCTGAGCAGACGGCCGCGGACCGGATCGCCGACGCGGACCTCGACCTGATCGACGTCGTCACCACGACGACGCGCCGGCTGGGCACGTCCGCGTGGGGCGAGCACTACGTGGGCCTGACGGCGGGCGGTGCGGTGTGCCTGCTGACGGTCGTCGAGGGCGACGTGCCCGGGCAGTCCTGCGCACGCCCGACGACGCACCTCGTGCTCACCACGGCGGACGTGGACGGCCGCGACGTGGTGTGGCTCGCCGCGCAGGGTGCGGGGCCGACCGACGCGGGCTGGGCGCAGCTCGCCCCGAACCTCTGGGTGCGCGACTGACGCGACGCCGACGCGTGCGCCGGGTCAGCCGGCGAGCGCCGTCACGACGCGCGTGATCGACGACGCGATCCCCCACCGCTCCGCGAGCGCGACGAGCGCGTCGGGGTCCGCGGGCGTCGGGGGCAGGTGGTCGTCGACGTCCGGCACGGGTGCGTCGTGCGCGACCCGCACCACGCGCGGCGCGACCGCGAGGTAGTCGGCGGCCTCGGTGAGCCGGCGCAGCTGCGTCGCGGTCAGGCCGCGGTCGCCCGCGTCGCGCGCCGCGAGCACGCCGTCGAGCGAGCCGTACCGCCGCACGAGCGCGGCCGCGGTCTTCTCCCCGATGCCCGGCACACCGGGCAGCCCGTCCGACGGGTCGCCGCGCAGCGCCGCCATGTCCGCGTACGCGGCGCCGGAGTCCACGTCGTACCGCTCGCGCAGCCGCGCCAGGTCGACGACCTCGAGGTCCTTGATGCCCTTGACGGTGTAGAGCACGCGCACGCGCGTCTCGTCGTCGACGAGCTGGAACAGGTCACGGTCGCCCGTCACGACGTCCACGGGGTCCCGCTCGTCGGCGGGGCGGGCGCGTTCGCGCGCGACGAGCGTGCCGATCACGTCGTCGGCCTCGAACCCCGGCGCGCCGAGCCGCGCGATCCCGAGCGCCGCGAGCACCTCGGCGATCACGGGCACCTGGGGCGCGAGCGTGTCCGGGACCTCCTCGACGCTCGTCGTGCCGCCGCCCGGCGCCGGGACCTGCGCCGCGACGCGGTGCGCCTTGTACGAGCTGATGGCCTCGACCCGGAACTCGGGACGCCAGTCGTCGTCCCAGCACGCGACGAGGCGCGTGGGCCGCCGGTCGACGACGAGCCGCGCGATCATGTCGAGCAGGCCGCGCACGGCGTTCGTCGGCGAGCCGTCGGGCGCGCGCCCCACGGACTCGGGCACGCCGAAGTACGCCCGGAAGTACAGCGACGCGGTGTCCAGCAGCAGCAGCGGTCGACGGTCCGTCATCGGTTCGTGGTCCTCACCCGGGCCACCGTAGAGGAGACCACCCCCACGGGAGCAGACCCCGCGTCACGCGGCGGGTGCCGGGGGTGCGGCGGCCGTCTGCTGCGGCGGCAGGCCGAGCCGCTCGCGGAACAGCCGGCGCTGCACGTACCAGCCGGTGCCGGCGACCGCGAGCCACACGACGAGCATCACGGTCTGCTCCCAGCCCTCGTCCGGGTGCGCGAGGAACCCGAGCCCCTCGGGCCACAGCGCCGCGACACCGGACAGGATGACGCTCGCGCCGCCCAGCGCGGTGCACCACAGCAGCGCGCGGCGCGCGTACTTCTCCGCGAGCAGCGCGCACGCGAACGCCGTGACGACGACGAGCACGATGCCGAGCAGCGCGCTCGTGCCCGGGTCCGCCAACGCGGACCACAGCTTCGCGCCGATCACGGCCCCCGCGACGAGCCCGACGACGAACGTCGCGAACCGGAAGACCAGCGACACCGTGAGCCACACGAGAACCGCGGAGCCCAGCCCCACCCACAGCGCGGTCCACGGGTCCGCGTCGAACGCGTCCGCGACCAGGTACCCGATCGCGAACCCCGCCGCGATCAGCGCGAGGTTGACCGAGCGCACGCCGTAGAAGCACAGCAGGACGCCGACGAGCAGCACCACCAGGGCCGTGGTCACCTCGCCCACGCTAGACCCGCAGGTCACACCCGGCACGACGGAAGGCCGGCCGGTGCTGGTGCGCACCGACCGGCCTCACGTCCCTGCCCGTCCCGGGGACGTACCCACCCGGTCCGGACGACGAGCACGCGTCCCGCGGACCCCTAGCGCGTGAGGTCGAGCTGGTCGTCCGCGACGGCGATCACGCTCCACGTGGCGCCCGAACCGTCGGACAGCTCGTACGCCGGGACGAGCACCGAGGCGCCGTCCTCGAGCACCTGCAGCGCCACACCGAGCCGCGCGTCCGTGATCGCGACCTGCGTGACGGGCCACGCGATCGGGTCGCCCGCGCGCGGCGTCGCCGGCACGGTCGGCTCGTCGGCCTTCGCCGCCTCGGTGTCGAGCTTGTTCTCGAGCACCGCGCCCCCGCGGGCCGAGGCCGCGAGCGGCCACACCCCACCCCAGCCGCCCGCGAAGCGCGGGTCGTTGAGCCGCTCGACCGCGTCGGCCGCGCTGACCACGTCGTAGTCGCCGAGCTCGACGACCGGCGCGAGCGGGCCGTACGCCGACTGCACGCCGTCCGCCATGACCGTGAAGTTCCACACGGCCTGGGTCGCCTGGCCGTCGACGACGAGCGTCGCGAGCACGTTGGTGCCCGCACCCTGGTCGGTCGTCACGTCGAACGTGAAGTCGTCCGCGTCGAGGCCGAGATCGTCGAGCGTGGCCTCGGCGGCCGCGGTCGCGTCCTTCGCCGACGGGCCGTCCTGCGCGCAGTCCGCGCCGCCCGTGGACCCGGGCTCGGCCGCACCCTCCGGGACGTCGCCGTTCGGCTTGTCGGGCATCGAGATCTGCTCGCAGCCCCACGGGTCACGCGTCGGGTCGTAGTAGGCGATGCTCGCCAGGCCGTCGGCGCTCAGGCTCACGGTGGGCGCCGAGCCGTCGAGCGCGCCGATCGTGAGGCCGTACTCGTCGCTCAGCTCACCGGAGACGCCGAACACCTTCGCGGCCGCGCGCAGCGTCGCCTCCGAGTACACGGACGCGGCGTCGAACGCCCACGCGGCGTGCTCGCCGGTCGCGTCCGACAGGCCCTCGCCGTGGAACACCTGCCGCCCGCCGTAGCCCCACGCGGGCATCATCCGGTCGGCCCCGCCCTGGAGCTCGGCGGGCGCCTGCAGCGAACCGACGCTCGAGGGCCCCTCCGCACGGTGCGCCGGATCCATGGCCCCGTCGACCTCCTCGCTCGCGCCCGCCGCCGACGAGTCCAGCGAGATCGCCGCCGCGACCTGCGGCGAGCCGCCCTGCGCACCGATCGCGTAGCCGCCGCCACCGACGGCCGCGAACGCGGCGACCGCCGCCGCGGCCCCCACCCAGCGGGTGCGGCGCAGGCGTCGGGCGCGCGCCGCGGCGAGCTCGTCGGGCTGCTCGTCGGGCTGCTCGGCGTGCTGATCGGCGTGCTGATCGTCGGGCAGCGGCATCCGCACGCCCGTGCTCGCGGCGAGCGCCGCGTGCAGGCGTCCCGTGTCGAGCGTCGCGCCCGCCGCGGGGTCCGCCGCCGTGACGCGGCGCAGCGCGTCGTCGACGAGCGCGGGGTCGACCGGACGGTCGTCGTCGTGCGTGCTCACGGCTCCTCCAAAGGGTCCTGCGCGTCGTGCCGGACGCGCGTCCTGCCCCCTCTGTGTGCGGGGCGCGTCGCGTCTTGCACGACGAGCGCGGCGCACCGTCCCCAGCTCGTCCTCGCCTCGGTCCTCGGCTCAGTCCTGGTCGTCCGACGAGGCCGCCCACGCCGCGGCGAGCCGCGAGCGAGCACGGCTGAGTGCGGCGTCCGCACCGCCCCGGCCGATCCCGAGCACGTCCGCGAGCGCCTGACCCGTCAGGCCCTCCCACGCGTTGAGCAGGACGATCTTGCGGTCGCGCGGGCTGAGCGCCGCGAGCGCGGTGCGCACCTGCTCGTCGTGCACGGCGCGCAGCGCGGGGTCGTCGTCGTCGACCGTCTCCGGCAGGTGCTCGACCGGCACGGGCCGGCCCTTGCGCCGGTGGTTGGCCAGCACGTACCCCGCGGTCCGGTAGAGCCAGGGCAGCTCGGCACCCTCGGGGACGTCGGCGCGGCGGCGCCACGCGATCGTCAGCACGTCGGCCGTGAGGTCGTCGGCATCCTGGCCCGCGCGGCGCACGAGGAACCGGAACACGTCGCGCTGGTGCGCACGCACGAGCGCGGTGTACCAGTCGGCGCCGCGGTCCGGGCGCGTCGCGTCGTCGGGCGCGTCGGTCGAGAGCTCGTCGGCATGCGCGTCGTCGGCGTGCGCGTCGTCGGCCGCCTTGTCCCGCTCGTCGTGGTCGTCGTCGGTCACGTCGTCACGCTCGTCGTCGGGCGCGTCGTCGCAGGCCTCGTCGCGCGGCAGCAGGCGCAGCGCGACGGGGCTCGTCCTCTCGGGCGCGTCGGCCAGGGCGGCCAGCTCGTCGCGTGACACGGGCACCTCGTCTCGTCAGTCCTCGACCGGCAGTGCGGGGCGCGCGACGGCACACCCTGCACCCCTCCATGTCGCGAGACCGAGGCATCTTGCACACCTCGTCGCAGACTCCTCGTCCGGCCGCACGCACGACGCGCACGGCCGCCGGTCAGAGACCGTCGGCGACGATCGCGGTCGCGCGCAGCCACGCGTCACGCGTCGCGGGACGCAGCGACTCGTACGCGATCGGCCCGCCGGACACGAGCGACGGGTCGTACGGGACCTCCACGACCGCGCGCGTCAGCGCCCCGAAGTGGCTGCGCAGCCGCTTGCGCAGGTCCTTGTCGATCTTGCGGTCCGGCGCGGACAGGATCGTCACCGCGCGGCGCACCGCGTCGTCGTTGCCCGTCGCACGCAGCGCGTCGAGCGCCCAGGCGGCGGACTGCGCGGTGTCCTCGCGGATCGTCGAGACGACGACCACCTGGTCGGCCGCGTCGATCGCCGCCTGCCAGTTCGACGCCCGCATGTTGTTGCCCGTGTCGATCACCAGCACGCGGTAGAACCGCGACAGGACCCGGTGGAGCGCGGCGAACGACGCGGCGTCCATCGACGACGCCGACCCGGCGCTCTCGTCGGACGCGAGCACGTCGAACTGCTCGTCCGTCTGCGTGCGCACGTACCCGTCGAGGTCGCCCACCCGGACCGTCGCCGCACCACCGAGGGACGGCAGCGCCTGCAGCAGGTCGACCGCGGTGTGCTGGTGGTCGGTGTGCGCCGAGCGCCAGCCGAGCGTGCCGCGGGTCTCGTTGTTGTCCCACGCGAGCGTGTAGCCGCCGCGCTGCAGGCCGAACGTCGCGGCGAGCAGCATGGTCGCGGTCGTCTTGTGGGCGCCGCCCTTGGGGTTGAGCACGACGACCGTGCGCGGGCCGTCGAACGTGCGCCGCACCGCGGCGGTCTGCACGCGGCGCTGCTGCTCCGCGCGTCCCGGACCGAGCTTGACGCCACCGAACGTCGCGCGCCGCAGGCCGGCGCGCCAGCCCTGCTCCGCGGGACCCGTCGAGGCCTGGTGCCGCTTGGCGAGCAGGTCGTCGAGCGTGGGCAGCGTCGCGGAGGTGCGCTCGGCCTCGCGCGGCGGCGCGTCGACGCCCGCAGCGCTCGCGGCGGGGGCTGCCGGGCTCGTCGGGTCCGCGCTCGTCGAGCCTGCGCTCGTCGAGGACCCTGCGCCCGTCGGGGACCCTGCGCCCGTCGGGGACCCGGTGCTCGTCGGGAACCCGGTGCTCGTCGGGGAGGCTGCGCTCGTCGGGGAGGCTGCGCTCGTCGAGGACCCTGCGCTCGGCGACGGCGCACCGGCGGTGGTCGGGGCGGCACCCGGGAGGGACGCGGCCGCGGCGGGCCCGGCGAGCTCGGCGTCGAGGGCGCTCGTACCGGATCCCGGCACCGCACCCGGCGCGGGCACCTCGACTCCGTCGGCGGCCGCGAGCGCGGCCTCGGCGACCGTGGCGGCCTCGGCGGCCGCGGCACCCGCCGAGTCGTTCGCCGGAGCCTCGTCCACCAGGCCGTCCGGGTGGATCAGCAGCGACCACATGCCGTCGGGGTCGCGGACCTGGACGGGGACGGGCGCACCCACCTCACCGGCGATCGCGGCGATCCGCTCGGTGATCGCCGCGCCCGCCTCCTGGAGGTTGGCCATGCGGATGCGCTCGATCACCCCGTCGACCGAGATCTGCCCGGTGCCGTCGTCCCGCACCTCCGCGGTGACCTGCGGCAGCCGCGCGATCCGGGTGGTGCTGTCGGTGTCGCTCATCGGTGGTCCCTCCTCGTCGGCCCCCCGGTGGCGAAACTACGCGAATGTCCGGTTCCGCGCGCGCGCCGGAGCAGGCGAAAACCTCGCGCGACCTGCGGGGGATGGCCCCGATCCTCCCATGAGGATGCCTCGGGCACCGATCGGCGGCCGTCGACCCGACCCGCCGCGGCACACCGCCCGAGGGTCAGGAGTCGTCGACCTCGAACCAGACGACGGTCCGGCCGGGCTCGTGCGTGGTGCCCCACGCGGACGACAGCGCGTCGACGATCGCCAGGCCACGTCCGTTGGGCGCGGTCGGCTCGGTGCGGCGCAGGTGGGGTGTGCCGCCGCCGTGGTCCGTGACCTCGACGTGCAGGACGCCGGCGGTCACGGTCACGCGCACCACCACGTCGCTGTCGTGCGGACCGTGCACCACGGTGTTCGCGACGACCTCTCCCGTCAGCAGCTCCGCGACCTGGTTCGCGGCGCCGCCGATGCCCGCGGCCGCCGCGATCTGCATGACCCAGTGCCGCGCGGTCCGGGGCGCCGAGGGGGTCGCCGTGAGCACGAGCTCGTCGTGTACCTCCGGCGCGCGCAGACGCACGCTCGCCGCGCTCCGGATGTCCCTCACCTCGCCCACGCCAACAGGGTGCACGACGATCCGCGGTTCCGCTGGTCGAGCGTCCCGTTCGTGGACACGCGGGATCCCGGACGCGGGGGTCTGCGTGGTGGGCACGCGGGCATCGTGCCATCACCGAGTGACGCGCGTCACCTCGGACACCTAGGTTGTGGACATGCCGTCCAAGACTCCCGCGACCGAGATCGACGTCCGTGGCCGGACCGTGCGCGTGTCGAGCCCGGACCGGGTCTACTTCCCGGCGCGCGGGCTGACGAAGCTCGACGTCGTGCAGTACTTCGTCCAGGTCGGGGACGGGATCCTCGGCGCGCTGCTCGACCGTCCGACGACGCTCGAGCGCTGGCCCAAGGGCGTGTTCGAGGGTGCGAGGCTCGCGACGCGCGCGGACTCGTCGGGCGACGCGTTCTACCAGAAGCGCGTCCCGGCGGGCGCGCCCGACTACGTGCGCACCGCCCGGATCGCGTTCCCGTCGGGCCGCACGGCCGACGAGGTGGCGCCCGGCGAGCTCGCCGTCGTCGCGTGGGCCGCGAACCTCGGCACGCTCACGTTCCACCCGTGGCCCGTCACGTCGCGGGACGTCGAGCGTCCCGACCAGCTGCGCATCGACCTCGACCCGCAGCCCGGCACCGACTTCTCCGACGCGGCGCGCGTCGCCCCGCACGTGCGCGAGCTGCTCGCCGAGCACGGCCTCGAGGGCTGGCCCAAGACGTCCGGCGGGCGCGGCATCCACGTGTTCGTGCCGATCGAGCCGCGCTGGACGTTCGTCGAGGCCCGCCGCGCGACGATCGCGTTCGGCCGCGAGCTGGAACGCCGCCTGCCCGGCGAGGTCACGATGAAGTGGTGGAAGGAGGAGCGCGGCGCCAAGATCTTCGTCGACTACAACCAGATGGCCCGCGACCGCACGATCGCGTCGGCGTACTCGGTGCGCACGAACGCGCGCGCCACGGTCTCGGCGCCGCTCACCTGGGACGAGGTCGCGGACGTGCACCCCGACGACTTCGACGTGACGACGATGCCCGCGCGGTTCGCCGCCGTGGGCGACCTGTTCGCACCGCTCGCGGCGCACGCCCCCGGGCGGTTCTCGATCGACTCGCTGCTCGAGCTCGCGCAGCGCCAGGAGCACGACGAGGGGCACGGGGACCTGCCGTACCCGCCGGAGTACCCGAAGATGCCCGGCGAGCCGCCGCGCGTGCAGCCGTCCCGCGCGCGCAAGCCGGCGAGCGAGGCCGACGACGAGGGCTGAGGCTCAGCCCACGTACTCGAAGTGCCAGTACTCGGGGTTGCTCCCGCCCTGGCGCGCCCACGAGGGCTGCACCCACCCGAACGACGGCCCCGTGCCCACGAGCCACGTGTGCTGCGGTGTGCCGTACCCGTACTCGCACGGCAGCTCGGGTACGTCGAGCGCGTACCCCGTGCCGTGCTTCGACGTCCCGGGCCGGGCCGCGATCGAGCCGAGCGCCTCGCGCATCGCGACCTGCGTCGCGTAGTCCCGGTACGTGAGGTCCAGGTCGAGGTCGTGCCCGAACTCCGCGCGGAACGCGACGTTGAGCCGCTCGAGGGCCGCGGTCGCCTCGGTGCGCAGGTAGTACCGCGTGCCCTTCGGGTCCACGCCCCAGGACGTGGCCGCGAGCATCGACCCCGGTAGCCTGCCGTTGGAGCCGTCGCCGCCCTTCGTCGGCGGCGACGTGTAGAACGGCGGGCCGTCGTACGTGGTGCGGCACCGGTCGTCGTCGGACCCGCCGGGGTCGCGGCCGGCCGGTGGTGGCGCGGGCGTGCGGGCGGCCTCGCGGGCCCGCGCCTCGCGCTCGGCCACCCACTCCTCGTGGGACGCGGCGACCGCGGCGCGGGCTGCGACGACCTCGGCCGCGAGCGCGCGCAGCGCGGCGACCGACCCGCCCTCTCCCGCCGGCCCGCCCCCGCCCGCCGAGCCGCCCTCGCCCGCCTCCGCGTCCTGCGGCGTGGACTCGAGCGCGTGCTTGGCGCGCTGCAGCACCTGCGCGAGCGCGTCGCGCACCGCGTCGTCGGCCACCTCGCCGTCGGTCGCGTCGAGCGTCGCACCGCCGTCCTCGACCGCGGCGAGCAGCGCGGACCGGGCCTCCTGCCGGGTCGTCGCCGCGAGCGAGGCCGACGCGCGTGCGGCCGCCACCTCGCGCGCGGCCGCGTCGTCGGCGAGCGCCCGCGCCGCGACGCTCGCGGACGCGCTCGCCTGCACGTCCGCCGCGGCCGCGTCCCGGCGCCCGTCCAGCACGCCGACCCCGACGGCGGCACCGGCGAGGACGCACAGCACGACGGCGCCCGCCACCGCCACCCGGCGGGCTGTGCGTCGGGCCGTGCGTCGGGCCGTGCGGTGGGCCGTGCGGCGTGAGGTCCCGGAGGCCATCGGGCGAGTGTGCCGGGTGGAGGAACCGGACGCAACGCACGGACCACCCGGCCCGTGCGACCCGTCCGGGTGCAACTCGCGCACATCGGCCCCGGTCCGCTCAAGCGGCACAGGTCGCACGCCGATGGCATCGGCATGACCGAAGCCTCCGCCATCCCCGCGGCGGGTGCTGCCGCGCTCGCCGCCGCCGGGATGCGGGAGCTCACCGCCGACGAGCGCGGACACCTCGACCGGCTGCGTGGCCACCTCGCCGCGAGCGGTGCGCCCGTCGCGACGGTCGCGGGCCTCGGTGACCTGCTGCAGGCCGCGCACGCGGCGTGGGTCACGACGCCTGCGGGGCAGCGGCCCGACCCGAGCCCGATGATCACGTCCATCGCGGTCGGCGTGGGCGACCTCATCCGTGCGTCCGCGCCCGCCGCGCGGTGGGTCCTGCACGTCGACGGGCCGTCGGCCTCGCCCGCGCTGCTGTCCACCGACGGGTCGGCCGCGGTGGTCCCGTTCGCCGACGTCCGGCGCCGCTGGGCCGACGGCGCCGCGCGCGCCGACGAGCGCGCGGCGGGCGGTCACGGGCCCACCGACCAGGCCCAGCCCGACCCGACCGAGGTCGAGGGCGACGCCGCGTGGCTCGAGCGCTACGTGAGCGCCGCCGCCTCGCACCTCGCCGCGGCCGAGGCCGCGCCCGCCGCCCCCGAGCCGCACGAGCCCGCCGTCGACGTGCAGGACCACGTGCGAGACCACGTCCCCGCGCCGCGCCCGCCCGTCCCCGACGAGCACGCATGGGAGCCCGAGCACGCGTACGCCGCCCCGGACCACCCCGTCGAGCCGGCGCCCGACACCGCCCCGCGCGGACGCCGCGCGACCCACGCCCGCGGCGCGGCCGAGCTCCCCGACGAGCCCGTCGTGCGCTACCGCACGCCCGGCGAGCTGCCGTACGTGCCGTCCGTCGACGCCCAGAACCTCGCGCTGCGCGCGCTCGACCGCGGCCTCACGCACGCGATCTCCGACGGGCCCGCGCCGTTCGCGCTGCGCGACGACGGCACCAACGTGCACGTCAAGTGGTTCCACGCCGACAACGACGAGGCCCTCGGCCTCGCGGAGCGGTGGGTCGCGGACGGCATCGGGCTGCGCGCCGCGATCGGCTGGGTCGTCCCGCTCGACGACGACGCCGCGGCGCACCTGCCCGGGCTCGGCGCCGTCCCGCCGGACGACACCGCGGCGTCGCTCGGCGCCGACCACGCGGTCGTCGTGCTCGCGTCCGACTCGCGCATGCCCGGCATGGTCGTGGCCCACCGCTTCTCCAGCGGCGCGCGCACGGGCGCGGCGGGCTGCCCGATCGGCGAGCCCGTCGTCGTCGGCCCCTGCCCGACGGTCCTGTAGCGAGCGGCCGCCGGCCCCGCGTCAGGCGACCGCGAACTCGACCCACAGCGGGTAGTGGTCGCTCACGCGCCACGACACCTCGGTGCGCGACAGGCCAGGGAACACGTGCGGGAGGAAGTCGAACCCGCCCGCGCGGCGCGTGTACGTCAGCCCCTCGAGCAGCGACGCGCCCGTCGGCTCCGAGAACCACGCGACCTGGTCGTAGAAGTGCCGGTCGTTGTCGTCGTCGAAGATGGTGCGCGGCACCTGGTCCAGCTCGCTCGGCGCCCACAGACCCGTCGAGACGAACGCCTCGTACAGCGGGTTGCCCAGGCGGTCGAGGTTGAAGTCCCCGAGCACCAGCAGGTTCGAGCTCCAGTCGTCCTCACGGTCCGCCCACCGGCGCATCCACTGCGCGAACTGCTCGATCTCCACCACGCGCGCAGCGGGCGTCCCCCACAGCACGTGCACGGTCGTCAGGACGAACGACACCGGCTCCCGCGCGTCCCCCGCGGCCCGCACCCGCTCGAACCCCACCGCGTACGGGGTGCGCGCGAACTGGTCGGCGGCCCGCCCCGCGACCGGCGGGAGCACGATCTCCCCCACGAGCCCCGAGGGCTCGACGCGCGACGAGTCGTACAGGAACGCGAGCCGCTCCCCGTTGCCGGCGCTGCCCTCCGTGACGTCGGACGCGAGCACGCGCCACGTCGGCCCGAGCCGTGAGCGCAGGACCCGCAGCGCCCCGGTCGAGCGACGCACCTCCTGCAGCGCCACGACGTCCAGCTGCTCGACGACCGCCGCGACCAGCGCGACCGCCGTCCAGTCCCGCTTGGGGGACGTGCGCGGTCCGGCGGCCCACGTGGGGCTCACGTCACCGAACGCGCGCAGGTTCCACGTGCCGATCAGCAGGTTGTCGTCCGTGCGGGGCGGGACCGCCGCCCGGACCTGCGCGCGCAGCGCCTCGACCTGCGCCACGACCTGGTCGGGCGTCGCCGGCGGACCCGTGGGCACGCTCACCCCTCCATGGCACCACCGCGCGGGTGGGCTCACCACCCCCGCAGCGGGCGAAGTCTCACGCCTGCGGCGCGCGCCCCTCGTCCGCCGTCGCCTCCGGCTGGGCGGGCGGCTCAGCGGGCGACTCGGCGGGCGGCGCGGCCGGCGGTTCGACTCGCGCCGCCACGGCCGCCGCGCGCACGCGCACGACGGTCGCGACGAGCCACACGACGCCGATCAGCGCGAACGGCCACGGGTAGCGAGGCGCCGAGAACACGGCGGCGACACCGATGACCAGACCCGCGGCGAGCGCGGACAGCACCTGCCGGTCCCGCAGGACGCGACCGAGGACGGACCGAGGCTTCGAGGACATGCCGCCATTCTCCCCGCCCGGGCGCACGACGAAGCCGCCTGCTCCCGCTGGCGGCGCACGGGTGCGGCCAGCAGTGCGTCCTGCTGGTCGACGGTCAGGGCGGGGCGCGTGCTGGACGTCGCCGCACCTCCTGAGGGTCAGGACATGACGAGGCGCGGTGCGAGGTCGCCGACCCTGCGACCGAGCTCGGCGACGGCGAGGTCGAACGCGTCGTCGGTGCCGGCGGGCACCGGGTCGGGGATGGACCAGTGGACGTCCGCGGTCAGGCCGACCTCTTCGTGGGCGCGGTCGCACACGGTGATGACGAGGTCGTCCTCGCGTCGCACGGAGTCGAGGTGCTGGGGGTGCTGGTCGCGCAGGTCGAGGTCGTGACGACCGGCGGCCGCGACCGCGCCAGGGGCGATGGCGGAGGCCGGGTGCGTGCCGGCGGAGACGGCGGGGATGGTGCTCGCGCGACGCCAGAGGGCGACGGCGAGGTGGGAGCGGGCGGAGTTCGCGGTGCAGATGAACAGCACGCGCGGCGGCTTGGGGAGCGCGGTGGTGAACGGTCCGAGCTCGGTCGGCAGGAGCCGCAGGTAGGTGCGGCGCCGGTCGCCCTCGGAGCGGGTGCGCTCGACGAGGCCGTGCTCGACGAGGACGTTGACGTGGTGCGCGAGCAGGTTCGAGGGCATGGACAGCTCGGCGGCGAGCTCCGACGGAGAGGCGTCGCCGCGGGAGAGCAGGTCGACGACGGCGAGACGTCCGGGGTCGGACAGGGCCCCGTGCAGGGCCGCTCGGCGCTCGACCTGACGCATCCACTCAGTGTTCATTGAGTCAATCTTGACTGAGCGGCATGCCGCCGGTCAACATGTCGGCGTGACCTCTTCCGAACGGCCGTCGGCCCCACCCTCGCTCGGCCGACGCCTCACCGCCGAAGGCGGTCCTGGCGCGATGATCAACGTGCTGTTCGTGTGCGTGCACAACGCCGGCCGCTCCCAGCTCGCCGCCGGGCTCGCCGAGGCCATCGGCGGCGGTCGCCTGAGCGTCGCCTCGGCCGGCACGGAGCCCGAGGACCACGTGAGCGACGTCGTCATCGGTTCGCTCGCCGAGGTCGGCGTCGACTGGACCGGCCGCACCCCGACGCGCCTGACACGCCAGGCCGTCGAGGCCGCCGACGTCGTCGTCGCACTCAAGCCCTCCCTCGTCCTGCCGCAGGTCGACGGCGTCCGCTACGAGACCTGGCCGCTGCCCGACCCCGCAGGCTGGGACCTCGACGGCATCCGCCCCCTGCGCGAGCACCTGCGCGAGCGCATCGAGTCCCTGGCGTCGAGCTCGACACCCACCACACCCTGAAGGAGCACACCCGTGACCACGACCGACTCCCCCAGCGTCCTGTTCGTCTGCGTGCACAACGCCGGCCGCTCCCAGATGGCCGCGGGCTTCCTCACGGCACTGTCCGGCGGTGCCGTCGAGGTCCGCTCGGCCGGCTCGATGCCCGCCGACCAGGTCAACCCCGTCGCCGTCGCTGCGATGGCGGAGGTCGGCATCGACATCGCTGCCGAGCAGCCCAAGATCCTCACCGCCGACGCCGTGCAGTCCTCCGACGTCGTGGTCACCATGGGCTGCGGCGACGCCTGCCCCTACTTCCCCGGCGTCCGCTACGAGGACTGGAAGCTCGACGACCCGGCCGGCCAGGGCATCGAGGCCGTCCGCCCCATCCGTGACGAGATCCGCACGCGGGTCCTGGGCCTGCTGGACCAGCTCGGCGTCCAGCCGGTCAGCGCATGACGAGCGTGCGCGACCTCGTCATCGTCGGATCGGGCAGGCCGGCGGCTCAGCCGGTCGCGGTCGAGCCGAGCACCGATGAGCTCGTCGCCAACGCCCTGAGGCCCTCGACATCGACCGGCTCGGCCGCCTGGAGCGCGATCACCGCATGGCGAGGCGCGAGCATCTCGACCCGGTCGAGGTAAGGGCGCTCGGCCTGGGCGCGCCGGCGGAGCAGCGCGCTCCTCGGCCGGGCCGCAGCCAGCGACTGGTCGACCACCCACGCCCACGGATGGATCCCGGCCCGCTCGAGGTCCGCGGCCAGCTCCTCGGCCTCCAGCACCGGGGTCATCTCCGGAAGGGTCGCGACGATGACCCGGGTGTGGTCCCGGTTCTGCAACCGCATCAGGGGTGTGGTGTAGGAGACGCCCTCGGCCATGTGACGTGCGATCTCTCGGTGGTAGGACCCGGTCGCGTCCATCAGGAGCAGGGTGTGGCCGGTGGGCGCGGTATCCATCACGACGATGCGTCTGCTCGACTCGTGCACCACCCGGGAGAACGCCTCGAACACCGCGATCTCCTCGGTGCACGGGCTCATGAGGTCCTCGGCGAGCACAGCGCGCCCGGCGTCGTCGAGCCGCTTGCCCTTGGTGGACATCACGCGAGCGCGGTAGTCCGCCACGGCCTGCACAGGGTCGATCCGTGAGACGCGCAGGCCCGGGACCTCGGCGAGCGCGGGGTCGATGCGCCCCGCCGGGTCCGTCGTCGTGAGATGGACGTCCAGACCTCGGTCCGCGAGGGCCACGGCGATCGCGGCGGCGACGGTGGTCTTGCCGACCCCGCCCTTCCCCATCGTCATGACGAGCCCCGTGCCGGTGGCGGCGAGCTCGTCGACCAGCCTGTCGAGACCCGGCGCCGCGACGTCCTCCAGGTCGGACGTCTCGTCCGCCGACCCCTGGGGTGCGTCGTCCAGCAGCGCGCGCAGCGCCTCGAGCCCCGCCGCGTTCACGGGCTTGAGGCTCACCTCGTCGCGCCGGATCGACCTGAGACCGGTGGGCATCTCGGCCAGTGCCGCCTGCTCGCGCTCGCGGATCGCCGCACCGAGCGCGTCGTCGGCCGCATCGACGGGAAGGACGGCGTTGATCACCAGCGCCGCGGGCGCGATGCCGATCGCGGCGAGCTCCTCTGCCGCGCGGGCGACCTCGGCCAGGCTCGACGGCTGCGGGCGAGCCACGAGCACCAGTGCGGTCCGCGTCGGGTCCGTCAGCGCCTCCACCGCGCCCGCGTACACCGCGCGCGCCTGGTCCAGGCCGGACAGCGGACCGAGGCACGAGGCGTCGCCCTTGCCACCGTCGAGGAACGTCGTCCAGTCACCGGGCAGCTGCAGCAGCCGCAAGGTGTGACCGGTGGGCGCGGTGTCGAAGATGACGTGGTCGTAGGCGGCCGTCGTCTCGGGGTCTGCGAGCAGCGACGTGAACTCGTTGAACGAGGCGACCTCCGTCGTGCACGAGCCGGACAGCTGCTCGGTGATCTCGGCGATCTCCTTGGCCGGCAGGAGATCCCGCACCGGGCCGATGATGCGCTCGCGGTAGGCCTCCGCCGCCTGAGCCGGGTCGATCTCCAGCGCATCGAGGCCGCGCACGGCGGGGACCGGCGTGATGCGGTTGCCGATCGTGATGCCGAAGACCTGTCCGACGTTGGACGCGGGGTCGGTCGAGACCAGCAGGACCCGCCGCCCACGGTCAGCAAGCCGGACAGCAGAGGCGCACGCCAGCGACGTCTTGCCGACGCCACCCTTGCCGGTGAGCAGCAGGACGCGGGCAGGGTCGTCGAGGTAGCGCATCACGCCCCCTCAGCAGCAGGAGGACGACGAGCCGCCGCAGCAGGTGCCACCGCCGGCGGAGGTCACGGCGGTCAGCGGGAGCACGCCGCCCGGCTCGAGGCCCGCGTACCGCACGAGCTCGGCTCGCGTCGGGTAGCGCCCCGTCAGCACGATCGCGCCGTCGACCACGACGACGGGCAGGCCGTCGGAACCGGACACGCGCAGGAACTCACGGACCGGCTCCACCTGGGAGAACGCCGCCGGGTCGTTGGCGAGGTTGTGGCGAGCGGCATCGGCGCCCCGCGTGACCACGTGGTCGAGGTCAGCCGTGAACGCGAGGAGGGACTCGCTCGGGTCAGGACCGCAGACGCCGGTGTTGCAGCACAGGGCAGGTTCGAAGACGCGGATGGACGGCATGACCAGATCCTTCGACGAGAGTGACGTGACCCTCGAACGTATCGACGCATCGACAAACGTCGAAGCGACCAAGGTCCCGCCGTCGCCGCCGGCGGCTCTCAGCGCCGGCCGAGGACCGCGTCTGCTGACGCACCGAGAAGCTCACGCGCGCCGGGCGCCACCGCGAAGTGCGCCCACCTCCCCTGCTGGCGTCGCGTGACAAGCCCCGCATCCGCGAGGATCTTCATGTGGTGCGAGACCGTCGGCTGCGACAGCCCGACAGGCTCGGTCAGGTCACACACGCAGGCGTCACCACCCGGCGCCGAGGCGATGATGGAGAGCAGGCGCACGCGCGCAGGATCGGCCAGCGCCTTGAAGGTCTTCGCCACCTCCGCCGCACGCGTGGGGTCGATCGCACCCACGGGGGCCTCGCACAGGCATGCGTCGGCGAGGTCGGTCGCCAGGGGATGCGTCGTGGTCACACCGCGATCGTGTCACATCGACCGACATCGAATCGACGGTCGAACGTCTCGAGGTGCCGGCAACGGTCGACCGCCCCGCCCGACCGCGAGACACGAAACCCGCGCCGTTCCAGCCTGAGATGGCTGGTCAGACGCGGGTTCCTGGTGGAGCCGCCTTGGGGAATCGAACCCCAGACCTTCTCATTACGAGTGAGACGCTCTGCCGACTGAGCTAAGGCGGCGCTGCCGGGACTGGTCAGGACCAGCCGGTCCGGCGAGCGCGCCCACTGTACCCGTAGGGGTGCCGGGTCTCCAAAGCGAGCCGTCGTCGGTCCGCCCGGGGCCCACCACCGGCCGTCGGCGCGTCAGCAGCGGGTGCCCTCCGCAGGGACCTCGCCGTCCAGCAGGTAGGCGTCGACGTTCTCGGTGACGCAGTCGTTCGAGCGCCCGTACGCGGTGTGTCCCTCGCCCTCGTAGGTGAGCAGCACGCCCGAGTCGAGGATCGACGTGAGGGCCACGGCCTGCTCGTACGGGGTCGCGGGGTCGTTCGTCGTGCCGACGACGAGGATCGGCGCGGCGCCGGTCGCGGAGTAGTTGTCGAGCCCGCCGACCTCGGGCACGGCCCACTGCGCGCACAGCACGCCGCCGTACGTGAACAGCGAGCCGACGGTCGGCGCGGCGGCGACGATGCGCTCCGCCTCAGCCGCCATCTCGTCCGGGTCGGCCGTGGGGCGTCCGTCGGCGCAGCCGATCGACCAGAACGCCTCGGTCTGGTTGGCGGAGTAGGTGCCGTCCGACGAGCGGTTGTAGTACGCGTCGGACAGCGTGAGCAGGACCGAGCCGTCGTCGTCCTGGATCGCGGCGCGCAGGCCGGACGTCAGGTAGCTCCAGTACGACTCGGAGTACAGCGTCACCGCGATGCCGGTGAACGCGAGCGCCTGCGTGAGGGGGCGGTCGTCGTCGCCCGTGTCGAGGGGTGCGGAGCGCGCCCGGTCGAGCAGGCGCCGGACCTGCTGCATGCCGTCGTCGACGCCGCCGCCGAGCGGGCACGACGCGCCCGCCTGGCAGTCCGTCACGTACGCGCGCAGCGCGTTCTCGAAGCCCACGGCCTGCTCGAGCGCCGACTGCTCGGGCGTGAGCGTCGGGTCGATCGCACCGTCGAGGACGAGGCGCCCGACGTTGCCGGGGAACAGCGCCGCGTACGTCGCGCCGAGCTGCGTGCCGTACGAGTAGCCCAGGTAGTGCAGGCGGTCGTCACCCAATGCGGCACGCAGCACGTCCAGGTCACGCGCCGCGCTCACGGTGTCCACGTGCCCGAGCAGCGGGCCCGTGCGCTCGAGGCACGCCTGCGAGAAGTCCGCGTAGCGGTCGATCGCGGCCTGCACGCCCTCGGGCGTCGAGTAGTCCGCGTCGAACGCGGTCAGCTCGTCCATCTGCGGGCCGTCGTAGCAGGCGATCGCGGGCTCGGAGTGCTGCACGCCGCGCGGGTCGAAGCCCACCAGGTCGTACCGCTCCTGCACGTCGTCGCTCACCGTGTCCCGCGCGCTCGCCAGGAAGTCCAGGCCGGACCCGCCGGGGCCGCCCGGGTTGAGCAGCAGCGAGCCGATGCGGTCGCCCGAGGCGCGGCTGCGCGCGAGCGCGAGGCTCGTGGTCTCGCCACCCGGGTCCGCGTAGTCCACCGGCACGACGGCGGTCGCGCACTCGCCTGCGTCGCAGTCCTCCCACTCGAGCCGCTGGGAGTAGAACCGCTCGAGGTCCGCGTCCGGCGCGCTCGACGCGTCGGGGGCGGAGGTCGCCGCGGAGCCGGCGGTGGTCTGGACGGACGACTGGTGCTTCGTCGTCGGCGAGCAGCCCGCGACGACGAGCGCCACGACGACGAGCACCCCCGTCAGGACGCCGCGGCGCGAGCCGACGGCCGAGACCGGGGCCAGGGCCGAGGATCGGCGGGAGGTCGAGGAGCGGGAGGTCGACGAGCGGGAGGTCGAGGAGCGGGAGCCGGCGCGAGCGGGACGAAGCACCCGCACACGGTAACCGCACCACCCCCGCCCGAGCGGCGCCCCACCCCCGGATGTGGACGGCCCGGCCCGTCGACGCGACGAGCGCGTGCGCGTCGCTCTCGTGCGGCTCAGGCCTGGGGGCGCAGCGCGATCGCCATGGCCTCGACGGCCAGGAGCGGGGCGACGTTGCCCTCGAGCCGCGTGCGGGCCGTCCCGATCGCGTCCATGCGGCGCAGCGTCTGCTCGGGCGTGGCGGCCGCGGCGAGCTCGCGCACGGTCTCGGCGTGGTCGAGGTTGACCAGCGACACGTCGGCGCCGAGCTGCACGACGAGCACGTCCCGGTAGAGCGACAGCAGGTCGAGCATCGCCCGGTCGAGGACGTCGCGCTGCGCGCGCGTGGCCCGGCGCTTCTGGTCCTCCTCGAGCTGGCGGACCTGACCGCGCACGGCGGGCGGGAGCGTCGCCGCGCCCTCGGCGCCGAGCGTGCGCAGCAGCGCGGCACGCTCGGCGGCGTCGCGCTCCTCGGTCGCGGCCTTCGCGTCGGCCTGCGCGGTCGCGACCAGGTCTCCCGCGGCCAGGACCGCGTCCCCGACGCCCCGGATACGCGCGGCGATCTGCAGCACCTCGGTGCGCCGCCGCCGGGCCTCGGGGTCGCGCGCGAGCCGGCGCGCGATGCCCACGTGGCTCTGCGCCGCGCGCGCGGCGACCTCGGCCACCTGCGGGTCGATGCCGTCGCGGCGGACCAGCAGGTCCACCACGGCCGCCACGGGCGGCACGCGCAGCGCGACGGCCCGCGACCGCGAGCGCAGCGTGACGAGCACGTCCTGCGGGCTGGGGGCGCACAGCATCCAGACGGTGCGCGGCGCGGGCTCCTCGAGCGCCTTGAGCAGGACGTTCGACGTCTTCTCGACCAGCCGGTCGGCGTCCTCGACGAGGATCACCCGCCAGCGTCCCTCGGCGGGCGACCGCTGCGCGAGCTCGACGAGCGGGCGCACGGCGTCGATGAGGATGTTGACGCCCTCGGTCGCGACGACCTTCACGTCGGGGTGCGTGCCCGCCAGGACGGTGGTGCACGCGTGGCACCGCCCGCACCCGCCCTCGGTGCACTGCAGCGCGGCGGCGAACGCGCGGGCCAGGTTGGAGCGGCCCGAGCCGGGCGGGCCGGTGAACAGCCAGGCGTGCGTCATGGCCTGCGGGTCGACGACGGCGCGCTGCAGCTCCGTGATCGCGGGCTCCTGCCCGACGAGACCCTCCCAGACGCTCACGCGGCACCCCCCGCCACGGGCTCGGCGGGCACGCCCAGCAGCGGCGCGACGCGCTCGCGCACCGCGCGGGCCAGCTCGTCGGGTGCGGTGGTCGCGTCGAGGACGAGGAACCGGGCGGGGTCGGCCGCGGCACGCTCGAGGAACGCCTGGCGGGTGCGTCGGTGGAACTCGTCGCCCGCGCTCTCGAGCCGGTCGGGGCTGCCGGTGAGGCGCGAGCGGCCGAGCACCGGGTCGACGTCGAGGAGCACCGTCACGGCGGGTAGCAGCCCGCCCGTCGCCCACAGCGAGAGCCGCTCGACCTCGTCGGCACCCAGGTCCCGGCCGTGCCCCTGGTAGGCAACCGACGAGTCGAGGTACCGGTCGGTGACGACGAGCGCGCCGCGCGCGAGCGCGGGCCGCACGAGCGAGGCGACGTGGTGCGCACGGTCGGTCGCGTACAGCAGGGCCTCGGTGCGCGCGTCGACGTGGTCGCCGTGCAGCACCGCGTCCCGCAGGAGCCGGCCGAGCTCGGTGCCGCCGGGCTCGCGCGTGAGCACGACCTCGCGGCCGAGGCCGCGCGCCCAGTCCCCGAGCAGGCGCGCCTGGGTGGACTTGCCCGCACCGTCGCCGCCCTCGAGGGACACGAACACGCCGGGCAGCGGCGCGTCCGGCCCGGGGGGAGGCGCGGGCAGGCTCGTCGGACCGGCGGGCGATGTCACGGCGCCAGGCTAGCCGCCCGCGCCCACATCACCGCCCCCGCGGGTGCGGGGCCGTGGGTCACTCCCCGGGGTACGCGAGGCCGATCTGCCGGCGCACCTCGTCGAGCGTGCGCAGCACCTCGACCGTGCCCTGCCAGGTCATGCGCGGGCTCTGCGTCTCGCCGTCGGCGATGCGCCGGGCGACCTCGGCGGCCTCGTACTGCAGGCCCTTGGTGCCGGGCTGCTCGAACGTCCACACACGCCCGTCGTTGCGCGTGACGCGGAACGACGAGGGTCCGTAGAACGGCCCGGCGACCTCGATGTACCCCTCGGTGCCGGAGACGAGCGCGACGGTGGGCGTGCGGGCCCACAGGGTCGTCGAGAGCGTCGCCTGCGTGCGCTCGCCGTACGCGAGGACCACCGAGACGTGCCCGTCGACGCCGGTCGAGGTGAGCTGGCCGACGGCGTGCACGGAGTCGGGGACGCCCAGCAGGTCGTGCGCGAACGAGACCGGGTAGACGCCCAGGTCGAGCAGCGCGCCGCCGGCGAGCTCGGGGGCGTACAGGCGCGAGGCCGGGTCGAACGCCATGTGCTGGCCGTGGTCGGCGGTCACGTTGACCACGTCGCCGATCTCACCGGCATCGATGACCTGGTGCAGCGCCGCGACGTGCGGCAGGAACCGGGTCCACATGGCCTCCATGACGAACACGCCCGCATCGCGTGCGGCGTCGAAGACCTGCTGCGCCTCGTCGGCGTTGCGCGTGAACGCCTTCTCGACGAGGACATGCTTGCCCGCGCGGATCGCGAGCAGCGCGTGCTCGAGGTGCTCGGAGTGGGGCGTGGCGACGTAGACGACGTCGACCTGCGGGTCCTCGACGAGCGCCTCGTACCCGAGGTGCGTGGTGGGGATGCCGTGCGCGGTGGCGAACCGCTCGGCGCGGTCCCGGTGCCGCGAGCCGACCGCGACGACCTGCGCGCGCGTCTGGCTGCCGACGGCGTCGGCGAACGTGCCGGCGATGCGGCCGGCGCCGAGGATCCCCCAGCGGACGGGCGGGGCGGTGCGGGGGTCGGGAGTGCGAGCCATGGCGTCAACCTAGCGTGTGGACCGTTTTGGTCGGGCTCGTGCACTTTCTTTGCTCGCTTGACTTAGTTAGCCTCGGTCGCCATCGGCCCGACGGTGGGCCGTGCGGTCCCCGGCGCGCCCGCCGGGTCGTTCGACGGAGAACGCGATGACCACCTCAGCAGCCACCCGCCCCGCCCGCCGAGCGGTCGCGCTCGTCGCCGCCGCGGCCCTGACCCTCACCGGCCTGACGGCGGCGGCCGGCAGCGCGCACGCCGCCGACGACCCCGCGCCCGGCTCGGGCGGCACCGTCGCGATCGCGGACACCGACGCCACCGCGCAGACCCGCTCCCTGATGCGCTACCTGCGCGACCAGGAGTCCGGCGGCATCCTGTTCGGCCAGCAGCACGCGACCGACGAGGCCGTCTCGTCGTCCGTCACGGGTCCCGACGGCAAGCCGCTGAAGTCGGACGTGCACGACGTCACGGGCGACCTGCCGGGGATCTTCGGCTTCGACACGCTCGCCCTCAAGGGCGACGAGAAGCCCGGCTCGCACACCCGCACCGACGAGGAGAACGCGCTCGCGCTCGCCGCGGAGATGGTCCGCGCCGACGGCCTCGGCGCGCTCGTCACGCTCTCCGCCCACATGCCGAACTTCGTCACGGGCGGCTCGTTCTACGACACCGAGGGCCGCGTCGTCAGCCACATCCTGCCGGGCGGCGACACCAACGCGGAGTATCGCGCGTACCTCGACCTGGTGGCGCTGGCCGCGCAGAGCGCGCAGCGCACGGACGGCTCGCTCGTGCCGATCGTCTTCCGACCGTTCCACGAGAACACCGGCTCGTGGTTCTGGTGGGGCGCCGCGCACGCGAGCGTCGGCGAGTACAAGGAGATCTTCCGGTACACGGTCGAGTACCTGCGCGACGTCTTGGGCGTGCACAACCTGCTCTACGCGTTCTCCCCCAACGGCACGTTCGACGGAGACGCCGCGCGCTACCTGGAGACGTACCCCGGCGACCAGTGGGTCGACGTGCTCGGGTACGACAACTACGAGAACTCCGACGCCGCCGACGACTCGACCGCGTGGGTCGCGGCCGTCGTCGACGACCTCGAGATGGTGGTCGACCTGGCGGCCGAGCGCGGCAAGGTCCCCGCGTTCACCGAGTTCGGCCGCAACGGCGACCGCACCATCAAGCCCAGCGGCAACAAGTCGCTGCACTACTTCACCGAGCTGCTCGACGGCCTGAGCGCCAGCCCCACGGCGAGCCGGGTCGCGTGGATGCTCACGTGGGCGAACTTCGGCTCGGGCCAGATCTACGTCCCGTACGCAGGCCACGAGATGGCGGCGGACTTCCAGGCGCTGTACGACGACGACGCGTCGGTGTTCGCGAGCCAGACGGGCGACCCGTACACGCTCACGGCCACCGCCGGGGCGCAGGAGCCCGCGCTGCGGGTCGTCACACCGGCCGACGGTACGCGCGTCACCACCGCGACGACGACCGTGCGCGCCAAGGTGACCGCCGCGCCCGGGGTCGACACCGTGACGTTCACGGCCGCGGGGTACGAGCCGCTCGAGCTGGCGCCCGACGACGACGGCTACTGGTCGGGCACCTGGGAGGTCGGCGAGGACGCCCTGACGAACCGCACCGTCCCGGCGGCGGTCACCGCGACGGGCGGCGGTCACGACCTGTCGGCCGACGTGTCGCTCATCCTCGGCTCGGCGCCCGTGCTGCCGGTCGGCACGGTCGACGACTTCGAGGGGTACGGCGACGACGTCGCGCTGCGCGCTGCGTACACGACCGCCAACGCGACCTCGTCGGCCATCGCGCTCGCCGACCACGGCGACGGCCAGGCGGTGCGCCTGTCGTACGACTTCCCCGCCTCGCGCACGGGCTACCTGGGCTTCGGGAAGTCGTACGCGCCGACGCAGAACTGGTCCGGCTTCGGGCAGCTCGACCTGTGGGTCGACCCGGACGCGTCCGGTCACAAGCTCGTCGTCCAGGTCCAGGCGGGCGGCGTCACGTTCGAGGCGTACCCGTCGCTCGCGGGCGACGAGCCGTACGTCGCCTCGATCCCGTGGACCGAGTTCACCGTCGCGCCGTGGGACACCGCGAACCTCGGGCAGACGCTCACCTGGGAGCGGCTCGCGAAGGTCTCCCAGTTCTTCGTCTACCTGAACGACGCCGGGGGCGACGCACCGCTCACGGGCTCGGTCCTGCTCGACGACATCCACGCGACGGGCGAGGGCGAGTACGTCGACCCCGAGCCGTCGGCCGATCCGATCCTCGTGGACGACTTCGAGTCCTACGCCGACGAGGCCGCGTTCGACGCCGCGTGGGGCAACCGCGCCAAGACCGACCTCGTCAGCCTGTCGACGGACGCCGGCGAGGGCGAGCAGGCGCTCGCGTTCACCTACGACCACGCGGACGGCGCGTGGCAGGACGTCGCGCGCTGGCTCGGCGGGCAGGACTGGTCCGGCCGGGACGCGCTGTCACTGCGGGTCAAGGGCGACGGCACGGGCAACCAGCTCGCCGTCCAGCTCGGCCTGGGCGGCGGGACGTACTACCTCGCGCAGGTCCCGCTGACCGACACGTCGTGGCACGTCGTCGAGATCCCGTTCTCGTCGTTCGCACCGTCCTGGCCGCAGGACCTCACCACACCGATCTCCGACGAGGCACTGGGCGTGGTGAACGAGCTCGTGCTCGCGTCGAGCTCGCAGAGCGGGTCGGGCACGTTCGGGGTGGACGAGATCCGCGTCGTGGGCGGTGACGCCGAGCCGGAGGTGCCGGACGGCACGCCCGAGGTGCTGGACCGGTTCGACCAGTACGGCGCCACCACGGACCTGCGCGCCGCGTGGAACAACATCGCCGAGCAGGAGTGGGGCGACGGCTGGCAGCTCGCGCTGGCACCCGGCAAGGGCGCGGGCGGCTCGGCGGCCGCCGCGTTCGCCTACGACTTCTCGACGACCACCTACCTGCAGGAGTCGCGCTGGCTGGGCGGACACTCGTGGGCCGGGCTCGACGGCATCTCCGCGTGGGTCGACCCCAACGGCTCGGGCCAGTCGCTCTCGCTGCGGTTCCGCACGGTGTCCGCGTCGGGCACGGGCGACGACTGGTACTGGGACCTCCCGGTGCCGCTCACGGGCTCCGCGCGCACCGTGCGTGCGGCGTTCGCCGACGCGGTCGCGACGTGGCCGGCCGGGATCGACCCGGCGACGCGGCCGACACGCGCACAGCTCGCGAAGGTCAACGAGGTCATCCTCATGGCCACGCAGGCCGACCCCGCGCTGCCCGCCACCGGCACGTTCTACCTCGACGACCTCGAGGTCGGCGACTTCCCCGCCGAGCCCACCGAGGTCGCACCCGCCGTGACGACGCAGCCCACGGCCGTGACGGGGAAGATCGGCACGACCGTCACGCTCACGGCCCAGGCGTCGGGCCTCCCGGCGCCGACCGTCCAGTGGCAGTTCCGCAGCAAGGGCGCCGCGTCGTGGCGGCCGATCACCGGCGCGACGTCGACGACCCTCACGCTGCGGCTCGCGAAGGCCCACGACGGCGGGCAGGTGCGCGCGGTGTTCACCAACGTGGCGGGCACGGCGGCCTCGGCCGGCGCCACCATCACCGTGACGAGGACGAAGCCGCGCATCACGGCCCAGCCGCGGTCCCTCACCGTCGCCCGCTACCGCGCCGCGACGTTCCGCGTCACCGCCACCGGCTACCCCGCCCCCGCCTACCAGTGGTTCCGCAAGGCGCCCGGCAGCGCGGCGTGGGTCAAGGTGACGGGCGCGACCTCGTCGAGCCTGACGGTCAAGCCCCGCACGACGAAGGACTCGGGCACCCGGTACCGGGTCGTGGTCTCCAACAGCCAGGGCTCGGTGACCTCCGCGGTCGCCACGCTGCGCGTGCGCTGACCCCACGGACGACGACGCCCCGCCGGATGGGCTGCCGGCGGGGCGTCGTCATGTCCGGGAGTGCCGCGTCACGACGACGACGTGGCGCTCGTCCTCGGCTTGGCGCGGGCGGCACGCGGTCACGTCGTGCCGGACTGGTCCGCAGCGAGTGAACGCACCGAGCGGACGTCCTTCAGATCCGATGCCCACAGCGGCTTCCCGTGAGGGTCGTCGGCGGCGAGCGGTGCGGTGAGCGCCGCCCTCGCCGCGTGCGCCTGCTCGGGGTCGGTCGCGCCGAGTGACGGCTCCACGTCGACCACAGGCGGCCCTTCGTCGCTGGCGACGTCGCTCACCGTGAACTCGAACGGCAGCACGTAGGCCTCCGAGCCGCGCTCGCCCACGGACCGGACCGGACCGGGCCCCCCGACCACACCCGACGCCGCCAGATCCGCCGACGTCAGCACGTCGTCGAATCCCACGTACGGCTCGACCTCGTCGCCCGAGATCCGAAGGGTGACGAAGTCAGCCGTGGACGGCAGAGCCGTGGCATCGCTCGTGCAACCCGCAAGTGTGCCGACGGCCGAGGGACCCGACGGCGAGGGCGGCGACGGAGCGGAATCTCTGGTGTGTCACGACGACGACTTGGCGCTCGCCCTCGGCTTGGCGCGGCGAGCCGGGGCCTTCTTCTTGGCCGGGGCGGACGCGCGCTTGTCGGCGAGCAGCTGGACCGCCTGCTCGGGCGTGATCGACTCCGCGGTCACGTCCTTGGGCAGCGTCCGGTTGGTCACGCCGTCGGTCACGTACAGCCCGAACCGGCCGTCCTTCACGACGATCGGCTTGCCCGACGTCGGGTCGTCGCCCAGCTCGCGCAGCGGCGGCGTCGCGGTCGCGCCGCGCCCGCGCTTGGGCTGCGCGTAGATCGCGAGCGCCTCCTCGAGCGTCGTCGTGAACAGCGCCTCCTCCGACGCGAGCGTGCGCGAGTCCGTGCCCTTCTTCAGGTACGGGCCGTAGCGGCCGTTCTGCGCGGTGATCTCCGCGCCCGACTCGGGGTCCACGCCGACGACGCGCGGGAGCGAGAGGAGCTTGAGCGCGTCGTCGATCGTCACGGTGTCGAGCGACATCGACTTGAACAGCGACGCGGTGCGCGGCTTCGGCGCGGCGGCCAGGGCCTTCTTGCGTGCCGCGGCGGACAGGCCCGGGTCGAGCTCGGGCTCGGGCAGCAGCTCGGTGACGTACGGGCCGTAGCGGCCGTTCTTCGCGACGATCGTCGTGCCCGTCGTCGGGTCGGTACCGAGCACCTGGTCCCCCTCGGGCTCGCTGTCGAGCAGCGCACGCGCCCGCTCGACCGTGAGCTCGTCGGGCGCGAGGTCCTCGGGCACCGACGCACGGCGGGGGTTGCCGTCCTCACCGAGCACCGACGGGTCCTCGAGGTACGGACCGTAGCGGCCCACGCGCAGCGTGATGCCCTCGCCGATGTCGATCGAGTTGACCTCGCGCGCGTCGATGTCGCCGAGGTTCGCGACGAGGTCGCGCAGGCCCTCACCCTCGTCGGAGTCGCCGAAGTAGAAGTGCGTGAGCCACGCGACGCGGTCCTTCTCGCCCGACGCGATCGCGTCGAGGTCCTCCTCCATCGAGGCGGTGAAGTCGTAGTCGACGAGCCGGTCGAAGTTCTCCTCGAGCAGGCGCGTCACCGCGAACGCCAGCCACGACGGCACGAGCGCCTGGCCGCGGCTCGTGACGTACCCGCGGTCGAGGATCGTCGAGATCGTCGCGGCGTACGTCGAGGGGCGGCCGATCCCGCGCTCCTCGAGCGCCTTGACGAGCGACGCCTCGGTGAAGCGGGGCGGCGGTGACGTGCGGTGCCCGTCCGCGGTGAGGTCACGGCCCGTGAGCGGGTCGCCCTGCGCCATCTTCGGCAGGCGCGCGTCCTTCTCGTCGGCCGGCGCCGCGTCGTCGTCGTACCGCGAGACGTCGCGGCCCTCCTCGTACGCCGCGAGGAAGCCGCGGAACGTGATCACGGTGCCGGACGCGGAGAACACGGCGTCCCGCCCGTCGGCCGCGACGGCGCCGAGGCGCACGGACGCGGTCTGCCCGCGCGCGTCCGCCATCTGCGAGGCGACCGTGCGCTTCCAGATCAGCTCGTACAGCTTGAACTGGTCGCCCGAGAGCTCGCGCGCGACCTGCGCCGGCGTGCGGAAGTGGTCGCCCGCGGGGCGGATCGCCTCGTGCGCCTCCTGCGCGCCCTTCGCCTTGGAGGCGTACACGCGCGGCGCGTCGGGGACGTACTCCGCGCCGTACAGCTCGGCCGCCTGGCGCCGCGCGGCGGAGATCGCCTGCGTCGACAGCACGGGCGAGTCGGTACGCATGTACGTGATGTAGCCGTTCTCGTACAGCGTCTGCGCGGTGCGCATGGTCTGCCGCGAGGACATCCGCAGCTTGCGCGACGCCTCCTGCTGCAGCGTGGACGTGGTGAACGGCGCCGCCGGCCGGCGCGTGTACGGCTTCGTCTCGAGGCTGCGGACCTCGAACGCCGCACCGTCGAGCGCGGCGACGAGCGACGTCGCGGCGGCCTCGTCGAGCTGCACCGCGTCCGTCTTGAGCACGCCGCGGTCGGTGAAGTCACGGCCCGAGGCCACACGCGAGCCGTCGAGAGCCGTGAGCCGCGCCTGGAAGGCGGGCTCGTCGTCGTCGGCCACCGCGAACGTGCCCGTGAGGTCCCAGTAGTCCGCCGGGACGAACGCCATGCGCTCGCGCTCGCGCTCGACGACGAGCCGCGTCGCGACCGACTGCACGCGGCCCGCGGACAGGCCCTGACGGACCTTGCGCCACAGCACCGGGCTGACCTCGTAGCCGTACAGGCGGTCGAGGATGCGGCGGGTCTCCTGCGCGTCGACGAGGCGGTCGTCGAGCTCGCGCGTGTTCTCCAGCGCCCGCGTGATCGCCTCGCGCGTGATCTCGTGGAACACCATGCGCTTGACCGGCACCTTGGGCTTGAGCTCGGCCAGCAGGTGCCACGCGATGGCCTCGCCCTCGCGGTCCTCATCGGTCGCGAGGTAGAGCTCGTCGGACTCCTTGAGGAGCTTCTTCAGCTCCGCGACCTTCTTCTTCTTGTCGGAGTCGACCACGTAGTAGGGCTGGAAGCCGTTCTCGACGTCGACCGCGAACTTCCCGAAGGGGCCCTTCTTCATCTCGGCCGGCAGCTCCGAGGGCTGCGGCAGGTCACGGATGTGCCCGACGCTCGCCTCGACGTCGAAGTCGTCGCCCAGGTACCCCGCGATCGTGCGGGCCTTGGCGGGCGACTCGACGATGACGAGCTTGCGCCCTGCCGACATGCGTGCCTCTTCCTGTCTGACGGCCCGCACCGGCTGAGTGCCGCGCGTGGCCCGTACGTCTGGGGACTCTACGACGACCCGTCAAGCGCTTCGCAACCGGCGTCCCGCGGCATGGCGCAGCGCGAGCGCGGTCGCGAACGTCGCGGCGCACGCCGCGACCGTGCCGAGCACACCGCCGCCGTACGCCCACAGCAGCTCCGAGCGCGTGCCCGCACCCGGGACCGCCTGCCACGTCCGTGCGAGCGCGGCCACCGCACCCGCCCCGGCCAGGAGCGCCACGGTCCACAGCGCGCCGAGCGTGCCGCCCTGCAGCCGCGGGGTCGGCGGCGGGCCGTCGACGTCCGGCCCGGGCCGCGGCGGCCACGACGCCGTGAGCGCGCACGTCGCCGCCGTCCACGCGAGCACGACGAGCACCGCCGCCAGCACGTCCGACGGCCGGTGCCACTGCCCGACGAGCGTCGAGACCCCGGTCGCCGCGGCGTACGCCGCACCGACCGCCGCGACGAGCGGGCGCATCCGCGCCGGCACGACGAGCAGCAGGACGACCGCGATGCTCGTCGCGGCCGTGGTGTGCCCGCTGGGCAGGGTGTTCTCCGCGCTGCCCGTGTTCACGCCGTGGTCGGGGCGCGGCAGCACCAGGTACTTGAGCACCTGCGTCGTGAGGTTCGCACCGCCCATGACGAGCGCGACCTGCACCGCGAGCTCCCAGCGCCGCCGCACCACCGCGATCCCCACCGCCACGACCAGCACGACCGCGATCGCCGAGACGGACACGACGTCGAGCACCCGCTCGGCCATCCGCCACAGCTCCGTCTGCCCGTACACCGCGCCCTCGACCGCGGCGGCGTCGACCAGCTGCCCCTGCTCGGTGTCGACGAACACCGCCCACAGCCCCAGGACGCCCGCGAGGCTCGCGACGCTCACCGCGAGGCACGCCGCGACGACCGCGCTGCGGCGGGTGCGCGCAGGCGTCGTCGGGGTGGCCGTGGTCGTCACGACGTCCACGCTAGGCCACCGCGCCGTGCGGGCGACGAGCCCTCCACGACGTGACCACCGCGTGCGCACGGACCGCGCACGCGACCGCCTAGGGTGGCCGCCATGGACGACGAGGCGGCGGCCCCGACGCCGGGTGCCAGGCGCCTGCGGCGCGCGGCGACCGAGGCGCGGCGTGCGCAGATCGTCCGCGCGGCCGCCCGGACGTTCGGCACCAAGGGGTACCGCACCGGCTCGCTCGCGGACGTCGCCGAGCAGGTCGGCATCACGCACGCCGGCGTGCTGCACCACTTCGGCACCAAGGAGCAGCTGCTCGTCGAGGTGCTGCAGATGCGCGACGAGCAGGGTGTCGCCGACCTCGAGGGGCAGCACATCCCCGGCGGGATCGAGCTGTTCCACCACCTGGTGCGCACCGCGCGCGCCAACGCCGAGCGCCGCGGCATCGTGCAGGGCTACACCGTGCTGACCGGCGAGTCCGTGACCGAGGACCACCCCGCGCGCGCCTGGGTGACCGAGCGGTTCACCACGCTGCGCGGCGACGTCGCGGCCGCGGTGCGCGAGGTCGGCGGGCCGGACGTGTCCGACGACGACGCGCGGCGCGCCGCGAGCACGGTCATCGCGCTGATGGACGGCCTGCAGGTGCAATGGCTGCTCGACGAGGACGCGGTCGACCTCGCGGAGGCCACGCGCGTCGGCATCGAGGCGGTCCTGCGGGCTGCCTGCCCGTCGGCGGACATCCCCCACCTGGGCTGACGACGGCCGACCCGCGCCGCGAGGTCGAGCATCGCTCGCCGGGTCGTGCATCCCTCGTCAGGTCGTGCGTTCTTCCGCACGACTCACCGAGGAACGCACGACCTCGCGGGACGGAGGAGGCCCGTTCTCAGGGATCTCACAGGGAGGGCTCAGGCGTGGTCCAGGGCCGGTGGGCACCGTGGGCGCATGACAGCGACCACGACGGACCAGCGCACCCTCGTCGTCGGCGACCTCGAGCTCGACGAGGTCAGCGGCGAGGTCACGCGCGCCGGCGACCCCATCCACCTCACGCCCACCGAGCGCGCCCTGCTCACCTACTTCATGCGCAACCCGCGCCGCGTGCTGTCCAAGCGGATGATCCTGGACCGCGTGTGGCGCGACGACCGCGGCGGTGCCGACGGGGTCGTCGAGCTGTACGTCAGCTACCTGCGGCGCAAGATCGACCGCGGGCGCGCGCCGATGCTGCACACGCAGCGCGGCATCGGCTACGTGCTGCGCCCGCCCCTGTGACCTGGCGCGGGTGACCGTCGCCGCGGCGAGGTCGACCCCCGCCGCGCGTCAGACCGGGAACGCCCGGTAGAAGTCGAGGACGTCGGCGACGGGACCCTCCGCACGGAACACCGCCGTGCGGTTGTACCAGACCACGACCCCCGTGCCGTCGCCGAGGTCGACCGCGGTGTAGGTGCCGACGATCGCGTCGTCCCCCACCCGGACCGCGTCCGACTGCGGAAGCGTGTCGTCGGACGACTGCGCGGGGGCGGGCTTGGCGGGCAGCGACGCGTCGTCACCGGACTGCGCGCCGTCGCTCTGCTCGGTGCCGCTCTGCTCGGTGCCGTTCGGCACGGTGCCCGCCTGGTCGCCCTGCGCGGTGTCGGTCGGCAGCTCGGCGGTGAGCGACTCGGCGAACGCCTTGGCCTCCGCGTTGCTCGCCCACTGGCCGGACTGCACGGTGAACGTGCCGCTCGCGCCGTCGGTGAACTGCTCCGACCATGCCTCGAGCGCACCGGCGTCGGTCCACGTGTCGTCGACGCCCGACGACGCGAGCGCGTACTGCAGCACGGACGCGGGGAGCACCTGGGCGAACGGCGTGTCCGCCTCCCGCGCGACGGGGTCGACCGCGGGCGTCGGGGAGGGCAGGCGGATCGTCGTGGCCGCCACGGGGGTGGCGGAGTCGCCCGACCGGTTCGCCAGGACGATGCCCGTGACGACACCGCCGACGACGAGCACGCCCGCACCGATCGCGACGGGCAGCAGCCACCGCGGACGCCGACCACCCGCGGCCGTGGCGTCGCCCGTGGGCGGCTCACCGGCCGCGGTGCCGGCGGGTGCCGGCTGCGACGCGTGCGCCGGGGTGCGGGGCGCGGCGTGCTGCGGGGGGTGCGACGCGCCTGACCCGGCCCCGGGGGTCGCGGCACCGCTCTGACCGGTGGCGAACGCGGCGTGCGCGCCGCCGCCGACCCGCGGCGTGACCGTCGGCTCGGCGGGTGGGGGCGTGGTGCCGCGGGTGGGCAGCACGCGCGGCTGGTACGGCGTGCCGCCGGGCGTCGTCGGGCCCGCGGGGGTCGTCGGGTCCTGCGGTGCGCCGCTGTCGCTCATGGGTCCCCCTCGTTGGCTCCGTGCGGACCTGCGCAGCCTACCCAGCGTCGCGGGTGGGGGTCCGCGAGCCCGCGCGGCGCGGACACGCTCGTGTCGCACCGCTGCCGCACGGGGTGCGGGGGATGTCGGAGGCGGCGGCTAGCGTGCGCGCCGTGGCGACGAAGAGCGGACGGTCCTCGGCTTCCCGGACCCCGGGGTTCCGGTGCACCGAGTGCGGGTGGACGACGACGAAGTGGGTCGGCCGGTGCGGCGAGTGCCAGTCGTGGGGCTCGGTGGTCGAGGAGGCGGGCCCGGGCGGCGGTGCGCCGCGCACCGCGGCCGCTCCCCCGTCGCGCGGTCCCGCGCGGCCGATCGACGAGATCCCGGCCGAGACCGCGCAGGCGCGCCCGACGGGCGTCGACGAGCTGGACCGCGTGCTCGGCGGCGGGCTCGTGCCCGGTGCGGTGGTGCTGCTGGCGGGCGAGCCGGGGGTGGGCAAGTCGACGCTGCTGCTGGACGTCGCGGCGCGCGCCGCGCGGGGCGGCCGGCGCGTGCTGTACGTGACGGGCGAGGAGTCCACCGCGCAGGTGCGGCTGCGCGCGGGCCGGATCCGCGCGCTCGACCCGGCCCTGTTGCTGGCCGACGAGACGGACCTGGCGAGCGTGCTCGGTCACGTCGAGCAGTCCGACCCGGACCTGCTGGTCCTGGACTCGGTGCAGACCATCGCGTCGGCGCAGGTCGAGGGCTCGGCCGGCGGGGTCGCACAGGTGCGTGAGGTGAGCTCGGCGCTGATCCAGGCCGCGAAGTCGCGGGACATGCCGGTGGTGCTCGTCGGGCACGTGACCAAGGACGGGTCGGTGGCGGGGCCGCGCACGCTCGAGCACCTCGTCGACGTGGTGTGCCAGTTCGAGGGTGACCGGCACTCGCGGCTGCGCCTGCTGCGCGCCACGAAGAACCGGTACGGGCCGACGGACGAGGTCGGCTGCTTCGACCTGTCGGAGTCGGGCATCGTCGGGCTGCCGGACCCGTCGGGGCTGTTCGTGTCGCAGGCGCTGCACGCGGTGCCGGGCACGTGCCTGACGGTGACGCTCGAGGGCCGCCGCCCGCTCGCGGTCGAGGTGCAGGCGCTCGTCGCTCCCTCTGCCGCCCCGAACCCGCGGCGCACGACCAGCGGGGTCGACTCGGCGCGGCTCGCGATGGTGCTCGCGGTGCTGCAGCGCCGGCTCGGTGCGCGCCTCGCGGACCAGGACGTCTACGTCTCGACGGTCGGCGGCGCGCGGGTGGTCGAGCCCGCGGGCGACCTCGCGCTCGCGCTCGCCGCGATCGGCTCGCGGGAGGACGTGGCGCTGCCGCGCGGGCTCGTCGCGCTCGGCGAGGTGGGGCTCGCGGGCGAGATCCGGGCCGTCCCGGGGATCGGCCGACGCCTCGCCGAGGCGGCCCGGCTGGGCTTCCGGCGCGCGCTCGTGCCCGCGTCGTCGGTGGACGACCTGGTGCCGCCCGAGGGGGTGCACGTGCTCGGCGCGACGGACCTGGCGCACGCCGTCCAGCTCGTCATGACGGCCGCTTCACCCGCCCAGCCGGCGCCGGTTGCCTGAGCGTCCCGGGAGGCATCGTTACCATCAGTCGCGTGGCTGCCACGCACTCCCCCGACGACCTGCTGCGCTCGACCCTCGCAGCGGTCGCGCCGGGCAGCGCCCTGCGCGACGGTCTCGAGCGGATCCTGCGGGGCCGCACGGGCGCGCTGATCGTCTGCGGCTTCGACCGCACGGTCGAGAGCATCTGCTCGGGCGGGTTCGTGCTGGACGTGGAGTTCTCGGCGACCCGGCTGCGCGAGCTGTGCAAGATGGACGGCGCGGTGGTGGTCGACCGGGACATCAGCAAGATCCTGCGCGCCGCGGTCCAGCTGCTGCCGGACGTGACGATCGAGACGTCCGAGTCGGGCACCCGTCACCGCACCGCGGAGCGCGTCGCGAAGCAGACCGGCCTGCCCGTGATCTCGGTGTCCGCGTCGATGCGGATCATCGCGCTCTACGTGGGCAACCAGCGGTACGTGCTCGAGGACTCGACCACGATCCTGTCCCGCGCGAACCAGGCGCTCGCCACGCTCGAGCGGTACAAGACCCGCCTCGACGAGGTGTCGGGCACGCTCTCGGCGCTCGAGATCGAGGACCTGGTGACGGTCCGCGACGTCTCGGCGGTGGTGCAGCGCCTGGAGATGGTGCGCCGCATCTCCGACGAGATCGAGAGCTACGTGGTCGAGCTCGGCACCGACGGCCGGCTGCTCGCGCTGCAGCACGACGAGCTCGTCGGGACGATCGGCTCGGACCGCGAGCTCGTGATCCGCGACTACCTCGACGCGTCGCGCAACGACCTGGACACCGTGCTGCAGTCGCTCGCGGTGCTCGACTCGACGGAGCTGCTCGACATCGCGCGGATCGCCCGCGTGCTGGGCCTGCCCGGCGGCGGCGACGCGCTCGACGCGGCGGTCGGCCCGCGCGGGTACCGCCTGCTGTCGCGCGTCCCGCGGCTGCCGAACACGATCGTCGACCGGCTGGTGTCGCACTTCGGCGGCCTGCAGAAGCTGCTCGCGGCGGGCATCGACGACCTCATGGCCGTCGACGGCGTGGGCGAGCAGCGGGCTCGCGCGGTGCGCGAGGGCCTGTCCCGGCTCGCCGAGTCGAGCATCCTCGAACGCTACGTCTGACGCTCGAGCTCCGTCCCACCGCCCCTGCGAGCGACGGCGAGCGACATCCTTCAGCGCAGACGTCTGCGGGAGCACTACGTCGCAGGACGCTCCTGCGCGGCGGCCTCGTCGTCGCGGCGCACGGCGGGTGCCGTCGGCTCGTCGTAGCCGAGCCGCCCACGCCGGACGACGAGCACGCCGAGGACGACGGACAGCACGATCACGACGAACGTCTGGCGGTCCTGGCGGGCGTCCTGGCACGCGGCGTCCCGGTCGGACACCGGGCTGCCGTCGACGTGCACGGTGTCGGCGAGCTCGAACCCGATCGACCGGCAGTCCACCCGCTCGCCGCCCTCCGTGCGGAAGCCGGGCGGCGTGAGCAGCAGGAACCCGAGCACGCCGAGGACCACGAGGGTCCAGCCCCACTGACGCCACGTCATGCGCACTCCCTGTCACGATCCGGTCCGTCGGACGCTTCGGACCCCCTGGGCGATCCGGGCGAGCCGTACCGTACCGGACCCCGGGCACCCGACGCGGGGCTCGGACCCGACGGCATCACCGCAGGTCGAAGACCGCCTTGGCGACGACCTCGTCGTCGATCAGCAGGCGTGCGGTGTACGTGCCGGGGCGCGGGGCGGGCTGGCCGGCGGTGCAGCCCTTGACGGACCGCACGCGCGGCCAGCGGTAGGTCTCCTTGCTCGGCTCGTCGGGCCCGAGCAGCAGCGGACGGCTCTCGGCGTCGCGCCCGCAGTGCCAGGACGCCCACACCGTGTCGTCGCCCGAGACGACGCTCACGCGACGCATGCCGTCACCCGCGTCGACGAGGCACGGCTCGTCGCCGGTGTTGGTGTAGGTGATGCGGAACGACGGCCGCTCCGTGCCCTCGTAGGCGGTCTTGGTGGCGTCGAACCCGACGTCGAGGTCGGCGACGCGGCAGACCGGGACGCCGGCGGCGCGCGCGGCGGCCTCGACGGGCGAGAGCGTGGGCGCGGCGTCGGGGGTGGTCGCGGCGGCCTTCGGGGTGCGCGTGGTCGGCGCGGCGGGCGTGCCGTCGTCGGGGCGCGTCACGGCCCGCACGACGAGCACGGCGGCGACGACGAGCACGGCGACGACCGCGAGCGCGACCAGCCGCCGCACGACGTACACCCGGCGGGGCAGCACGGGCCGCGGCCCTCCGGCCCGTGGGCGTCCCGCTCTCGGCTCCGCCACGTGCGCCCCTTCCCGTCGTCCTGCCCGTCGCACTGCCCGTCGGACTGCCCGTCGGACTGCCCGTCGACCTGTCCGTCGACCTGTCCGTCGACATCCCCGTCGTCGGTGTCCGACGACGTCGGCGCCCACGGTACGAGCCGCGCCGGGGTGCACGCGCGCTGCGCGGTCCGGCGCGCCGCCGATCGTTGGCAGGATGCGGGGGTGAGCCTCGTCCCGCCCGCCTCCGGGCCCGCACCGGCACCCGCACCGGCGCCGGCACCGGTCGACCTCGTCGGGCCGGTCGTGGACTGGTTCGACGAGCACGCGCGGGACCTGCCGTGGCGCGCGCCGGACCGCACGCCGTGGGGTGTGCTGGTCAGCGAGGTCATGCTGCAGCAGACGCCCGTGGTGCGGGTGGAGCCGGCGTGGCGCGCGTGGCTGGGGCGGTGGCCGACGCCCGCGGACCTGGCGGCGGCGCCGACGGCGGACGTGCTGCGTGCGTGGGACCGGCTCGGGTACCCGCGCCGGGCGCTGCGCCTGCAGGAGTGCGCGCGGGTGCTCGTGGAGCGGCACGGCGGGCGGGTCCCGGACGACGAGGACGCGCTGCTGGCGCTGCCGGGGGTCGGTGCGTACACGGCGGCGGCGGTGCGCGCGTTCGCGTTCGGGCGGCGCGCGGTGGTGCTCGACACGAACGTGCGACGGGTCCTGGCGCGGGCGGTGGACGGTGAGGCGCTGCCGGCGCCGACGCAGACGCGCGCGGAGGTGGAGCGGGCGCGGGCGCTGGTCCCGGCGCAGGACGCGACCGCGGCGCGGTGGGCGGCGGCGAGCATGGAGCTCGGGGCGCTGGTGTGCACGGCGCGCTCGCCGCGCTGCGGGCAGTGCCCGCTCGTCTCGTCGTGCGCGTGGGTGGCGGCGGGGCGGCCGGGCGACGTGCACGCGCACCGGCGGCGCACGCAGGCGTGGCACGGCACGGACCGTCAGGTCCGCGGCCGGGTGATGGCGCTGCTGCGCGGGTCCCCCGTGCCGGTGCCGCGGCACGTGCTCGACGAGGCGTGGCCGGCGACGCCGCAGCGGGCCCGTGCGCTCGCGGGGCTGCTGGCGGACGGCCTCGTCGTGGAGGTGGCGGCGGGCGCGGACGAGGCGCCGGCGTACGCGCTGCCGGGCTGACGCGTGGGGGTCAGAGCTCGACGAGCATGCGCGTGTTCCCCAGGGTGTTGGGCTTGACCCGCGCGAGGTCGAGGAACTCGGCGACGCCGTCGTCGTGCGAGCGAAGCAGCTCGGCGTAGACCTCCGCGTCGACCGCCTGGCCCTCGATGGCGTGGAACCCGTGCTGGGTGAAGAACTCGACCTCGAACGTGAGGCAGAACAGGTGCCGCAGCCCGAGCGCGCGGGCGCGGTCCATGAGCGCGGTGAGCAGCGCGTGCCCGACGCGTCGGCCGCGGAAGGACCGGTCGACCGCGAGCGTGCGGACCTCGGCGAGGTGCTCCCACATGACGTGCAGCGCGCCGCACCCGACGACCTGCCCGGCGGTCGCGTCCTCGTCGGACTCCGCGACGAGGAACTCCTGCACGGACTCGTAGTAGCCGACCCACTCCTTGGCCAGCAGGATGCGCTCCTGCGCGTAGGGCTGGACGAGCCCCCGGATCGCGCGCACGTCGGCGGGCAGTGCTGGACGGACGTGCACGGGCGCTGCGGTCACGGGTCCAACCTAGGTGCCGCCCGTGCCGGTGCGGTGCGGGTGTCCGGTTCCGCGCGTCGTCAGCCGCGCGTGCGGGTGCGGCGCACGGGGGCGGGCTCGGCGGCGTCGAGCAGGCCGACGGCGGTCGTCTCGTCGACGACGAGGTCGGTCACGACGCCCGCGCGCAGGGCTGCGAGCAGCGGCGCGACCTTGTTGTCGCCGGCGACGATGCACACGCGCCGCGGGAGGCGCTGGAGCTCGGTGGGGGTGGGTCCGGTGGCGCGGGCGTTGAGCGGGACGTCCTCCCAGGACCCGTCGGCGCGCAGGAAGACGGTGCACACGTCGCCGACGACGCCTTCGTCGTGCAGGACGCGCACGTCCGCGTCGTCGAGGTACCCGGCGGAGTACACGTGGGAGGGCACGGCGCCGGCGACGGCCCCGACGGAGAACACCGCGATGTCCGCACGTCGTTGCATGTCGAGCACGCGCCGCACGGAGCGTTCGCGCCACATGGCGGCCTTGGTGTCGGAGAAGTCGAAGAACGCGGGGACCGAGAAATGGTGCACGGCGGCCGCGAACGCGGTGCCGAACGACGAGATGAGGTCGCTGGCGTAGTCGACGCCGGACGTGCGCATGTTCGCGGCGCCGTTGAGCTGCACCACGGCGGACCCGCGGGTGGGTTTGGGCACGAGGTAGCGGGACACGGACGCGAGGGTGGTCCCCCAGGCGACGCCGAGGACCATGTCGGAGTCGAACCACGAGGTCAGGAGCTTGGCGGCGGTCATGGACACCTGGTCGAGCCGCTCGATGTGGGACGACGAGTCGGGGACGGGGACGACGTAGGCGTCGATGCCGAACGCGGCGGACAGCGACCGGCCGAGGCCGGGGGCGCGTGTGCTCGCCGGGCGCAGGGTGATCTCGACGAGGCCGGTCTCCCGCGCGCGCTTGATGAGCCGGGACACCGTGGACCGGGAGGTGCCCAGGTGCCGCGCGATGACCTCCATCTTCAGGTCCTGGAGGTAGTACATCGACGCGGCGCGCAGCACGTCCTGCTCGCGGTCCAGCTCCATCGCTCCCCCTCACGACGGCGGGCGCGGCCCGGGGTGCACGTATGTGCACTCCGGTTGCGCATTCGTTCCGGTCGTGATGACCATAGCGAGCGCCGCCGGATCGGGCGACAGGGACGACGACGGACGAGCACCACCAGGAGGACGTGCGATGAGGACCGCTGCACTGACGGCCCAGGCACGGCAGGACGCGCTGACGAGGTTGCGCGAGTCCGCGCGGCAGGGCGACGAGCTCGACGTCCTCGTCGTCGGCGGCGGCGTCACGGGCGCGGGCATCGCGCTCGACGCGGTGACCCGCGGGCTGTCCACCGCGCTCGTCGAGGCGCAGGACTGGGCGAGCGGCACGTCGAGCCGCTCGAGCAAGCTGGTGCACGGCGGCCTGCGCTACCTGCAGATGCTCGACTTCCACCTGGTGCGCGAGGCGCTCACCGAGCGCGACCTGCTGATCCAGCGGATCGCGCCGCACCTGGTCAAGCCGGTCTCGTTCCTGTACCCGCTGGAGAACCGGGTGTGGGAGCGCGCGTACGTCGGTGCGGGCGTCGCGCTGTACGACACGCTCGCCACCGTCTCGGGATCGCGCCGCGCGATGCCGATCCACCGGCACCTGACGCGCAAGGGCATGGAGCGCCTGTTCCCCGACCTGCGCCACGACGCGGCGATCGGCGCGGTCCGGTACTGGGACGCGAGCGTGGACGACGCCCGCCTGGTCTCGACGCTGGTCCGCACGGCCGTGAGCTACGGCGCGCACGCCGCGAGCCGCACGCAGATCCTCGACCTGCAGACGACGACGGGCGGCGCGGTCACGGGCGCGGTCGTCGAGGACCTCGAGACGGGCGAGCGCATCGACGTGCGCGCCCGCCACGTCATCAACGCGACGGGCGTGTGGACCGAGCAGACGGAGTCGCTCGCCGGCTCCGAGGGCGGCCTGCGCGTGCTGGCGTCGAAGGGCATCCACATCGTCGTGCCGCGCTCGCGGATCGCGGGCGACACGGGCCTGATCCTGCAGACCGAGAAGTCGGTCCTGTTCATCATCCCGTGGTCGCGGTACTGGGTGATCGGCACGACCGACACCCCGTGGGAGCAGGAGCTCACGCACCCGGTCGCGACGAGCGCCGACATCGACTACGTCATCGAGCACGCGAACGCCGTGCTCGCCCGGCCGCTCACGCGCGACGACGTGATCGGCACGTGGGCCGGCCTGCGGCCGCTGCTGCAGCCCGGCACCAAGGAGGGCACGTCGTCGGCCAAGGTGTCGCGCGAGCACACCGTGGCCTCCCCCACGCCGGGCCTGACGGTCATCGCGGGCGGCAAGCTCACGACGTACCGCGTCATGGCGAAGGACGCCGTGGACTTCGCGATCGGCTCGCGCGCGACGACCTTGCCGTCGCTCACGCACGACCTGCCGCTCGTGGGCGCGGAGGGCCTGCCGGTCGTCCAGCGCCAGTCGCGTGCGATCGCCCGGCGGTACGGCTGGGACCGCCCGCGCATGGACCACCTGCTGCACCGGTACGGCTCGCTGCTGGGCGAGCTGACGGACCTGTGCGACGAGCGCCCCGAGCTCGCCCAGCCGCTCACGCACGCACCCGCGTACATCGGCGCGGAGGTCGTGTACGCCGCGAGCCACGAGGGCGCGCTGCACCTCGACGACGTACTCATGCACCGCACGCGCCTCAACTACGAGCAGGCGGACAAGGGGGTGAGCGCGCTCGAGGAGATCGCCGCGCTCGTCGCGCCGGTGCTCGGCTGGGACGACGCGACGACGCGCCGCGAGGTCGAGGCGTACCGCGCGCGCGCCGAGGCCGAGGACGCCGCGGCGCAGGAGCCCGACGACGCGTCGGCGGAGAAGGTGCGCCTGCGCGCGCTGGACCTGGCCCCGATGCGACCGCTGGAGTCCTGAGCCCCACCCCCCGAACGCCCGCGCCCCCCGGCGCGGGAGCACGTGACAACGAAGTCCCGTCTCCGAGAAGTGAGGACCCATGGACGTCTCGCTCATGCAAGTGTTCGTCTCCGAGGTCGCCGGCACGACCCTGCTGCTCCTGCTCGGTGCGGGGGTCGTCGCCAACGTGATCCTCCCGGGCACCAAAGGCTTCGGGGGCGGCTGGCTGCTCATCAACTTCGGATGGGGCCTCGCCGTCTTCGCCGGTGTGTACGCGGCGTACCTGTCCGGCGCGCACCTGAACTTCGCGGTGACGATCGGTCTGCTGGCCAACGGCGCCGACGAGTACGCGCCCGGGGTCGCCGTCACGGCGGCGTCCACGTTCGTGTACCTCGCGGCGGAGATGCTCGGCGCGTTCCTCGGTGCCGTGCTCGCGTTCCTCGCGTACAAGAAGCACTTCGACGAGGAGGCGGACCCGGGCACCAAGCTCGCGGTGTTCTCCACGGGCCCGGCCGTGCGCAGCTACGGCTGGAACTTCGTGACCGAGGCGATCGGCACGTTCGTGCTCGTCTACGTCATCCTCATGTTCGCCAAGAACCCGGCGAACCTCGGCCCGCTCCCGGTCGCGCTGCTCGTCGTCGGGATCGGTGCGAGCCTCGGTGGCCCCACGGGCTACGCGATCAACCCGAACCGTGACCTCGGCCCGCGCATCGCGCACGCGCTGCTGCCCATCAAGGGCAAGGGCTCGAGCGACTGGGGGTACGCGTGGGTCCCGGTCCTCGGCCCGATCGTCGGCGGTGCGATCGCCGGCCTGCTCGCGCAGTGGACGCTCGACTACCTGGGCTGACCGCGCACGTCACCCATCCCCCACTCACGACGAGGTGAAGGAAGCTGATGTCTGACACGAAGTACGTCATGGCGATCGACCAGGGCACGACGAGCACGCGCGCGATCATCTTCGACCACAAGGCGCGGATCATCGCGACCGGGCAGAAGGAGCACGAGCAGATCTTCCCGAGGGCGGGCTGGGTCGAGCACGACGCGACCGAGATCTGGGTCAACACCCGCGAGGTCGTCGGGCAGGCGCTCGGCCGGGCGAGCCTGCAGAACTCCGACATCGAGGCCGTCGGCATCACCAACCAGCGCGAGACCGCGGTCGTCTGGGACAAGCGCACGGGTGAGCCGGTCCACCACGCGATCGTCTGGCAGGACACGCGCACGCAGAAGATCTGCGACGAGCTCGGCGCTCTGGGGGGCGGCGCGGAGCGGTACAAGGACCGGGTGGGGCTGCCGCTGGCGACCTACTTCTCGGGCCCGAAGATCCGCTGGATCCTCGACAACGTCGAGGGTGCGCGCGAGAAGGCCGAGGCGGGCCACCTGGCGTTCGGCAACACCGACTCGTGGGTGCTGTGGAACATGACGGGCGGGCCGGACGGCGGCGTGCACGTCACCGACGTGACGAACGCGTCGCGGACCATGCTCATGAACCTCGACTCGCTCACCTGGAACGAGGAGATCGCGGGCGAGATGGGCATCCCGATGTCCATGCTGCCCGAGATCCGCTCGTCGTCCGAGGTCTACGGCGAGGGCCGCGCGAAGGGCCTGCTCGCGGGCGTGCCGATCGCCGGCATCCTCGGTGACCAGCAGGCCGCGACGTTCGGGCAGGCGTGCTTCGAGGTCGGGCACGCGAAGAACACGTACGGCACCGGCAACTTCATACTCATCAACACCGGGACCGAGATCGTGCCGAGCAAGAACGGCCTGCTCACCACGGTCTGCTACAAGATCGGCGGCGCGGACGCGGTGTACGCGCTCGAGGGCTCGATCGCCGTCACCGGGTCCCTGGTCCAGTGGCTGCGCGACAACCTCGGGATCATCTCGTCGGCGCCCGAGATCGAGCAGCTCGCGGCGAGCGTCGAGGACAACGGCGGCGCGTACTTCGTGCCCGCGTTCTCAGGGCTGTTCGCGCCGTACTGGCGGTCCGACGCTCGCGGTGCGCTCGTCGGGCTCACGCGGTTCGTCAACAAGGGGCACATCGCGCGCGCGGCCCTCGAGGCCACGGCGTTCCAGACGCGCGAGGTCCTGGACGCCATGAACGCCGACTCGGGCGTGGACCTCACCGAGCTCAAGGTCGACGGCGGCATGATCGCCAACGAGGCGCTCATGCAGTTCCAGGCCGACATCCTCGGCGTGGACGTGGTGCGGCCGAAGATCGCCGAGACGACCGCGCTGGGCGCCGCGTACGCGGCGGGCATCGCGGTCGGCTACTGGAGCGGCGAGCAGGACGTCATCGACAACTGGGCCGAGGACAAGCGCTGGACCCCGCAGATGGACACCGCCGAGCGCGACCGGCAGTACCGGCTGTGGAAGAAGGCCGTGACGCGGACCTTCGACTGGGTCGACGACGACGTGCGGTAGTCCCGCTCGAGGGGCAGGCAGGAGGGCCGGGACGGGCGTCGTCCCGGCCCTCCGTCATGTCCCGCGCGTCCACTCCTCGAAATGAGACAGCCACGTGAGCGTCGCGGCGGGCGTGCTCGTGGCGCTCGAGGACGCAGCCGCCGCCCCCTCGCCGGTCCCGACCACCACCCCGACCCCGGCGCTCGCCGTCACGGGCACCTCGGCCGGACGGGTCCTGACGCTCGGCGCGGGCCTGCTCCTGGTGGGCGGCCTCGTCGTGGCGCTCGCCTCGCGGCGTCGGCGGGTCTGACCACGCGGACGAAGGCCGCCCCGGTTCCTCCCCGGGGCGGCCTTCGTCATCTCACCCGGTCGAGCCCGGGTTACGGGCCCACGAGGTTCCGCCGCGCACTACGGTCGGCGCAGGCGGACGTGCCGCCGGCGGTCACGGAGGTCATGATGAGGTCGAGCCAGTGGAAGCCGTCCGCGGGGACCGTCCTGTGGGGCGTCGTCATCCTGATCTTCGGGGTCGTCATCTACCTGGCCGGCCAGCAGCAGAACCTGCGGTCGATCGTGCTCGACGGCTACGACACCAGCGCGGGGGTGCCGACGATGGTGCTCGGCGCGATCATCGGGCTCATCGGCCTCGTCACGCTGCTCATCGGCGTGTGGCAGGCCGTGACGAACATCGACCTCGCGAGCATGATGGCCGCGCGCGTGCTCTTCGACCAGGAGCAGGCCAAGGCCACCGACGCCGGCGCTGACGCGAAGAACGGGCAGCCGACGGACGCCGACGCCTAGCGTCGGTTGTGCCGACCATACGTTGGGCCCGATTTTCGTCGTGAGCCCGCCGAGTCCGCCCGCAGACGCCTTCCGCGAGCGCCACATCTTCCGGCGGTCAACGCCATGTTGGCATCGATCTCATCACGAGTCCACGACGATGGTGGCATCCCCCAGTGCGGAATGCGAGTAATGCGTACCGCATTAGGCGGGCCGGCTGCGGCCGTCATCGGACTCGACGACATCGCACTGGAACTGCGAGGCAGGATGGGAACCGCTGCGCGTGATGCAAGGCGCGCACGTGCGCGCTCGGCACCAAGCCGCCGCGCCGTGGGTCCGTTTTTTCGACGCGTCGCGATGGCCCTCTTTGTCATCGGACTCGTATGGGTGATCGCAGCTCGACTCAGCACCGAGAATCTTCAACCCGTGCGACACGATGCAACTACAATCTCCTTCGAACCAGTCAGCCAGGCCGAATACACAGGGGCATAGCGAGTCCGACCTACGCAACCATCGAGAGCGACAGGCTGGGGATTAGGAACTTTCTCGGCAAACGCCCGAAGGCAGTCCTGCGCATCAAGCGCACGATCCTGCTGCAGAACGCACCCACCGAAACGATGAACTGGCGCTTCACCGCCAGTCAAGACTTCACATACCTCGCTCCAATCTGCGATCCGCCAACAGAGGGAGGAAAACGACAGGAGTGTGACTTCACCTGGCGCGACGGACTTGCCAATGAGCCCGTCGAGGTAGAACCTCTGCCCGTCTCAGTTCCTATAGTCACAACCAGCCAGACCGTGATCCCGGTGCAGATCGAGGTAATCGGGCTCTTCACAATGCAGGGTGTAGTCGGGGTCCGAAGCCGCCGGTCTCGAGGAGGCTGCGGGTGATGTAGTTCGTCAGGTTCCGGAAGCCGAGGGCGGAGCCGCGCAGGTGTTCGAGCCGCCCGTTGATGGCCTCGGTGGGGCCGTTGCTGGTGCCGGGGCGGTCGAAGAACGCGAGGACGTCCGCGGCACGCTTCTTCAGGGTCCGGCCGAGGGTGATGATCTCGACCAGCGACGTCGGTACTCCGGTAGCGACGCAGTCGATCAGCGCGGTCATGATCTTCTTGCCGGTGGTCCGGTCCGGGTGCCGGTAGGCGCCGATCATCCGCTGGTAGATGCCCCAGGTCGCCTCGACGGGCACGTGCTCCTCGTCGGCGAACAGGGCCTCGAGGCGGGCGGCTTGCCGGTCGGTGAGCAGGTCAGCACCGGTGTGCAGGGTCCGCCGGGCCCGGTAGAGCGGATCGGTCGCGAGGCCGCGGTGCCCGTGGAGCTCCTGCTGGACCCGGCGCCGGCACTTGTCGAGGGCGTCACCGGCGAGGCGCACGACGTGGAACGGGTCCATGACCGCGACCGCGTCGGGGAGCTCTTCGGCGGCGGCGGTCTTGAACCCGGTGAACCCGTCCATCGCGACGACCTGGACGCCCTGCTGCCACGCCTTGGGCCGCCCGGCGAGCCAGTCCTTGAACACCGCCTTGGAGCGGCCCTCGATCATGTCGAGCAGTCGGGACGGCCCCGTGCCGTCCTTCACGGGGGTCAGGTCGATGATGACGGTGACGTACTTGTCGCCACGGCGGGTGTGCCGCCACACGTGCTCGTCCACGCCGATGACGGTGACCCCGTCGAACCGGGCCGAATCGGCGATCAGCACGCGGTGGCCTTCGGCGAGGACGGCGTCGTTGACCGTGTTCCAGGCCACGGCGAGCGCGTCGCGCAGCCGGGCGACGGTCAGGTGCTGGACCACCAGCCCGTTCAGCGCCCACGCCAGCGCGGCACGGGAGAGCTTCGCACGCGTCTCCGCCGCCCGGGTGGTGTCCTGCCGCCACACCCGCTCACAGGTGGGACACCGGTAACGGCGCACCCGCACGTGCAGCGTGGTGGGCCGCCACCCGAACGGCTCGTGCGCCAGTCGGCGCGTGACCGTGTCCCGCACGAGGCCCTCCGCACCGCACTGGCGGCAGAACTCGTCGCCCGGCACCGGGACGACCCGGCACTCGAGCACCGTGCGGCGGTCGGTGACGTGCTGGCCGACGACGACCAAGCCGAGATCGTCCAGACGGGCGAACGTGGTCAGGTCAGGCGGCCAGAAGATAGCGTCGTCCAACGTCGAGGTCTTTCGGATGGGTTGGTGTGAGAACCCCCATCTTCGGAAGACCTCGACGCCTTCCCCCACCTCGACACGCCCGCCACCACGCCCGACGTCTCACGACATCGTCGACACTCCTACACCCTCATCTGTGATGAGCCGTCATCGCGGGCGTCCTCGCAGGTGTCCTTGGGGGGCACTGCGGGCATCGGCGCGCTCCTCACGAAGACGTTCACTATCGACGACTTCATCCACATCGCCAACGCTGGCACGGTCGACGTTGTCGCGTGGACCGAAGACGCCGGCACGTGGTTCAGCCCCTACGAGGCCGTCATGCCCGGTGACACGTACACCGCGACCCTGACGGTCGAAAACGCCGGCACGTCGGACGCGTACATCGCGCTTATCGGCAGGGACATCGTCAACCCCGAGCTGCTTGAGTTCGGCACCCTGACCATCAAGGAGAACGAACGCCCGCTCGAGCCGGCCGCCGAAGCACCCCTGTGGGACGGGCGGGCTTACAAGGTTGGTCAGTACACCGGTGGCCAGCGGAGGACCTACACCGTGACCGTCACGTTCGACGAGAGCCCCGATGCGGACGCGTGGGCTGCCGCCGCACAGCAGGGAGCATCGATGGACCTCGATGCGGTCGCCACGCAGGTCAAGGGCAACCCCGACGATGAGGCCGCGCTCATCGGGTACGGCAGCTGATGATGCGGACGCTGCGGTACGCGGGGGCGGGGTTGCTGGGTGTGTGCCTGGCCGCCCCGCTCCTGGCGGGACCGGCCGGGTTCGGGGTGCACCGCGTCGAAACCGGCTCGATGGCGGGCACATACGACCCGGGCTCGGTGGTGCTGACCCAGCGCGGGACCGGTGAGGTCGCAGTCGGGGACGTTATCCGTGTTGACGCAGACCGCACGGACGACGACGAGGGGTTCATCCACCGGGTCGTGGAGCTCGTGCGGGCCCCGGACGGTGCGGTGGCGGGGTATGTCACGCGTGGGGATGCGAACGACCACAACGACATCGACCCCGCGTCACGGGAAGCGGTCGCGGG
>NZ_BJLP01000025.1 GCF_006538705.1 Cellulomonas uda
CCCGCCGGCGCGGCGGCCCGTCACAGGCCGCCGCGCCTGGTGACTAGTAGTTCAGGTACGAGTAGAAGGACTTGCCCGCCGAGCAGACGTCCGGCCGTGAGGGGATGTCGAGGCAGGTCTTGATGAACGCGTCCACACGCACCGTGACCGGCTTCATCGTCACGGAGTAGGTGTGCACCGGCTCGGACGCGATGGCGAGCCACTCACCGCTCTCCCTCGTCCCGCTAGCCGACTTCGAGGCCTTCTCGTAAGGACCGAGGTTCCCGATGGCCGCGATGCTCTTGAGGTGGACGTAGACCTTGTGGTCGTCGGCGTTGCTGAGCTTGTACCGCGCGTCCACGATCTTGGAGATGGCCGTGCGAGATCCCTTCGACGCGGTCCAACTGCCGAAGGTCTTGCCCGTGCTGCCGTAGCCGCGGGCGACCTGCGGGGACGACTTCGTCGCGTAGGCGACCGCCGCCGCGCCGGCCGCCGGGCCGCAGACCGCGATGCCGACGACGACGGCGATCACCGCCATCACTCGGCGACGCTTGGACATAGGTGTACCCATGTGTTCCCCCTACTTCGGTCATACGTGGGAGCGCCGCAGCCGTGCGGCGCTCGCCGGTGGGAACGATCCCACGCGGCCGAGACGAAAACTAGTGGGAGACCGACAAACGGGACAACGGGTGCGTCGCTGCCTGTGGACAACAAGGCGACAGGCGTCACCCCCGCGCGCGCACAAGCGACCGATGACCACGCCCACACGGGTGAATGCCCGAGCGCCGTCTGCCTGACGGGCCGCCCAGAGGTGTTGGGTAGTCGCGTCAGGCAACGGCGCTTGGATGGAGCAGTCCCATGAAGTTCGAGATCGTCAAGAGCGACAACGGCAAGTGGTTCTTCCGGATCGTCGCCCAGAACGGCAACGTGCTGGCGCACAGCCAGCAGTACACCGAGAAGGCGTCGGCGAAGTCGACGGTCGAGTCGATCAAGAAGAACGCCGCGGACGCGGACGTCGTCGAGGCCTGACCGCGCGCCGCGAGCGGCCGCGAGCAGCGATGAGCTGAAGCGGCCGAGGCGAGGCGGCCACGGGCTGCCCCGCCTGCGCGCCGGTCAGCGGGTGGTGCCGACCTGGGCGGCGGCGGAGACGTCGTTGAGCATGACCGCGTCGATGAGCTGGCGGCACCACGTGAGGACCTCGCGGCCGTGGAGCGGCTTGCCGCCGATGCGCGCGGTCGTCGGGAACGGCACGAGCACGGTGCGCAGCGCGGGCTTGAGGACGGTGCCCGGGTAGAGCCGCTTGAGGCGCAGCTGTGCAGACTCGGGCAGCTCGACGGGCGCGAAGCGCACGAACTTGCCCTGCGCGGTGATGTCCGACAGGCCGGCTCGTCGGGCGTGCTGGCGGAACTGCGCGACCTCGAACAGGTTGTCGACGGCCTCGGGCACGGGGCCGTAGCGGTCGACGAGCTCGGCGTGCACCTCGCGCAGCGCGGTGTCGTCGGTGGCGACGGCGATCTTGCGGTACGCCTCGAGGCGCAGCCGCTCGTGCGCGATGTAGTCGTGCGGGATGTGCGCGTCGACGGGCAGCTCGATGGTGACGTCGGGCAGCTCCTCGGGCACGTCGTCGCGGAACGCGGCGACGGCCTCGCCGACCATGCGGATGTACAGGTCGAAGCCCACGCCCTCGATGTGCCCAGACTGCTCGCCGCCGAGCAGGTTGCCCGCGCCGCGGATCTCGAGGTCCTTCATGGCGACGGCCATGCCGGCGCCCAGGTCGGTGTTCGCGGCGATGGTCTGCAGGCGGTCGTGGGCGGTCTCGGTGAGCGGCTTCTCCGGCGGGTAGAGGAAGTACGCGTAGGCCCGCTCACGGCCGCGGCCGACGCGCCCGCGCAGCTGGTGCAGCTGCGACAGGCCGAGACGGTCGGCGCTCTCGAGGATGAGGGTGTTGGCGTTGGAGATGTCCAGGCCGGTCTCGACGATCGTCGTGCAGACCAGCACGTCGAACCGCTTCTCCCAGAAGTCGACGATGACGCGCTCGAGCTGGTGCTCGCCCATCTTCCCGTGCGCGACGGCGATGCGGGCCTCGGGCACGAGCTCGTTGAGGCGCGACGCGACGCGTTCGATCGACTCGACCCGGTTGTGGACGTAGAACACCTGCCCCTCGCGCAGCAGCTCGCGGCGGATCGCGGCGGAGATCTGCTTCTCCTCGTACGGTCCGACGAACGTCAGCACGGGGTGGCGCTCCTCGGGCGGGGTCGCGAGCGTGGACATCTCGCGGATCCCGGTGACGGCCATCTCGAGCGTGCGCGGGATCGGGGTGGCGGACATCGCGAGCACGTCGACGTTGGTGCGCAGCGCCTTGAGCGTCTCCTTGTGCTCGACGCCGAACCGCTGCTCCTCGTCGATCACGACGAGCCCGAGGTCCTTGAACCGCACGCCGCCCGTGATGAGCCGGTGCGTGCCGATCACGACGTCGACGGACCCGTCGGCGAGACCCTCGAGGATCTCCTTGCTCTCCTTGGCGGTCTGGAACCGCGAGAGCGCCTTGACCGTCACGGGGTACGGCGAGTAACGCTCGGCGAACGTGTCGAAGTGCTGCTGGACCAGCAGCGTCGTCGGGACGAGGACCGCGACCTGCTTGCCGTCCTGCACGGCCTTGAACGCGGCGCGCACCGCGATCTCGGTCTTGCCGTAGCCCACGTCGCCGCACACGAGCCGGTCCATGGGGATCGGCTTCTCCATGTCGGCCTTGACCTCGTCGATCGTCGCGAGCTGGTCGGGCGTCTCGACGTACGCGAACGCGTCCTCGAGCTCGCGCTGCCAGGGCGTGTCCGGCCCGAACGGGTGGCCCGGGGTGGCCATGCGCGCCGAGTACAGGCGGATCAGCTCGGACGCGATCTCCTTGACCGCCTTGCGCGCCCGCCCCTTCGTCTTGGCCCAGTCCGCGCCGCCCATGCGGTTGAGGCTCGGCGCCTCGCCGCCCACGTACTTGGTGACCTGGTCGAGCTGGTCGGTGGGGACGTACAGGCGGTCGCCGGGCTGGCCGCGCTTGGACGACGCGTACTCGATCACCAGGTACTCGCGCGTCGCGGCGGCGGCGCCCGAGCCGATGGTGCGCTGCACCAGCTCGACGAACCGTCCGACACCGTGCTGCTCGTGCACGACGAAGTCCCCCGCGCGCAGCTGCAGCGGGTCGACGACGTTGCGCCGCCGGCTCGGCATGCGGCGCATGTCCCGCGTGGAGGACCCGGCACGCCCGGTCAGGTCCGACTCGGAGAACACCGCGAGGTGCTGCGCCTCGGCGACGAACCCGGGACCGACCGGAGCGGGCGTGACCAGGACGACGCCGCCCGCGGGCTCCTCGTCGATCGTCGCGACGAGCCGCGCGGGGCAGTCGGCGGCCTTCAGCTGCTCGACCATGCGCTGCGCGGGCCCGTGACCCTCGGTCGCGAGCACGAGCCGCCAGCCGGCGCGCTGCAGCTCACGCACGTCGGCGACCGCGCGGGCGACCTCACCGCGGTACCGCTCGACCTCGCGCGCCGCGACGACGAGCGTCTCCACGCCGTCCGTGTCACGCACCGGCGCGTCGGCGCTCTCGTCGTCGGCGCCGGCGTCCAGCGTGAACCCGGACAGCGTCCACCAGCCGAGCCCGCGGACCTGCGAGAGCGCGCGCACCTCGGCGAACGTCGCGAACGACGCCGCGGACAGGTCGAGCGGCGTCGCGGCACCCGCCGCGGCCGAGGTCCACGCGGCCTCGAGGAACTCCTGGGTGGTCGCGACGAGGTCGTGCGCGCGCCGACGGATGCGCTCCGGGTCGGCGAGCACCAGCAGCGCGTCGTCGGGCACGAGGTCCAGCACGGGGACCATGCGGTCGACCAGCACGGGCGCGAGCGACTCCATGCCCTCGACCGCGATGCCCGCGGCGAGCTTGTCGAGCATGTCCACCGCGCCCGGGAGCTGCGGCACGAGGGACGTCGCGCGCTCGCGCACCGCGTCCGTCAGCAGGATCTCGCGGCACGGCGGCGCCCACAGCCCGTGGTCCGCGACCTCGAGCGACCGCTGGTCAGCGACCGAGAACCACCGGATCTCCTCGACGTCCTCGCCCCACAGCTCGACACGCAGCGGGTGCGACTCGGTCGGCGGGAACACGTCGATGATGCCGCCGCGCACCGCGAACTCGCCGCGCTTCTCGACCATGTCGACCCTGCTGTACGCGGCGTCCACGAGCCGCTGCGTGAGGTCGTCGAGGTCGACGCGGTCCCCCACCGCGACCTCGACCGGACGCAGCTCCCCCAGGCCCTCGACGACGGGCTGCAGGAGCGCGCGCACGGGGACCACGAGCACGCGGATCGGACCCGCGGGGCCGCGCTCCGACGTCGGGTGCGCGAGCCGGCGGAACACCGCGAGGCGCCGTGCCACGGTGTCGGCCCGCGGCGACAGCCGCTCGTGGGGCAGCGTCTCCCAGGCGGGCAGCACCGCGACGTCGTCGTCGGGCAGGTAGCAGCGCAGCGCGTCGGCGAGCTCGTCGGCGTCGCGGCCCGTCGCGGTCGTCACGACGAGCGGGCGCCCACCCACGTGACCGCCCGCTCCGGCGAGCGCCGCGAGCAACGGGGGCCGGATGCCCGCCGGTCCGACGACGTCGACCTCGCCACGCGCGGGCACGGCCTCGAGCGCCGCGGCGGCGGCCGGGTCGGCGAGCAGGGCGGGCAGCAGTCCGGTGAGGTCCATGGGTCCTTCACGTTCGTCGGGCGGGCGGTGCCCGCGGGCTCCTCAGGAGTGCCGCGGGCAGCACGAGCGCCCCTGCTCCGGCGCGGACGGGGGGCGCCGGACCGTGCGAACCGGTCCGCGCACACCGCTGCCGCGTGCGGTCAGGGGGTCGCGGTCAGTCTACGAGCCGCCGCCGACACGGTGCAGGGCAGGGCAGGGCAGGACAGGGCCGGGCAGGACAGGGCGGGCCGGGCGCACCTCGACGACGGGGCCTACGCGCCGCGGCCGGACTCCACGCGTGCCGGGCGCACGGGTGCGCGCTCGTCGACCGCACCCAGCCGCTCCTCCCAGCCGTGCGGCATCGCGAACGCCGGGACGAGGCCGTGCGCGCGCCGGGCCGCGGCGTGCACCGCGAGGCACAGCACGACGACGAGCGCGGTGACGACCGGCGGGTAGAGCAACGACCCGACGGCCGTCGCCGTCACCTCGCGCGCCGGCCCGCCCGCGTAGGCCAGGAGCACCGCGATCCACAGCGGGTGCAGCACGTAGATCGGCAGGGTCTGGCGGCCCAGGAGGAGCCCGAGCCGACGCAGCGGGTCCCACCGGACCGCGAGGACGACGACGAGCACCGCGAGGACCAGGAACGCCAGGCACCGAGCGACGAAGACCACGGCCTCCGCGAGCTCGACCCCCTGTGCCACGCGCCCCGACGCGGTCACCGCCACGGCGAGCGCCGCCGCGACGAGCGCCAGGCCCCAGGACGCGCGCTCGCCGAGCCGGCGCAGCGGACCCGCGCCGTAGACGCCGACCGCGAAGAACAGGAACAGCTCGGGCACCTTGGCCCACACCTGGTCCGACGACGTGAGGACGTGCGCCGCCAGGCACAGTGCGACCAGGCCCGACAGCACGGCCCACGCGGGCACGCGGTGCAGCAGCCCGAGCACCGCGATGTACACCGCGAGCGCGAACACGTACCAGAGCGTCGTGCCGGGGACGACGAGCTGACGCAGCACGTCGGCCACGCCGTCGACCCGGTGCGGGAGCGACGGGTCGCGCACGACCGCGTAGAACACGGCGTAGAGCAGCAGCCACACCACGTACAGGTAGTAGTTGCGGGCGACCCGCAACGTCAGCCCGCCGGGCCGCCACCCGAGCCGCACGCGACGTGCGACCACGAGACCGGAGACGGCCAGCAGCACGGGCATGCGCGCGCTGCCGAGCACCGCGTAGACCCGTCCCCACACCGACTCACCCGCGGGGGCGGTCGCCGCGCCCGGGCCGAGCAGGTCCCACAGCACGACGTGCGCCAGCACGACGGCGACGACGCTGTACCCGCGCACCGCGTCGACCCACTCGAGGCGACCGTTCGCCGCAGGCGCACCGGCCGTGGCCCGTGACGCCGGCGGCGACGAGGTCATCGCGCCGCGGCGAGCGGCTCGGACGCCCCCTCGAGCAGTGCGAGCGCACGGCGCAGCGCGGTGCTCGAGGTGTGCATCGTGTACGGGAAGTAGACGACCTCGACACCCACCTCGGCGAAGCGTCGCTCGAGGTCGCGCCCCTTGGCCGTGCCGCGCCAGTCGTCGCCCTTGAAGAACACGTCGAACCGCAGCTCGCGCCACGTGTCGAGCTTGTCGGGGACCGTCTCGGCGTGCACCTGGTCGACGTAGCGCACGTGCCGGACGATCTCCATGCGCTCCTCGAGCGGGACGACGGGCCGCCGACCCTTGGTGCGCTCGAGCATCTCGTCCGAGACCACGCCCGCGACGAGGTGGTCGCAGTGCTCACGTGCGTGCCGCAGGATGTTGAGGTGGCCGACGTGGAAGAGGTCGTACGCCCCTGGTGCGTATCCGATCCGCGCTGTCATGGCTCTCCCTGTCGTCGACGTCGGGCGCCGACGACGCTGGCGGCAGACGTGACGAGGCTAGGCGAATCCGGACAACCCGGACAGGCTCTGCCCGGGTGAATTGTCCGGCTCAGGCGCCACCCGTCGGGGCGTGCGCGGGTGCCGACTCGGCCTCGTCGTGCCGCGGCTCGTCGCCGCGCAGCAGTTCCGGCTCCTCCGTGGCGCGCTCCGGCCCGTCGTCCCGCCCGGACCGCGGTCCGTCGGCACGCTCGTCGACAGGCTCGTCGGCACGCCCGCCGTCGCGCTCGTCGGCACGCTCGCCATCACGCTCGTCGACACGCCCGCCGGCACGCTCGTCGGCGTGCTGCGTCGGCACGGGCCCGGCGACGGCGCGCAGCTCGGCGGCGTCCTGCGGGCGTGCGCGCGACAGGGGCCGGACGGTCAGGTCCGGCAGGCCCGTCGGCGGGCCGGACCGTGCGCGCCGACCGCGCCTGCTCCGCGGCGCCTGCGCGTAGTACGCGGACTCGTCGGCGGAGACCTTCGCGCGGTTGAGCACCGCGCCGACGACACGTCCGCCGCCCAGCCGCACGGTCTCGACCGCCCGCTGGATCTGGGCACGCCGCACACGGGAGACGTCGACGACGAGCACGATGCCCAGCACGATGCGGGAGATCACGACGGCGTCGGCGACGGGCAGCAGCGGCGGTGCGTCGACGACCACGACGTCGAACCGCTCGCGCCCGCGCACCAGGATCTCCTCGAACTCTCGCGACGCGAGGAGCTCGGACGGGTTGGGCGGGACGGCGCCGGAGGCGAGCACGGTGAGCGCATCGCCGACCACCTGCGCGACCTCGTCGAACGTCGCCCGTCCGACGAGGCACTCGGTGAGCCCGGCGGCGCCCTCGATGCCGAGCGCGGTGGCGATGCTCGGGCGGCGCAGGTCGGCGTCGATGAGCAGGACGCGGTCACCGGCGGCGGCGAACGACGCCGCGATCCGCAGCGCGGTGTACGACTTGCCCTCGCCGCTGACGGCGGACGAGACGGCGAACACCTTGGGCGTGCCGACGCGGCCGATCATCTGCAGGTTCGTGCGGATGCGGCGGAACTCCTCGCCCTGCGCATCGCCCACGCCCTCGAAACCGGCGAACGAGAACCCGGCGGCGCGCTTGACGGGCCGCACGGACCCGAGCACGGGGACGCCGATCACGGCGTCGACGTCCCGCGCGGTGCGCACGCGCGTGTCGAGCGCCTGGCGCAGGTACGCGGCGACGATCCCGAGCAGCAGCCCCGCGAAGACCGCGGCCATGACGTTGCGCTTGGTGTTGGGCGAGAACGGGTACGCGGGCGGTACGGCGTCCTTGACGATCGTGGCGGTGATCGTGCCGCGGCCGCTCTCGCTCACCGGCGCGAGCGCCTGGATGACGGTCGTGAGCTCGGCGGCCACGGCGTTCGCGGCCTCGGCCGTGGCCTGCGGCGAGCTGCCCGCGACGGAGACGGTGAGCAGGGACGTGCCGGACGGCGTGCTCGCCGAGACGCGCTCCGCGAGCTGCTTCGGGGAGATCCCCAGGCCGAGCTCCTCGATCGCCGGCTCCAGGACGATGGGCATCGTCGCGAGCTGCGCGAACGAGAGCATCTGCGCCTGCGTGTAGTTGGCGCCCTGGTTGAGGTCGGTGGCCGACCCGCTCGAGCTCAGCGTCACGTAGACCGTGGCCGACGACCGGTACGAGGGCGGGGTCTTCATGGACAGGTACCCGATGGCACCGCCGAGCACCAGCACCGGCAGCAGCACGAGCACCCAGTGCTTGCGCGCGGCCATCACGAGTTCCCGCATCGACATCGACGAGCCTTCCTAACCGAGCAGCGCGGGGCGGTCCGCCCCGGCACGAGCGAGCGGACGGACCGGTGGGCCCGTCCAGGAGACCTGTGGCGCGTACGCCCGCGCCGAGCGGTCCGCATCGGCCACCGCGAGGCCGACGCAGAGCCAGAACATCGTCGTGAACTGGGTGATGAACGCGACGCTCGTCAGTCCCGGGATCACCGCGACGACGGCGACGAGGGCCGCGTTGCGGCGCGTGCGCAGGACCGCGACGAAGGCCGCGAGCGACGCTCCGACGAGCACGAGCAGGGGCAGCACGCCGTAGTCGAGGCCGAGGAGGATCGGGGCGGAGTCGATCGAGCCGAAGCTGCCGTACCGCGTCTCGCCCGCCGCGTTCGTCGTCATGGACCCCGTGCCGCCCAGCCAGCTCATCTCGGGCACGAGGGACAGCAGGTCGCCGCGGTAGTCCGCGCTGTTCGACGCCTCGTCTCCGGCGGCGGTGAACACGTCGCTCGTGAGCGGGACCGCGATCGCGGCGCCGACGACGAGCAGGGCCGCGACGACCCGGCGGAACGCCGGCGTCACGGCCGACCCGAGCAGGACGAGGCACCCGACGAGGGCCAGGATCGTCGAGATCATGCCGATCCGGCTGAACGTCACGACCGCGGCGAACGCGACCGCCGTGAGCACGAGCGCCTTGGCGGCCGACCGCAGGCGGCTGACCCAGACGAACGGCACGGACATCGCGAGGGCGCCGCCGAGCGCGATCGCGCTCCCCCACGCGCCCTCGGCGCGCGGGACGCCGCCGCGCCACCGGATGCCCGACCAGCGCGCGTAGCCGTTGCCGCCGAGCTTGATGTCGACGAAGACGTTGTTCCGCGTGAAGAACTCGAGGATCGCGAGCGTGGCGACCACGCCGAACGCGACGGCGACGACCGTCGCGACGTCACCCGGCTCGACCCGCATGCCGATGATCCGTCCGGCCAGGTAGGCGACGCCCCAGCCGATCACCGCCGCGAACGCGCGCTCGAGGGTCACGATGCCCGCGACGAAGCCGACCGCGACCGCGCCGAGCACGAGCACGAGCGCCGCGTCGAACGCGCGCAGGCGCATGTCGCTGCCGTGCCACAACGCGACGATGCAGCCCAGGCAGGCTGCCAGCAAGGGCGTGACGAACACGCCGAACCCCGCTCCCACCCACGGCGGCACGAGGCACAGGGCGGCGAGGCACCCGACGACGCCGAGCACCGGGCGCGCGCGGATGACGACGACGAAGACCGCGCCGACGGCCAGCACGAGGAGCATGACCGACAGCCCGTCGGGACTCCCGAGGATCTGGGCCACGCCACCTCCCCACCCCACGCGTGAACGACCCCGGAGGCGTCAGTATGCGCCGTGCACCGCACGAATCCGGACAACCCGGATGATCTTCACCCCGGATGGACGGGACCTTCACCCAGATGCTCGCAGGTCACCCGCCGGTCGGGGACACGCGGGGCCGGCGGGCCAGGAACGGCGCCTCGAACAGCCACCGCACGGGGACGCGGTCACGCAGCGCGGTCAGCAGGGTGCCCACCGCGAGCCCCGCGAGCACGAGCGCCGGGACCGTGACCCACCACGGAGCGTCGACGGCGAGACACACCGCGACGACCCCGAGCATCACGGGGAAGTGCGACGCGTAGTAGACGATCGAGCTGCGTCCGACGTACCGCAGCGCGGCCGTCGACCGGTGCGACAGCGAGGCCGCACCCAGCACCGCGACCGCGACTCCCGCGAGCGAGAGCGGGACGAACAGGGGGTCGTAGTTCACGCCCCGGTCGATCCCGGAGGCCACCGCGAACCCGAGCGCCGCGGCCGCGAGCACAGCGACGAGCACCCGGCGCCCGCGCAGGAGGGCGGGCACGTCCGGGACGCTGCGCGCGACCCACGCCCCCGTGAAGAAGAACACGCCGTAGAACAGCATGCGGTGCGGCAGGTACGCCGTGACGACGACGCACGCCACGAGCATCGTCAGCGGCGGGACCCACGCGGGCAGGCGGCGCAGGAGCGGCGCGACCGCGTAGAAGCAGCCGATGTAGAACAGGAACCACAGGTACGACTTCGCGATGTAGAGCTGCGGCGTCCACCACGGGTACCCGTTCGTGCCGTCGATCGCCAGGAAGATCCAGACCCACACCAGGTACGGCCACGCGATGAGCGCGATCTTGCCCCGGTAGTACGTCGCCGTCGGCTTGGCGAGCGAGCGCGGGAGCAGCAGCCCCGACAGGAACATCAGTGTCGGCATCCGGAACGGCAGCAGCGCGTCGTTGAACGCGACCAGCCAGGCCGGCACGTCGACGCCCTCGATGCGCGGGATCGAGACCGCGTGCCACAGGAGCATGAGCAGGATCGCCCCGCCGCGCAGCGTGTCCATCCACTCGTGCCGTGCCCGCGGCCCGCGCACGGCCTGCGGCGGTGCGGTCGGCTCGGGCGCCGGCAGCGCCGACACCACGGTGGGCGCGGGAAGGTCCGAGACGGCCGCGACCGTCTCGGACCCACCGTCGGCTCGGCTCGTCGCGTCAGGCGCGAGATCCGGGTCGGGTGCCATGCGTGCGCCTTCCGTCAGTCGAGCTCCAGCGACGACACGTCGTCCCAGGTGTACGTGATCGGACCGTTCGGTGTCGAGGCCGCCGCGTACTGGCCGATGCCGACGCCGCCGGCGTCCTGCAGCTCCGCGGTCGAGTCGTTCGCCGTGACCTGCCACGTCGTCGGCTCGGTCGCGGACGTCCAGACGCGTCCGCGCAGCGCGGTCGTGCCCGAGCCGTCTGCCTGGAGCCGGATCTTGAGCTGCGTGCCCGGCGCGTAGGTCACTCCCGACACCGTGCTCGACGCCAGCACGGTCTCGCCCGTGGACAGGCGCCGCAGCAGCTGCACGGTGAGCACGCCCGTCTGCGAGAACCGCGTGTTGAGCGCGTACTCCGACGTCCAGCCCGTGCCCATGCGGGCCGAGACCCACGCGGTGACGGTGCCGGTGCTCGACAGCTTGTCCAGCGCCACCTTCGCGGTCACGTCGACGTCGCCACCGGCCGCCCCGTCGAGCCGCGCCTTGGGCGTCGAGCCCGGGTTCACGGTGACCGTGCCGGCCGATCCCGTCGCCTTGAACAGCGACGCCGAGCCGGCGAGCGTCCACGCGCCACCGGTCTCCGCGCTCCCCCAGCCGCTCGTCGTCGTCCGCGTGAACGTGTCGAGCGCGAGCTGCTGCGGGCCCGTGGGAGCCGTGACGGTCACGGTCTGCGAGACCGGCGCGCTCGCCAGGCCGTCGTCGTCGGTCACGACGAGCGTCACGGTGTGCTCGCCCTCCGTCGTGAACGTGTGGGACGCGGTCGCGCCCGAACCGCCCGCGACGGCGCCGTCGAACGTCCACCGGTAGGACGCCACGGTGCCGTCCGGGTCGCTCGAGCCGCTGCCGTCCACGGACACCGTCAGGTCCGACGCCTCCCAGTCGAACGCGGCCGTGGGCGCCTGGTTCACGGGCGGGGCGGTCGTCGTGACGGTCGTGGTGACCGGCGCGCTCGTCGCACCGTCGTCGTCCGTGACCACGAGGCTCACCGTGTGCGGGCCGGCCGTGGCCGCGGTGAACGTCGCCGTGGCGCCGTCCTGCGACGACACCTCGCCGTCGAACGTCCAGCGGTAGGAGACGACCTCGCCGTCCGGGTCGCTCGAGCCCGCCGCGTCCACCGACACGACGAGGTGGTCCACCGTCGCGTCGAACGCCGCGGTGGGCGCCTGGTTGGGCAGCGTCGTCGTCACGGTCGCGCTGGCCGTGTCGCTCGCGCCGTCGTCGTCCGTCACCTTGAGGGTCACGACGTGCTCGCCCGCGGTCGCGAACTCGTGGGTCGGGTTCGCGAGCGTCGACGTGGTGCCGTCGTCGAACGTCCACAGGTGGCTCGCGACCGTGCCGTCCGGGTCGCTCGCGGTCGAGGTCAGGTGGACCGTCAGGTCCTCGACGCTCGAGGTGAAGCTCGCGGTCGGCGCCTGGTTCGGGACCGTGCCCGAGCCGAGCGTGTAGTGCTGGGCGACCTGCTGGGCCGTGAGCGCCACCGGGTAGACCGCGACCTCGTCGATCGCGCCGGCGAACCACGGCTGCGGACCCCACGTGTTGTCACCGCCGATGCGCCAGTACCCGGTGTAGGCCTGCGCGCCCGTCTGCGGGTTCGTGCCCTGGAGCACGCCGTCGACGTACAGCCGCATGCCGGCGGACGACTGCGTCGCGACGAGGTGGTGCCACGTGCCGTCGTTGAAGCTGCCCGGCGTGGTGATGGTGCTGGCCTCGCCGGTCCAGACCCCGAACGTCAGCGTGCCGTCGGTCTCCATGTACACATGCCGGTCGTAGTTGCTCGACAGCCCGGACGTCGCGTCGCCGAACCCGATCAGCTTGCCGCCGGCCGTGCTCGTCGTGCGGAACCAGAGCTCCTGCGAGTACGTCGTCGGGTTCACGACCGCGCCCGTGGCGCTCACGAGGGCGTTCGCCGCGCCGCTGAAGGACACGCCCACGTTGCCCGCGGGGACCTGCACGCCGCTCGCCACGCTGCGCGTCACCGTGCCCTTGTAGGAGCCGGTGTTGCCCCACGGACCCGAGTCCGCCGCCGTCGTGCCGGTCGCCTCGCCGAGCCGCCAGTACAGGTCGGGCGAGAGCCCGAACACCGCGGCGCCGTACGCGTCGGCCGGCGCGGCCGGGACCGCCGAGGTCCGGCCGGACGCGACCCAGTGCTCGTCGACCTGCGCCGGGGTGAGCGCGGACGGGTAGACGGCGACCTCGTCGATCTGGCCGTTGAAGTAGCCCTGCGCGGTCCACGGCGTGTCACCGCCGATGCGCCAGTACCCCGAGTAGCTCTGCGCGGACGTCACGTCCGAGCGCCGGCCGACACGCGAGCCGTCGACGAACAGCTGCATCCCGCCCGAGCCGAGCGTCGCCACCACGTGGTGCCACTCGTTGTCGTTGTACGCCTTGGCGCTCTGCAGCGTCTGCGACGAGCCCGGGTAGACCCCGAACAGGAGGCGTCCGTTGGTGTCCATGTAGACGTGCCGGTCGTAGCTGGTCGAGTTGCCCGTGCGGTTGTTGCCGAAGCCGACGATCTTGCCGCCGTTCTTCGTCGTCGTGCGGAACCACGCCTCGATCGAGAACGTCTGCGGTCCGGGGATCCGGGCCTGCGTGGACGCGTACCCCGAGCTCGTGCCGCTGAACCGCGACGCGGTGTCCGCGTCGCCCGTGATCGCACCGGCGGCGCCGCGCGTCACCCCGCTCTGCGCGATCGCGTCGGACGTGCCCGCCCAGTCCTCGACCGTCGAGCCCGACGCCTCACCCAGGCGCCAGTAGCCCGTCGCACCGTCGTCGTACACGGCCGCGGAGTAGTCGCTGAGCGAGCCCGTCGCGCTGATCGTCACGGACACCGGCGGTGCCTGCGCGACGTTCCCCCAGGGGTCCGTCGCCGTGACGATGTACGTCTGCGTGCTGCCGGGCGTCCTGCCCGGGTCGTTGACGGACCGGGTCACCGGCAGCCAGAACTTCGCCGTGATCGTCTCGGTGAAGATCGGGGTCGTCGCGGTCGAGCCGCGGTACACCTTGTAGGTCAGCGTCTCGTTGTCGCGGTCCCACGTCGTCGGGAACGTCACGCGGGCCAGTCCGGACACCCGCGACGACGCCGACGCACGCCACGGGTTGCCCTCGACGTCCTCGGTCAGCGGGCCCATCTTGTTCGGCGCCTTGTCCGGGGTCGCGAAGCGCACGAGACCCTGCTGGCCACGGTTGTTCACGCCGGGGAACTCCCCGCCGAACACCACGTAGTCGTCGTTGCCCGTGACGCTCCAGCCGGCCTGCCCCTGCCCGGTGTAGCTGCCCGAGATGAGGTCGGGGTACCAGGTGAGCAGCGACGGTGCCGGCTCGCCCGCGTGGTGCGGGTAGCCGTAGATGTCGGGGGTGTTGACCCCCGTGGCGTGGTCCGTGAACGCGGTGCCGTAGTGGATGGTCCACGGGTCGGTCTGCGGGAAGCCGCCCATGTTGCCGCAGTAGTGCTCGTGGGTCACCAGGTACACGACGCTGTTCGCGGTGAACGACGAGTAGCCGTCCCCGTGGCAGTCGGCGACCCACTCGACCGCGCCCGTGGGCGCGTCGAGCTTGAACACGCCCTCGACGTTGCCGCCGTCACCGTAGTGGTAGCCCGTGCCGTAGACCTTGTCGCCCAGCACGTTGAGGTCGAGGATCGCGGACGTCGTCCCGGCGTTGCGGATCGTCGAGTTCGCGGGCAGCGGGATCACGTCGCCCGTCGTCGGGTGGACCGACGCGAGCCCGTAGTAGCTCTGGCCGCCGATCGTCGTGAAGCGGCCGCCGACGAACACCTTGTCGGTCGCCGGCGAGTAGGCCAGCGACGTGACGGGGGCGTTGGCGTCCGCCTGGAACGAGGTGAGCGCGCCGGTCTGCGCGTCGAGGGCCGCGAGGTACATGCGCGGGACGAGCGTGCCGCCGGTGGTGCTCGCGACCGACTTGAAGTTGCCGCCCACGTACACCGTGGTGTTGCTCGCCGCGATCGTGAGCCCTGCGGACGCGAGGGTGGGCTTGAAGCCCGCGACGACCTTGTTGGTGGCCGTGTCGATCGCCGCGACGCGCACGTGGTACACACCGTCGACCTTGTTGAAGTCGCCCGTCACGTACACGCGCTTGCCGTCGGGCGAGCGCGTGATGCCGCGGGCCTGCCCGTCGAGGCTCGGCGCGAAGCTCGAGATGAGCTCGCCGGTACGGATGTCGAACGCCAGGAGGTTGTTGCGCACCACGGTGTTCTGCCCGGGCGCGGCACCCGCGGGGCGCGCCGTCGTGAACTTGCCCGCGGCGTACACCGTGTTGCCGACGACGACCTGGTCCCACACGACACCGTCGATCTGGACGGTGGGGAGCGGGTCGGTCGAGACCGTGACGGGGGTGTCCGGGTCGGCCGGGTCGACCGGCTTCGTGTCGGCCGCGGCCGGCAACGCGGTGCCGACGGCGACGAGCGCCGCGGCCCCCACGGCGGCCGCCACGCGCCGCACGAAATTGCTCCTAACCATGAGCTCGCCCTCCGACGCAGACACGCGCATAACTGGACAAGCCGGACCTTATACACGCATCGGACAGCCGTGACCATCCGGGAAAACACTTCACCCACGGCCCTGGGGAGAATCACCCAGGAAGGTCCGCGGGTGTCACCCGTGCGGGTGGCGTCGGTGGGTGCGGGACGCCGCCGGCGCTCAGCGGGGCGTCAGTCCCTGGTGGACCACGGGGGCGAGCCGGGGCGACAGGTCGACGACCGCGGCGAGCGGGAGCACCTGCGGGTCGGGGGCGACGAACACGTACGTCGCGGTCGCCCGCTTGCCCGGCGCGAGGGGCGCGGAGGGCGTCGCGGCCCGCGGGTCGGAGTCGACGGTCGCGAGCGGCACGCCGTCGGCACCCGCGTACAGCGACACCTGGAGGGTCGCCGGGTCGTACGCCTCGTCGGAGGAGTTGGTGAGCACGACGGTCAGCGCGTACGCGGGCCCCGAGACCTCGCCGGGGCCGTTGCCCTGCGAGGTGACGGACTCGACCTGCACGGCGACGCCCACCCCGCCGACCTCGGCCTCGCCCTCGGGCGGCGCGACGGTCGGCGTGCGGTCGCCGATCGGCGGCACCGGGACGACGACGGCCGGCCCACCCGACGCGGTGGGCGCGGGCCGGGGCTCGGCGGACGCCGTGGGCGCCGCGGTCGGCGCGGGACCGGCCGGGGCGGGGGTCGCGCTCGGTGTGACCGCCGCGGTCGTCACCGCAGCGGCCGAGGGGGTCGTCGTGGCGCGCGCGCCAGGCTCGTCGTCACCCGAGGCCGACACCGCGACCACGACGCCCACGGCGAGCACGGCGAGCGCCGCACCCCCGACCCACCAGCGCCGCGCACCGCGCGTGACCGGCTCCTCCGCCATGACTCGACCCTTCCGCCGGACCAGCGTGCACGGCGGTCAGTATGGCCCGGCGGACCCGCGCGTGGTGCCCGAAGTGCGCAGGAGCACCCGGGTGATGTCTGGGACGAATGCACCCGAACCAGGACACCGCCACCTAGACTCGCGCCGACGTCCGGAGCTGCCCGAGGAGGCGAACGTGCGGGTTGTCGTCCTGTGGGCGAACGACGAGTCGACCAACCTGGGCGTGCGTGCGCTCGCGCACGGGACCGCAGCCCTCGTCGAGCGGTCGTGGCCGGGCGCCGAGGTGGTCCACCTCTACTACGGCTCGTCGGTGAGCCCGATGCCGCTGGGCAGCTGGCGGACGCTCGCCCGGGCGCGGGTGGACCGGCGACTGCCCCTGCGGGACTGGTTCGCCGGGTTCGACCTCGCGGTGGACACCCGTGGGGGTGACAGCTTCGCCGACATCTACGGCCTGGGGCGCCTCACGAACCAGAGCCTGGTCGCCGAGGTCGCCCGCAGCGCGGGTACGCCCGTGGTGCTCGGGCCGCAGACGGTGGGGCCGTTCCGCACGCGGCGGGGCACGGCGCTGGGGCGGTTCACCCTCGCGCGGAGCGCCGCCGTGATCGCGCGCGACGCGGTGAGCGCCGAGCACGCGACGCGCCTCGGGCGACCTGCCGACCTGCTCGCGACCGACGTGGTGTTCGCGCTCCCCCGCCCGGTGGTCGAGCGCACGCGCGACGTGCTGCTCAACGTCTCCGGGCTGCTGTGGGCGCCCAACCCGCACGTCGAGGCGGCACGCTACCGCGAGACCGTGCTCGACCTGTCCCGCAAGCTCGTCGCGTCGGGCCGCCGGCTCAGCCTCCTGGCGCACGTGCTCGACTCACCCGCCGTCGACAACGACGTGCCCGCGGTGCGCGAGCTCGCCGCCCTCCTCGACGACCCCGACGTCGAGGTGCTCGTCCCGCGGGACCTCGCGCACGTCCGCGAGCTCACGGCGTCCGCCCGGCTCGTCGTCGGCTCACGCATGCACGCCTGCCTCAACGCGCTGTCCTGCGCCACCCCTGCGGTCCCGCTCGCGTACTCGCGCAAGTTCGCCCCGCTGCTCGCGGGCCTCGGCTGGGACCACACGGTCGACCTGCGCACCGCGCCGAACCCCGTCGACGACGTGCTCGCGCTCGCCGACCGCCCGCTGGACGACGACGTCGAGGGTGCGCTCGCCCGCGCGGACGAGCTCCTCGCACCCGTCCCCGGCGTGCTGCACCGCGTCGGTGACGCCGGATGAGCGCAGCGCTCGACCGCGCGGTCCGCCAGGTGGTCGCGGACGGGCTGTGCTCCGGGTGCGGCGCGTGCACGCTGCTCGACGCAGGGCTGACGATGCAGCCCAGCACCGCGGGATTCCTGCGTCCGGTGCGCACCGGCCCCGCGACGTCGGGCCCCGCGGACGTGCGCACGTTCGACCGCACGTGCCCGGGCCGCACGGTGCGCGCGCAACGCACCACCGGCTCGCGTCGGCACGACGTGCTCGGACCGGTCGCCGGGTGCTGGGAGGCCTGGGCGACCGACCCCGAGCTGCGACGCCAGGGCAGCAGCGGCGGGGTGCTGAGCGCACTGCAGGCGTGGCTCGTCGAGACCGGGCAGGTCGTCGCGTCGACGGCCGCCGCCGCGGCGCGTGAGCCGCGCACGACGGTCGCGGTGACGATCACCACACGGCAGGAGGCGCTCGCCGCCGCGGGCTCGCGCTACGCCCCCGTCGCGGTGTGCGCGCAGGCGTCCGCGCTCGAGCCCGGTACCTCGACCGTCGGCAAGCCCTGCGAGGTCGCCGCCCTGCGTGCCCTGGTCGGCCACGGCGAGCAGTCCCCGCTGCTGCTGTCGTTCTTCTGCGCGGGGACGCCCTCGGCGCACGCGACCGGGCAGGTCCTGGCGCAGCTCGGCGTCGACGCCGACGAGCCGCTCACCGAGCTCTGGTACCGCGGCCGCGGCTGGCCGGGCCGGTTCACGGCACGCACCCGGTCCGGTCGCGAGGTCTCGACGTCCTACGAGGAGTCGTGGGGCTCGACGCTCGGCCGCGCGGTGCAGTGGCGCTGCAAGATCTGCCCCGACGGGATCGGGGAGAGCGCGGACATCACGGCGGGCGACCTGTGGCACGCGGACGAGCACGGCTACCCGGTGTTCACCGAGTCCGACGGCGTGAGCGCGCTCGTCGCCCGCACGCCACGCGGTCTCGACGTGGTGCGGCGCGCGATCGAGGCGGGCGTCATCGGCGCCCGGCCCGTCGACCCGGACACCGTCGCCGGCGTCCAGCCGCTGCAGCGCGCCCGCCGGCAGACCCTCGCCGGGCGGCTGGCCGGGGCACGGCTCGCGGGTGCGCGGGTCCCCCGCTTCCGCGGCTTCGGGCTCCTCCGGCTCGCCCTGGCGGACCTGCGCGCGAGCGTGCGCACCGCGCGCGGGACGTTCCGCCGCGTGCGTCGCGGGGCGGCACGCGAGGCATGACCACCGACCTCGCCGGCCGCGCCGCACGGGGCGCGTTCGCCACGACCCTCGGCCTGGGGGCGCGGCTCGTCATCCAGGTCGGCGGCGTGGTCGTGCTCGCGCGGCTGCTGTCCCCCCACGACTACGGCATCGTCGCGATGGTCCTGGCGATCGTCGGCGTCGGCGACCTGCTGCGCGACTTCGGCCTGAGCTCGGCCGCGATCCAGGCCCCGCACCTCACCACGGGCCAGCGCGACAACCTGTTCTGGACCAACAGCGGGATCGGGCTCGCGCTCGGCGGCGTGACGCTCGCGCTCGCCCACCCCATCGCCGCGTTCTACGACACGCCCGAGCTCGTCCCGGTCACCTACGCGCTGTCCGGCATGTTCCTGCTCAACGGGATGACCACGCAGTACCGCGCCTCGTTGGTGCGGACCATGCGCTTCCGGCTGGTCGCCACGGTGGACGTGCTCTCACCGGCGATCGCGCTCGTCGTGGCGGTCGTCATGGCCGTCCATGGAGCCGGTTACTGGGCGCTCGTCGTGCAGCAGCTCACGGCCGCCGCGTCGGGGCTCGTGCTGTTCGCGCTCGCCGGGCGCTGGGTGCCGGGGCGGTTCGACCGCGGTGCGCCGATGCGGCCGCTGTACTCGTTCGGGGCGCACCTGCTCGCCTCGCAGCTCGTCGGCTACCTGGCCAACAACGTCGACTCCCTGACGATCGGCCACCGGTTCGGCGCCGCCCCGCTCGGCCTGTACAACCGCGCGTTCCAGCTCCTGATGAACCCGCTGAACCAGGTGCGCGCGCCGAGCACGACGGTCGCGCTCCCGGTGCTGTCCAAGGCGGGCACGACCCCCCAGTTCGACCGGATCGTCAAGGTCGGCCAGCTCACGCTCGCCTACCCCGTGTGCGTGGGGCTCGCGGTCGTCGTGGGGGTCGCGGAGCCCGTGGTGGACATCCTGCTCGGCTCGGACTGGTCGGGCGTCGCACCGCTGCTGCGGCTGCTGGCGGTCGCGGGCGCGTTCCAGACCCTCGCGTACGTCGGGTACTGGGTGTACCTCGCGCGCGGGCTGACGCGCCAGCTGCTGCACTACTCGACCGTCTCCGCGGTCATCCGGATCACGTGCGTGCTCGTCGGGAGCGTGTGGGGCGTGGTCGGCGTGGCCGCCGGCTACGCGATCGCGCCCATGCTCGCGTGGCCGCTGTCGCTGTGGTGGCTGAGCCGCATCACGCCCGTGCCGGTCGCCGCGCTGTACCGCGGCGCGGGCCGAGCGCTGTCGGTCGGGGTCGTCACGGGAGCGGCCGCATCGGCCACGACCTGGGCGCTCGACGGTCGTTCACCGTGGCTGCAGGTCGTCGCGGGCGTCCTCGCGGGGCTCGCGGGGGCGGCGATGCTGCTGCTGCTCGCGCGACCGCTGCGCGACGACGTCGCGGACCTGCGCGCCGCGCTCACCGCCGCGCTGCGTCGTCCGCGCGCGGGCTGAGCTCCGCGGGACGCCCGTACTCCACGACGACGTGACCGAACGCGCCGCCCAGCATCCCGACGCCCCGGCTGACGTTCCGACGCCCGACGAGCCCCGCCACCCGGTCGCGGCGCACCGCGGCGAGCGCCACGCGCAGACCACCCCCCACGACGCGCGCCCCGCCGCGGACGACGTACGCGAGGCGTGCACGCGTGCGCTCGGCAGCCCCCTGCGCGACGGCGACCTGCGCCCGGGCCGCCGAGTTCCCGCTGCGCCTCGCCCGTGCGAGCACCCAGCCGGGCGTCGCGCGGTCGGTCGGCACGTGGTCCACGACGACCGCCTCGTCGCACCACACCATGCGGCCGCCGCGGCGCACGAGCGTGCGCGTGAACAGGGTGTCGCTGCCGCCGCTCAGCCCGAACCGCTCGTCGAACGTCACGCCGAGCGCGCGCACCTGCCGCACGTCGAGCAGCAGGTTGTTCGTGGCCGCGACGTCGGTCGTCGTGCCGGTGCGCAGACGGCGCCGCTCGAAGAACCGGCCCTCGTGCACCCAGGGCTCGACCTCGCCCGGGAACTGCGAGACCACCGCGCCGACCACGGCCGCCGGCAGCGTCCGCTCGTACTGCGCGAGCAGCGCGTCCAACCACCCCGGCTCCGGCGTCTCGTCGTCGTCGACGAACACCAGCAGGTCGGCGTCCGCGCACTCCGTCAGGGCGCGGTTGCGCCCCGCGGCGATGCCCGGCCGCGGCTCGTGCACGTACCGCACGCGGGCGTCGTCGAGACCCTCGACCCACGCGCGCGCCGAACCGTCGGGGTCGTTGTCGACGACGAGCAGGGTCGCGTCGTGCGCCGCGGCCTGCGCGAGGAACGCGGGCACGGCCTGCGCCAGGTCCTGCGGGCGCCGGTACGTCAGCATCGCCACCACCACGGTCCGGCTCATCGCGCGGTCTCCTTCTCCCGGTCGCCCGCGTGCGCCCGGGCAGCGGCCAGCGCCTGCCGGTACGCCTGCGCGTGCCCGCGCGCGACGACGTCCCACGTCCGCCCCGACAGGTCGGGGCCGGGCGCGTCGGCGCTCGCGCGCACCGCGGCGAGCGCGTCGCGCAGCGCCCCCGGCGTGACAGCGCCGTCGTAGCGCTGGACCCACCGCTCCCCCACCTCGGCCGCGAGGTCGTCGGTCACGTCGTTGCGGGGGACCAGCACGGGCCGGCCCAGCGAGAGCGCGAGCAGCGCGGCCCCCGAGTTGTGCATGCGCCGGTAGGGCAGGACGACGAGCTCGGCGGACGACAGGTGCGCGACCAGCGCGGCGTCGTCCACGTACCGCAGGTCGAGCCCGACGCGCGGGTCGGCCGCGGCCCGTGCCCGCACCTCGTCGGCCACCGCCGGGGTCGTCGGGCGGCCCGCGACGACGAGCGAGAGCGCGTCGTCGTCGACGTCGCCGAACGCGTCGAGGAGGTCCTCGACCCCCTTGTACGGCCGGATCAGGCCCGCGTAGGCCAGCCGACCGGGTACCACCGGGACGCGCTCGTGCGGACGGGCCCACGCGACGTAGTCGCCGTGCGGGACCGTCGTCGCGCGCTCCGGGTCGGGCACGGGCGTGCGGTCGGTGAGCCGCACCCACCACGTCGTGCGGCGGTCGCACCAGCGGATCACCGCGGCGGTCGCCCGGTCCGGCGACTCGTGCGGGTCGAGGTTGTGCGCGGTGCGCACGAGCGCCCGGCCGCCGCGCGAGGCCCGCCACACCGCGAGCGCGAACAGCACGCACGCCGCGACGTGCCGTACCCCGCTGCGGCGCTCGACGACGACCTCCGGCCAGTGCACGTGCAGCACGTCGAACGGCCGCAGCAGGGCCGCGGGCCACGAGAAGACCTCGACGTCGGCGTGCGTGCCGAGCTCGTCGCGCAGCTGCACCAGGTAGGGGTTCGTCGTCGCGCGCGGCCTGCGGAACGACTGGAGCACGCGCGGCCGGTCGGGCAGCGGACGGTTCCGGGCCGGGCCGCTCGTCGTCACCGCTCGTCACACTCCTGATCGTCCGGCAGCACCCCTGTGGTGCGCCCCCGCGCGGCTCCTGCCAGGCGGTTCACCCCGTCACTCCCGGTCCGGACAGTACCCGCTGGGTTAGCATCCGTCAGTCCCTTGTGCCCGATTCCACCCGGTCCGACACCGGGGAGCGCAGCACCCTCGGAGGCCTTGCCGTGACCGACCCCGCGCCCGAGCGAACGGCCGTCGTGGTCGTGAGCCACCGCTCGGCGGACCTCCTCGAGCGGCATCTCGCGCGCACGGTCGAGACCCTCGACGCCGACGTGGTCGTCGTCGACAACTCGCCGGCCGCGCAGGACCGCGCGCGGGCACGTGCCGTGGGCGAGGCGCACGGCTGGCACGTGGTCGAGTCGGCGAACGACGGGTTCGGCGCGGGGGTGAACCTCGCGGCCCGGCATGCGCTGGAGCGTGGGGCGCGCGCGTTCCTCGTCGTGAACCCCGACCTGTCGCTGCCGGGCGACGCCGCGCGCGCCCTGCTCGACGACGTGCTGGAGACGCCCGACCGCCTCGTCGCACCCGTGATCCTCGGCCCGCAGGGCGCGACGTGGTTCTCGGGCGGCACGATCGACCTGACGACGGGCCGGACACGCGCGAACGGCGCGACGCGGGACGACGACGTCGCGTGGCTGTCGGGCGCGTGCCTCGCCGTCACCGCGGACGCGTGGGAGCGCGTCGGGGGCTTCGACGAGCGGTACTTCCTCTACTGGGAGGACGTCGACCTGTCGTGGCGCGCGCGGCAGGCGGGCCTGCGCCTCGCGGTCCGGCGGGACCTCGTCGCGACCCACGACATCGGCGGGACGCAGGAGCATGCGGGCACGCGCCGCCGCTCCGACACCTACTACGAGGAGAACTGCCGCAACCGTCTCGTCTTCGCGGCGCACCACCTCGACCGCGCGGGGCGGCGCCGGTGGGCGCGCGGCTCGGCGGCGTGGGCGCGCGCGGTCGTCCTGCGGGGCGGCAAGCGTCAGCTCCTGCAGGGTCCCGGCCCGCTCCTGGCCGTCACGCGTGGCACGCTCGCGGGCCTGCGCTACGCGCGCCGCGACGCGACGCCGTGGCCCCCGACCGGCGCCCAGGGCTCGTGACCGGCACCGGCGCGCGGCGCCTCGCGGTCGTCCACCCGTCCACCGAGCTGTACGGCGCGGACCAGCAGATGCTCGAGTCGCTCACGGCCGCGGTCGACGGAGGCTGGGACGTGACGCTGGTGCTCCCGGGCGACGGCCCGCTCGCGCCGCGCGCGGCGCAGCGGGGTGCCCGGGTCGTGACCGCGTCGTTCCCCGTGCTGCGCAAGTCGCTCCTGCGGCCGCGCGGCCTGGTCGACCTCGCCGTGGGGGGGACACGTGCGGTGGCCGCCGGGGCACGGTGGCTGCGGCGCGAGCGCGTCGACGCGCTGTACGTCAGCACGGTGACGCTGCCGACGTGGCTCGCGTCCGCGCGCCTGGCCCGCGTCCCCGCGCTGTGCCACGTCCACGAGGCGGAGGCGGACCAGCACCGGCTGGTCACCGCGGGCCTCACCGCGCCGCTGCTCGCGGCCACGCGGCTCGTGTCCAACAGCGCCGCGGCGCGCGACGCCCTCGGCGGCGCGTTCGGCTCGCTGCGCGAGCGCACGCGCGTCGTGCACAACGGCGTCCTCGGGCCGGTCGACGAGCCGGGGCCGCCGCCGGCGCGTGGCGACGGCGCGCTGCGCGTCGTGCTCGTCGGACGGCTGTCCCCGCGCAAGGGCAGCGACGTGGCGGTGGAGGCCGTGGGGCTGCTGGTCCGCGAGGGCCGGGACGTCCGCCTGCGGCTCGCGGGCAGCACCTTCGAGGGCTACGAGTGGTTCGAGCGGGACCTGCGTCGGCGGGTCGCGGAGCTGGGGCTCGACGAGCGCGTCGAGCTGCTCGGCTTCGTGCACCCGCCGTGGGGCGAGCTCGCGGACGCCGACGTGGCACTCGTGCCCTCGCGCGTCGAGCCGTTCGGCAACACGGCGGTCGAGGCGATGCTCGCGCGCCGGCCCGTCGTGGCGTCGGCCACGCAAGGCCTCGTCGAGGTGGTGCAGGACGGTCGGACGGGCCTTCTCGTCCCGCCCGACGACCCGCACGCGCTCGCGGCCGCGCTCCGCCGCCTCCACGACGACCCCGCCCTGCGCCGGGCTCTCGCCGACGCGGGGCGGGCCGAGGCCCTGGTGCGGTTCAGCACCGAGCGCTACGCCGGGGACGTGCGCGCCGAGCTCGACGCGCTCGTCCCCGGCCGGGTCACTGCCGCTCGGTGACGGACACCGCGGACCCCGAGGTCCACGTGTTGTTCCGCAGGGAGAGCAGCGGGATCGTCGCGGGGTCGGCGACGATCGCGCACTTCGCGAACTTCTGCGTCGGGACGAACTCGTTGTCCCGCAGCGTCACGCTCGCGATCGGGCCGACGGCCTTCTCGGCGAGGTTCACCGAGCACGCGCCGTGACCGATCGTGTTCCCCACGACCTGCAGCCCGCTGACGGGGCCGGCGTCCTGCGTCACCATGATCGCCGCGTTGTGCGTGTCCTCGAGCCTGTTGCGCAGCAGCTTGATGTTGCGGCCCTGGGAGATCTGGACGTTGTCGTCGTGCGTCGGGCCGCCACCGGCGGTCGGGTCGGACTCGTAGTACACGTTGTCGTGCAGCCAGGAGTCCTGCACCACGACGTCGTCGCCCGTGATCATGATCTGGTCGACCACGTCGTGCATGTCGACGCGCGTGAGCGTGAAGTTCGACCCGATCACGGCCCGCACGTGCGGCGAGCGCTCCTTGGCGTACAGCTCCGAGTCCTGGATGGTGACGCCGGCGCCCGGCATGACCATGACCAGCCCGAGGCTCGAGGAGATCGGCCGGCCGGAGATCACCGAGCGCTTGATGACGACGTCCTTGGCGGTGACCCGCACGAAGCCGCGGACGTCGAGGGCGTCGACGACCGTGCCGTCCTTCGAGATCAGCAGGTCACCCTCGTGCACGGTGAGCCGCGTGCCGGACGGCACTCCCGTGTTGGACGGACCGGGCACGCCCGTGCTCGGTGCCGTGGTCGGGCTCGGTGATGCCGTCGGTCTCGGCGAGGCCGTCGCGGTCGGCCTGGGCGTGGCCGTCGGCCGCGTGGTCGGGGTCGCCGTGGCGGTCGCCCTCGGCGTGGGTGTCGTCGTCGGGGCGACGCTCGGCCTCGAGGTGGCCGTCGGACGGGGGGTCGGGGACGGCGCGGCTGTCGTCGACCGGGGCGTCGGCGTGGTCGTGGCGGGCGGCGTCGGACCCGTGTAGGTCGCCAGGCGCATGGTCACCGCGACGCTCGCGCCCGCGTTGTGCACGACGACCCGGCGGTCACCGGGCTTGAGCGCGAGGGAGATGTGGGCGTAGCCCGGCTTCAGCGTCGGGGTCACGAGCTGGGGCTTGGCCGTGCAGCCCGAGCTCGCGGTCGCGCCTGCGCACACCGAGATCCGCGTGGGCCGCCAGGCGAGCTGTCCGGCGACCACCAGGGAGACCGCCGTCGTGTCCCGAGGGACCGGCAGCTCGAGGACGTACTGCGTCCCGGGCCGGAGCACCACGTTCGTCATGACGCGCTGGTCGACGCGGTAGGTGTCCGAGGCGGCGCCGGGCTGGACCAGGACGACACCGACGGCGATGCCGGCGACCGCTCCTGCGAGGATCGCCCGCCACATCCCCTTCCGGCTCGTCCTGGCGTGTCGTCGTCGGGCCCGCATAGGCACGTCTCCTGCCTTGTCGCCTGATGGTGCTCGTGCTGGCCGGGAGCCTAGGGGTTGGTCCGAACGGGTGAGAACGTCCCTCCACGAAATGTCACGAAACGGCAACAACCGGGACAGCGGCTGCCGTCGCCCCGACCTGCGGGTTCGCCAGCGGACGCACGCGGATGTGACCTTCGTCACATGACGTGAGGACAGCGCTCTCTCACCGCGCGAAGCGGGAGATCTCCCGGTACCACTTCACCGCGGCGGCCACGGTGAACACCGCCGTCGCGGCCACCACCAGGGCGTACACCAGCACGAACACGTCCGGCGCGCCCAGCAGCAGGAACACCCAGCACAGCACGCCGTAGTCCGTCGGGACCGCGAGCACCGACCGCAGCCAGGGCGCACGTCCGCCCGTCACCGCGACGCTCTGCACCCCCTGCGCGCGGCGCAGCTGCTCCGTCAGGATCATCCCGAAGAACAGGACGCTGCCCGCGACCGCGTGCACCAGCGGGACCACGAGCCACCCCAGGTCCACCGCGTCGAACCGGTACAGGCCCACGCCCAGCGCGAGCGGCAGCGTCGCGATCTTCGTCGCATCGACCATGTGGTCGAGCCACTCGCCCGCGGGGCTCCCCGTCCCGGTCAGCCGCGCCACCTGGCCGTCGGCCGAGTCCAGTGCGTACCCCAGCACCAGGAGCGCCGCGACGAGAGCACCGAGCCACCACGAGGGCTCGACGAGAGCGAGCAGCGCGATGCCCGCGAACGTCGCGAGCGCGCTGAGCCCGGTCACCTGGTTCGGCGTCAGGCCGCGCCCGTACGCCCACGCCGCCAGGAGCCGGCCGAGCCGGCGGTTGACGAAGCGCGAGTACGCGGGAGCGCCGCGGGCCGCCTGCTTCTGCGCGTCCGCCAGCCGCCGCACCGTGTCGCGGTAGGGCTCGCGCGTGCGGACCGGCCGCGGCTCGACCTCAGTCACGGGCGCCCACCGTCTGGGTCGCGGCCTCGGGCGCCTCGTCGGGCCACGCGCTGCGCCGCCGTCGCACGCGCTGCGGCCCCGGCACGTCGCGTGCCGCGAGGTCGAGCGCGAGCCGCTCGTACCCGAGCGCGACGTCGTCCCAGTCGTAGCGTCGCGCACGCTCCCGCAGCGCCCTGCCCCGCTCGGCCGTGGCGGCCGCATCCCGCTCGGCGTCGTCGAGCTCGAGCGCCACGTCCGCCGGGCTGCGGAAGTAGCGCCCGTCGTCGGCCAGCACGTCACGGTTGAAGGACACGTCGAACGCGATGGTCGCCGTCCCCGCGCCGATCGCGCGCAGCAGGCTCGGGTTGGTGCCGCCGACGCTGTGCCCGTGCAGGTAGGTCGAGGCGTGCGCGTACAGCTGGTCCAGCAGCTCGGCATCCCACACGCCGCCGACGAAGCGGACCCGCGCGTCGCCGCGCGCCGCCTCGTGGACCTGGCGCGTGTACTCGTCGGCGTACGGCGCGGACCCGACGACGACCAGCGGCAGGCGCGCACCGCTGTCCACGTACCCGCGGACCGCGAGGTCGACGTGGTTCTCGGGCTCGAAGCGCGCGACGAGGAGGTGGAACCCACCCGGGACCAGCCCCAGCTCGCCCAGGCGGTCGTGGGCGGCGTCCTCCTGCACGGGTGCGCCGTAGGACAGCAGCCGCGTGCCCACGCCGAACTCCTCGTCGTAGTACGCCGCGATGCCCGGCGCGTCCGCGATGAGCGCGTCCGACCAGCGCACCGCGAGCTCCTCGGCGCGTCGGTAGTACCTGCGGCCCGTCGGGCCCCACTTGGCGCGCCGCCACTCCAACCCGTCGACGTGCGTCGCGACCGGGACGCGGGACGCGCGCAGGACCGGCAGGAGCGGCGCGTTCGCCGCGTTGAACACGAACGCGACGTCCGTGCGCCGGGCCGCGAGGTGGCCGACCGACAGCGCGGTGTGGCTCAGCGTCTCGAGCGAGCGCCGGCGCAGGGCGGGCAACGTCACGCGGCGCATCCCGAGGTACGTCTCGTCGTCGTCGTGCTCCGTGCGACGGCAGTACACGACGACGCGGTGGCCGCGGGCAGCGAGCCGGCTGCCCACCTCCTCGACCGCCGTCTCGAACCCGCCGTACCGTGCGGGCACGCCGCGGGTGCCGATCATCGCGATCGACAGCGTCCGTCCTGTCACCTGTCCACCTTCCGGGTGTGCGCGGGCGTCAGTACGCGCCCGACGCCGTCGCGACCGCGCGGAAGGTCTTCCACAGGATCATGACGTCCATCGCGACCGACCAGTTGTCGACGTACCGCAGGTCGAGCCGCACAGCGGCGTCCCAGTCGAGGTCCGAGCGCCCGCTGACCTGCCACAGGCCCGTCAGCCCGGGCTTGACCCGCAGCCGGCGGTGCACCTCGTCCTCGTACTCGGCGACCTCGGACACCAGCGGCGGCCGGGGCCCGACGAGCGACATGTCGCCGCGCACCACGTTCCACAGCTGGGGCAGCTCGTCGAGCGAGTACTTGCGCAGGACCCGGCCGATGGGGGTCACGCGCGGGTCGTCGCGCATCTTGAACAGGACGCCCGAACCCTGGTTGCGCGCCGCGAGCGCGGCGAGCCGCTGGTCCGCGTCGATGAACATCGAGCGCAGCTTCCAGATCGTGAAGGTCCGACCGTCGATCCCGACGCGCGTCTGGCGGTAGAACGCCGGTCCGCGCGAGGTGAGCCGGACGGCCGCCGCGAGACCCAGCACGAGCGGCAGCAGCACCAGCCCCGCGAGGGTCGCGACCGTCACGTCGAGCACCGACTTGGCGACCAGCCGGCGGCGCGGCGCGTCGACCTCGACCTCGAGGAGGGACAGACCCGCCGTGGGTCGCACCGACAGGCGCGGCGCGGTGACCTCGAGCAGGTCGGGCGCGACGACGAGGTCCGCGCCCGCGCGGCCGAGCGCCCACGACAGGCGCCGGAGCGCCTCGCCACCGAGGCAGGACCCCGTCACGATGACGACCTCGGCGGCATGGTCCGCGACCACCTGCACGACGTCGGCGAGGCCGCCCAGCACGGGCGCACCCTCGACCGCCTCGCGCCCGTCGAGGGTCTGCAGGCACACCCCGTCGATGCGGTACCCGTGGTGGGGCTCGCCGGACAGGTCCGTGATGACGCGCGCGACGCTCACCGGGTCGCCCACGACGAGCGTGCCGCGCATCGCCTCGCCGTCGCGGCGCGACGCGTGCAGCCGACGGCGCTGCGCGTAGCGCAGTGCGCCCGCGCTCGCCACGAGGGCCGGCGCGCCGACGAGCACACCGGCTCGCGGCAGTGCGGCGCCGGTGAGGAAGGCGTAGGCCATCGCGGTGACCACCGCGAGGCCGACGGCCCGCGCGATGGACTGGAACTCGCCGGGACCGTCGCCGAGCTCGGTGGGCCGGTAGCCGCCGCACACGGCGACCAGCACGACGAAGCCGATGCTCGCACCGAGCGCGATCGCGGGGCCGACGAGCCCGTCGACGGACGGGAGCGAGACGACGTACGTCACCAGGGCGGCGCACATCGCGTCCAACGTCGCGGCGGTGAGCGCGTACCGGCGACGCACGATGCGCCACGCGTCGACACGCGAGGCCTCCTGCGCGTTGAAGCGGGTGCGGCGGCGTTCGAAGGGCTCGGTCGACGCCCAGGAGCGCCGTGGTTCCCGGGCAGGACGGCGACGCTCGTGGTCCTCGCCGAACGCGAAGTAGCCGCGGTCAGCGGTCAACGTCATGTGTCCCCCCGGTTGACTGAGAGCGACCTGGCCCCCTCGGTCTCGACACCGCGACGCTAGTGCGGTCCAGGTGTCCGGTCAGTACCTTCTGTCCGATTTCACCCCGCCGACGTGGCGGCGTCACGCGCGTGGGGGACAGCCCGCACCCAGCCCCACCCGCGCGGGGTCGACGGCCGCTCAGCCGTCGCGCCGGCCAGGCCGGCCGTCCTCGCGGTCAGGCCACCCTCCCGCCTGCACGGCCGCATCGGCGCAGGTCGCGGCGCGCGGTCGCGCTCCCGCACGTCTCGACAATGGCTCCTGAATAGGACCTTCGGCCCCTTTCGATGTGCATTATCTTGCACCTACTTGCCCGAATTGCGCGCAGAGACAAATGTAGCGGGTGAAATGCATGTGACGCGGCTCATACGACGGCGGACTTCCCCGTGATGACGGTCCTGATCAGGGCGTTTCGTGGTCTGCATCACACTGCATATCGCGAAGTTACGCCCGATTCGAGGCAGTTGACCGAGCACTTCAGGGCGAATTAGAAAAAAGCCCGGATCCCCCCATCCGGTCACTAACCTCAAATTCCCCAAGGAAGCACCGTGGTCACGAAATACCCCGCGAACCGTCGCACGACGACGCGTTCGTCCCTCGCTGCCGCCGTCCTCACCGGGATCGCCGTGGCGCTGTCCCCCCTCGCCTCCGCACTGCCTGCCTCGGCCGCCGAAGGCACCGTCTACCGCTACGAGTACCCCTCGATCGCGAGCGACACCTTCACCCGGACGACGACGTCCGGCTGGGGCACCGCGGACCAGGGCGGCGCATGGACCGTCAACTCCGCGAGCGCCTTCGGCGTGGCCGGCGGCGCCGGCACGCTCTCCGTCCCCCGCGCCGGGTCCACCCTGAGCGCGAACCTCCTCGGCGTCTCCTCCACCGACACCGACCTCACCGCGACCGTCGTCGCCGACAAGGGCCAGACCGGCTCCGGCACGCACCTGACGTTCGCCGGCCGCCTCGTCGGCTCGCTGCAGTACGGCGCGAAGGTGCGCCTGCTCGCGAACGGCACCGCGACGCTCGCCACGGTCGACGGCAGCGCGTCCGGCACCGCGGTCACGCTCCCCGGGACGTTCGGCGCCGGCGACGCGGTCTCCGTCCGCCTCCAGGTGACGGGCACCGCCCCGACGACCGTGCGCGCGAAGGCGTGGGCCGCGGGCTCCTCCGAGCCCGCCGAGTGGACCGTCACCACCACGAGCGCGACCGCCGGTCTGCAGACCGCGGGCGCGGTGGGCCTGTCCGCGTACGTCTCGGGCTCCGCGACGAACGCGCCGCTCGCGTTCACCTACGACGACCTGAGCGTGCGCGCCGCGACCCCCAAGGCCATCCCGAACGCCGTCCCCACCGCCGCGATCTCCACCTCCGTCGACGACCTCACCGCGAGCCTCGACGGCTCGGCATCGGCCGACACCGACGGCACCATCCACTCCTACGCGTGGGACCTCGGTGACGGCACCACCTCCACGAGCGCCGCACCGGAGCACACCTACCGCACCGCGGGCTCCTACCCCGTGACGCTCAAGGTGACCGACAACGACGGCTCGACCGGCACCGCCACGAGCACCGTCACGGTCACCGCGCCCGTCCCCCCGGTCGGGACCACCGTGCTCGCCCGCGACGCGTTCGGCACCGCCCGCTCCAACGGCTGGGGCACCGCGACGACCGGTGGCGCGTGGACGCACCTCGGGTCGACCGCGAACTACTCCGTCGCCTCGGGCGCCGCGAAGCAGGTCATCAGCGCCGCCGGCGCCACCCGCATCTCCTCGCTCACGAGCGTCCAGGCGACCGCGAGCGACACCACGGTGTCGGTCACGCTCGACAAGACGATCGCGGGCGCCGCCGCCCAGATCGCGGTCGTCGGGCGCGTCGTCGGGACCGACGGCTACAGCGCACGGGTCAAGTACCAGACGGACGGCACCGCCCAGCTCTCGCTCATGGAGGGCGGGACCGCCCTGGCGACCACGTCGCTCGGCACCGTCGCCGCCAAGTCGGCCCAGCAGGTCCGCGTCCAGGTCGTGGGGACCGCTCCGACCACCGTGCGCGCGAAGCTCTGGAAGTCCGGCACCGCCGAGCCCACGGACTGGCAGCTCACCGCCACCGGCTCGAACGCCACGTACCAGAAGGCCGGCTCCGTCGCCCTCAACGCGTACCTCGCCGGCTCCGCGACCGTCGCGCCGCTCACGGTGTCCTTCCGGGACCTCACCGTGAAGGGCACGGCCGCCGACACCGGCGCCGCGACCAGCCCGGTCGAGACCGACCCGACGAGCGTCGGCGTCCCCACGGGCACCACGATGACCAAGGTCGTCAACGGGAACGTCACGGTCACCGAGGACAACACCGTGATCGACAAGTGGGACATCCACGGGTACGTGACGATCAAGGCGAAGAACGTCGTGATCCGCAACAGCTACATCCGCGGCACCGACGTCCCCGCGAAGAACGACCTGCTGCGGGTGCAGGGGGACGGCTACTCGGTCACCGTCGAGAGCTCGACCCTCAAGGCGAGCACGCGGACGCCCGACCAGGACGGCGTCAAGGGCTGGAACTTCACGCTGCGCCGCGTCGACATCTCCGACGTCGTCGACCCGGTCCACATCCACGGGTCGAACGTGCTGATCGAGAACTCGCGCCTGCACGACAACGCGCACTTCCTCGAGGACCCGAACTGGGGCGGCACGCCGAGCCACTCCGACTCGATCCAGCTCCAGAAGGGCACCAACATCACGATCCGCAACAACGAGATCTCGGGCGCCGGCAACGCCGCCCTCATGCTCACGCAGGACGCCGGGACGGTCTCGGACGTCACCCTCACGGGCAACCGCATCGACGGCGGGGCGTGCAGCATCAACATCAAGAACACGACGACCGCACCGAAGGGCGTGACGATCGCGGACAACACGTTCGGGCGCGGCCAGATCTACAAGAACTGCGCGGTCCGGGTCCCGACGGCCTTCCCGCTCGACATGCGCGGCAACGCGTGGGTCGACGGCGGGACGGTCGCGCGGACCAACATCTGACACCCACCTCCTCGAAGGCCCGTACCGCCCCCGGCGGTGCGGGCCTTCGGCCGTGGGGACCTCACCCGGTGCCGGACGCCGCCCCGTCCGGGATGCCCGATATGCTCGCGCCGACCGCGGACAGGAGGACGGGTGCCCGATCTGACGTTCGTGACGCCCGTCTTCGAGGCGGAGCTCGCGCTGCTCGACCTGCAGGCGCGCTCGTTCGCGCGGCACGTGCCGCCCGGCACACACGTCGTCGTGCTCGACAACACCCGGCGCGGCATCCGCGACGTCGCCGCGCTGCGAGCCCGGTACGGGCCGCACGAGGCCCACGTGCGCGTGCTGCGCCCGGCCGACGTCACGGCTCTGCCGCTCACCTCGGGGTGGCGCAGCCAGCAGGTCCTCAAGCTCGCGGTCGCGCACCTCGTCGAGACACCGCACTACGTGGCGCTCGACGCCAAGAACCACGTCGTCGCGCCGCCCGACGAGCACTTCTTCGTCGCGGCCGACGGCCGTCCCCGCGTACGCGCCTACGCCTACACCGCTCACACGCTGCGACCGTCGCTCGAGCGCGTGTGCCGGTACCTGGGCCTCGACCCCGCGCCGCACGTCGCCCGGTTCGCGGCGACGACGACGCCGTTCACGCTCGAGCGCGCGACCGTGCTCGACCTGCTCGCGGACGTCGAGGCGAGCGCGGGCCGACCCTTCGCGCAGGAGTTCGTCGCGCACGACCTCACCGAGTTCTTCCTCTACGCGGGGTGGGTGGCGCGGCGCGACGGCACGCTCGAGCGCGCCATGGAGCTCACCGACGACGCCAACCCGATCGTGTGGCCGCGGACCGCCACGGTCGAGGGGGTGCGGGCCGTCATCGCCTCCGCCGACGGCCTGCCCGTGATGGGTCTGCACCGCGACGCGGTCCCGCGGCTGTCCCAGCAGGCCGCCGCGGAGCTCGCGGCGCTGTGGGCACGACGCGGCATCCTCGACGACGAGCAGGAGGGTCGCGCACTCATCGCGCACCTGCAGTCGCGCCACGCGCGCGAGCGACGGCGACGTCAGCTCCGCGACGCCCCGGCCCGCGCCCGCAACGTGCTGCGCCGTGTGACCAGCCGGCAGCACTGACGCGGCGCACCCACCCGGTCTCAGGGCTTGGTGTGGAAGCGCTGCTGGGCCGCCTCGAGCCCCTCGAGGACCACGGCCTCGACGGCGTCCGCGGCGCGGTCCACGAGCCAGTCCAGGTCCTTCGCCTCGGTCTTCGAGAAGTCCTTGAGCACAAAGTCCGCGGGGTCCTGACGCCCGGGAGGGCGGCCGATCCCCACCCGGACCCGCACGTACTCCTTGCTGCCGAGCGCCTTGGTGGTGTCGCGCAGCCCGTTGTGCCCGCCCTCGCCACCGCCGCGCTTGAGCCGGACGTCCGCGAACGGGATGTCCAGCTCGTCGTGCACCATGACGACGCGCTCGAGCGGCACGTCGTAGTACCGCGCGAGCGCGGCGACCGGCCCGCCGGAGACGTTCATGTAGGTGGTGGGCTTCGCCAGCACGACGCGCGGGCCCGGCGCCCCGCCGGGCAGCGTGCCGAGCCGCGCCTCGGCGACGGCCGCCTGCGGCCGCCGGGAGAGCAGGCCGCTCGCGCGTGCGCCGAACGACGATCCCGTGCGCCGGGCGAGCTCGTCGAGCACCATCTGGCCGACGTTGTGCCGGTTGCCCGCGTACTGCGGCCCGGGGTTGCCCAGGCCGACCACGAGCCACGGAGCGTCAGCCACCGGTCCTCCTCGTTCAGTCGTTCACTGCGTCGCGAGCGTTCGTCCGTCGTCGTGCCCCGGCCGTCGGGCGGGCGGCGGTGACGACGCGCCGACGCCCGGCACCGCACGAGACGGTACCGGGCGTCGGTCGCAGGTCCGCGGGGCGTGGCCCGCGAGTGGGGTGCTCAGCCCTCGGCCGGCGCCTCGGCGTCGCCCGACTCCTCGCCGAGGTCCTCGGCGGAGACGCGCGGCGTCGAGACCGTCAGGACGGTCGCTTCGGCGTCGGTGACGAGGGTCGTGCCCTGGGGCAGCGTGACGTCGCCGGCCTTGACGATGGCACCGTCCTCGAGGCCGTCGATCGACACCTCGACCGACTCGGGCAGGTGCGTGGCCTCGGCCTCGAGGGCCAGCGTCTGCGTCTCGACGACGTGGATGGTACCGGGCGCGGACTCGCCGACGATGACGACGGGGATCTCGACCGAGACCTTCTCGCCCTTCTTCACGATCAGCAGGTCGACGTGCTCGATGATCTGGCGGACCGGCTCGCGCTGGACGTCCTTGGCGAGGGCGAGGACCGGCTTGCCGTCGACCTGGATCTCGAACAGGGCGTTGGCGTGCTTGACGGCGAGCATCGTCTCGTGGCCCGGGAGGGACACGTGGACGGGCTCGGTGCCGTGCCCGTACAGGACGGCGGGGATCTGGCCGGCGCGGCGCAGGCGACGCGCGGCGCCCTTGCCGAACTCGGTGCGGGTGGTGGCGGCGAGCTTGACCTCGGACACGATGACTCCAGTGATGCTGGGCGCACGGGGGCGCGACGTACGAGAACGGGTGCGGCACGGGGCCGGTGGTCTGGCGGTGGGCCGACGAAGGGCCCGGTGGCCTCGACGCGGGGCGCAGGACGGGCGCACGCGGAGGCGCTCGCCCAGTCGATCACGGACCGGAAGCGGTGTGGACCGTCCGACGTCCCTCGCCGAGGCAACCTGAGGATCTTACCCGCTCACGTGGCCCGGCTGAAACCCGGCGGCGCGGGGTCGGGCGTGGGGTCAGTCACCCGCCGCGGGCTCGTCGCGGCGTTCGAGCACGCGCACGGGTCCGGCGACCACGGTCGCCCCCGCGGGGACGTCCCTCACCACGACGGCACCCGCGCCGACGCGGGCACCCGCGCCGACGGTCACGGCGCCGATGATCTTGGCGCCCGCACCGATGTACACGCCGTCGCCGATCGTCGGGGAGCCGAACCGCGGGCTCGTCTCGATGTCGTTCTTGCCGATGGTCACCTGCTGGTAGACGGTGACGCCGCGCCCGATCACGGCGCCGGGTGCGATGAACACACCGATCGGCTTGTGCGGGAACACCGGCGGTCCGGCGAACATGGTCAGCAGCGAGATGTACCCGCCGAACTCCTCGAGGTAGAGCTTGTGCACGGCGGCGTGGAGCCGCCGCAGCGGGCCCCGCGCGCGCAGCGTCCGCTCGCGGTGCGCCCACCAGCCACCCGACAGCCTCACGAGGATGCGCACCAGCACGCGTGCAGGCTCCCACACGAGGACGGCCCCGCACACGGGGCGTCTCGGGGGGCGGTCGGCTCAGGCGTTGCCGTCGAACAGGCTGGTGACCGAGCCGTCGTCGAACACCTCACGGATCGCGCGCGCGATGAGCGGCGCGATCGACAGGACGGTGAGCTGCTCGAAGCGCTTGTCGTCCTCGACGGGCAGCGTGTCGGTGATGACGACCTCGCGCACCCCGCACGACGAGAGCCGGCCGACGGCCGGCTCGGACAGGATGCCGTGCGTCGCCGCGACGATGACGTCCTTCGCGCCGGCCTCCTTGAGGACGCGCACCGCCTCGGAGATGGTGCCGGCGGTGTCGATCAGGTCGTCGACGAGCACGCACGAGCGGCCCTCGACGTCGCCGACGACGCGGTTGGCGACCGCCTTGTTCGCGGTGCGGACGTCGCGGGTCTTGTGGACGAACGCGAGCGGGCCGCCGCCGAGCTTGGCCGCCCACTGCTCCGCGACGCGGATGCGGCCCGCGTCGGGCGAGACGACCGTGACGTTCGTCAGGTCGACGCGCGAGCGCACGTAGTCGACGAGGATCGGCATGGCCCACAGGTGGTCGACCGGGCCGTCGAAGAAGCCCTGGATCTGCGACGTGTGCAGGTCGACCGACATGATGCGGTCCGCACCGGCGGTCTTGAACATGTCGGCCAGCAGGCGGGCCGAGATCGGCTCGCGGCCGCGGCTCTTCTTGTCCTGGCGCGCGTAGCCGTAGAACGGCGCGATCACGGTGATGGTCTTGGCCGAGGCGCGCTTGAGCGCGTCGACCATGAGCAGCTGCTCCATGATCCACTTGTTGATCACGGGCGACGCGTGCGACTGCAGCACGAACGCGTCCGCGCCGCGCACCGACTCCCCGAAGCGCGTGTAGATCTCGCCGTTCGCGAAGTCGTACGCGCTGGTCGGGACGAGCTCGATGCCGAGCTCGTCGACGACGGCCTGGGCCAGCTCGGTGTGCGCCCGCCCGGAGACGACGACGAGCCGCTTCTCTCCGTCGTGGGAGATGATCCCCGTCATCGCGTGCTCGTCTCCTCGGTGCCGTGCTCGGCGGTGGTCTGGCCCCCGGTGGGGCTGGGCGGGTCGGACAGCTGCGCCGGCTGGCCGGGCAGGCCGGGCGGGGGCGTGACGGGGATGCCGCGTGCGGCGGTGGCAGCGCGCTCGAGCTCCGCGCGGGCCTGCGGCGAGAGCGACTCGTCGAGCGGGGTGCCGGCGGCGGGCGCTGCGGCCTGCGCGGCCTTGGCGGCGGGCGTGCCGGCGCGCGAGCGCTGCACCCAGCCCTCGATGTTGCGCTGCGCCCCGGCGCTGACGCCGAGCGCGCCCGCGGGCACGTCGCGGCGGATGACCGTCCCGGCGCCCGTGTAGGCGCCGTCGCCGACCGTGACGGGCGCGACGAACATGTTGTCCGCGCCCGTGCGGGCGTGCGAGCCGATCGTCGTGCGGTGCTTGTTGACGCCGTCGTAGTTGACCGTGACGGATGCGGCGCCGATGTTCGAGTGCTCCCCGATCGTCGCGTCGCCGATGTACGACAGGTGCGGGACCTTCGAGCCCTCGCCGATCTGCGCGTTCTTCGTCTCGACGAACGTGCCGATCTTGCCCTTGCGGCCGAGGACCGTCCCGGGGCGCAGGTACGCGAACGGGCCGACGCTGGCCTTCTCGCCGATCACCGCGAGGCTGCCGTGCGTGCGCACGACCGTGGCGCGCGGCCCGACCTCGACGTCCGTGAGCGTGGTGTCCGGGCCGACGGTCGCGCCCTCGCGCACGACCGTCGCGCCGTGCAGCTGCGTGTTCGGCAGGATCGTGACGTCACGCTCGAGCTCGACGTCCACGTCCACCCACGTCGTCGCCGGGTCGACGACGGTGACGCCCTCGCGCATCCAGTCCTCGAGGATGCGGCGGTTCAGCTCCGCGGCGAGCGCGGCGAGCTGCACGCGGTCGTTGACGCCCTCGACGACGTACGGGTCGTCGGCACGCAGCGCGCGCACGTGCCCGCCGTCGCCACGCGCGATCGCGAGCACGTCGGTCAGGTAGACCTCGCCCTGCGCGTTGTCGCGGCCCAGGCGGCCGAGCGCACCGCGCAGCACCGCGGCGTCGAACACGTAGATCGAGGAGTTGATCTCGCGGATCTCGCGCTCGGCGTCGCTCGCGTCCTTGTGCTCGACGATCCGCAGCACGTCACCCGTGCCCGGCTCGCGCACGATGCGCCCGTAGCCCGTCGCGTCCTCGACCTCCGTGGTGAGCACGGTGACGGCGTTGCCGTCCGCGTGGTGCGCCGCGAGCAGCTCGCCGAGGGTGCCCGCGTCGAGCAGCGGGACGTCACCCGCGACGACGACGACAGCGCCCTCGAGCAGCACGCCCGACGCCGAGCCCGGCACCCCGGGGCCGTCGAGCGCCGCGACGGCGCTCGCCTGTGCCGCGGCGTCGAGCGCGGTCATCGCGACCTGCACGGCACGGCCCGTGCCGGGGATCGCGTCCTGGTCGGCGACCAGCGCGGTGGGGACGTGCTCGGTCACGTGCGCCGCGACCTTGTCCCGCTCGTGCCGGACGACGACGACGACCCGCTCCGGGTCGAGCGCCTGGGCGGTGGCGAGCGCGTGGCCCAGCATGCTGCGACCGGCGAGCGTGTGCAGGACCTTCGGGGTCGCCGAGCGCATCCTGGTTCCCTCACCTGCGGCGAGGACGATGACGGCAGCTGGGCGGGGGACGGTCACCTGTGGGTGCTCCTCGCGGGGGTGTGCCCGACGATCCGGGCGTGAGATCCGTGCGCGCCCGCCACTCTACCGCCGCGTCCGGGCACGCCCGCGCGCGGTGGCCGAGTCACGGGTCACACCGCCGTCCGGCGTCAGGGCGCCGCCGCACCGCACACCGCGACCGGCCCGGTGCGGCCGTGCTGCAGGGTCGGCGTGCGCTCGACGCGCACCTCGTCGGCACCCGCACCGGCCGTCACCTGCACGTCGAGGGTGGCGGTCTCGCCCGGTGCGAGCCGCACCGTGAGCGCACCCGCCTGGCGCCCCGCGTGCTCCTGCAGCCCCGGGCCCACGGACTGCGGCTCGCCGCCGTCGCGCGCCACGCGGATCTCGCCGAGCGCACCGCCGCGCGGCGAGTACAGCAGCACCTGGGTGGTGAACGACCCGGCGGGCGTGCCGTTGTCGCCGCCGCCGGTGACGTACTCGGGCAGCGTCGTCGCGGCGTCCGCCGGCGCGGTGCTCGTGAGCGTCAGGTGCAGCCACGTGCTCGCGCCGTCCGCGGTGCAGGTCGCGTCGTCGACGGTGAGCGCGGTGTCGAGGTAGTAGTCCATCTTCGAGACCGTCGTGTCGTTGAGGAACACGCCGGCGGTCACGTCCGCCGTCGCGTCGTCGGCGAGGAAGTCGTGCACCAGGCCGACCTCGCGCAGCCGCTCGCGCACGGCGTCGTCGGACGTCCACACCGACACCCGCCCCTCGCCCACCACGTCACCGACCGCGTCGACGAGCGCCGACCCCGAGTACCCGCCGGCGAACGTCGCGGCGACCACGGACTGCGCGACCTGCGCGAAGAACGCGTCGGAGTCCGCCGCGTGGGGGTAGCGCGCGTACGCGGCCGACAGCAGGGTCTCGACCGCGTCGTCGGACGTGAGCGTCGTGCCGTCGGGCGTGGTCGTCGGGCCGATCACGTCCAGCAGCCGCGCGAGGACCACCGGGTCGACCGTGAGGACGCCGTCCACGGTCCGGCCCGTCTCGCGCGTCCACAGGGCGCTCGCGAACGCCGCCGTGCGTGCGAAGTCCGGGGTCGCCGTCACCGCCTGCATGTACCGCGCGGGCACGTCGCCGAGCAGCGCACGCTCCGCCGGGTCGAGCGGGACCACCGGCTCGTCGGGACGGCCCATGGTCCGCGCGGGGTGCTGCGCCCCCACCGTGATCGCCCCCGCGTCCGCGCGCACCTCCAGCACCGAGCCGACGATGCCGCCCGCGCTGCGCAGCTCCGCCGGGTTGAGCACGAGCACCAGGTACGAGCGCGGGCCGTCGACGCCGAGCAGCGGCGGCACGATCGCGAGCGCGGTGTCCGCGGCCTCGAGCCGGTCGCGCAGCTCGACGAGCTGCTCGCGCGCCGGGACGAGCCGGTCCGCGAGCGCCGGGACGAGCGCGTCGGCGTCGACCGCCTCGAGCCGGGACACGCCCGCGTCGACCGCCGCGTAGGCCTGCGCGACGGCGGGTGCCATCGCGTCGAGCCGCGCCACGTCGACCCGGCCCTCCTGGGGCGTGAGCGCGGCGGTCGAGAAGTCCCCCGCGACGTCGACGAGCGGCGGCAGCGCGTCGTGCGCGAGCGCGTCGACGGCGTCGGTCGCGGCCGAGACCGCCGACACCTGCGCACCCAGCCACGGCGCGTGCTCGGCCAGGCGCCACACCGGGTCGCCCGTCGCGCGGCTCGCGCGGTCCGCCGCGTCCTGCAGGCCGGGCAGCACCCCGCCGACCGCGGCGACGTCCCCCGCGCTCACCGCGTCCCGCACCGTGCCCAGGTGGGTCTCCGCGTCCGCGAGCGCCGCCGCGACCTGCGTCCCGCGCCACGCGAGCCACACCCCCGCGAGCACGACGACGACCAGCACGACGACGAGCGACAGCAGCACGCGCCGCCCCCACCGCCGCCTGCTCGGCGCGGCTGCCGCACCGGCGGGGTCGGTCTCTTCGGGGCCAGTCTCGTCGGGGCCGGTCTCGTCGGGGCCGGTCTCGTCGGGAACCGGCACGTCCACGCGCTCGTCGGCGGCGACGGGCTCGCCCCCCGCACCCTCCTGCACGTCAGCCCGCTCGGACACCCGGCCCCCGTCCCCACCAGCCCGGCCGGTGCTCACCCGGCCGCGGCACGGCCTGCTCCCCCGAGGCTAGGTGTCCGGTCTGACACCCGTCAGCAGGGTTCGTCCCGATTCACCCGGTTCGGCGCCGACCGATCGGAGCACGGCGTCACACACCGGTCACCCGCCCGGGGTCTGCTCGTAACAGGACCGCGCCACGATGCCCGCGACACCCGTCATCGCCGAACCGTCACCGCACGCACCCACGTGCCGGCCACGCACCCACGAACAGCGAGGTCCCGTTGCTCAAGAAGTCCCGCGCCGCGTCCGCCACCCGCCTCACGTTCGCGCTGCCGACGACCGCCGTCGACGGTCCCGTGAGCGTCGTCGGCACGTTCAACGACTGGACGCCCGGCGCGCACGTGCTGCGCCGCCGCTCGAACGGCACGTCGAGCGTGACCGTCACCGTCCCGCCGGGCACGGTCGTGCGGTTCCGCTACCTCGGCGAGCACGGCCGCTGGTTCGACGACGACACGGCCGACGAGGTCACGCCCGAGGGCTCCCTGGTCCACGCCTGACCCGCCGGGCGGGCCGGCCGGTCAGTCGCGGTGGGCCGCCCAGGCGCGGGCCGTGGTCTCGACCAGCGAGCGCCACGGCACGGGCTCGAGCCCGAAGGTCGCGGTCGTCTCCGCGGTGTCGACGACGAACGGCTCGTCGAACTGGTAGCGGATCCCGTCGACCTCGCGCAGCAGCGGCACCACGCGCCCACCTGCCCGCAGCACCGCCGCCGGGACCCGGCGCAGCCGGGGCTCACCCCGGCCGACGACGTCCGACAGCTCACGCAGCACGTGGCGCACGCTCGTCGGCGGGTGGGACGGGACGAGCTGCTGGGTGCCCACCGACCCATCCTGCCCGCGGCGCCGCAGGCCGCGGCGGGCGGACGTCCCTTGCTCGGATCCCCGGGCCACCGGGCCCACCGGCCGGGCCGGGCTCCGCCCCCAGGATTCGAACCTGGACCGCAAGGCTCCAAAGGCCTGCGTGCTGCCGTTACACCAGGGCGGATCGTCGGCGGCGCGCGCCGCCGACGGCGCCCCAAGTCTGCCAGCCGGACGAGGCCGCCCGGTCGCGCCGGGGGCGGGGCGGTCGGGTGACCTGGGCGTCCCGGCGCGCGACCCGGGCCCGGGGGCGGGGGGTGGCACGGCATGATGGGCGCCATGGCGGAGAGCAGACGGGCACCCCGGTCACGGATGACGGGGGTCCAACGACGTGCGCAGCTGCTGGACGTGTCGCGCACGCTGTTCGCCGAGAAGGGGTTCGAGGGCACGAGCGTCGAGGAGATCGCGGCACGCGCCGAGGTCTCCAAGCCGGTCGTCTACGAGCACTTCGGGGGCAAGGAGGGCGTCTACGCGGTCGTCGTGGACCGTGAGGTGCAGGGCCTGACGGGCGCGCTCACGGGTGCGCTGGAGGGCGGCGGGCACCCGAAGGTCCTCGTCGAGCGGACCGCGCTCGCGCTGCTGTCGTACATCGAGGCGAACGAGGCGGGCTTCCGCATCCTCGTGCGGGACTCGCCGGTCGCGCAGGCGACGGGCACGTTCTCGAGCCTCATCGGCGACGTCGCCACCCAGGTGGAGCACCTGCTGGCGGACGAGTTCCGGAAGCAGGGGCAGGACCCGAAGACCGCGCCGATGTACGCGCAGATGCTCGTCGGGATGGTCGCGCTCACCGGTCAGTGGTGGCTCGACGCGCGTCGCCCGGGCAAGTCCGAGGTCGCTGCGCACCTGGTGAACCTCGCGTGGAACGGCCTGCAGGGCCTCGAGCGGCGCCCCTCGCTCACCAAGGTCACCGCGGGCGAGGCGACGGCCGGGCAGGCCGAACCCGCGCCGGTCCGCCGGCGTTCTGTCGACGTCGAGTAATCTCGGCGTATGGCGGAGACGGCTCACGACGAGGTCGACCGCATCGTCGCCGCCTGGAACCGGGAGCGGCCCGACCTGGACGTCCGCCCGCTCGAGGTCCTCTCCCGCGTGAGCCGCCTCGCGCGGCACCTGGACCTGGCCCGCCGGGGCGCGTTCGACCGGCACGACCTGGAGACGTGGGAGTTCGACGTCCTGTCCGCGCTGCGTCGCGCGGGCACGCCGTACCGGCTGTCGCCCGGGGCGCTGCTGACGCTCACGCTCGTGACGTCGGGGACCATGACGAACCGCATCGACCGGCTCGCGGAGAAGGGTCTGGTCGAGCGTCAGCCGTCCCCCGACGACCGGCGCGGTGTGCTCGTGCAGCTCACGCCCGCGGGCCTGGCGCGGGTGGACGCGGCGTTCGCGGACCTGCTGGACACCGAGCGCACGCTGCTGGCGGACCTCACCGAGGACGACCGCACGCGACTGGCGGACCTGCTGCGCTCGGCACTGCTGCCGTTCGACGCCCCGCACTGACGCAAGCACCGCTGGCCAGTACTGACGGCCAGCGCCGTAACCAGTACTGCCGGCCGGCGCTCAGCCCGCGACGTCCGCGACCTCGAGCCACGCCTCCTCGAGCTCCTCGCGCTCGGCCGCGAGGGTGCGCAGCTCCGCGTCGAGACGCTGCACGGCCTCGTGGTCGGTGGCCTGCTCGGCCATGCGGGCGTGCAGCGCGGACTCGAGGTCGGCGATCTTCGCCAACCGGCGCTCGATGCGCGCGACCTCCTTGCGCGCGGCGCGCACGTCGGCGGCGCTCGGCGAGCCCGTCGTCGTCGCGTCCGTCCCTGCGGCAGGGGTGCCCGACGACGAGGCCGCGCCCTCGAGCGCGACGCGCCGCAGCTCGAGGTACTCCTCGACGCCGCCGGGCAGGTCCCGCAGGTGCCCGTCGCCGAGCAGCGCGACCTGCCGGTCGCACACGCGCTCGAGCAGGTACCGGTCGTGCGAGACGACGATCAACGTGCCCGGCCAGCCGTCGAGCAGGTCCTCCAGGGCCGCGAGCGTGTCGGTGTCGAGGTCGTTGGTCGGCTCGTCGAGCAGCAGCACGTTGGGCTCGCCGACGAGCAGACGCAGCAGCGACAGGCGCCGGCGCTCCCCGCCGGACAAATCCTTCACGGGTGTGCGGGCGCGGTCGCGCGTGAAGCCGAGCCGCTCGACGAGCTGGGCGGCGGTCAGCTCCTTGCCGCCGACGACGACCGAGCGCTTCTCGGCCTCGACGACCTCCACGACCCGCAGGTCCGCGACCTCGTCGAGGTCCTCGACGTCCTGGCGCAGCTCGGCGACCTGGACGGTCTTGCCGCGCTTGACCCGTCCCGCGTCGGGCGCGAGCCGCCCGGACAGCAGGCGCAGCAGCGTCGTCTTGCCCGCGCCGTTGACGCCGACGACGCCGTACCGGTCCCCCGGTCCCAGGCGCCACGTGACGTCGTCGAGCAGCGTGCGCCCGCCGAGCGCGACCGTGACGCCCTCGACGTCGAGCACGTCCTTGCCGAGCCGGGCGGTGGCCATGCGGGACAGCTCGAGCGGGTCGCGCGGCGGGGGCTCGTCAGCGATGAGCGCGTTCGCGGCGTCGATGCGGAACTTCGGCTTGGACGTGCGCGCGGGGGCACCGCGGCGCAGCCATGCGAGCTCCTTGCGCAGCAGGTTCTGCCGCTTCTCCTCGGTGACGGCCGCGGTGCGGGCACGCTCGGCGCGCGCGAGCACGTACGCGGCGTACCCGCCCTCGTACTGGTCGACCGCGCCGTCGTGCACCTCCCACGTGCGCGTGCAGACCGCGTCGAGGAACCACCGGTCGTGGGTCACGACGACGAGTGCGCCGGGCCCGCGCGAGAAGCGCTGGTTCAGGTGGGCGGCGAGCCACGCGACGCCCTCGACGTCGAGGTGGTTGGTCGGCTCGTCGAGCACGAGCACCTCGTCGTCGCGCACGAGCAGCGCGGCGAGCGCGACCCGGCGGCGCTGCCCTCCCGAGAGCGTGCTGACGTCGGCGGTCACGTCGACGTCGGGCAGCAGGCCCGCGTGCACGGCGCGGATGCGCGGGTCGGAGGCCCACTCGTGCGCGTCGGCCGTGCCGTGGATCGCGTCGAGCACGGTGCCGGAGCCCAGGTCGTCGCGCTGGTCGAGCATCGCCAGGCGCACGCCGCCCGCGCGGGTCACGCGCCCGTCGTCGGGACCCTGGACGCCCGCGAGGACGCGCAGCAGCGTGGACTTCCCGGCGCCGTTGGGCCCGACGACGCCGACACGCTGCCCATCGTCCAGACCCAGGGAGACGCCGTCGAGCAGGACCCGGGTGCCGAGCGCGAGGGTGACGCGGTCCGCGCCGAGGAGGTGAGCCATGAGGATCTAGAGGCTACCGGCCCCGACGCGCCGGGCTCACCGCGTGAGGAACGCCCCCAGGGCGTCGAGGATCTGCCCGCAGCCGGACTCCCGGCCCGCGACGCCCTCGGGCCCGTCGGTGTAGACGCCCTGCTCGGTGTAGGTGAGGCGGGTGCCGCCGTCGACGGTCTCGAACGTGGTCGTGACGAGCGACGTCGACAGGTACACGCCGTCGACCCACATGTCGTAGGTGTGCACGATGCGCTCGTTCTCGACGAGGTCCGAGTAGCGCGCGACATACCGGCTGCGCGGTCCGTCGTGCCAGCGCCCGTCCTCGACGTCGAACCCGCCGGGCCGGAAGTCGTGCGCGCGCTCGTCGGTGTCGAAGCTCTCGGCGTCGCCGAACCACTGCAGGCGCTGCTCGAGCTCGGCGTGCGCGGCCCACACGCGCTCGACCGGGACCGGGTAGGTGCGCTCGATGGTGAACGAGGCGTGCGCGAGCGGGGCGGTGGTGGTGGTCATGACTGCTCCTGAGGTGCGGGTCGGGTGGTCGTGAGGTGGTCGCCGAGGCGGTCGAGGCGCCGCTCGGCGGGCAGGCGCTGGGCGGCGAGCCAGGCCGTCGGGCCGGTGAGCGCGCCGGGGACGAGCGAGCAGGTGCGCACGCGGCCGATCTTCTGCGACTGCACGATGCCGGCGGTCTCGAGCACCGCGAGGTGCTGCAGGACCGCGGGCAGGGACATCTGCAGGGGTGCGGCGAGCGTGCCGACGCTGGCGGGTCCGCGCACGAGGCGTTCGACGATCGTGCGGCGGCTCGCGTCCGACAGGGCACGGAACACGGCGTCGAGCCGGGTCCCGGGGTCGTCCCCGTCGCCATGGTTAAGCATGTACTTAACTATTGACACGTCGCCGGGCGTCGTCAAGAGGTGGTGGGGATCGTCTAGTCCGACGTCGACACGACGCGCGCACCCGCGACCGGGCCCGTCGCCGTGAGCACCCGGTCCGCCGCGCCCGACGCCGTGAACGCCGCCGCGAGCACGAGCGCGTGCTGCCTGCTGCGCCCGAGCGCCGCGACCGTCGGGCCCGAGCCGGAGACGACGACACCGAGCGCGCCCGCGTCCCGCGCGACACCGAGCGGCTCCGCGAGGCGCGGGTCCAGCGACAGCGCCGCGTCCTGCAGGTCGTTGTGCAACGCCGCGCCCAGCGCCCGCGGGTCCCCCGCGCGCAGCGCCTGCAGCAGCGGCACGTCGTCGTCCAGGTCCGGCGGCAGGCCCAGGTCGGCGGCACCGTCACGCAGCGCGTCCAGCTCGCGGTACACCGCGCCCGCCGACAGGCCACGCCCCTGCACCGCGAACGCCCAGTGGAACTCGCCGCGGCCCAGCACCGGCGTCAGCAGGTCGCCCCGGCCCTGGCCCACCGCGGTGTGCCCCTGCAGCACGAACGGCACGTCCGAGCCGAGCTGCGCCGCGAGCTCCAGCAGCTGCGCCCGCGAGAGCCCCGCCCCCCACAGCGCGTCGCACGCGAGCAGCGCCGCCGCCGCGTCCGCCGAGCCGCCCGCCATGCCGCCCGCCACCGGCACGCCCTTGTCGATGTGCAGGTGCACACCCTCGTCGATCCCCGCCGCCTGCGCGACCAGCTCGGCCGCGCGCAGCGCGAGGTTCGAGGCGTCCGTGGGCACCAGCTCCGCCTGCGGGCCCGAGACCGTCACCACCCGCTCGTCACACGTGCGCGCGACGACCTCCTCGAACACCGACACGGCCTGGAACACGGTCGTCAACGGGTGGTACCCGTCGGGCGACACCGGCCCCACGTGCAGCGACAGGTTCACCTTGCCGGGGGCACGCACACGGACCTCGCGGGTGATGGCGACCTCCACCGGGCTCAGCGTCACGGCCCCACTGTGCCAGCAGGCGCGCCACGGCGCGTACCGGCCAGCTGCTCCGCGACCCGCGCGAAGCCCTCGACGTCGACCGTCTCCCCCCGCGCCTGCGCGTCCACGCCCGCGGCCGCGAGCGCGGCCGCCGCCGCCTCGTTCGAGCCGAACAGCGGGGCCAGCGCCGCCCGCAGCATCTTGCGTCGCTGCGCGAACGCCGTGTCGATCACCTCGAAGACCTCCAGGCGCGTCGCCGACGTCGTCGGCGGCTCTCGGCGGTCCAGGCGCACGAGCGCCGAGTCGACGTTCGGCACCGGCCAGAACACCGAGCGCCCCACGGTCGCCGTCCGGCGCACGTGCGCGTACCAGGCCGCCTTCGCGGACGGCACGCCGTACGTTCGGCTCCCCGGCGGCGCCGCCAGCCGGTCCGCGACCTCCGCCTGCACCATGACCAGCGCGTGGTCGAGCGAGTCGAACCGCTCCAGGAACGTCAGCAGCACCGGGACGGACACGTTGTACGGCAGGTTCGCGACGAGCGCGCGCGGCGGCTCACCCGGCAGCGCCGTCACCTCGAGCGCGTCCTGGAGCACCACCGTGAGGCGCGCGCGGCCCTCGTCGTCCCGCAGCACCACGGGCTCGTCGGACATGGGCTCGTCGGGCGACGTGGCGTCCGGGTGCAGGCCTGCGTGCTCCGCGACCGTGCTCGGCAGCAGGCGCGCGAGCACCGGGTCGATCTCGACCGCGACCACGTCCGCACCCGCCTCGAGCAGCCCCAGCGTGAGCGACCCGAGGCCCGGCCCGACCTCCACGACCCGCATGCCGGGCTCGACCCCCGCCTGGCGGACGATCTTGCGGACCGTGCCCGCGTCGAGCACGAAGTTCTGCCCGAGGGTCTTGGTCGGGCGCACCCCGGCGCGCTCGGCGAGGTCGCGGATCTGCGCGGGGCCGAGCAGCGTGACGGTCATGGGCGCCAAGCCTACGAGGGCGCCCGCCCCGGGCGCGCACGCGTGCTGCGTGCGGCCGGGGCGAGCGCCCTCGTCGGACGTGCGGCCTCCCTCATCGGGGAGCCGGCGGGACAGCGGTCAGCTGAACAGCCGCGGGCCGCAGTGCGGCCACTGGCCCGCGCCGGAGCGCAGGTAGAGCATCTTGGCGCGCGAGGTCTGCTCCGCGGGCGACGCCTGCGACGGCAGACCGGCACCGCCGACCGAGCGCCACGTGCCCACCGAGAACTGGTAGAGCCCGTGGTACAGCCCGTTGGCCGAGACGATCGTCGGGTTGCCACCCGACTCGCACTTCGCGAGCGCGGCCCAGTTCAGCGAGTCCGCGTCACGCGTGTCGCCGATCGGGCCACCCCTCGACGAGCCACCGCCGCCGCCCGAGCTGACGACCGGGCGCTTCTTGGTGCCGACCGACACGACCTCGTGCACCGGGTTCACGGTCTGCGTGTCGGCGACGAGGACGCGCTTGGTCTCCTTGCCGTCGACCGTGGTGACGCGCTCGACGATCGTGCGCGTGCCGGGCACACCCTTGGTCGTCACGGCCTGCGTGCCCACGTAGCGCGACGGGTCGTCCTTCTCGCTCGAGGAGAACGCGACCTCCTCGGACCGCGTGACGGTCCGGACCGAGACGCGCTGCACGACGACCCGCACGTGGCGCTCGTCGTCGTTGGCCAGGCGCACCCGGTCGTACCCGCCGAGCGCGATGCCCGCGTCCTCGAGCGCGTCCGCGACCGTGGTGCGCACGTCGCCGACCTCGAGCTCCTTGCCGTCCACCACGATCGTCGCGGGGCCGCGCAGGGACAGGTCGAGCGAGAGCTCGGGGCGGCCGCCGCCGGAGCGCGACGCGACGAGCTGGACGTCCGGGTCGCGCACGGCGAGCAGGTCGAGCGCCTCGTCGGCGGTCAGCGCGGTGGTCCACACGGTGCGGTGCTTGCCGTCCTGCGCGACCGTGACGCGGTGCGCGTGGCGCACGGTCACGACGTCGCCGTCGGACAGGCTGCCGGCCGGGTCGACCGAGTCGCGGGCGCCGGTCGCGACGCCCTCGTCGGACAGCAGGCCGTCAACGGACCCGGCGAACGTGGTCACCGTGCGGGTCGTGCCGTCGACGTCGAGCGTCACGGTCTTGTGGGCCTGGGCGTAGACGGCCGTCCCGCCGGCGACGACGAGCGCGCCGGCCGCGACGAGCGCGGGAAGAGCCAGGCGTCGGCCCGGTCGGCCGCCCTGCTCGGTGGTGGTGTCGAGCGGAGCCGTGGGCTCCGTGGTGGCACGCGTGCGCGTGATCAGGCGTCCGATGCGGGTCGAGAAGGGCACGGGGCTCCAGCCGTCGTGGTTCCCGGGCACGGGGAGCGGGTGCGTCCCGCAGGACGCCCGACGTCGCCGGTCGCTGCGCACGCGGGGCGCGCGCGCTGGGCGTGTGGCGACTGGAGGGAGCCGTCACCGTCGGTCCCGGATCCCCGATCCGGCTGTCGCTCGCGGGCCGCCGTCCGGGCCGGTGCGCGAGGCCGCGGCGAGCGGGCAGGACCCTGTGTGCTCACACGACGACACGCGACCGTAACCCGATCGTGATCATCCCGCCAAGCGTCACGGCGGGCGAAGCAGGACGTTCGACGCGGTCCGGACGTGACCGACCCTTGACCTGACGGCGGTCCGGCCGGTCAGGACTTGGTCAGTACCAGCCCTTGACCGTGAAGTGGCCCCAAGCGCCGCACGGCGTCTTGTAACGCCCCTTGATGTAGTTCAGGCCCCATGTGATCTGCGTCGCAGGGTTGGTCCGCCAGTCGCTCGCGACCGACGCCATCTTCGAGCCCGGGAGCGCCTGCGGGATGCCGTACGCACCCGACGACTTGTTCTCCGCGTTGACCCGCCACCCGCTCTCGTGCTTCCAGAGCGTCAGCAGGCATGCGAACTGGTCGTCGCCCCAGCCCCGCGCCGCGGCCATCTCCTTGCCCAGGGCCTGCGCCGTGCCCGGCGAGACCGTGGCGTTCGTCGGCAGCTCGGACGTGCCGACCTTGACGACCTGCGTCACCGGCTCCGTCGTCACCACCGACGTCATGACGTGCCGCCCGACGACGACACCCCCCACGACCTCGAGCTCGTACGTCGTGGTCCGCACGCCCGCGCGGCCCGCCTGGGTCACGATCCGCATGCCCTTGAGCAGGTTCGCGTCCTCGATCTCCTCGGTCTCGAACGGGAGGGTCTCCGTGACGACCTCGCCGCTCTGCTCGCCGCGCGTGACGAGCACCGCGAGCCCGTCCACCGCGGCCGCGTCGAGCGGCACCGAGACCTGGTCACCCTCGTTCAGCACCAGGCCGATGTCCCGCAACGCGTCCCGCACCGTCGACCCGCTCGAGATGCCGTCGATCACCTGACCGTCGACGACGAGGTGGATCGTCTTCTGCGTCGAGACGTGCAGCGTCCCGCGGCCCAGCGACGCCGAGCGCGACGCCGACAGGCGCACCTCGCCGTCCCGCAGCCCGAGCGCGTCGACCGCCTCGCCGACCGTCAGCGCCGTCGTCCAGATGCGCGCCTGCTCACCGTCGACCGCCACGTCGAGCTGACGCGCGTGCCTCACGACGATCTGCTCACCGCGCGTCACCGCCTCGTGCACGCCGGGCGCGACGAGGTCGCGCTCACCGACGTGGATGTCCCCCGCCGCGAGCACCTGGCCGACCGTGCGGCCGAAGCCCTCGACCTGCACCAGCTCGCCGTCGACGTCGACGACGACCTCCTTGTGCAGCACCGCGAAGGCGGTCGTGGCACCGACGACGAGCGCGACGACCGTGCCCTGCGCGACCGCCTTGCCCAGCCGACGGCCCAGCCGGTGACCCGAGCCGTGACCCGAGCTGCGACCCGAGTCGTGACCCCGGCGCGGGCCGACGCGACGTGCCGTGCTCACGCGGTGCTCCTCCGTCCTGCGGGCCGTCGTCGCGGTCCCGCGACGCCTGTCGTGCCGGTGCTCGTGCTCGTCGTCGACCACGAACGGCCGTGCTCGATCGTCCTGCCCCCCGGACGCACGTCCGACCGTAACCGATCGGTGATCGGCGGTGGAACCCGGCACCTGGACCTTCCCAGCAGGTGATCACCCGGTCGCGCGCCCCGGCGCACCCGCGCTCCGGCGTGTCGCCCGGCGTGTCGTCGCGGGTCGGTCGTCACCAGGAGCCGTAGACCTCCTGCGACGTGCGCGCCAGCGTCACGCACAGCCCCGCCACGTCCTCGTCGCGCGCCGCCGCGAGCGCCCGCACCGTCCCGGGCAGGAGGTACGGCGCGTTCGGCCGGCCGCGCAGCGGGTGCACCGTCAGGTACGGCGCGTCCGTCTCGACGAGCAGGAGCTCGGCCGGGAGCACGCGCGCGGCGTCCCGCAGGTGCTCGTTCGCCGGGAACGAGACGGGGCCCGCGAACGAGCAGTACCACCCGTGCTCGGCCGCGAGCCGCGCGAGGTCCTCGCCGCCCGAGAAGCAGTGGAACACCGTGCGCTCGGGTGCGCCGTCGCGCAGCAGCACCTCGACCACCTCGTCGTGCGCGTCGCGGTCGTGGATCTGCAGCGCCAGGCCCAGCTCCTTCGCGAGCGCGACGTGGGCGCGGAACGCCTCACGCTGCACCGCACGGCCCCGCGGCCCCGCGCGGAAGAAGTCCAGCCCCGTCTCACCGATCGCCCGGATCCGCGGGTTGCCGCGCGCGGTCGTCGCGACCAGGTCCAGCGCCTCGTCCAGCGGCAGGTCGTGCCACGGCTGCGGGTCCGGCTCGAGGCCGTCGGGCGCGACCTCGTGCACGCCCGCGTGCAGCACCGCCTCGTTGGGGTGGACCGCGACCGCACCCAGCAGCTCCGCGTGCGCGCGCACCGCGGCGTCGGTCCAGCGCACCGCCTCCACGTCGCAGCCGACCTGCACCATGCGCGTGACGCCGACCTCGGCGGCGCGGGACAGGTGCGCCGCGAGGTCGGGCCACTCGTCGCCCCCGTCGGCCCCGTGGTCCGCGCGCTCGTCGTCCCAGCCCGGCGCACGCCAGCCGACCACCGTCTCCAGGTGCGTGTGGTTGTCCACCACCGGGACCGGCAGCGGCTCGGGCGTCGCGGGCCAGCCCCGCTCGCGCGACCGGCCCATCAGCGGTTCTGGTAGCGGGCGAGCTCCTCCTCGACGATCGAGTCGTCGAGCTTGGTGAACACCGGCGTCGGGGCCGGCACGGGAGCCCCGGGCGTCAGCGTGGGCGAGACCCACGCCGGCACGTCGGAGTAGTCACCCGTGATCACCGGGTAGTGGCGCGACTCGTCGTCCAGGTCCGTGACCTCGTCGAGACGCGGCTGCGGCGCGAGCACGCCCGTGCCACCCAGCGTCTCGTGCACCTTCTGCGCCGAGTGCGGCAGGAACGGCGCGAGCAGGGTGTTCGCGTCCGCGACGACCTGCGCGGCCGTGTTCAGCACCGTGCCCAGACGCTCCCGGTCGCCCTTGAGCTTCCACGGCTCGGTCTCCGAGACGTACCGGTTCGCCTCCTGCACCACGCGCATCGCCTCCGCGATCGCGGCCTTGTGCCGGTGCGTGCCGATCAGGTCCCCGACCGTCCCGAACGCCGCGCGCGACTGGTCGAGGATCGCCCGGTCCACGTCCAGCAGGTCGCCCGCGGCGGGGATCTCGCCGAAGTTCTTGTGGATCATGCTCGCCGTGCGGTTCACCAGGTTGCCCCAGCCGGCGACCAGCTCGTCGTTGGTGCGGCGCAGGAAGTCCGACCACGTGAAGTCGGAGTCCTGGTTCTCCGGACCCGCGACCGCGATGAAGTAGCGCAGTGCGTCCGGCTGGTAGCGCGCCAGCATGTCGCGCACGTAGATGACGATGCCGCGCGACGATGCGAACTTGCGGCCCTCCATGGTGAGGAACTCGGAGCTGACGACCTCCGTCGGGAGCTGGAGCTCGCCGTACGCGCCCGGCGCACCGCCCTTGGCGCCCTTGCCGTCGTAGCCGAGCAGCTCCGCGGGCCAGATCTGCGAGTGGAACGTGATGTTGTCCTTGCCCATGAAGTAGTACGACCGCGCGTCCGGGTCGTTCCACCACTGGCGCCACGCGTCCGGGTCGCCCGAGCGGCGCGCCCACTCGATCGACGCCGACAGGTAGCCGATCACCGCGTCGAACCACACGTACAGCCGCTTGTTCGGGTTGTCCTCCCAGCCCGCGAGCGGCACCGGGATCCCCCAGTCGATGTCCCGCGTCATGGCGCGCGGGCGCATGTCGTCGACGAGGTTGAGCGAGAAGTTCAGGACGTTGGGCCGCCAGTCCGAGCGCGTGCGCAGCCACGCGTCGAGCGCGTTCGCGAACGCCGGCAGGTCGAGGAAGAAGTGCGTCGACTCCACGAACTTCGGCTTCTCGCCGTTGATCCGGCTGCGCGGGTTGACCAGGTCCACCGGGTCCAGCTGGTTGCCGCAGTTGTCGCACTGGTCGCCGCGCGCGCCGTCGTAGCCGCAGATCGGGCACGTGCCCTCGATGTAGCGGTCCGGCAGCGTGCGCCCCGTGCTCGGGCTGATGGCACCCATGGTCGTCTTCTCGATCATGTAGCCGTTCGCGTGCACGGTACGGAACATCTCCTGCACCACCGCGTAGTGGTTGCGGGTCGTCGTCCGCGTGAACAGGTCGTAGGTCAGGCCCAGCGCGGTGAGGTCCTCCGCGATCACGCGGTTGTACCGGTCCGCGAGCGCCTGCGGGGTCGTGCCGTGCTTCTCGGCCTCGACGAGGATCGGCGTGCCGTGCTCGTCGGTCCCCGAGACCATCAGCACGTCGTGGCCCGCCATGCGCATGTAGCGCGAGAAGACGTCCGACGGGACGCCGAAGCCGGCGACGTGACCGATGTGACGGGGACCGTTCGCGTACGGCCACGCGACGGCCGACAGGATGCGGGACATGCGCCCGATCCTAGGTGAGCGTCCGCGTGCGCCGAGGGCGCGACCACCGACCGGCCGCAGGGACGACGAGCGCCCCGACCCGGACGGGGGCGGGGCGCGACGTCGGGCGCTGGAGGTCAGGGCGTGCGTGGACCGCGCGCACGGCGGGCGACCTGCTCGGTCAGGTGGCTCGCCAGCGGGACCGGCCGCGCGGCGAGCAGCCCCCGGTGCGCCAGGTGCTCGAGGACGACGGCCCGGTCGGTCTCGCGGAGCCAGTCGGCCGGCACCGCCGCGGCGACCACGGCCGCCGACGCCGGGTCGAGGCGGTCCGCGTCGTCGACGAGCAGCACGGCGCGGCGGCCGGCCACGCGGTGCGCGAGCTGGTCGACCGCGGACGCGATCGCGCTCGGGGCCGCGGGCCCGGACAGCAGGCCGGCCAGCGCGAGCGACTCGAGCGGACGCCCCTCCCCGCGGACGGTGCGGACCTCGACCGCGGTCACGTCGTCGGGCAGCGCGGCGCGCACCTGGGCGAGCACGTGCGAGCGCCCGGAGCCGGGCAGACCCGTGACGACGACGTGCGTCCGCGAGACGACCGCGTCGCGCACCGCCGCGACCTCGGCGGCACGTGCGTCGAGGGCGACCGCACGTCCACCCTAGGGCGAGGGCCGCGGCGCGCACGGCGGGACGCTCGCCGCCGGGGCCGCCGGGCCCGGGAGGAACGGGGCGACCGCTGTCGTGAAGTACCCGATCCCCGTCACCGCAGGACCGACCGCGCTCGACAGGCCGATCCCCTCCTGGCGCCGCCTCAGGAACTCGCCCACGGCCCGGATCGGGCGGGTGACGGAGCGCACCAGGTCGACGAGGTTGTCGATCGTGCGGGCGAGCGCCACGACCTGCGGTCCGAGGCGCACGCCCCAGCGCGCCGCGAGCCGGCTCGCCCTCGCCACTGCCGAGACCGGGTTGGTGCAGCAGACGACGGACGAGACCACGTCCGCGATGGCGTCGCGGATCAGGTCGTGGACCATCCGCACCAGCTTGGCGCAGGCCGCCAGCGCGCTGCCGAGCGCACCGGCCGCGTGCGCGACGGTCCGGGCGGCCTCGACCTGGACCGACGCCACGCCGCGGTAGGCGGCGACAGCGGGGCCGGACATCGACGCCAGGTCACGCGCGACGTCGCTCTCGAGCCCGTCGGCGGCCGCGACGAGGTCCCGCTCGATCGTCTCCCACGTGCGCGCGTACGCGGTGACCTGGTCGGCGTCGCCCCCGACCTCGTCGAGCCACCCCTTGAGCGGCTGCACGTGGTCCAGCACCCACCCGACTCCCCACGCGACCGCCGCGCCGAGCGGGTCCACCCCGAGCGCCACACCGTTGCCCGCCAGGGCCGCCGTGCTCAGCGTGGCGTCGACCCAGGACCCGCTGCGGGCCTGCCCGGCAAGGGTCGCGACGTCACTGATCAGCCCCGCGCCCGAGTGCCACGCCTCGGTCTCGGCCACCTCGACCCCGGGAGCGGGCAGCCCGCTCATCGCAGCACCACCTGGCCCGCACGGAACACCGTGCGCACGGCCGTGTCGGTCACGTCGTACGAGTCGGCCACCACGTCGACCGCCGTGCCCGTGACGGCGAGGGCGCCCCCGACGCCGCCGATCGCGACGCCGCAGGCCGCCTGCGCGAGCGCCATGGCGTTGCCGACCGGGGCGAGCGCGATCCCGAACGCACCGGGGTCGGCAGCCATCGCGAGCGCGACCGGCGCGAGCTCCGCGACGTCTCCCGCGCGCTCGCGGACGTGCCGCGCGTGCTCGCGCAGCCTGTCGGTGTCCACCTCGAACCCGTCCATCTCCACCCCCGGTATCGGTCGTGGCAGGACGGTAGCCGGGACGGGCAACGGCCCGCGGACGCCCTGTGGACAACCCGGCGACAGCGCGTCGCCGCAGGTCAGCGGACCGTCAGCCGCAGGATCGTGTCGTCGTCCGGGCGCGGGTCGCCGCGACCGTCGGTGTTGCCGGTGACCACGAGCACCGTCCCGTCGGGTGCGACCGCGACCGCGCGCAGGCGACCGTGCCGGCGTTCGAGCAGGGCATGCGGCTCCCCCACACCGTCTAGGT
>NZ_BJLP01000026.1 GCF_006538705.1 Cellulomonas uda
GGCTCGCCGCCACGTGCGCCGCGACCTGCGGCTCGAGGGCTTCCCGCGCGACAAGGCGCTCGCGCTCGCGTTCCGCCTGCTCGACCTCGCGTACCTGCGGGTGGGCGGGGAGGGCTACGCCGCGCGGCACGGGTCGTACGGCCTCGCGACGCTGCGCAAGGACCACGTGCGCGTGCTGCCGCCGCAGACGGACTCCGACCCGGGCCGCGTCCACCTGCACTTCCCCGCCAAGTCCGGCCAGGTGCGGGACACGGTCGTCGAGGACGACGACGTCGCCGCGCTCGTGCGCACGCTCGTCCGTCGTCGCGACGACTCCCCCGAGCTGCTCGCGTGGCGCGACGAGGCCGCGGGCGTCTGGCGCGACGTGACCAGCGCCGACGTCTCGGCGTACGTCAAGCGGCGCCTCGGCGCCGACGCGACGCCCAAGGACTTCCGCACGTGGCACGCGACCGTGCTCGCGGCGCGCGGTCTCGCGGCGGCCGGCCCCGCACCCGCGTCCGACCGTGCGCGGCGGCGCGTGGTCACGCAGGTCGTGCGCGACGTCGCCGAGGAGCTCGGCAACACGCCGGCGGTGTGCCGGGCGTCCTACATCGACCCGCGCGTCGTCGACCTCTGGGAGCGCGGGGAGACCATCCGCCCGACGCGCTCGCAGGCCGTCGCGGAGCGCGAGACTCTCCGCCTGCTGGGCTGAGCGTGCCGCGCACCTCCCGCCGTGCGGCCACCGGGCCCGTGCCGCAGACTGCCACGGTGACGACCGACGACGACCTGGCACCCGAGCCCGTCGCGCACAGCCTCCCGGGGCTCGTGCCGGGCCTCGACGACGACGGCCGGCCGCGCCCCGACGCGCCGCTCGCGGTCGTCACGGGCGTGACGGGCTACGTCGGCGGGCGGCTGGTGCCCGAGCTGCTGACCGCCGGCTACCGCGTGCGCGCCGTGGCCCGCACGCCCGACCGGCTGCGGGGGCGTCCGTGGTTCGACGACGTCGAGGTCGTGCAGGCGGACGCGGCCGAACCCGACGAGATCGGGCCCGCGCTGCGCGGGGCGCACGTCGCGTACTACCTCATCCACTCGCTCGGCACGGGGCGCGAGTTCGCGGAGCGCGACCGGCGCACCGCGCAGGCGTTCGCGGACGCGGCCGCCGCGGAGCGCGTCGGGCGCATCGTGTACCTGGGCGGCCTCACACCCGACGACGAGGTCCTCTCGGAGCACCTCGCGTCGCGTGCCGAGGTCGGCGAGATCCTGCTGCGCAGCGGCGTGCCGACCACCGTCCTGCGCGCCGCCGTGATCCTCGGGTCCGGCTCCGCGTCGTTCGAGATGATGCGCTACCTCACCGAGCGGCTGCCCGCGATGACCGTGCCGCGCTGGGTCGAGAACCGCATCCAGCCGATCGCGGTGCGCGACGTGCTGCGCTACCTCGTCGGCGCGGCCGCGATGCCGCCCGACGTGAACCGCGGGTTCGACATCGGCGGCCCGGACGTCCTGACCTACCGCGACATGATGCAGGGCTACGCGCAGGAGGCCGGGCTGCGGCGACGGGTCATCGTCGGCGTCCCGCTGCTCACGCCCCGCCTGTCGAGCCTGTGGGTGTCGCTCGTGACACCCGTGCCCGGTGGGCTCGCGCGGCCCCTCGTCGGGTCGCTCGTGCACGAGGTCGTGTGCCGCGAGCACGACATCGCCCGGTACGTGCCCGACCCGCCCGAGGGTCTCGTGGGGTTCCGACGAGCGGTCCGGCTCGCGCTGCGACGCGTGCAGGAGGCGTCGGTGTCGACCCGCTGGTCGTCGGCGTCCGTGCCCGGCGCGCCGTCCGACCCCCTGCCGAGCGACCCCGACTGGGCGGGCGGCTCGCTGTACGTCGACGAGCGACGCGTGCAGGTCGACGCCTCCCCCGCGGCGCTGTGGCGCGTCATCGAGGCCGTGGGCGGCGAGCGCGGCTGGTACTCGTGGCCGTTCGCGTGGCACGTGCGCGGGCTGCTGGACCGGCTCGCGGGCGGCCCGGGGCTGCGTCGCGGTCGGCGCGACCCGGGGCGCCTGCTCGTCGACGACGCGGTCGACTGGTGGCGCGTCGAGGCGATCGAGCCCGGTCGCCTGCTGCGCCTGCGCGCGGAGATGCGCGTTCCGGGGCTCGCGTGGCTGGAGCTGCGGGTCGAGCCCGTGGGTGAGAAGGCGGGCGACCCGGACGCCTGGACGACCGCGCCGGTGGTGTTCTCCCAGCGCGCGCTGTTCCACCCCAGCGGTCTGGCGGGCCAGCTCTACTGGTGGTCGGTCGCGCCGTTCCACGGCGTCGTGTTCGGGGGAATGCAGCGCAACATCGCGGCCGCGGCGAGCAGCGCGCAGCGCTCGATGCGTGCGCCGGTCAGCGGCGACGCCACCACCGGCGGGGCGGGTCGTCCGGCGCCAAGGTCGTGAGCACGCGCTCGACCGCGGCGCGCTGGTCGTCGTCCGCCGCGAGCGCGGTCACCAGGACGACGTCGTGGCCGCGGCACAGGGCGGCGGCGAGGTGCCAGCCCTCGTCGTGCGACCACCGCACGCCGGCGCGCTCGGCGGTCGGCTCGTCGTCGCCGTGCAGCGGGAGTGCCGCCACGTCGTCCGGTGCGCCCTGCGCCCGCGCGTGGGCCAGCACGGTCGCGCGCGCGTCGGGCGCCGGGCGCGGCCCGCGGTGCACCGAGACGTCGAGCGTCACTCCCTCGCCGCGCACGCGGTACCGGTGGCCCTCCAGGCCGGTGGCCGCCCAGCCCGCGGGCACGCGCAGCGCGAACACCCCCGCGTGCGCGAGCACCTGCCCGGGCACCGGGACCTCGGCGTCCGACGCGCTCACCGCGCGCCCCGTCGGCGGATCGCGACCGGCTCCTCGAGGTACGGCTGCCACGCCGCGCGCTCGTCGGGACCGATGCGGGTGGGCGCACCCGTCGTGGAGTCGACCAGCACGATCGTCGTGACGGCCCGGGCGTACACGACCGACGCCGGGTCGGCCGCGGGCAGGTCACGCACCTGGTAGCAGACGTCGAGGCTCGCACCGCCGAGGTGGCCGATCCACAGCTCGACGACCACCGGGGAGCGCCGGTACCCGAGCGGCCTGACGTACTGGATCTCCTGGTGCGCGATGAACGTCGACACGCGCGTGCCCGGTCCGGCGTCGAGCACGGCGGTGGAGCGCGTCTCGGGCCGCACGCCGTCGGGGCCCACGGGGTGCTGCCAGAACACCTCGATGCGGGCCTCCTCGAGCAGGCGCAGCATCTCCACGTTGTTGACGTGCGCGTACGCGTCCATGTCCGACCAGCGCAGCTGCACCGGCACCTCGAGCCTCGCCATGCGTGTCCCTCCTCGTCGCGCGGACACCTCTCCCCGCCCGTCGCATCCTCCCCCGTCCGCCGGTCCGCCGAGCGCGACGTCCGTCCCGTGGTGCGCCGCCGGGGGGCGTCTCAGCGCGCCGCGGCGCGCGCCGCCTGCGACCGGCAGCGCTCGAGCGCGGCCGTCTCCTGCGCGAGCGGGTCCACGACGAGCGCGTCCGCGACCTGCGCGACGGCCGCGCGCAACCGCCTGCCGGCCGCGCGTGCCCGACGCCGCGCACCCAGCCGCGCCGCGACGCCGGCGAGCAGCGCGACGAGCACCCCGGCCAGCACACCGCCGACGAGGAGCGCGGTCGGCACGGGGACCGGCCCCCACTGCGGCACGTCCGGCTCGGGGAGCCGCAGGTAGCCCATCGGCGCGAGCCCGGCGAGCCACAGCCCGCCGACGACAGCGGCCGTGAGCAGCAGCCACTGCAGCCCTGCGACGACCCGCCACCACCACGCCGGGCGCTGCGGGACCAGCGGTGTGCGCGCGATCGCGTGGTCGAGCGCGTCGGGCAGCGCGCCGGTCCGCGCGTCGGTCAGGGCGGCGGGGTCGAGCCGCGCGCGCGCCGCGAGCACCCACGCGTCGGGCGCACCCGCGAGAGCGGCGTCCGCGTGGTCACGCACGGCGGTCGCCGCCCGCGCGCGCTGCGCGGCGCCCAGAGGCGGCAGCGACGTGCGCGCGAGCTCGGCCTGCGGCGCGGGCCGGGGCGCGAGCCCGAGGCGCCGCAGCGGGTCGGGGCGCAGGCCCGCGACCCAGCGCACGGGCGGCCAGCCGGTCCGCGCGGTCGCGGCGCGCACGGTCGCGCGCCGCACCGCGTCGACGACGGTCGGGACGCCGGCGGCGTCCGCGAGCGCGTCCACGAGAGCGCGGGGGTCGGGGGTGCGGCCGCGCACCGGGGGGCCGCACGCGTCGAGCACCACGGCCGCGGCGTTCCGCAGGTCCGCACCGAACCGCCGCGTGCTCGCCTCGCGCCGCCGCACGGCGTCCGCGACGAGGGCGCGCAGCGCGTCGACACCCGCACCCGTCGCGGCCGAGAGGCCCAGGGCACGCGCCGCGCCGATCCCGTCGGCGGTGGCGAGCCGCCGCAGGTCCGCGAGCACCGCCGCCGCGTCGCCGTGGGTCAGGCGGTCGACCTGGTTGAGCGCCAGCACGACGACCTCGTCGTGCCCGACGAGCGTGCGCAGGAACCCCTCGTGCAGCGCGGCGTCCGCGTACTTCTGCGGGTCGACCACCCACACGAGCAGGTCGGCGCGTGCGACGAGCCGCTCCGCGCGCACGCGGTGCTCGACGACGACGGAGTCGTGGTCGGGCAGGTCGAGCAGCACCAGGCCGGGCGGCAGCGCGGTCGTCGCCGCGGGCAGCACGTGGCGCCGGTCGACCTCGAGCCAGTCGAGCAGCGCGGACGGGTCCCGGCCGCCGTCCCCGGCCGGGACCACGAGGGCGAGCGGGTGGGACGTCGTCGGCCGCTGGACGCCCGTCGCGGCGAGGTCGGCGGCCGCGAGCGCGTTGAGCAGCGAGGACTTGCCCGAGCCCGTCGCCCCGGCGAGCGCGACCACCGTGTGCTCGGCGGACAGCCCCGCACGCTCGCGCACGCGCGCGACGAGCGCGCGGGTGTCCTCGACGAGGTCGGGTGCGAGCCGGCCGTCGCCCGCGTCGAGCGCCGCGGCGAGCGCGTCGGCGCGCTGCTCGAGCGTGAGGCTCATGTGCGTTCCTCGTCGGTCCCGGCCGCGCGCCGCCCGAGCAGCCGCTGCCACAGCCCTCGACGCGGGGGCTGCGCGACCGGGTCGCCGCGGGTCGGCTCGTCGGCCGCCGCGTCGGCACCGCGCAGGCGCCGGCCGCTGCCCGCGGGCGCGGGCGTGGCGGCGAGCGTCGGGCGGTCGCGCCGCTCGTCGCGGGCCGCACGCGCCACGTCGTCCGCGGCCGCCCGCAGCGCGCCGCCCGCGGCGTGGGCGGCACCGAGCGCGTCGAGCTGGGCCGTGAAGCGGGCCGACTCCGCGTCGAGGAGCCGCGCGGTTCGCGCGTCGAGGAGCTCACGCGCCTGCGCCGCCAGACGCCGCACCGCGTCGTCCCCGAACACGGCCTCGAGCACCTTCTGCGCGACGAGCGCCGTGCCCCCCGCGATGCCGACCTCCACGCCGGTGATCCCGCCCGTGGAGGCGAACGCGAGCACCATGAGGCTCACCCCGAGCGCGTTGACCCCGAACGACAGCCCGCGTGCGGTGCCGCGCCGGGCCGCGCCCTGCTCACGCACCAGCTCCAGGACGTCGGCCTGCCAGCCGCGCACCTCGGCGTCGACCGCGGCGCGCAGCCCGGCCGACCCGCGCGACAGCTCGAGGCCGACGAGCGCCGCACCGGCCGCGTCCGCACGCCACGCCGCGTGGCTGCGGGCGGCCGCGGTGTCCGCAGCGTCGAGCAGCACGACCTGCAGGCTCGTCGCGATCGCCTGCTCGACCTGCGGCGCGGGCGCGGGCCGTCCGCGCAGGAACCGCCCGACCGCGTCCCGGACGCGCCCCACGCCCGCCTCGACCGAGCGGAGCAGGTCCCCCGTGCCCACCAGGTCCTGCCATCGCGCGAGGACCTCCCCACGGAGCATCGCGCCCTGCGACGTCGCCTCGGACACCGTGCGTGCCGCCTCGTCGTAGGCGAGCGCGACCGCCGCGCGCAGGCGCGTGTCGGCGGCCACCTGCGCGTCCCCGGCATCGGCGATGCCCCCTGCCCGCCGCACCAGGTCGTCCACCACGCCGTCGCGCGTCGCGAGCGCGACCGCCTCGCGCGTCGGCGCGTCGGCGCCGAGAGCGGTCAGCCACGCGGCGACCGGACCCACCGCGTGCTCGGGGAGCAGCCCGTCGACCAGCGGGGTCTCCGGCACGACGAGCAGCGGCGCGTCCTCGAGGCCGTTGCCGTCCATGAGCCGGCGCAGGTCCGCCGCCACGGCCTGCGCCCCGGCGTCCACCCGGTCGACGACGAGCGCGACCTGCGTGTGCCGCCGCGCAGCGCGGTGCAGCAGCTCCCACGGCACCGCGTCCGCGTACCGCGCCGCGGTGGTGACGAACAGCCACAGGTCCGCCGCGTCGAGCAGCTGGCCCGCGAGCCGGCGGTTCGTGTCGTCGACCGAGTCGACGTCCGGTGCGTCGAGCAGGGCGAGCCCGGGCGGGAGCACCTCGGACGCGACGAGCCGCAGCGCCCGCCCCTCGCCGGCGGCACCGGCGTCCGAGACCACGCGCGCGAGCCCGGGCAGCACGCGGTCCGTGGAGAACCACCGCTCGTCGAGCGGGTGGTGCACGAGCACGGGTGCGCGGGTGGTCGGCCGCAGCACGCCGGGGGCGGAGACCTGCACGCCGAGCAACGAGTTCACGAGCGTCGACTTGCCCGCCCCGGTCGAGCCGCCGACCACGACGAGCAGGGGCGCGCTGTGCGCCCGCAGGCGCGGCAGCAGGTAGTCGTCGAGCTGGTCGAGCGCCGCCGCACGGTCGCCGCGGGCCTCGGCGACGCGGGGCGTCTCGAGCGGGAGCTCGAGCGCCACCAGGCGGCTGCGCAGGCGCTCGAGCGCCTCGACGAGCGGGCCCTCACGCCCGCCCGTCGTGCCTGCGACCTCGGGTCCCGTCACGCTCGACAGTCTGCCCGAGCACGCGCGCCCCGGCCCGACGAGGCGGACCGGGGCACGCGTGGCGCGGCGGGCGTCGCTCAGTCGCGGCGCAGCTTGCGGTAGGTGACGCGGTGCGGGCGCGCGGCGTCCGCACCCAGACGCGCCACCTTGTTCTCCTCGTAGGAGGCGAAGTTTCCCTCGAACCAGTACCAGTTCGCGGGGTTCTCCTCGGTGCCCTCGTACGCCAGGATGTGCGTCGCGACCCGGTCGAGGAACCACCGGTCGTGCGAGACCACGACGGCGCAGCCGGGGAAGTCGAGCAGCGCGTTCTCGAGCGAGCCCAGCGTCTCGACGTCGAGGTCGTTGGTCGGCTCGTCGAGCAGGAGCAGGTTGCCGCCCTGCTTGAGGGTGAGCGCCAGGTTGAGGCGGTTGCGCTCACCGCCCGACAGCACGCCCGCCGGCTTCTGCTGGTCCGGGCCCTTGAACCCGAACGACGCGACGTACGCGCGCGAGGGGATCTCGACGTTGCCGACCTTGAGGAAGTCGAGGCCGTCCGAGACGACCTCCCACAGCGTCTTCTTCGGGTCGATGCCGCCGCGCGACTGGTCGACGTACGAGATCGACACGGTCTCGCCGATCTTCAGCTCGCCGCCGTCGAGCGGCTCGAGGCCGACGATCGTCTTGAACAGCGTCGTCTTGCCGACGCCGTTCGGGCCGATCACGCCGACGATGCCGTTGCGCGGCAGCGTGAAGCTCAGCCCGTCGATCAGCTGTCGGCCGTCGAAGCCCTTGCACAGGTCCTTCGCCTCGAGGACGAGGTTGCCCAGACGCGGGCCCGGCGGGATCTGGATCTCCTCGAAGTCGAGCTTGCGCGTGCGCTCGGCCTCGGCGGCCATCTCCTCGTAGCGGGCCAGGCGCGCCTTCGACTTGGTCTGGCGGCCCTTGGCGTTCTGCCGGACCCAGTCGAGCTCGTCCTTGAGTCGCTTGGCGAGCTTCGCGTCCTTCTTGCCCTGGACCTGGAGGCGCTCCTGCTTCTTCTCCAGGTACGTGGAGTAGTTGCCCTCGTACGGGTAGAGGCGGCCGCGGTCGACCTCGCAGATCCACTCGGCGATGTTGTCGAGGAAGTACCGGTCGTGCGTGACGGCCAGGATGGCGCCCTGGTACGCCTTGAGGTGCTGCTCGAGCCACTGCACCGACTCGGCGTCCAGGTGGTTGGTGGGCTCGTCGAGCAGCAGCAGGTCCGGCTTCTCGAGCAGGAGCTTGCACAGCGCGACGCGGCGGCGCTCACCACCGGAGAGCACCTTGACGTCCGCGTCCGGCGGCGGGCAGCGCAGCGCGTCCATCGCCTGCTCGAGCTGCGCGTCCAGGTCCCACGCGTCGGCCGCGTCGATGGCCTCCTGCAGCTGGCCCATCTCGGCGAGCAGCGCGTCGAAGTCCGCGTCGGGCTCGGCCATGAGCGCCGAGATCTCGTTGTACCGGTCGAGCTTCGCCTTGATCTCGCCCACACCCTCCTCGACGTTGCCGAGGACGGTCTTGTCGTCGTTGAGCGGCGGCTCCTGCTGCAGGATGCCGACCGTGAACCCGGGGCTCAGGCGCGCCTCGCCGTTCGACGGCTGGTCCAGGCCGGCCATGATCTTCAGGATCGTCGACTTGCCGGCGCCGTTCGGCCCGACGACGCCGATCTTGGCGCCGGGCAGGAAGTTCAGCGAGACGTCGTCGAGGATGACCTTGTCTCCGTGCGCCTTGCGCGCCTTGTACATGGTGTAGATGAACTCAGCCACGGGCTCGGTTCTCCGCCTCACGTGCTCGGGGATGCTGGGGGTCGCGGGACGCGACCGGCGACCACCCGCCGACGCCGGCCGCGCGCGTGCAGCGGCCGGTCGTCGTCGGGATCGCGATGCACCAGCCTAGACGCTCACCGGGTGGCACCGGCGAGCGTGGCCTCCTCCGTGAGCACGTGGCCCTCGTCCACGAGGCCCTCGTCGGGCGCCTGCTCGTCCGGCGCGTCGTGCGCGGACGCCTCGTCGAGCTCGACGAGGCGCGTGACGTCCACCGGGCGGTCGCTGCGCACCTCGTCCGCCGCGAGCGCGGCGGCGCCCGAGAGCGTGCGCTCGAACGCCACGGTTCCGTACGTGAGGTCGAGCCCGATGGCCGTCGCCTCCAGCACGAGCGACGTGCGCGTCGCGCCACCCTGGTCCTGCCACTCGCGCGTCGACAGGCGCCCCTGCACGACGACGGGCACGCCCTTGCGCAGCGAGAGCCCCGCGTTGACCGCGAGCGCGCGCCAGGCCTTCACCTGGAACCACTCGGTCTGCGAGTCCTGCCACTGCCCCGTCACGCGGTTCCACCACCGCCGCGTGCTCCCGACCCGGAAGGTCGTGTACGCCGCGCGCCCGTCCTGCGCGGGCAGCGTCGTGATCTCGCTGCCGACCCACCCCGTGACGGTGATGTCGAGGGTCCCGTTGCTCATGCTGCCTCCTGCCGACCGGCCCCGTCTCGACCGGGGCGTGTGCGGGCAGCGTGGCCGCGACGACGCCGTCGGGGGGCGCGGACCGGCCGGGCTGGGGACCGACCGCGCGGGACAGGGGGCTGGGGTCGGGTGGCGTCAGCCGCGCGCGGTGTCGAGCAGCCCGCGCACGCGCCGGTGCTCCGCCACGACCGCCGCGGTCGGCTCGACCAGGTCCTGCCGGGCGACCTCCTCGATCGCGGCGCGTCCCTCGTCGCGCACCCGGGCGGCCGCCCGCCGGGCCGCGCGCGCCCGCACGGCGCGCCCCACCAGCAGGCACGCGAGCGCCAGCGCCAGGAGCACGCCCCCGAGCCGCAGCGTGCCCGTGACCCCCGCCCCGCCGACGATCTCGCCGGCACCGAGTCCGCCGACGACGAGTCCCGCGAGCCCGAGCACCGCCGCGAGCGCGACCAGCACCGCCGCGGCGCGTGACCGCCGCACCGCGACCGTCACGTCGCCGAGCGCGTAGCCCACGTGCCGCCCGAGCGCGTCCGCGGACGCGACGCGCTCGCGCACGGACGCCGCCCAGCGCTCCGGGAGGTCGGCGGTCGCGCCCGCGAGCCACGAGCCCCGCGCGAGCCGCACCGCGTCCGGGTGCACGGGCACGATCTGCGGGACACGCACGCCGCGTCCGCGCACGGCCGCGGCGACCGCGTCCGTCACCGCGTCCATGCCCGAGGCCTCCGCGAGCGCCGCGACGATCGGGCCGGTCGCGAGCGCCGCGGGCGCCGGCTCGTGGCCGGCGACACCCTCGGCGAGCCGACGAGCGGCCGCCGTGACCTCCTGCTCGGCCCGCCGCGCGGCGAGCGAGCGGCCCGCGACGACCCGCGCGAGCCCTGCCCGCAGGTCCGGGACGCCCTCGTCGGTCGCGGCCGACGCCGCCACCACGGGGACGTCCGGCAGCCCGTCCTCGGCGAGCAGGCGCGTCACGTCGGCGACGAGCGCCGCACGCTCGCCCTCCCGCACCGTGTCGACCTGGTTGAGCACGACGAGCATCGAGGTGTCCTGGCCCGCGAGCGACCGCAGGTAGCCCGCGTGCAGCGCCTCGTCGGCGTACTTCTGCGGGTCGACCACCCAGACGAGCAGGTCGGCCTGCGGCAGCAGGCGGTCGACGACCTCCCGGTGCGCGGGCTCGACCGAGTCGTGGTCGGGCAGGTCCAGCAGCACCAGGCCGCGCAGGGGCGCCTCGCTCTCGCCGTCGAGGACGCTCTCGCGCTGGATCCGTAGCTCGGGCTGCACGCCTAGCCAGTCGAGCACCGGGGCGCCCCCGGGACCCCACACGCACGCGGTGACCTGCGAGCTCGTCGGGCGGCGCACGCCCACCTCGGCGAACCGCAGCCCGCTGACCCGGTTGAACAGGCTCGACTTGCCGGACCCGGTGCCGCCCGCGAGCGCGACGACCGTGTGGTCCACGCCCAGCGCGAGCCGCTCCCGCAGCCGGGTGACGGCCGCACGGGCGTCGGCCGACGCGTCCGGGTCGAGGCGCTCGCCCGCCTCGTCGAGCGCGGACTCGAGCGCCGCGACCCGCGCGGACAGCGCGACCGTCTCCTCGCCGACCGTGACGCTCACCGCGGCGTCAGGGACGGGCGTGCCGGTCGGCTCACCCGTCGGCCCACCCGTCGACCCGTCTGTCGACCCACCCGTCGACCCACCAGCCGGCCCGCCCGTCGACACGGTGTCGGCCCCGGCGCTCGTCGGCACGCTCATGTCAGCCCCTTGATGACGGCGAGCCGCAGGCGCAGGCGCGACGCGGCGTCGGAGGCGAGGTCGGGGTCGGCGAGCGGGGTCGCGGCCTCGTCCCGCACGAGCGAGACGCGCGCCCGAGCGCGCCGTTCGAGGTCGTCGCGCAGCTCGGCGACGACGTCCTGCGCGGCCGGCCCGACGAGCGTCGTCAGCGTGTCCAGCGCGTCGTCGACGCCGCCCGCGGCGGCCAGCGCGACGGTCGCGACGACCTCCTCGCCGAGCACCCGCACGCCCTTGTCCCGCCGTCTGGCGGCCGCCCTGTCGAGCGAGGGGTCGGCGAGCGCGCCGCGCACCGCGCGCACGCCCTGCCCCACCCACGCGCGCGCGGCCTGCTCGGACGCACCGTCGGGGCCCGTCGCGCGCGGCGCCCAGCGGTCCAGCACCGCGACGGCCCCGGCCGGACCGGCCGCGAGCGCGTCGCGCAGGTCGACGTCCGCGTCGGTCGCGGCCGCCGTCAGCACGGTCGTCGCCGCGTTCGTCACCTCGGCCCGCAGCGCGGCCACGGCCGACTCGCGGTCGGCGCGCCCGCGCCCGGACCCGCGCACCTTGCCACCGCGCACGACCGAGCCGATCGCCCCGCGCGGCGACGTGAGCTCGGCCCACCGCACCCCGACGGCGCCGCGTGCGACGTCACCGCCGGCCACCGCGGCGCTCGCCCGCGCCAGCGGCGCCTCGCTCGCCTCGTCGAGCAGCGCGCCCACCTGCGCGGCCGCGTCGGCCTGCGCCTGGACGGCCTCGGCGAGCTCGTCGACCCACAGCCGCAGCGCCGCGAGCGAGCCCCGCAGGGTCCGCCCGATCACGGTGCGCGCGCGGTCCGGCCCGGCGAGCATGAGCAGCCAGCGCTGCACCGGCGCGACGACGCGCGGCTCGAGCGGACCCTCGTGCGGGCCCTGGTCCGGCACGACGAACAGCGGCGACCCCGCGAGCCCGTGCTCGCGCAGCCGCGCGAGCAGGTCGCCGCGCACCGCGGGCAGGGACTCGGTCGGCACACGGTTGAGCACCATCGCGATCGACGCGCCGCGCTCCACCGCGTCCTGGAGCACGCGCCACGGGAGCGCGTCGCCGTACCGCGCGGCGGTGGTCACGAACAGCCACAGGTCGGCGGCCTCGAGCAGCCGGTGGGCGGCCGCACGGTTCGCGTCGAGGACGGAGTCCAGGTCCGGCGCGTCGAGCAGCGCGATGCCGCGCGGCACGGCGTCGTGCGCCACGGCACGGGCCGTGCCCACCAGCGGGTGCGCCTCGAGCAGGTCCGAGTCGCCCGGGTGGTGCACGAGCACGGGCTCGCGCGTGGTCGGCCGCAGCACGCCGGCGGTCGTCACCTCGTGCCCGACGAGCGAGTTCACGAGGGTCGACTTGCCGGCCCCCGTGGAGCCCGCGACGACGACGACCGCGGGCGCGGAGAGCTCGGTGAGGCGCGGGACCAGGTGCTCGGTGAGCTGGTCGACCAGGCGCGCCCGGGACGCGCGCGCCGCCGCGGTACCGGGCAGGTCGAGCGGGAAGGTCGTGCGCTCGACGTCCCGCCGCAGGTCACGCACCGCGTCGAGCAGCGACCCCGCCGCGAGCGGGCGGGCGAGGATCTCGCGCGGGTCGTCCGCGGTGTGCCGCCCGGCGTGCCGCGCGTGCTCGTCGGCCGCCGCCGCGTCCCCCGCCGGGGCGTCGGCTGGCGAGCCGCGACCCGCCTCGGGCGCGGTCGGTCCGGCGGCCGCCGTCGGGTCGGCGCCGGCCGCGGGCGCACCGGGGTGCTCGTCGGCGGGGGCGTACCCGGCGGTCTGCGCCGTGGTGGTGCCGGGCTTGGCGCTCACGGCGCCATTCTCGCGTCGTCTGATGACCTGCACAAACGCGCCACGCGGGGGTGAGCGCCCGCAGGTGCCCGCGCGCGGTGTCCCCCGGTCGTGCGCCGACCGTCCGGGTGGTCCCCGCGCCGGCTCACGGCCCGGTGCGTCAGGTCTCGTCCGGCGCCCCACGCCCCGGCGTGGCCGCGAACCGCTGCTCGGCGTCGGACGTGAGCCCGAGCTCGTCCGCGAGGAACAGGAACGCCCGCGCGTACGGCTGCTCGGCCACGTCCGCGCGCACGCGCGGCCAGTCGACCTGCTCGCGCAGCGCCCGCACCATCGGCAGCAGCCACGTGAAGTCGCAGTAGTGCTCCCCCAGCACCCGCAGCTTCGCGGAGACGATCTCCGTCGCCCCGATCACGGGCATGCGCACCGCGAGCACCTCGAGCTCCTGCGCCTGCGCGAGCTGCTCGTGCGTCACGGGCTCACCGACCATGCGGAAGATCACGTCGACGAGCTGGCCGTGGTGGTACGCCTTGAACAGCCAGTTCTCCGCGGGCTCCTGCACGTCGAGGCCGGCCGCCGCGAGGGCCTGGCGGGCGCGGTCGGCATCCTGCTCGGCGACCGCGAAGTCCGCGTCGTGGCTCGGCTCGGGCGCCCCGAGCGCCCACGCGGCGTACCCGCCGACGAGCGCGAACGGCACCTGCGCGTCGATCAGCGCGACCGCCGTGCGGCGCACCGCGTCCTGCAGCGCGAGCCGCGCGTCGGGGGTGTCGGCACCCGCGGGCTCGGGCAGGGGCGCGGGTGCGGCACCGGCGCGGGCGACGGCGGCGGCGGGCGGGGTCGGGGCGGACATGGTGCGTGTGTACACCGCGCCGCGGCGTCCCGCAGCCCGAGCGCCCGCCGCGCGGCCGGGTCACAATCGCCGCGTGCGGCTCGCGACGTTCAACATCCTGCACGGCCGCTCGACGACCGACGGCCGGGTGGACCTGGACCGCCTGGCCGCGGGCGTGCGCCGGCTGGACGCCGACGTGCTCGCGCTGCAGGAGGTCGACCGCGACCAGGCCCGCTCGCACGGCGCGGACCTGACCGCCGTCGCGGCGGACGCCATGGGGGCGCCCCACCACCGGTTCGCCGCGACGCTGCACGGCGAGCCGGACCTGTGGGTCGCGGGCACCGGCGACGCCCAGCCCACCGGCGCGGCGTACGGCATCGCACTGCTGTCCCGGCTGCCGGTGCTGGAGTGGCGCGTCGTCGCGCTGCCCGCGCTGCGCCGGCGGGCGCCCGTGCTGTTCCCGGGGCGCCGGTGGCCCACGCTCGTGCGTGACGAGCCGCGCGCGGCGATCGCCGCGGTCGTGCACGCCCCCGAGGGGCCGTGCACGGTCGTCGGGACGCACCTCACGTTCATCCCCGGCTGGAACGTGCGCCAGCTGCGGCACCTGGTGCGCGCCACGCACGCCATGCCGGGCCCGCGCGTCGTCATGGGCGACCTCAACCTCGCGGGCGACCGGCCGGCGCGCGTCACCGGTCTGCACCCGCTCGCGCGGGCCGCGACGTTCCCGGTGCACGCGCCGGACCAGCAGCTCGACCACGTGCTGGGCACCGCCGACGTCCGCGCGCGCCGCGCGAGCGCGCTGGACCTCGGCCTGTCGGACCACCGCGCGCTCGTCGTCGACGCGGCGTTCTGAGACCCCGCGCCCGTCCGCGTCCGCTGGCGCCCCCGGCAGGACTCGAACCTGCGACCGACCGCTTAGAAGGCGGCTGCTCTGTCCACTGAGCTACGGGGGCCGGCAGCCGCAGGGTACCGGTCCCCGGCCCGCGGGCCCCGGTCGTCTCGCCCGTGCCCGGCGGCGATAAATCCCGTGACGGGGGTATCTGCGAGGTGGTCTGGTTGTCCTGCACGGTGGTCGAGACGGGTCGGACCCGCCCGGCTCGTGCCGTCGCGGATCGCCGCACCTTCACCCACCCACCCGAGGAGTTCCTCATGCATGCCCTCATGACCACCGACCTCGCCCGTGCCGACTACGTCGAGCGGGAGCGCGCCGTCCAGGACGAGCTCTCGCGCGCCGAGCGGGCCAGATCTCGTGAGCACGCCGCGAGCCATCCACCGGAACGCCGTCCGGACCTCGCGCTGCTGATGCTGTACGCACGGGCGTAGCAGTCGTCCGGTGCGCCGGACACGCGCGACCCAGGAGAACGGCGGTCCCCCACTCGGGGGGCCGCCGTTCTCGCGTCCGCGGGTCACCCCCGTGGCTCCCGCTGCGCGCGGTGCGGGCGTGCCACCATGTCGCCATGAACGCAGGTCACGCGCGCGTCCCCGCGGGGCGGCGTCGTGACGTGCGCCCGCGCGGGGGCGCCGCCTGATGGGTCGGCATGCCGGACGCGAGCCTCGCGTCGACCTGCGTACGCGGCTCGCCGCGTGGCTCGAGCGCGTCCTGGTCGGGATCGGCGCAGCGGGCGTCGTCGCCGTGGTCCTGCGGTGGGCGGGCACGTCGGTCGGGACGGCCGTGACGGTCGGGCTCGCGGTCCTCGTCCTGGTGCCGGCGGCCGCGTGGGTCGCGTCCACCGTGCCGCAGGGCGACGACGAGGCCCCGCACACCGGCCCGCACCCGGGCCACCACACCGGTTCGCACGGCGGGACGTGACCTCGCGGGCCCGCTCGTCGTCCTAGGCTGACCCGAGTGACGACGACGAGCCAGCCCAACGGCCACGAGAGCAGCGACCGCATCGTGTGGATCGACTGCGAGATGACAGGGCTCGACCTGACGGCCGACGCGCTCGTCGAGGTCGCCGCGGTCGTCACCGACTCCGAGCTCAACGTGCTGGGCGACGGCGTCGACGTGCTCGTCGCGCCCCCGCCGGAGGCGCTCGAGCAGATGGGCGACTTCGTGCGGACCATGCACACGACGTCCGGCCTGCTCGACGCGCTCGCGACCGGCACCACGCTCGCCGACGCGCAGCGTCAGGTGCTCGAGTACGTCCGGACGTGGGTGCCGGAGCCCGGCAAGGCACCGCTGGCGGGCAACTCGGTCGGCACCGACAAGACGTTCCTCGACCGCGACATGCCCGAGCTCGTCGCGCACCTGCACTACCGCGTGATCGACGTCTCGTCGATCAAGGAGCTCGCGCGCCGCTGGTACCCGCGCGTGTACTTCGCCTCGCCCGCCAAGAACGGCGGCCACCGCGCGCTCGCGGACATCCTGGAGAGCATCGACGAGCTGCGCTACTACCGCGCGGCGCTGTTCCCCGCCGCCCCGGGCCCGGACTCGACGACCGCACGCCGCATCTCCGCGCAGATCGCCGCGAGCTCGGTGGCCAAGCGTCCCGAGACGCGCTGACCTGCGGGGACACCCGCACGACGACGAAGGGCGCCGACACGAGATCGGCGCCCTTCGTCGTACTGGGGTGGCTAACGGGACTTGAACCCGCGACCCCCTGGACCACAACCAGGTGCTCTACCACCTGAGCTATAGCCACCACTGTCCCGGTCGGAACCGGGCCGTCGAGAAGTGTACCGGCTCGCGAGCAGTACTTCGCACACGGACCGGTGCCCGGTCGCCGGCGAGCGGTCAGCCGCGGACCCGGGCCGCCACCGCGTCGGCGAACCGCTCGACCGAGCCCGGCGCGTGCGCGAAGAACAGGCTGGGCTCGGCGAGCTCGAGCTCGAGCAGGACCGGGTCACCCTCGTCGTCGGGGATCAGGTCGACGCGCGCGTACAGCAGCGGGCCGTCGAGGCCGAGGATCCCCGGGAGCTCTGCGACCACCTTGCGGGCGAGCTCGAGCTCCGCGTCGGACGGGTCGGCGGGGCTCATCTTCTCGTCGCGGTACAGGATCCCTTCGTCGGAGCCCTCCTTGTACGGGCCCGACAGCAGCGCGCCCTTGTGCACGGCGTGCGAGTACTCGCCCTCGACGAAGACGAGCGCGGTCTCCCCGACCGTGTCGACCTGCCGCAGGTAGCGCTGGATCATGACCCAGCGCCCCACGCCCAGCAGGTTCCGGGCGTGCATGATCGCCTGCGACCGCTGGGGCGTCTCGTCCGCGCGGTACCGACCCGTGTCGCGCGAGCCCGCGCTGACGGTGGGCTTGACGACGAAGTCGCCGAAGGCGGGGAAGCGCGTGTGGATCGCGCGGGAGTTGAAGTTGCGCGCCGGGTCCAGCCAGATCGTAGGGACCGTCGGGACGCCGGCGGACTCGAGGTCGCGCAGGTAGGTCTTGTCGATGTTCCACGTCACCACGGGCGACGGGTTGAGGAGCACGCTCGACCGCTCGACGCGGCGGGTCCAGTCGGCGAACTGCGCCGGGCGGTGCGTGTAGTCCCACGTCGAGCGGATGAGGACGTGCGGGTACGTGCCCCAGTCCACGGTCGGGTCGTCCCAGACGACGACGTCCGTGGCGATCCCCCGCGCCTCGAGCGCGGGGCGCAGCGGGGCGTCGTCGGGGTCGAGGTCGGGCAGCTCCGCGCACGTCACGAGAGCCAGCCGCGCCTGCGTGCCGGGGGGCGTCCCGGGGGTCGTCGTCACGTTCGCAGCGTACCGGCGCCCGCGGTACCGGCCAGGTGACGGTGGTCACGGCAGACGGGTGGTCACGGCTGACGGCGGTCACGACGACGCGCGCGTCCGGGAACGGCACGAGGCCCCCGGCATCGACCGGGGGCCTCGTGAGGTGGTACGGCACCAGGGACTCGAACCCTGAACCCGCTGATTAAGAGTCAGCTGCTCTGCCAGTTGAGCTAGTGCCGCGCGGGAAAGAACGTTAGCAGCCCTGCGGCCCTGCGAGCGAACCGGTGCCCTGCGTCGTGACGAGGGTCACGGGCGAGGGTCACGGGCGAGGGTCACGGGCGAGGGTCAAGAGCGCGGCCACTGCGGCACGGACTCCTCACGCACGAGCCGGGCCGCGGTCGGGCCGGGCGCGGTGAGGTCCGCGACGAGCGCGAGCGGGACGCGCGACTCGAGGAGCGCACGGATGCGCTCGGGGCTCACGTCGACGTCCGGCACCGTCGGCGGGCGTCCTGACGGCACGGGCGGCCGCGCGGCGAGGTCGCTCATGGACTCCTCCTCGGGGACCGGCGACCGTCCGCGCCCCCTGGCCGCCGGGCGTCAGCACACCACCCGAACCTGGCAGTCGCCCGTCGAGGGCCGCTCCTCCACGGAATCCACACAGATCGTGCGGCTCACAGGTACAGGCCGGTGCCCTCCCCGGTCGCGCGCGGGGCGGCGACCGCGTGCACGTCCTTCTCGCGCAGGAGCACGTACGTCACCCCCTCCAGCTCGACCTCGGCGCGGTCCTCCGGGTCGAACAGCACGCGGTCCTGGACCTCGACCTGCCGCACGTGCTGACCCACGGCACGCACGCGCGCCCACGCGAGCCGCTTGCCGACCGCCGCCGTGGCGGGGATGACGATGCCGGCGGCCGAGCGCCGCTCCGCCGCGTCGTCGTCGAGCTCGACGAGGAGCCGGTCGTTGAGCATGCGGATCGGCAGCGGTCCGGCACCGGGGCTCGGGGTGGGGCTCGTGGTCGTCGCTGGCTGGGGCTCGGGCGTCGTGCTCACGCGCCGACGCTACCCCGCGCGCCGTAGGCTGACGCCAGCCGGTGACCGGGCGGCCGCCGCCCCACCCGCCGTCAGCCCGCAAGGACCGTCAGCCCGCAATGACCGTCAGCCCGCAAGGAGACCTCATGCCCCGCCTCGCCGTCGGCGACGTCGCACCCGACTTCACGCTGCCCACGGCGGACGGCGGCTCGCTGACGCTCTCGGACCTGCGCGGGCGCCGGGTGGTCGTGTACTTCTACCCGGCCGCGGGGACGCCGGGCTGCACGAAGCAGGCGTGCGACTTCCGCGACTCGCTCGCGGCACTCCAGGGAGCGGGCCTGACGGTCGTCGGCGTGTCACCCGATCCGGTGGCGAAGCTCGCGGCGTTCGCCGCCGAGGAGCACCTGACCTTCCCGCTGGTGTCCGACGAGTCGCGCGAGACCCTGCAGGCGTGGGGTGCGTACGGCGAGAAGCAGCTGTACGGCAAGACGGTCACCGGCGTCATCCGGTCGACGGTCGTGCTCGACGCGGACGGCGTGGTCGAGCTCGCGCAGTACAACGTGCGCGCGACGGGCCACGTCGCGAAGCTGCGCCGGGACCTCGGCATCGCCTGACCGGTCATGGCCCGACCGGTCATGATGGGGTGTGGGAGGATCGGCGCCCCGGCGGAAGTGGTGAAACGGCAGCCACGCCAGGTTTAGGTCCTGGTGCCCTCGCGGGCGTGCGGGTTCGACTCCCGTCTTCCGCACCGCGCGGTGCCCCCCCGCTCGTGGCGGGCCGGGGCTCCGCCTCCTCAGGTGTCGAGCACCCGACCGGCCTCACGGCCGGTCCCACGCCGGTCCGCGTCTCGCCATGCGGACCGGTCGCGTGGACACACCCAGACAATTGCCCAGCCGAACCAACAAATCGGCACATTGGCACGTTTCACCTGAAACCTCGTCGGCCAAACCGGTCCGTGTCGCCCGAAGTGCTTCATATCCTCTCCGTGGGAGCGCGCTCACACACCGGCCTCGCGACGCAGACGTGCGTCGTCCCCTGACTGCCGGTCGGCCCCACGCGAGTCCGTCGTGACTCGGCACCGATGAGGAGATCGCATGTCCAGAACGTCCCCGCGCGCCCGTGCCGCAGCAACCCTGATGACGGGGTTCCTCGCGGCCGCCCTCGCGGCGTGCAGCGCCACCGCGAGCGCCGACACCTCCGACGCGGCGACCGCCGCGGGCAGCGGTGCCGGCGGGCTCGTCACGGTCGGGTTCGCGCAACGACCGGGCGCCGACGAGGGTTGGCGCGACGCGAGCACCGCGTCGCTGCGGGCGAACCTCACGTCCGAGAACGGCGTCGAGCTCGTCGTCGCGGACACGCAGCGCACGCAGGCCGAGCAGGTCGCGGCCCTGCGCGGGTTCGTCGAGCAAGGGGTCGACGTGATCGTCTTCTCGCCGGCGGTCGAGACGGGCTGGGACGAGGTGCTCCAGGAGGTCAAGGACGCGGGCATCCCGCTGGTGCTCGTCGACGGCGCGCTCGACAGCCTCGTCGTCGAGCCCTACCTCACGTGGATCGGCCACGACTTCGAGGGCGAAGGCGTCGCCGCGGGCGAGTGGGTCGTGGCGCACCACCCCGACGCGCAGGTGGTCCAGGTCGTGGGCGCGGCCGACTCGCGGTCGCAGCGCGACCGCGCGACCGGCTTCGCGTCCGCCGTCGGGGCCAAGAACGTCGTGGGCAAGGCGGCGGGCGACGGGACGCGCGCCGGCGGGCGGGCCGCGACGGCCGCCTTGCTCGAGGCCCACCCCGAGCTCGACGTCGTCCTCGCGCACGGCGACGACATGGCGCTGGGCGCGGTCGAGGCGGTCACGGGCGCCGACAAGGTCCCGGGCGAGGACGTCGTCGTCGTCGCGATCGGGGGGAGCCGCGCGAGCCTGCAGGCCCTCGTCGACGGGGAGATCGGCTACGTCGTGGAGTGCAACCCCGCGTTCGGCGAGCAGGTCCTCGACGCCGTGACGAAGGCGCACCAGGGCGTCGACCTGCCGCGCCGGTTCATCGTCATGGACCGCGCGTTCGACTCCTCCGCGACGCAGGCCGACGTCGACGCCCGCCCGTACTGACGCCGGCCGCGGGTCGGCTCCCCCGGCCCGTGTGAAGCGATTGGGAGGGTTACGCCGTCCTCTACCCGGTGGCGAGGCTGCCCACAAGGGGCAGACGGCCCACCCGCGCGGGTCCCGCGCGGGTGGGCCCCACGAGAGGACGTACGCGATGCATCCCAGCACGACGAGGTTCTGGCGCGCGGCGCTGGCGGCGACGACCGCGGTCGCGGCCGCGCTGGGCGCGACGGTCGCGGCGGTCGCGACCGGGAGCGCCGCCCAGGCGGCAGGCTGCCAGGTGGCCTGGAGCACCAGCTCCTGGCCGGGCGGTTTCACCGCCGACGTCCGGGTGACGCCCGGCGCGGCCACGCACGGCTGGACGCTCACCTGGACCTGGCCGTCGGGCCAGCGCGTCACCCAGGCGTGGAGCTCGACCGTCACGCAGTCGGGCTCGGCGGTGACCGTGACGAACGCGCCGTGGAACGGCGAGCTCGCCGCCGGCGCCACGACGTCGTTCGGGTTCCAGGGCACGTGGACGGGCGAGAACGCGGCGCCGACCGACTTCGCGCTCGACGGTGTCGCGTGCAACGGGGGCACGACGCCGACGCCGGACCCGACCGTCGACCCGACCGACGAGCCGACGCAGGACCCGACGGACGACCCCACGCAGGACCCGACCGACGAGCCCACCACCGAGCCGACGCAGGACCCGACCGACGAGCCGACGCAGGACCCCACGGACGACCCCACGACGACGCCGGCGACGTGCGGCACCGCGGTGTTCTGCGACGGGCTGGAGACCCAGACGAGCGCCACACCGTCCGGCACCTGGGCCGTGACGTACCCCGACTGCTCGGGCAGCGGGCGGGCCGTCGTCGACTCGACGGTCGCGCACTCCGGCAGCCGGTCGCTGCGCGTCGACGGCGGGGCCGGCTACTGCAACCACGTGTTCGTCCAGGCGCAGCCGAGCGCCCCGCTGCCGCGCACGGTGTACGTGCGGTTCTGGGTCCGCCACACCACCGCCCTGCCCGTCTCGCACACGACGTACCTGGCGATGCGGGACGCGAACGACGGCAACCGTGACCTGCGCATGGGAGGCCAGAACGCGCTGATGCAGTGGAACCGCTCGTCGGACGACGCGACGCTGCCCGAGCAGAGCCCCGCCGGTCTGACCCGGACCGCGCAGCTGCCCGCGGGCGGGTCGTGGCACTGCGCCGAGGTGCTCGTCGAGGGCGCCGCGGGGCGTCTGACGACGTACCTCGACGGCTGGGCCGTGCCGGGCCTGATCGTCGACGGCACGCCGACGCACGACATCGACGGCCAGTGGCTGAACAAGGCCTGGTCGCCCCGGCTCACCGACCTGCGGCTCGGCTGGGAGTCCTACGGCGACGGCGCCGACACGCTGTGGTTCGACGACGTCGTCGTCGCCGACAGCCGCGTGGGCTGCTGACGGACCGGCCCCCGCCCGCTGCGGGGCCGTGAGACGACGACGGCGCCCACCCCGCCGGGGGTGGGCGCCGTCGTGTCAGCGGGCGAGGGCCGCCTGCAGGGTCAGGCCTGACCGTCCGAGGCCGCGGCGATCTTCGCGCGGACCTCGTCCATGTCGAGGTCCTTGACCGCCTGGACGACCTGCTCGAGCGCGGGCCCGGGCAGCGCACCGGCCTGGTTGAAGACGAGGATGCCCTCGCGGAAGGCCATGAGCGTCGGGATCGAGAAGATCTGGAGCTCGGCGGCGAGCTGCTGCTCGGCCTCGGTGTCGACCTTGCCGAACACCACGTCCTGGTGCTGCTGCGACGACGCCTCGAAGACGGGACCGAACCGCTTGCACGGCCCGCACCACTCCGCCCAGAAGTCCACGAGGACGATGTCGTTGTCGGCGATGGTCTGGCCGAGGGTGTCGGCGGTGAGCGTCGTGGTGGCCATGGCGGCCCTCCTTCAGGGTCTCGGGGGTTCCGCCCGCTAGAAGGCGTCGCACGCTCGGGGTATTCCCGTGCCCGGGGCGATTCGGGCTCCCTGCGCGCGCCTGTGACCCGTTCGCGGGCGAGCACGGTAGAACGGCACGGTGACCGAGACGGCCGAGTTCCCGCCCTCCCCCGAGCGCCCGTCGGGCTGGCTCCCGCCCGAGGAGATCGCGCGCGTGCGTGGCCTCATGCCGCTCGTCTACGTCGACGCGGTCCCGGTGCGCGTGGACGACTCCGGCGACGTCGTCGCGGTCGGGCTGCTGCTGCGCGTGACGCGCGAGGGCGTGATGTCGCGCGCGCTCGTCTCGGGCCGCGTGATGTACCACGAGCGGGTGCGGGACGCCCTGGTCCGGCACATCGAGAAGGACCTCGGGCCGGTCGCGCTGCCGCAGATCCCCGCCTCGCCGCAGCCGTTCACGGTCGCGGAGTACTTCCCCACGCCGGGCGTCACGTCGTACCACGACCCCCGCCAGCACGCGGTGTCGCTCGCGTACGTCGTGCCCGTGCTGGGCGACTGCCGCCCGCAGCAGGACGCGATCGACCTCGCCTGGCTGACGCCGGAGGAGGCGTGCGGCGAGCAGGTGCAGGTCGAGATGACCGGCGGGCAGGGCGTGCTGCTGCGCCAGGCGATGGCGCACGTGGGCCGCCTGCCCTGAGCCCCCGGGCCCCTGGGCCCCCGAGCCGCGGCGTCCGTCGTCAGGTCAGGTCGAGCACCGGCCAGTCCGCCAGGTCGGCGCGCATGCGCCGGTCGTGGGTCGCGACGACGACCGCGGCGGACGTCGAGCGCAGGGCGGCCGTGAGCTCGTCGACGAGGCCGACCGACAGGTGGTTGGTCGGCTCGTCGAGCACCAGCACGTGCGGCGCCGCGAGCAGCGCGCACGCGAGGTCGAACCGGCGGCGCTGCCCGACGGACAGCTCGCGCACCGGACGCTCGAGGTCCTCCTCGGTGAGCAGGCCGAGCGCGGCGACGGGGACGAGCTGCTCGGGGTCGAGCAGCCCCTGCCCCAGCAGGTCGAGCGCGTGGCGCGCGTACGCGTCGAACGCCGACGGTCCGCGGGGCGCGTCCGCGACGAGCCCGGCCGGGCCGGCCGTCACGTCGGCGTGCTCCGTGGGACCCTCCTGCCCCAGCACGCCGAGCCGCACACCGGGCGCGACGGTGCGCGTCCCGCGGTCGAGCGGCAACGCGCCGACGAGCGCGGCGAGCAGCGTCGACTTGCCGGACCCGTTCGGTCCGACGACGAGCAGCCGTGACGCGGCGGCGACCTCGAGGCGCCGCCCCGGCAGGTCGAGCCGCACCCCGTGCGGGCCGAGCACGCGCGGGGCACGCAGCTCGAGCAGCGGGCCGGCGTGCGCGGCCCGGCGGTCCGCGTCCGGGTCGAGCGGGCGGTCCGGGTCCGCGCCCGTCGAGGCGCGCCGCGGCAGGCTCGGCAGGTCCGGGAACTGCAGGGTCGGCGGGGGCACGGGCACCGCGACGGCCTGCGCCTCGAGCCGCTGGACGAGCCGGTCGGCGGCCTTGACGTGGATGCGGGCGCGCGTGCCGCGGCGGTGCTTGTCGGAGCCCTTGGGCGGGCGCCACTCGTCGGACAGACCCTCGTACGACGCGTCGAGGCGCTGCGCGAGCTGCAGCGCGCGCTTGCGCTCGGCCCGGTAGCGGGCGCGCCACCGGCGCAGCATCTGGTCCTTCGTGAACCGGTAGTCGGCGTAGCGGGTCGCCCCGTACAGGGCGGGGCGGCCGTCCATCGCGGGGTCGAGGTCGAGGATCGCGGTCATGACGTCGTCGAGCAGCTGCCGGTCGTGCGTGACGATCACGACGGCCCCGGGCCACTCGCGCAGCAGCCCGGTGAGGTAGTCGATGCCCGCCGCGTCGAGGTGGTTGGTCGGCTCGTCGAGCAGCAGCACGTCCGAGCGTTCGCCCACGCGGCACGCGAGGCGCACGCGGTACCGCTCGCCGACGCTCAGCTCGGCCAGGCGCCGGTCCGGCTGGCGCGGGGCGCCGAACCGCGTGAGCGCCTCGTCGACGCGACGGTCGACGTCCCACGCCGCGAGCTGCTCGTACCGCGTCATCGCCGCGGTGAGCGCGGCCAGGTCGCCGGTCTCGTGGTCGAACGCGGCGATGACCGACTCGAGCTCCGCGGCGACCGCACGCACGCCGGCGCCCGTGCCGCGCACGAGCGTGCCGACGGTGTCGTCGGGGCGCACGACGAGCTCCTGGTCGACGACCGCGAGCGAACCCGAGCGCCGCACCGTGCCCGACGAGGGTGCGAGGTCGCCCGCGAGCACGCGCAGCAGCGTCGTCTTGCCCGCGCCGTTCTCCCCGACCAGGCCCACCCGCTCACCCGCCGAGACGGTCAGGTCGAGCCGGTCGAGCACGGGCCGGCCCGGGTAGCCGAACGTCACGGCGTCCGCGACGAGCTGGACCGCACCCGGCAGGGCGTCGGGGGCGGGCATCAGCCGCCGGTGCCCTCGTCGGGACCGGACAGGACGCGCGCGACGACCGGCGCGAGCGCGCGGAACGCCTGCCCCCGGTGGCTGATCGCGTTCTTCTCCTGCGCGGAGAGCTCGGCGCACGTGCGCGACTCGCCGAGCGGCACGAGCGCCGGGTCGTACCCGAAGCCTCCGGCACCCCGCGGCGCGAGCGCGAGCGTCCCGACGAGCGCGCCCGTCTCGACGTGCTCGAACCCGTCGGGCGTCACGAGCGCCGCCGCGCACACGAAGCGCGCACCGCGGTGGGGGTCGCGGATGTCGGCGAGCTGCGCGAGCAGCAGCTCGAGGTTCGCCGCGTCGTCGCCGTGCCGCCCCGCCCAGCGCGCCGAGAAGATGCCGGGTGCGCCGCCGAGCACGTCCACGGCCAGGCCGGAGTCGTCCGCGACCGCGGGCAGACCCGTGAACGCCGCGAGCGCGCGGGCCTTGAGCAGCGCGTTCTGCTCGAACGTCACGCCGTCCTCGACGGGCTCGGGCGCGCCGACGTCACGGGCGCCCACCACCGCGTCGGCCGCCAGGCCGGGGAGCACGGGGGCGAGGATCGCGCGCAGCTCGCCGACCTTGTGCGCGTTGTGCGTGGCGAGCACCAGGCGCGCGCCGGCCGGGACGCTCACGCGACGCCCTCGACGCGCGTCGCCGAGCCGTCCGAGGGCGGCGCCGCGAGCGCGGCGGCCTGCAGCGCGGCGAGGCGTGCGGTGCCCGCGAGCGCGAGGTCGAGCAGCGCGTCCAGCTCGCTGCGCACGAACGGCGCGTGCTCGGCGGTGCCCTGCACCTCGACGAACGCCCCCGAGCCGGTCACGACGACGTTCATGTCGGTCTCGGCGCGCACGTCCTCCACGTACGGCAGGTCGAGCACCGGCACGCCGTCGACGATCCCGACGCTCACGGCCGACACCGAGTCGCGCAGGACCTGGCGACCCGGTGCGACGATCCGCTGGTCGACCGCCCAGGCCACCGCGTCGGCGAGCGCCACGTAGGCGCCGGTGATCGACGCGGTGCGCGTGCCGCCGTCGGCCTGCAGCACGTCGCAGTCGAGGACGACGGTGTTCTCGCCCAGGGCCGCGACGTCCACGACGGCGCGCAGCGAGCGGCCGATCAGCCGCGAGATCTCGTGCGTGCGGCCGCCGACCTTGCCGCGCACCGACTCGCGGTCCGAGCGGCTGTCCGTGGCGCGCGGCAGCATCGAGTACTCGGCCGTGACCCAGCCCTCCCCCGAGCCCTTGCGCCAGCGCGGGACACCCTCCGTGAAGGACGCGACGCACAGCACCTTCGTGCCACCGAACTCGACGAGGACCGAGCCCTCGCCGGCGGTCAGGAACCGGCGCGTGATGGTGACGGGCCGCAGCTCGTCGGCGGCACGCCCGTCCGGGCGCGCGGAGGTCACAGGGGTGGAAGACATGCCACGAGCCTAACGACCCGGGCGCGCGGCCCCGTCGGCGGTCCGGGCCGCGTGACGCCGCGCGGGGGTGCGCTCAGAGCGTGAACACCGCACCGGGACGAGCGACGTCGATCCGGCCCGCGTACGCGCGGGACGCGTGGGCGACCACGTCGCGCGGGTCCTCCCACGCGGTCAGGTGCGTCAGCACCAGGCGGCCGCTGCCCCCGCGCGCCGCCGCGGCGCCCGCCCGTGCACCGGTCAGGTGGATGCCCCGCACGTGGTCGTCCAGCCCGTCCCGGAACCCGGCCTCGCACAGCAGCAGGTCCGTCCGTGCGAGCGTGTCGAGGCCGGGACACTCGTCCGTGTCGCCCGTGTACCCGAGCGTCACGTCGCGCGACGGGTCCTCGTCGGAGGGCCCCGCCACGAGCAGCCCGAACGCCGGCACGGGGTGCTCGACCGGCACCGGCGTGAGGGTCAGCGGCCCGATGCGCACCGGCGCGGCCGGGTCCCACGTGCGGAACCGGAACTGCCCGTCCAGCTCGGTCGCCGGGTCCTTGCCGGCCATGTCCGCGAGCCGCTGCTGGGTCCCCTCGGGGCCCCACACGTCGACCGCGGGCAGCGGACCGTCGGGCCGGTAGCGGCGCAGCACGTTGAGCACGACGAGGTCCGCGACGTGGTCCGAGTGCAGGTGCGAGACCGCGACCGCGTCGAGCGCCGTCGGGTCGCCGTAGCGCTGCAGCGGGCTCAGCGCACCGTTGCCGATGTCGAGCAGCACGTTCCACGTGCGCCCGTCGGCGTCGTCGGCCTGCACGAGGTACGACGAGGCGGCCGCCTCCGCCGACGGGTACGAGCCGGCGCAGCCGATCACGACGAGTCTCATCTCGGGGCCTCCGCGGCGCGACGACGACGGGTCTCGGGGCTGGTGGGACCGTCCGGCGGGGCCGTCACGGTTGGCGTCACGGCTGCCGTCACAGGTGCCGTCACCGCAGGGCCCCGGCGGGCTCGACGGCGTCGACCTCGGGCCCCAGGAACCGGCGGGCGAGCGTCCGGAACGACTCCGGGTCACCCGTCGCGAGGAAGCGGTGCTGCGGCGGGCCGGCGTCGACAGAGCGCTCGAGACCGTGCGCGACGAGCGTGCGGTAGACGTCCTTCGCGGTCTCCTCGGCGCTCGAGACGAGCGTGACCTCCTCGCCCATGACGTACGAGATCGCGCCCGTCAGCAGCGGGTAGTGCGTGCAGCCCAGCACGAGCGTGTCGACCCCCGCCTCGCGTACCGGGTCGAGGTACTCGTGCGCGACCGCGAGCACCTCGGGGCCGGACGTCACGCCCGCCTCGACGAGCGGCACGAACCGCGGGCACGCCTGCGTCACGAGGCTCAGGCCGGGGGCGACCGCGAACGCGTCGTCGTACGCGAGCGACTCCACGGTCGCCCGCGTGGCGATCACGCCGATCCGCCCCGTGCGCGTCGCGGCGACCGCGCGTCGCGCCGCGGGCAGGATCACCTCGACCACGGGGATGCCGCGGCGCAGCGTGTACCGCTCGCGCGCGTCGCGCAGCATCGCCGCCGACGCCGTGTTGCACGCGATGACCAGCAGCTTCACGCCGGCATCGACCAGGTCGTCCATCACCTGCAGCGCGAACGCGCGCACGGCGGCCAGGGGCTTGGTGCCGTACGGCGTGTTGAGGGTGTCGCCGATGTAGAGCGTCGACTCGTGCGGGAGCTGGTCGAGGATCGCTCTCGCGACCGTCAGGCCCCCGACGCCGGAGTCGAAGATCCCGATGGGCGCGTCGTTCACGCGGACGAGCCTAGCCCGCGGATCCGCCGCGTCCCTCCGGGCCGGGGCCGGGGCCGCCGTGTGTCGCGTCACGCGAGCGGACCCGGACGAGCATCGCGGTGACGAGCGTCTCCTGCAGCTCCGAGAGCATCGCGTACACGCCGATGAACGCGCGGCGCACGGCCGCGGCCTCTCCACCGTCGCCGCCGCCGCCGTCCCGTCCGCCGCCCGCGTCGTGGCCGGACGCCGCGTGCAGCTCGGCGTAGACGCGCTCACCGTCCTCGTCGGTCCGGATCCCGAGGCGGTCGGCCAGCACGATCCGCACGTCCGTCATCGCCGCCGCCACGGCCGGGGCCTCCGCGGCCGTGATGGCGACCGCGTCCCCCTGCCGCCCGCCCGGTGTGCGCAGCGCGTGCCACCACGTGCGCAGCCCGGCGATCTTGCGCGCCCGCAGGTCGGCGTCCGTCAGGCGGCGGAACTCCGCGGCCTGCTCCGGGTCGTCGCTCGCGTCGGGCAGCAGCCGGCGCACCGCGGGGTCCGTCGGTGCCTCGACCGGTCGCTGCCAGGGCCAGCCGAGCGCGTGCAGCGGTGGCTCCTCGACGAGCTCGTCGTCGTCGAGCTCGTCGGAGGCGTCGGCGTGGGACGGCGCGCCCACGTCCGTACGCAACCGGCCCGCCGTGCGGAACTTCTCGGCGCCGAGCAGCACCGCGACCTCGGACGCGATGCCCGCGAGGACCGCACGCTCGTCGGCGTCGAGCCGCGCCACGTACTCCTGCTGGCGTGCGACGAACCCGCGCATCAGTGCCCGCTGCGCTGCAGGGTCGCCCACAGCCCGAACCCGTGCATCGCCTGCACGTCGACCTCCATCGCCTCGAGCGTGCCGCGCGAGACGACCGCCCGGCCCTCGGTGTGCACTCGCCGCATCAGCTGCTCGGCGACCGTGCGCGGGTGCCCGAAGTACGACTCGAACACGTACGTCACGTAGGTCATGAGGTTGACCGGGTCGTTCCAGACGATCGTCACCCACGGGTCGTCGACCGACGTCTGCGCGTCGGAGGCGACGACCTCGTCGAGATGCGGTGCCGAGCTCACGGGGACCACTCTAGGCAGCGCGCACACGTGCTTCACCCCTAGCGTGTGGCCATGACGACGCACGCCACGTCCGCGCTCCTGACAGACCGGTACGAGCTGACCATGCTGCAGGCGGCGCTGCGTGACGGCACGGCACAGCGGCGGTGCGTCTTCGAGGTGTTCACGCGTCGCCTGCCGCCCGGGCGGCGGTACGGGGTGGTGGCCGGCACGGGCCGCGTGCTCGAGGAGCTCGACCGGTTCCGGTTCGGGACGGCCGAGCTCGACTGGCTCGCGGACGAGCGCGTCGTCGACGACGCGACGCTCGAGTTCCTGGCGGGGTACCGGTTCACGGGCTCCGTCGTCGGCTACGCCGAGGGCGAGGTGTTCTTCCCGCAGTCCCCCGTGCTCGTCGTCGAGGGCACGTTCGCGGAGGCGGTGCTGCTCGAGACGTTCGTGCTCTCCGTCCTGAACTACGACTCCGCGGTGGCGTCCGCGGCGTCCCGCATGACCAGCGCGGCGCTCGACCGCCCGTGCCTCGAGATGGGCTCGCGGCGCGCGCACGAGTGGGCGGGCGTCGCCGCCGCGCGCGCCGCGGCGGTCGCCGGGTTCGCGGGGACCTCGAACCTCGAGGCGGGCCGCCGCTACGGCATCCCGACGATCGGCACGGCCGCCCACGCGTTCACGCTGCTGCACGACGACGAGGCCGCCGCGTTCGCGTCGCAGGTCGACGCGCTCGGCGCGGGCACCACGCTCCTGGTCGACACGTACGACGTCCGCAGCGGTGTCGCCGCGGCGCTCGAGGCCGCCGGGCCGGGCCTCGGCGCGGTGCGGCTCGACTCGGGCGACCTGGCCGTCCTCGCGCACGAGGTCCGCGCGCAGCTCGACGCCGCCGGCGCGCGGTCCGTGCGGATCACCGTGACGTCCGACCTGGACGAGCACGCCATCGCCGCGCTCGCGGTCGCCCCCGTCGACTCCTACGGCGTCGGCACGTCGGTCGTCACCGGCTCGGGCGCGCCCACGTGCGGGATGGTCTACAAGCTCGTCGCCCGCGAGGACCGGGACGGGGTCATGCAGCCCGTCGCGAAGGCCTCCACCGCCAAGACCAGCGTCGGTGGTCGCAAGGCCGCGGCACGCCGCACGGTCGACGGGCGGGCCGTCGAGGAGGTCCTCGTCGCGGGGCCCGACGAGCGGGTGCGGGCCGTCTCCGCGTCGCCCGACACGGCGCTCGCGTCGTTCGCGGACGACCGCGGCCCCGACGTGCTGCGCCCGCTGCACGTGCCGCTCGTCGTGGAGGGCGAGGTCGACCCCCGCTGGACGGGTCCGCGAGGCGTCACGACCGCCGCCGAGCGGCACCAGGAGTCCCGGGCCGAGCTGCCCCGGGGGGCGCGGCGCCTGTCCGCCGACGAGGCCGCGGTACCGACGGTCGCGCTCACGCTCGACTGACGTCCTGCGCCCCAGGACGCGGGCCCGCCCCACGCACGACGGACATGCACGACGGACACGCACGACGGACGCCGGCCCCCCGTCGCGGGGGCCGGCGTCCGTCTGTCGTGTCGCGGGCGCGTCAGGCGCCCACCGAGGTCGTCGCTACACGCGACGACGGCCCGCGAGGGCCAGGACGAGGCTCACGACCAGGACGGCGAGACCGATCCAGATGAGGAACTGGCCGACGCCTCCGAAGCCGAGGACCAGCAGGACGACACCGATGATGACGAGGATGAGCCACGAGGGCATCGCGTACCCCTTTCGTCGGCCGGCAGGGGGACTGCCGGCGGGAGGGAGCGGGGCCGGTCCGCGGCGCCCGCTCGTACGGTTCCGTGGGATTTCTCCGTGGAGCCTTGCGTTCTTCGAGCACGACAACGTTCCCGCGCCCCGCGGCGATCGGCACGTCGAACGCACCACTTGCGAGCGGATCGGCCGCTGCTATGTGGACGCGCGTCCACGGCGCTGACCTGCAGGTTCTCACGCAACGTCCAGCGCGCAGGCCGTCCATATCCTGAGACGGGGGTTGCGCCGGCCCTTCCGGAGGAGAAAGGTCAAGCGATTAGGGCGCCGCTGACCACGTGCCGACGAGCTAGCGCTTGCCGACGAGCTAGCGCTTGCCGACGAACCAGCCGCGCACCATCGCGATGCGCGCCTCGAGCTGCGCCGGGTCCGCGAGAGCGACCTCCGGCCCCCCGCACCGCCGCCGCAGCTCCGCGTGCACCGACCCGTGCGGCTGCCCGCTGCGCCGCGCCCACCCGCCCACGAGCTGCGCGAGCTCCTTGCGCAGCTCCGCCTGCCGGCGGTGGTCCATCGCCTCGAGGTCCGGTGCCGCGGTCCGGACGGACCGCCGGCCCTTGAGCTGGTCGGCCTGGCGCTGTCGCAGCAGCGCGGACACCTGGTCGGCGTCGAGCAGCCCCGGCAGGCCGAGGAAGTCCAGCTCCTCGTCGGAGCCCACCTCCGCGCCCGTGCCGAACTCGCCGCCGTCGAACAGCACGCGGTCGAACGACGCCTGCGCCTCGAGCGCCTCGAACGTGCCCTGCAGGCCGTCCGAGCCGACCGCGTCCGGCCCGTTCTGCTCACGGTTCGCCGCGGCGAGCAGCGCGTCCTCGGGGTTGAAGCCCGCGCCGTCCTCCTCCGCGGTCCTCGGCCGGTCGAGCGCGTGGTCGCGCTCGGCCTCGAGGGTGTTCGCGAGCTCGAGCAGCTGCGGGACGGACGGCAGGAACACCGACGCCGTCTCACCCCGCCGGCGCGCCCGGACGAACCGCCCGACGGCCTGCGCGAAGAACAGCGGCGTCGACGTGCTGGTCGCGTACACGCCCACCGCCAGCCGGGGCACGTCCACGCCCTCGGAGACCATGCGCACCGCCACGAGCCAACGCGAGTCGCCGGCGGAGAACTCGTCGATCTTGTCGCTCGCGCCGTCGTCGTCGGACAGCACGACCGTGGGCGAGGTGCCCGTGATCCGCGCGATGTGGCCCGCGTACGCGCGCGCGTCGGTCTGGTCGGTCGCGATGATCATCGCGCCCGCGTCCGGCACGCTGCGCCGCACCTCCGTGAGCCGGCGGTCGGCGGCCTGGATGACGGCCGGGATCCACTCGCCGCCCGGGTCCAGCGCCGTGCGCCACGCCTGCGCGGTCATGTCCTTGGTCATGGCCTCGCCGAGCCGGGCGCTGACCTCGTCGCCCGTCTTCGTGCGCCAGCGCATGGCGCCCGAGTAGGACAGGAAGATCACCGGGCGCACCACGTGGTCGCGCAGCGCGTCGCCGTAGCCGTAGGAGTAGTCCGCGACCGAGCGGCGGATGCCGTGCGCGTCACGCTCGTACGTGACGAACGGGATCGCGGCGGTGTCCGAGCGGAACGGCGTGCCCGTCAGCGCCAGGCGCCGCTCGGCGCCATCGAACGCCTCGCGCACGCCGTCGCCCCAGGACAGCGCGTCCCCGCCGTGGTGCACCTCGTCGAGGATCACGAGCGTGCGCGCCGCAGTGGTGCGGGCCGCGTGCAGCGCCGGCTTGTTCGCGACCTGGGCGTACGTCACCGCCACGCCGTCGAACCCGTGCCCGTGCCGCCCCTGCGCGTTCGAGAAGCTCGGGTCGAGCCGGATCCCGACGCGCGCGGCCGCGTCCGCCCACTGCCGCTTGAGATGGTCGGTGGGCGCCACGACCGTGACGCGGCGCACCACGCGCCGCTCGAGCAGCTCGGTCGCGATGCGCAGCGCGAACGTCGTCTTGCCCGCGCCGGGCGTCGCGACCGCGAGGAAGTCCCGCGGCTCCCGTGCCCGGTAGAGCTCGAGCGCCTCGGCCTGCCAGGCCCGCAGCTTGCCCGCCGTCCCCCAGGGCGCACGCGACGGGAAGGCCGGCGGCAGGTGCGATGCCGCCGACGTCGACGCGTGCGTGGTGGACGGTTCGAAGGCGGCGCTCAACGCCCGCCGCGCCCGAAGCCCCAGCGGCGCCCGCCGCCCGAGCCTCCGGAGCCGCCGTCACCGCCGGACTGCCCGTCGCCGTCCTGCGGCGGCCGCAGACCCTCGTAGATCTGCTTGCACGTGGGGCACACGGGGAACTTGTTCGGGTCCCGGCCCGGGACCCACACCTTGCCGCACAGCGCGACGACCGGCTTCCCGGTCACCGCGGACTCCGTGATCTTCTCCTTGCGCACGTAGTGCGCGAACCGCTCGTGGTCGCCCGGCTCGACCTGCTCGGTCGACTCCGTGCGCTCGAGGACGCTGGTCCCCGTCGCCTGGTCCGGGCCGAACGGGTCGTCGGGGCCGGCGGGCGGGAACTGCGGTTCACTCATGTCGGGCAGTCTACGTCGCACGGCCGACACCCCACGGGGGTCGGTCTCGCGCAGCGGGACGCGCCCGGCCGACGTCAGAGCGTCTGCCACGCGGGCTTGGCCGCGTACGTCTCGCGGTAGTAGTCGGCCAGCTGCAGACGGCTCGCCGCCGCGTCGTCCACGAGCACCGTGACGTGCGGGTGGTGCTGCAGCACGGTGGCCGGCCACAGCGCGGACACCGGCCCCTCGACGAGCTGGTGGACCGCCTCGGCCTTGCTACGGCCCTGCGCGAGCAGCACCAGGTGGCGCGCCGCCATGATCGTCGCGAGCCCCTGGGTGAGGCAGTGCGTGGGCACCGCCGTCACGTCGTCGTCGAAGAACCGCGCGTTGTCCTCACGCGTCTGGCGCGTGAGCGTCTTGATGCGTGTGCGCGACGCGAGCGACGAGCCCGGCTCGTTGAACGCGACGTGCCCGTCCGTCCCGATGCCCAGCAGCTGCAGGTCCACCCCGCCGGCGTCCGCGATCGCGCGCTCGTAGCCGGCGCACGCGGCCGCGAGGTCCTGCGCCAGCCCGTCCGGCCCCAGGACGGCGCCCGGTGCGAGGTCGACCCGCGAGGCGATCTCGGCCTCGATGACGTTGCGGTACCGCTGCGGGTGGTCCGCCGGGAGCCCGACGTACTCGTCGAGCATGAACGCGCGCACGCGCGCGAACGACAGCCCGTCCTCGCGGTGGCGGCGCGCGAGCTCGTCGTACACCGCGAGCGGGCTGGACCCCGTCGCGAGCCCCAGCACCGCGGTGGGACGGGCACGAACGAGCCGCTCGACCGCGTCCGCCGCGAGCCGCGCGAGCGCGGGCGCGGGTGCGATCACGACCTCCATCAACGACCTCCTCGGGCGACGAGCGCCGCCCCGACGGCGCCCACGGGCAGTCCCGCGGGCGCGAGCTGGACCCGGCCGGGCAGGTCGGCCGCCGCCAGGAACGGCGACGACGCGGCCTGCCGCTCGAGCTCGACGACGAGCGCGTGCAGCAGCGGCTCACCGAGCTGCGCGACCCCGCCGCCGATGACCACCCGGCCGACGTCGCACGTGAGCACGAGCACGCGGACCGCGCCGGCGACCGCGGCGACGAACTCGTCGCGCACCCGCACGGCCAGCGGCTCCCCCGCCGCCGCGGCCTCGAAGACCTCCACGGGCGCGGGCCGGCCCGAGCGTGCGGGTCCCCACGCGGCGTCGAGCGCCGAGCCGGACGCGTACCGCTCGAGGCAGCCCGACTGGCCGCACTTGCACGGCAGCCCGTCGGGCACGTAGCGCAGGTGGCCGATCTCGCCCGCGGCGCGGTGCGGGCCGCGGCGCAGCCGGCCGTCGAGCATGATGCCCGCCGCGAGCCCGGTCCCGAGGGCGATGAACGCGAGGTCGTCGACCGTCTCGCCCGACCGCTCGCGCAGCACGTGCGCGGCGCCCAGGACGGCCGCGTTGAGGTCGTTCTCGAGGACGACACGCGGGGTGCGCGCCGCGTCGCGGCCGTCCGCGAGCGCGGCGGCGACGAGGGCGGCGAGCGGCGCGGGCCGGTCGATCCCGAGGTTCACCGCGTTCGCGACCGTGCCCTCGCCGGGGTCCACCACGCCGGGCACGCCCACGCCGACGCCCGTGAGGTCCTCGAGCGCCACGCCCGCACGCGCCGCGGCGCGCCGGACGGCCCCCGCGGCGTGCTGCGCGACCGCGGTGGCGCCGCTCGGCGTCGGCGAGACGTCGCGCTCGCCCACGCGACCCTCGTCGTCCAGCACGACCGCGACCGTGGTCGTCCCGCCGACGTCGACGCCCACGGACGGGCCCGCGCCGACGCCGGGGCGTGGTGCGGGAGGGGCGAGCGCGTGGCCCGTCGCCGGGCTCGGGGGCCCGGTCGTCGTGAGGTCCGTCATCGCTCAGCCCTTGACCGCGCCGGAGACCAGGCCGGACGTCATCCGGCCCTGCACGACCAGGAAGAACACGATCACGGGGATCGCGATGAGCGTCGAGGCGGCCATCACCTGGCCCCAGTCGACGCCGCGGTTCGCGGACGCCGACAGGAACTCGCGCAGCCACAGCGGCAGCGTCTGGCTGGACTGCGACGGCAGCGCGACGAGCGCGATCGTGAACTCGTTCCACGCCTGCAGGAACGCGTACACGCCCGACGCGACGAGGCCCGGTGCGAGCAGCGGGAAGGTGATGCGCAGGAACGCCTGCGTGCGGGACAGGCCGTCGACCATCGCGGCCTCCTCGAGCTCGGCGGGCACGCCCGCGACGAACCCGCGCAGCATCCAGATGGTGAACGGGATGACCGCCGCGGTGTAGAGCACGGTGACGCCGATGACGGAGTCGAGCAGGTGCACGCCCGAGAGCATCTTGTACTGCGCGATGAACAGCCCCTCGGCGGGCAGCATCTGGATGAACAGCACCGCGAGCACGAACGACCGGCGCCCGCGGAACCGCCACCGGCTGATGGCGAGCGCACCGAAGAACGCGAACACCAGGACCGCCAGGACGGTGAGCGAGGTGACCGCGAGGCTCAAGCGCAGCGCGCTCGTGAACCCGCCACCCTCGAGCACGCGGGAGAAGTTGACCCCGGTCGCGTGCAACGGCAGGAACTCGGGCGTCGACGAGCGCAGGTACGCGGCGGGCGTGAACGCCGAGAGCACCATCCAGTACACGGGGAACACCCAGACGAGCGCGCACACCAGGCCGACCGCCCCGAGCGCGATGCCGCGCACGCGACGGCGGGTGCGGCCGGGCGCGTGCTGCGGGCGGGCCGCGTCGGACCGGGTGACGGTCGCGGGACGCGACGGCTGCGCGGGCGCGATGGCGCTCATGCGTCCTCCTTCAGGAGACTGCGGACGTACGGCCAGCTCAGCGCGACGGTGAGGAGCAGGACGAAGATCGAGACCGCGGCCGCGCCGCCGAAGTCCTGCCGGCTCATGCCGAGCTCGTAGATGAAGTTGCCGAGCAGGTTGGTCTCGGAGACGGGGGCGCCGGCGTCCTGCAGCAGGCGGATCTGCGCGAACACCCGCAGGTCCCAGATGACCTGCAGCAGCAGGACGATCGAGAGCACGGGCTTCACCATCGGCAGCAGGATGTGCCACAGCTGCTGACGTCCCGACGCCCCGTCGATGCGCGCGGCCTCGAGGACCTCCTCGGGCACCGCGGTCAGGCCCGCGTAGATCGACAGCGCCACGAACGGGACCGACATCCAGACGATGACGAGAGTCGCGACGAGGAAGAACGTGAACGGCTGAGACAGCCACGAGAAGTCGCGGAACCCGTCCAGGCCCAGCTGCACGAGCAGCCAGTTGACGACGCCCGTGCGGTAGTCGAACAGCCACTTGAACACGGTCACGCCGGCGACCATGGGCATGGCCCACGCGAGGAGCAGGCAGACCTGGAGCGTGAGGCGCACGGCGGTGTGCACGGCGCGCATGAGCAGGGCGAACGCCAACCCGATCGCGACCGTGAGCAGCGCGTTGACGAGGCAGAACACGATCGAGCGCGTGACGACCGCCCACAGGCTGTCGTCGGTGAAGACGCGCGCGAAGTTGTCGAGCCCGACGAACTGCGGCGGCTGGCCGAACTGCTGCTCGAGCCCGTACCTCTGCAGCGACATGACGACCTGCCGGCCGACGGGGTACGCGAGGCCTGCGAGCAGCGCGACGACCGCGGGGACGAGCAGGAGGTAGGGGGCGGCGGGTGCGCGGCGCCGGCGCACGCGGGGTGCGGTCGCCGGGCGGGCCGCCGGTGGGGTGGGGGCGCCGTCGGTGTGCGCGGGCACGCCGAGGGCGGCGTCGTGGGACATGGGGTCTCCTGGGGTCCGTGGCCGTGCGCGGAGCGCCACGGCCCGGGGGCCGTCCGCGGGGGTGCAGGGGGCTCCCCCGCGGACGGCCGGTTCTCGGGCGCGGCGGGTCAGCCCGCGGCGCCGCCGTTGAGCATCGGCGTGAGCTTGGCGTCGTACTCCTTCGCCAGCGCGGTCACGTCACCGCCGTCGGCGATCTTCTGGAACAGCTCTTCGTAGACGAACGCGCCCTCGATCGCGGCCCAGCCCGGCGCGGCCGGCGTGAGCTTCGAGGCCGCGGCCGTCTCGATCATCGTCTGGGCGAACTTGTCGTCGCCGAGCGAGGACACGTAGTCCGAGTTGCCCGGGCCGAGGCCCGCGCCGCCGAGCATCGTCTGGTACTCCTCCGAGAAGATGATCCGCAGGAGGTTCTCGGCGAGCTCGGGGTGCTGCGACTTGGCCGAGACGGCGATGTTGGAGCCGCCCGCGAACACCGGCGCGATGCCGCCCTCGACGCCCGGGAGCGCGAAGATGTCGAACTTCGTGTCGTCCGCCATGCCGTCGCGCACCTCCTCGCCCGCGTCGTTCTTGGTGATGTCGCCGATCGACCAGCGCGCCCAGCCCGGCGCCATGATCGTCGCGGCGTCCGGACCGGTGCCGTCGGTGCCGTCGTTGAGGAAGTCCCAGTACGCGACGTCGCGCTCGGTCGAGGGCAGGTTCGACGCCTTCTGGTACACCTCCTGCCACTGCTCGAGGCCCTTGATGGTGCTCGGGTCGGACAGCGTCGAGGTCCACGTCGTGCCGTCGACGGTCGCGAGCTCGCCGCCGTTGGCGAACACCCACGAGATGCCGTTGCGCCAGTCCTGGCCGCCCATCGCGAAGCCCGACTGCGTGTCGGTCTTGAGCTTGGCGACGGCCTCGGTGAACTCGGCGAGCGTCTGAGGCACCTCGACACCCGCCGCCGTCCAGATGTCCTTGCGGTAGAACATGTAGCGCGAGCCGAAGTAGTACGGCAGCGCGAAGTTCTTGCCGTCGACGGACCCCACGTCGACGAACGACTGGAGCAGCTTGTCGCCGCCGAGCTCGTCGTACAGCGGCGTGAGGTCGCGGAACGCACCGACCGTGGTGAACGTCGGCGACTGCGTGTTGCCGATCTCGACGACGTCGGGCGTGTTCGCCGCGTCGGGCAGCGCGGTGGTGAGCTTGGTGACCAGGTCGGGCCAGGCGACCTCCTCGATGGTCAGCGTCGAGCCGGGGTTCTGCTCGGCGAACGTGTCCACGAGGTACGTGCGCAGGTCCTTGTTGGTGTCGCCGCCGGCGAGCCACAGGGTGATGTCGGCCGCCTCGGCGGCCTGCGTGCCGTCGCCGCCGGCGGTCGTCGTGCCGTCCGCAGGCTCGTCCGAGCCGGAGCTGCAGGCGGTCAGCGCGAGCGTCGCCGCCACGCCGAGGGCCGCGAACCGTAGCATCTTCACGTTGGGGTTCCTCCCGAGTGCGAGGCGAGCGCCGGGGCGGCGTTCGCCGGGATGGTGCCGTGACACTGCAAGGGGGCGGCTCGGGGTCGTCACGTGACCCCGAGCTGCCCCGAGGACGAGCACCGCCGCACCGGCCAGCGCGCCGTCCTCGTCGAGCGAACCCATCCGCACCGCGAGCCCGCGCCCGATGACGGGCATGGTCCTGGTCCGGATGGCCGTGAGCGCCGCCTCGCGCAGGGGACCGTCCAGCAGCTCCGTGGGGCCGGAGAGCAGGACCTCCGCGAGGTCGAGCGCGCTGACGACGGGTGCCAGGGCGATGCCCAGCATCCGTCCGACCGACGCCAGCGCGGCGTCGGACTCCTGGGGGTCGAGGCCTGCGACGCGGCGGCGCAGGGCCGGCACGCTCAGCACGGTCTCGAGGCAGCCGGCGCGTCCGCACGCGCACGCGGCGGGTGTCTCGCCGGGGGTCGTCGCGTCGACGACGGTCACGTGGCCGATCTCGCCCGCGGCGTTGTTGCGGCCGAGCACGAGCGCGCCGTCGACGACGAGCCCGGCGCCGACGCCCTGCCCGACGGTCACGACCATCGAGCCGGAGCCGGACGCGCTGCCGTAGGTGAACTCGCCGAGCGCGCGGGCGTTGGCGTCGTTCGCGACGTGCACGGGGACCCCGAGCCGCGTGTGCAGCAGCGTGGCGAGCTCCAGGTCGTACCAGCCGCGGTTGGGCGCCTGCACGACGAGCCCGTCGGTGCGGATGACGCCGGGCGAGGCGATGCCGACGCCGATCACCGGACGGTCCGCGGCGGCCAGCAGCGCGCGGCACACCCCCTCGAGCGCGACGACGGCCGCCTCCCCCGAGCGCCCGTCGAGGGGAGCCTCGTGCCGCGAGACGACCTCGCCCGTGAGCGTGAGGACGGCGCCGAGGATCGTGGCGTCGTCGGTCAGGTCGACCGCGACCACCTGGAACGCCTCGGTACGCATCCCGACGAGCGTCGCGGGCTTGCCGACCTTGCCCTCGGACCGCACGCCGAGCTCCTCGACCAGCCCCTCCTCGATGAGGTCGGCGACGAGCGTCGAGACCGTGACGCGCGTGAGCCCGCTGCTGCGCGCGATGTCGGCGCGCGACGACGGGCCGGTGTGGAACAGGTGCGCGAGCACGAGCGACCGGTTGTGCACGCGGGCGTGCCCGGGCAGGACCTTCGCGGTGGGCCGCAGGGCTCGTCCGCGGGTTCCCGGCTGCGTGGTGGTCGCTGGCATGTTTGTTGGTAGACCTTCTTTATTAATCACGGGTCAAGAGCGTCCGGTGACCGTGATCACATCGTGACCGTCCCGACACGCGCCCGACTCACGCGCCCGGCCGTTCGCTCGGCCCGTGGCGTCCGGACGCGCCCGTCCGAGGTCAGGCGCGCGGGCGCCGGTCCACCAGGAACCACGTGGCGACGCCCAGCACGGCGGCGACCAGCGCGACCGAGGCCCACGCACCGAGCGAGGTGCGGGCCAGCACGTGGGACGCGACGAAACAGCCGGCGCCCAGGAGCACGAGCGCGGCGCAGCGCACCGGCCCCGCGGGCCGCCACGCCCGCACCACGCACCACGCCGCGCCGACCACGAGCACCGCTCCCCCGAGCAGGCGGACCCCGGTGAGCTGCGCGACGGCGAACGACACGACGAGCGACAGCGCGGCGAGCAGGGCGACAGGGACACGTCGAGGCACGCCAGGGACCCTACGTCGCCCGCCCGGGTCCCACGGACGTCCCGTGCGGCGACGTCCGCGTGCGCACTAGGTTGGGAGCCCTCGTCACTTCCCGGAGGGACCCACCGTGACCACCCCGATCGACCCCACGACGACGCCCGCCTGGCAGGACCTGTCGGAGCACGAGTCGACGCTCACGCCGGACCTGCGCGGCTGGTTCGCCGCCGACCCGCAGCGTGCGCAGCGCCTGACGTTCCGCCTCGCGGACCTGCACGTCGACCTGTCGAAGAACCTCGTGACCGACGAGACGCTCGCGCTGCTGGTGCAGCTCGCGGAGCAGACCGGCGTCGCGGACCGCCTGCAGGCGATGCTGCGGGGCGAGCACATCAACGTCACCGAGGACCGCGCGGTGCTGCACACCGCGCTGCGCCGTCCGGCCGGGTCCTCCCCCGCGCTCGTCGTCGACGGGCAGGACGTCGACACCGACGTGCAGGCCGAGCTCGAGAAGGTCTACGCGTTCGCCGACACGGTGCGCTCGGGCGAGTGGACCGGCGTGACCGGTGAGCGCGTGCGCACGGTCGTCAACATCGGCATCGGCGGCTCCGACCTCGGGCCCGTGATGGTCTACGAGGCGCTCAAGCCGTACGTCCAGGACGGCCTCGAGGTGCGGTTCGTCTCGAACATCGACCCGACCGACCTCGCGGAGAAGGTCAAGGGCCTCGACCCCACCACGACGCTGTTCATCGTCGCGTCCAAGACGTTCGGCACGCTCGAGACCCTGACCAACGCGCGCCTCGCGCGCGAGTGGCTGTGGCAGCAGCTCGCCGCCACGGGCGCGATCGCGGACACCGACGAGGCGCGCACCGCCGCGGTCGCGCAGCACTTCGTCGCGGTGTCGACCGCGCTCGACAAGGTCGCGGCGTTCGGCATCGACCCGGCGAACGCGTTCGGCTTCTGGGACTGGGTCGGCGGCCGCTACTCGGTGGACTCGGCGATCGGGACGTCGGTCGCCATCGCGATCGGCCCCGACGCGTTCCGTGACTTCCTCGCGGGCTTCCACGCGGTCGACGAGCACGTCGCGACGACGCCGTTCGCGCAGAACGTGCCCGTCCTCATGGGGCTGCTCAACGTCTGGTACGTCAACTTCCTGGGCGCGCACACGCACGCCGTGCTGCCCTACGCGCAGTACCTGCACCGGTTCCCGGCGTACCTGCAGCAGCTGACGATGGAGTCCAACGGCAAGTCCGTGCGCTGGGACGGCTCGCCCGTCACCACCGACACGGGCGAGGTGTTCTGGGGCGAGCCGGGCACCAACGGGCAGCACGCGTTCTACCAGCTCATCCACCAGGGCACGCGCCTGATCCCGGCGGACTTCATCGCCGTCGCCAACCCGGCCCACCCGCTGCAGGACGGCGGCACGGACGTGCACGGCCTGTTCCTGGCGAACTTCTTCGCGCAGACCAAGGCGCTCGCGTTCGGCAAGACCGCCGACGAGGTGCGCGCCGAGGGCACGGACGAGGCGATCGTCCCCGCGCGCGTCTTCTCGGGCAACCGCCCGACGACGTCCATCCTCGCCGCGGCCCTCACGCCGTCGGTGCTGGGCCAGCTCATCGCGCTGTACGAGCACATCACGTTCGTGCAGGGCGTGGTCTGGGGCATCGACTCGTTCGACCAGTGGGGCGTCGAGCTCGGCAAGAAGCTCGCGCTCGAGATCGCGCCGGCCGTCGAGGGCGATTCCGCGGCGCTCGACGCGCAGGACCCGTCGACCAAGCACCTGATCGAGACGTACCTGTCGCTGCGCGCCTGACGCCGCACCCACCGCAACGGGTGGAGAAGCGCTCGCCTGACGAGCGCTTCTCCACCCGTTGCTGGTCTCAGGGCGTGACGACGACCCGGCCCGACGCACCCTTCTCGGCGTCCGACATGACGTGCGAGACGAACGGGTAGGTCCCCGGCTCGGGGAACGTCAGCTCGACGAAACCGCCTTCGGCCGGTTGCAGCGCGAGCACCTGCGCACCGCCCGTCCCCGTCGAACCGCCGTCCCGCAGCGTGTACTCGCCCTCGCGGTAGACGGTGTCGAACTGCCCGCCGACGACGTGGAACGCGCTCGGCCGGTTCGGGCCCGCGTCGAGCACCCACAGCCGCACCCGCTCGCCCGCGGCGGCCGTCAGCGGCCGGTCCCGGTACTGGTTCGCGTACCCGTTGAGCACCACCAGGTCGGGCGACCGCGAGGCCACACGCGCGGCGTCCACCTCGCCGTCCTGCGGCCCCAGGTACAGCTCGGACTGCACGAGCGCGTACTGCGCGTCGACCGGGGCGAGCCCGTCCGGCTCGATGACGACCGCACCGGACATGCCGTTCGCGATGTGCACCGACATGGGCATCGTCGAGCAGTGGTACATCCACATGCCCGACCGCGTCGCGGTGAACGAGTACGTGAGCGTCTCGCCGGGCTGGATGGTGCGCATGACGTCGTCGGGCGCGAGGGCACCCGCGTGGAAGTCGATCGAGTGACCGATCGAGCCGTCGTTGACGAGCGTCACGACGAACCTGTCCCCCACGCGTCCGTGCAGCACGGGTCCGGGGGCGGTGCCGCCGAACGTCCACAGGCGCTGCCGCACGCCCGGCGCGACCTCGCGGACCACCTCCTGCACCGGGAGCGTCACGTGCCTCGTGACAGGCCCCTCGTCGGGGCCGAGGGGGTCGAGCGCGGCGTCCCGCGCGACGAACGCGTCGTCCGGCCGCGCCATGAGGTCGAGCAGGTCCGCGGCGGACGGCGCGGGGGCGTCGCCGTCACCGACGCCGCCGTCGGCGCTGTGACCGTCGTGCCCTGCGTGCTCCGACGGGCCGACCGCGTCGTCCGCGGTGTCGTCGGGTGCCGCGACCTGCGCGTCCCCCGTCACGACGATGTCGAGCGTCATCCCCATGAGCCGGTGCCCCGCCACCGAGCACCAGGCGTCGAGCGCGGCGCCGACGACGCCGACGTCGACACGTGCGCTCTCGCCGGGCGCGAGCCGCCCGCTCGTCGCACCGTTCGCGACGACGAGGTCGTGCACGTCGTCGTCGACGTTGGTGACCTCGAGCACGAGCCGGTCGCCGGCGGGGACCTCGACACGGGACGGGACGAACCGCATGTCGCGCGCCTCGACGCGCACGGTCGTCGTGCGACCGCTCGCCTCGACCCGGCCGGAGCCGCCACCGTCCGCGGCACCGGCGGTCGGGATCCCCGCGGCCGGCGGGTCCATCGCGACGCCGACGACGAGCGCGAGCGCGAGCGCACCCACGCCCACCGCGACGGCGCCCGACCGACGGACCGTCGAGGGTGCGTCGGTCGGCGTGTCCGGGTGCGCAGGAGCGGGCGCCCCGCGACGCGCGAGCGCGACGGCCCGGACCGCGAGCACCAGGAAGGACGCGAGGGCGCCGAGCACCACCATGGAGACGACGACGCGCACCGCGCTGGGCACCGGCGCGCAGAACAGCAGGAGCCCGCCGTTGACGAGCACGAGCCGGACGACCGCGCCGCGCTCGAGCTGGGCCGCCGTGGCCCGTGCGGTCGCGGGGCCGCCGCCCAGCACCACGGGCAGCAGGTGGGACAGCGCACCGACGAGGACCTGCGCCGCGAACCCGACGGCGAACGGTGCGACCAGCCCGCGCACGCGGTCCGCGGCGGCGTCCCACCCGGGCGCGGCGACGACGACCGCGCCGAACGCGACCAGCGACCCGACGAGCCACAGCACGGACGCGGCGAGCGAGGCGGGCGCGAGCACGGGCGGGACGTAGACCGGCGCGGTCCGGCCTGCGTGCGGCCGTGCGGCGTTCGCCGCGACGACAGGCGCGGCCGCGCGGCGCTGACGCCACATCACGCGCGCGACGAGGCCTGCGCCCCCGGCGACGACGACGCACCCCACGGGCACCAGCCAGCGCACCCCGGTCGCGGTCGCGAGCAGGACCAGCGCGAGCCCGCCGGCGACCACGGGGAGCGCCCGGGACCCGTCGCGCTCGTCGACCGGCTCGATGCGCGCGTGCTGGACGGTCGGCCACAGCACCATGAGCGTGCCGAGCACGGTGGTGGCGACCCAGCCGACGAGCGTGAGGACCACGTGCGCGACGTACAGGCGCCCGTGCGCCGCGTCGCCGAGCGCGCCGCGCGCGAGGACGACGCCCCCGGCGACACCGACGGGGAGCGCAGTGCCTGCCGCCACGTACCACCGCACGAGCGGTCGGAACCGCGTGGGCAGGGCGCCGCGCATCTGGCGCACGAGGACGACGACCTGTGCGCCGCCGGCACCTGCGACGAGCACCCCGCCCGCGACGACGAGCGCGAACCGGGGCAGGGCGAGGCCCGCGACCACCAGCAGCGCGCCCGCGGTGTGGGCCGCGAGGCGCGCGGTGAGCCCGCGGCGGCCGCCGGGTGCGGGCGAGCGCAGCAGCGTGTCCGCGAAGTGCTGGCTCCACAGCAGGATCGCGGTGCTCACCGCACCGAGCAGGAGCAGGTGCACCATGAGCCACTGCGCGGCCGGCACCCAGCGGTGCACGAGGGTGAGCACCGCGGCGGCCGCGAGCCAGGCGAGCACGAGGGCGTTGGCCCGCACGTGCCACGACGCGCGCGTCACGCGACGACCTCGAGCGCGCCGGCCGCGGCGTCGCTGCGAGCCGGCGTGCGGTCGGCGCGTGCGCCGGGCCGGGCGGGCGGACCGAGGAGCACGCTCGTGACGGCGACGACGACGAACGTGAGCACCGCGACGACGTTGCCGACGCCCGCCACCTGCACGACGACCGCCGCGTCGCGTGCGTCGCCGAGGACACGCAGCAGCAGGGTCACGTGCAGCAGGGTGAGCGGTACGTACATGACGGGCCGGTACGGCAGCGGCCGGCGCAGCACCGCGGGCAGGATCACGGGGGCGTGCGCCATCACCATCGACATCACGAAGCCCAGGAACACGGCGTGCAGCAGCGCGTCGTACCGCGGTCCGCTCGTCGTCGGCCCACCGACCATCCACAGCCCCCCGGCGACGGCGAGCCAGGTGAACGAGCCGAGCATGGCGACGGCCATGAACCGCGGGAGCCCGGTGCCGCGCACGGTGCGGCGGGCGACGTCGAACCGGGCGAGCAGGACGACGAGGCCGACGAGCGCCGCGCCGAGCACCGCGCTGCCCACCGCGGGCCACACGAGGGCCAGGGCCGCACCTGCGACGAGCGCACACGCACCGGCGACGACACCCCGCCCCGCCGCAGCGGGGACGGGTGCGATCCGCATGAGCTCGAGCCGTTCGCCGACGACGGTGAGCACGAGGAACGTCACGAGCCAGGGCGCGAGGTGCGGCACGGGGACGTCTGCTGCCCACAGCGTCGCGGCACCGACCGTGGCGAGCGCCCCGAGCCCCTGCACGGCGATCGCGTCGTCCGCGCGCCGGCGCCAGGCCGCGCGGTAGAGCGCCACGAGCACGGCCGAGCCGGCCACCAGGCACACCCGGCCGGCCGCGAGCGGGAGGGGTGCGACGAGCAGGAGCGCGCCCGCGCCGAGCAGGGCGGGCGCGGCCCACGCCCACGGCCGCGCACGTTCACCCGCCGTCGCGGGGGCGAGCGCCACGGCCCGTTCGAGCGCGACGAGGGTGCCGACGAAGCCCAGGACCATGAGCGGTCCGTGCACGTCCGCGAGCCGCTCGGACGGGACGGGTGCGGTCAGCCCGAGCAGCGTGAGCGCGGCGTCGAGGCCCGCGAGCATCGCGACCCCTGCGGGCAGCAGCAGGACCAGGCGCACGGTCGGCACCGCGCGTCGTGACGTGTTTTCCACGTCTGGACCGTAGTTAACCCGCGCAGGCGGGCGCGCGGGACCGAGGTCCCGCCCGGAGCCCCGGTACGCAGGCCCGATACTGACGACATGCCGGCACCCCGACGCACCCCCGCGGAGCGCACGCTCGCCGCGGCGAGCCGCGTCGACCTGCTGCGGATCCTGCAGCGCGGCGGCTCGCACACGGTCGGCGAGCTCGCCGCCGCCACGGGCCTGCACGAGAACACGACGCGTGAGCACCTCGCCCGGCTCGTCGCCGACGGGTACGCGGTCCGGACGCCCGAGGCGCGCACCGTGCGGGGCCGCCCGCGCATGCTCTACCGCGTCGCGTCGCCCGACGACGCGCGCCGCGACCCCATCGCGATGGGCCGGCTCGAGGAGTCGATCGCGCACGTCGCCCTGACCAGGGTGCTGATCAGCGGCTTCGGGCGCGACCTCGGCCCGACACGAGAGGCGGCACGGTCCGCGGGCTACGCGCTCACGGCGCCGGGCGGGGTGCTCGAGCCGACGGTCGAGCCGTTGCCCGATCCGGCGGCGGTGACGCCCGGCGGGCCGGACGCGGGCGACGCGTCGCGCGCCGTCGAGCGCCGCCAGCTCGACGCGCTCGAGGGGCACCTGGACCGGCTCGGCTTCGACCCGGAGCGCGACGACGACGCGCTGCGCATCCACCTGTGGCGCTGTCCGTTCCTCGAGCTCGCGCGCGAGCGGCCCGACGTGGTGTGCAGCGTGCACCTGGGGCTCGCGAGCGGTGTGCTCGAGACCGTCGGAGGGCCGCTCACCGCGGACCGGCTGCGTCCGTTCGTCGGGCGCGAGCACTGCGTCCTCGAGCTGCGGCGCTCGACCGCGCCCCTCGCGGACGCCTGACCCACCAGGGCCATAGGTCCTTTATCCACGGCGGGCGCCGTGACAATCTGGCCTCGACGCGCGCACGACCCGTGCGACGAGCCCCAGCACACGACCTCGGGAGACCGTCATGACCACGCAGGACGTCGACATCCTCAGCACCGCGCCCGAGCCCGCTGAGCAGCAGCACTCCTGCGGCTGCGGCGGCCACGACGAGGCCGACCCCGTCCTGGACGTGCGCGCCATCCCCCACGCCATCCGGCACGCGACGGTCTTCGGCGCGTTCGAGGCGATCGCCCCCGGCCAGTCGCTCGTGCTCGTCGCGCCCCACCTGCCGCGCCCGCTGCTCGCTCAGCTCGCCGAGCGCGCCCCGATCGACACCGAGGTGCTCGTCGACGGCCCCGAGGCGTGGACGGTCAAGATCACCCGCCGCGCCTGACCTGCCTCACAGCAGGGGCAGGACCAGCCGGGTGACGTTCTGCTCCGGGTCACCGCCCGGGTCCGGGTCCGTGACGTACTCCTCCCAGAAGTCGCCGCGGCCCTGGACGCCCTGCTCACGGCACCACGCGACCACGGTGCTCCACGCGTCCGGCAGGCGGTCGTACGGTCCGCGGTGGACGCCGACCACCGCGGACCCGCCGGCGAGGGTCAGGAGCTCCAACCCGTCGACGACCGCGTCGGGCGGCACCGCGAACCCTGCCGCGACGTCGGCGGTGTCGCTCGGCATCTCGCCGTACCACCCGATCGCGGGGCCGGTCGGCGGCACGCCCGCGGCTCCGAGCGTCTCCTGCACCTGGCGGTAGGCGCGGTCGTAGAACGCGCTCAGCGCGTCCATCGGCACGCGCTCGTGCACCACCGCCACCGTCGTCGTCGGCAGCTCGACCTGCTCGATGTCCATGTCGACCTCCTCGTCGTCTCGCACCCTCTCGCGCCGCGCCCGGGTGCGCCAGTGCGTGTGCCAACCTGGGGGCATGGCCGAGGTGGTACGGGCGCGCGTCGACGCGTGGTGCTGGGCCGTGCGCCTGTTCCCGACGAGGTCCGCGGCGGGTGCGGCGTGCCGCGCCGGCCACGTGCGCGTCAACGGCGAGCGCGCCAAGCCCGCGACGATCGTCGTACCCGGGGACGAGGTGCACGTGCGTGGCGGTGAGCGTGAGCGCATCGTCGAGGTGCGCCGCACCGTCGTCAAGCGCGTCGGCGCCGCGGTCGCCGTCGAGTGCTACCTGGACCGCTCCCCCGCCCCGGTGCCCAAGGCCCAGGTCGCGCTCGCCGGGGTGCGGGACCGCGGCGCGGGCCGTCCCACCAAGCGCGACCGCCGCCAGCTCGACCGGCTGCGTGGGCGCGGCTGACGGCCTCGCCGGACCACGGAGGGCTCAGCCGGGCGCGAGGTCGGCGACGCGTGCGATGAGCCCCTGCGCGTCGAACGGGGCGCGGACCTTCGTGTCGTTGTCGAAGTAGACGAACACGTCGCGACCCTGCGGGGCGGGCGCTGCGGGCAGCGCGAGCCGACGCGCGTCGTCGGGCTCACCACCCGCGGCCCACGCGCGCACCCGCTGCGCCCAGCGGTCGAGCGCGGGCTCGTCGTAGCCGCTCGCGTACAGCTCGGTGTCACCGTGCAGGCGCACGTAGACCACGTCGGAGGTGACGTCCTCGATCACGGGCCAGCGGCCCGCGGTGTCGGCGACGACCAGGCCGATCCCGTGCGCGCGGGCGAGCGCGACGAACGCCGGGACCTCGAACGACGCGTGGCGCACCTCGAGCACGTGGCGCAGCGGACGGTCGGCGTCGGTCGTCGTCCACGCACGTCCCTCGAGCCGCTCGTCGTGCTGCTCCGCGAGCGCCGCCGCGGCCGCGGTGCTGCGTGGCAGGAGGTCGAAGAACGACGCGAGACGGTCCACGTCGAAGCCGAGGGTGGGCGGGAGCTGCCACAGCACGGGACCGAGCTGCGGGCCGAGCGCGAGCACGCCCGAGGCGAGGAAGTTGGCCACCGGCGTGCGCACGTCGGCGAGCTTCTTGAGGTGCGTGACGAACCGAGGGCCCTTGACCGAGAACACGAAGCCCTGCGGCACCTGCGCGGCCCACGTCTGGTAGCTGGCGGGGCGTTGCAGCGCGTAGAACGAGCCGTTGACCTCGATGCTCGTCATGCGCTGCGCCGCGTACTCGAGCTCGGCGCGCTGCGGCAGTCCGCGCGGGTAGAACACGCCGCGCCACGGCGCGTACCGCCAGCCCGAGATCCCGATGCGCACCGTCACGCGGCCAGCCTGCACTCTCGCGGGGAGATCGGCAGGACCGGCCGGGCGGTCGCTCACCTGGGACCAACGTCCCGGGTAGGCTGACCCGCATGAGCGAACCCGTCCTGCAGCGTCGCGACGACGACCGTTCCGGCTCCGCGGAGCGCGCCGTCACCGTGTTCTTCACGTTCCTGCTGTTCTTCGTCGGCATCGCCCTGTTCGCGGTGTCGTTCGACGTGGTCGACGCCGCGAAGCCGTGGGTCTTCTTCGGCGCCATCGCGTCGATCAGCCTCGCGTTCGCGATCCCGACCACGATCATCCCGGCCCTCGAGGACCGCTGACCTCCGGCCCCACCACGCGTCCTCCAGCGCGGAGAGCCGCCGCCCGTCTCCCGGGCGGCGGCTCTCGTCGTCCCGGGACGCGTGCGCGTCACCCGTGTACGGCCACCGCGCCGGGGCGTGTGTGACCTTCGACTCACGCCCGGCCTGACCTGCGCTCCTAGCGTCGACCCCAAGAGCACCTCACCTCTCAGGGGAGATCGTGGACACCGCCGCCCGCACCGCAGCCGAACGCAGCACCGCCGCCCACGCCCCCGGGGCGTCGCCGCACGAGGGGTCGGCACCGTCGCGTCGTCGCCGAGCACGCCTGCTCGTCGGCCTGCTCGCCCTCACGGCCCTGCTCGCGGGGTGCGGGCAGAGCACGACGAGCGAGGGCTCCGTGCACGGCGGCGAGGCGAGCCTCGCCCTGCCCGACCTGAGCCAGGTCACCGTCCTCGGCGGGCTGTCGGGGCGCGCGCTGCTCGGGCTCGGGCTCGTCGTGTGCGTCATGGGCCTGGCGATGGGTGTCGCGACGTACCTGCAGATGCGCAAGCTCGAGGTGCACGCCTCGATGCGTGAGGTCTCCGAGCTCATCTACTCGACCTGCAAGGCGTACCTGGCGCAGCAGGGCAAGTTCCTCGTGGTGCTGTGGGCGTTCATCGCCGCGGTGATCGTCGTGTACTACAAGGTGCTCGTCGGGTTCGGGTGGGGCCGCGTCGCGGTCGTGATCGCGTTCAGCCTGATCGGCATGGCCGGCTCGTACTCGGTCGCGTGGTTCGGGATCCGCGTCAACACGCTCGCCAACAGCCGGGTCGCGTTCGCGAGCCTGCGCGGCAAGCCGCTCCCCCTGCACCGCATGCCGCTCAAGGCGGGCATGTCGATCGGCATGGTGCTCATCAGCCTCGAGCTGCTGATGATGCTCGTCATCCTCATGTTCCTGCCGCGCGAGATCGCGGGTGCGTGCTTCATCGGGTTCGCGATCGGCGAGTCCCTGGGCGCGAGCGCGCTGCGCATCGCCGGCGGCATCTTCACCAAGATCGCCGACATCGGCTCGGACCTCATGAAGATCGTCTTCAAGATCAAGGAGGACGACGCCCGCAACCCCGGTGTGATCGCCGACTGCACGGGCGACAACGCGGGCGACTCCGTCGGCCCGTCCGCGGACGGCTTCGAGACGTACGGCGTCACCGGCGTCGCGCTCGTGACGTTCGTGCTGCTCGGCGTCCACGACCCGGCGGTGCAGGCAAGCCTGCTCATCTGGATCTTCGTCGTGCGGGCCGTGATGATCGTCGCGTCCGCCGTGTCCTACCAGCTCAACGACCTGTGGACCGCGCGCCGCTACCGCGACGCGGAACGGATGGACTTCGAGCGCCCCCTGTCGAACCTCGTGTGGCTGACGTCCGCCGCGTGCATCGTCGCGACGTTCCTGACGACGTGGTTCGTCCTCGCGGACACCGCGGCCGCGGACCAGTGGTGGAAGCTCGCGACGATCGTCTCGTGCGGCACGCTCGCGGGCGCGCTCATCCCCGAGCTCGTCAAGGCGTTCACGTCGACCTCCTCGCGGCACGTCCGCGAGGTCGTGAAGTCCTCGCGCCAGGGTGGGCCGTCGCTCAACATCCTGTCCGGGCTCGTCGCCGGCAACTTCTCGGCCTACTGGCTGGGTATCGCGATCGTCGGGCTCATGGGCGGGTCCTACCTCATCAGCGAACAGGGCCTCGGCGACCTCATGGTCGCGCCCGCGGTGTTCTCGTTCGGGCTCGTCGCGTTCGGGTTCCTGGGCATGGGGCCCGTCACGATCGCCGTGGACTCCTACGGGCCCGTCACGGACAACGCGCAGAGCGTGTACGAGCTGTCCGTCATCGAGGACATCGAGGACATCGACGCCGAGCTCGAGCGCGACTACGGCTTCCAGCCCCAGTGGGAGCGCGGCAAGCTCATGCTCGAGGAGAACGACGGCGCCGGGAACACGTTCAAGGCGACCGCCAAGCCCGTGCTCATCGGCACCGCCGTGGTCGGTGCGACGACCATGATCTTCTCGATCATCATGGGCCTGACCGGCGGTCTCACCGAGGGCATCGAGAACCTCTCGCTGCTGCACCCGCCGTTCCTGCTGGGCCTCATCACCGGTGGCGCCGTGATCTTCTGGTTCACCGGCGCCTCGATCCAGGCCGTCACCACGGGTGCGCACCGCGCGGTCGAGTTCATCAAGACCACCATCAAGCTCGACGGCGTCACCAAGGCGTCCGAGGAGGACTCGCGCCGCGTCGTCGAGATCTGCACGCAGTACGCGCAGCAGGGCATGCTCACGATGTTCCTCGGCGTGTTCTTCGCGACGCTCGCGTTCGCGTTCGTCGAGCCGTACTTCTTCATCGGCTACCTGGTGTCCATCGCGACGTTCGGCCTCTACCAGGCGATCTTCATGGCGAACGCCGGCGGCGCGTGGGACAACGCGAAGAAGATCGTCGAGACGGACCTGCACGCCAAGGGCACCTCGCTGCACGACGCGACGATCGTCGGCGACACCGTCGGCGACCCGTACAAGGACACCTCGTCGGTCGCCCTCAACCCCGTCATCAAGTTCACGACCCTGTTCGGCCTCCTGGCCGTCGACCTCGCGGTCTCGTTGACCGACGACGGCCTGCACACGCTCGTCGTGTCCCTCGCCGCGGTGTTCTTCGTCATCTCCGCGTTCTTCGTGCACCGCTCGTTCTACGGCATGCGGATCCGTACGTCGCTCGAGGACGACGACGAGGGTGCGCCCCTCGCACCCGCCGACGAGCCGCCGGCCGACGAGCACGCGTCCGAGAAGTCCGCGTCCGCCGAGCCCGCCTTGCCCGTGCCGGCGCGGCCCGTCGACGACGAGCTCGTCGTGAAGGAGGCGAGCGTGTCATGAGCACCCGCATCGCGGTCCGCTACCGGGACGTGCTCGTCGACCCCGACGGCCAGGTCGCCGGGCACGACGCCGGCGCGACGCTCGTGCGCCGCCTGCTGCGCGTGTTCCCCGGCTCCGTCCTCGTGGGCGACGGCCCCCGCCGCTGCGACGGGTTCGACGTCCTGCCGCTCGAGTTCCTCGACGCGAGCGACACCGTCGTCATCAACATGGACGTCGTCGACTCCGCCGCCGTCTGGCGCACGCTCGCCCGCTCCGGCACCGCCCGGCCCGGCACCGAGCCGCGCGTCATGAACTTCGTGTGGTGGACCACGTCGCAGTTCACGCACCCCGTCGACCGCGCGTGCCTCGGCCTGTCGTGCGCGCTGTTCCCCACGTTCGCCAACTCCGAGCGCACCGCGACCGAGGTCCGCGAGATCGTCGGGCAGTGGACCGTCCAGCAGCTCGCCGAGCAGGCCCGCATCGGGTGGGTCAACCTCGGCATCCGGCTCGAGCACGTGCACCCCCGCCACGAGCCCGACGTCCCCGTGGTCCTCTACCCCGCGATCTGGCTGTCGGAGCGCAAGCAGCCGCAGGTGTTCGTCGACGTCGTCGAACGCGTGCACAAGCGCGTCCCGCTGCGCGTCGAGGCCCGCCTGGTCGAGTCGCACCTGGTCTCCGAGGACGCCATGCGCCTGTCCCGGCACGACTGGGTGTGGCTCGGCCCGCTCACCGCGAGCCGCGACGACTACTGGGAAGCCCTGTCGCACACCACCGCGTTCCTCGCG
>NZ_BJLP01000027.1 GCF_006538705.1 Cellulomonas uda
GAGCCGATGCGCTCGACCCACAGGCGGGTGCCGCCCGCGTTGGCGGGCGCTCGCGAGGGGATCGGCGCAGGCACGGGAGCGGCCGCGTCGGGGCTCGTCGTCTGGCTCGGCGTCTGGCTCGTCATGGGCCGATCCTCGCACGGGGCGCGGCTGCGCGCGGGGGGTGCGGGGGCGGTGCGATTGCGCAACGACTACGGATGGCCCGCGGTCGCGCGCTCGTCAGGCTCGCGACGGTTCGTCCGGTTCGGGTGGGCCGTGAGGGGGTCGCGGGTGGTCGTCGGGGTGCGCGTCGGGGCGCGGGGCGCAGCGGTGCTGCGGTGCGCGGCCGCCGCCGGGCTGGTCGTCGCGGTGTGCGCGGGGTGCTCGTTGTTCGACCGTGAGGAGGAGGTCGACCAGGGGCGCAGCCCCGCGCGCGAGGGGGCCGCACGTGGGGCGTGGCAGGCTGGTGCCGTGAAGCTCTGGGGCCGCAAGGAACGCGTGACGCTCGAGGTCGACGACGGCTTCCACGTGGCCGAGGCGCCCGCGCTGCAGCGCGCGATCGTGCAGGTCCTCGGCGCGGACAAGACCGGCGGCGTGCCGGTCCCCGCGGAGCTCCAGCTCGAGCCGGGACGCGGCGACGCGCTCGTCGTGGTGTGGCGCAACATGATCGTCGGCTTCGTGCCGCCGGAGCGCGCCGGCGGTCTCGCCGCCCGGCTCCCCCGCGGGCGCGCCGTGGGCGTGGTGCCCGGCTGCGTGCACCCCGAGGTGCACGACGTCCCGCGCGACGGCGACGACCGCCACGGCGTCCTGTGGCGCATCTGGGCCGGACCGGTCCCGGAGGTGTTCCCCGAGGTCCCCGAGGGCCTGGACCGCCTCGCGGTCCCGGAACGCACGATCCTCGGCATCCCGCTCAGCCGGATCCACACCCCACCCCCTCACTGACCCCACCCCCGCCACCCACCACCCGCCCCCAAACCGCCCGCACCACCCGCACCGCCCACCCACCGACGCCGAGTGCGCACGTCGCGGTTCGAGTGCGCACGTCGGGCGTGCGCGCTCGCGCAGGAACGTGCGCACTCGGCCGGGGGATGGGGTCGGGTGGGGGGTCGGGTGGGTGGGGTGAGGGTGGGGTGAGGGCGGTGGGGTGGGGTGGGTCAGGGGTGGCGGACTCCACGCACGCCGCGACCGGCGCGTCCCTGCTGCGGTCGCCTACAGCGAGCGGTACCGCTGGGGGGTCGGCGAGATCGCGACGATCGACGCGCTCATCCGCCTGTGGTCGGGGGACCTGCGCCCGCTGGCCATGGCGGAGGACCCCGAGGGCGGGGCGCCGCTGGACCGGGTCGCGGCGCAGGTCGCCCGCGGCATCACCGGCATCGCGTTCGGCGTGTGGTCGCAGGCCGCGACGGACCTGCGCGCCGCGAACGCGCGCCTGCGCGTCGACGACTCGCGCGCCCTCACCGCGTACACCACGGCGGCCGAGGCGCTCGCGGTCGCTGCGAGCGGCACCCCGCGCGCGGCCCACCATCTGCTCGACCAGCTCGGGGCCGTCCCGCTGCGCGCCGCCGCCGCGCTCGAGCCGGAGATCCGGCTCACGCGCCTGGACGCCCTGACGTGGCTGCACGACGGCGACCCCGCCGCGGAGCCCGCGGCCCTCGCGTCGTGAGCTCGCGAGCGCGGTGCGCGGCGCGTCGAGCTCGAGGCCCTGCACCGCTGCGTCCGCGCCGGCGACCCCCCGCCGGGCGTCATCGAACGCGTCGACGAGCTCGCGACCCTCGTCGAAGGCCCGCGCGCCGTCGCCGTGGCGGCGCACGTCGCCGCGCTCGTCGCGCAGGACGCGGACCTCGCGCGCATCGCCGAGCGCGAGCTCAACCGGTGCGGCCTGTGGCTGCCGCCCGTCGAGCCGCCCGTCGCCCTCAACCCGCGCGAGCGGGAGATCGCCGCGCTCGCCGCCGGCGGCATGACGAGCCGCGCGATCGCCGCCCGCCTGACCCTGTCCGTGCGGACCGTGGACTCGCACCTGGCCCGCGTGTTCACCAAGACGGGCGTGCACTCCCGCGAGGGTCTGATCGCCGTCCTGCGCTGACACAGGCAGGGGCGGGACCGCTCGTGCGGCCCCGCCCCGTGCTTTATGCGTCCGTGCGTCAGCAGAACGCGCTGGGCGTCCAGTTCACGTTGTTCGGACCCTTGTAGTAGGTCACGCCGAACGTGTTCCCCGAGCCGTTCGGGGTGAACGTGTTCCCGTTGCGGTTCGCGTTCCAGTGGTTCTGGATCGACTGGCCGTTCGACGGGTACACCGTCACCGTCCAGCTGTTCGAGCCGGAGACCGTGTAGGTGACGTTGAACCGGTCACCCCACTCCTGCGTCTTCGTCGCCGAGACGGTGCACGACCCGCCGCCGCCGGTGTTGCCACCGCCGCCGCCGCCCGTGTTGCCGCCGCCGCCCGAGCCCTCGGACACCGTGATGTTCGACGAGCCCGAGGACTGGTACCCCTCGGTCGCGAGGATCTGGTAGTTGTGCGACCCCAGGTTCATGCCCTTGGAGGCCCACGCGTTGAAGTGGTTCGCGGCCGTGATCGTGCCGCCGGTGCGCTTCTGCTGACGCACCGACCAGTACTGGTAGAACGTCGCCGTGCCCTGGATCGAGGGCTGGTTCACGCGCTGCGTGCGGTAGATGTCGTACGTCCCACCGTCGGAGTTCACCGTGCCCATGTACGTGCCCGTCGGGCGGTACGTGCCCCAGTTGTCGACGATGTAGTACTCGATCAGCGGACCCGTGGTCCACCCGTACAGCGTCAGGTACGCGTTGCCCGACGGGTTGAACTGCCCCGAGTAGGACACCGCACGGCCCGACCCCGTCTGCCAGCCCTTGCCGGCGACGAAGTTGCCCGTGTTGCGCCACGACGTCGAGTAGTTGCCGCCGGAGCCGAGCTCCATCGACACCGTGCCCTGCGAGTCCGTCCAGAACGAGTAGTAGTACCCGCCGCTGTTGCCGGTCTGGTTGGACGTCACCGCCGCCGACGCCGGCAGCGCGATCGCCAGGCCCGTCCCGACGAGACCGGCGACGGCCACGCCTGCGACGAGCTGCTTCACGGACCGGCGACGATGCTTCGGACGCCGGAGGGTTGCGAAACTTGCGGTCATTCTGCACTCCTTCGTGCGGAATCGTGGATCGGGGAGACGCGGCGGACTGTTGCCACCTGCTGAGCCGCTGACCTGCGGCTTCAGTGATCGATCCACACCGATGACCTGCCCGAGGACCTTCCCCTGCAGGGCCTTGCCTGCCGAGTGTGTGCCCGATGGTCCGGGATGGTCAAGATGCCGGACATGCACTTTCGTGCGCTGAACCGGTTATCTTTCGAAGAGTAGGCCTCCGGGGCGCGTCGGTGCTTCTCCTGCCGCGCGGCCACCAGATCGGGCATCAGGCCGCTCGCGCTCTGCCGCGGCCTTGTCGAATGCGCGGGGCCCGGTTCAGCCGCACCCCATGTCAACCAATGGTTGACATCCTTTGTCAACCATTGGTTGACTGCCCGCCATGGACATCCGGACGGCGCACCAGGCGCTCAAGGAAGCCCGTCGCAACCTCGACGCGGCGGTGCAGGCGGCACGAGCCCAGGGGCGTACCTGGGCGCAGATCGGTGAGGAGCTCGGCATGACCAGGCAGGCAGCGTTCAAGCGATTCGGCCGACCCGTCGACCCGAGCACCGGTGACGAGATCACGCCGCGCTCAGTGCGCGACGTCGTCGATCTCACCGAGCGCGTCTTCGCACTCATCGCCGCAGGCGACTACGACCAGCTCACCCCGCTCATGCACCCGCAGACGCTCCAGGAGATCCCGCCGGCACTCATCGCGGACACGTGGCGCAAGGTCCTCACCGAGGTCGGCGCGCTCGAGCGTTGCGAGGGCACGCACGTCGAGCTCCCCGGCGGCACGGCCATCGAGTCCGACGAGCAGGTCGTCGGCACCGTCGTCGGCGCCACCACGCTCGAGTGCGAAGCCGGCTCCCTGCACGGCCGCGTCGCCGTCTCCGACGACTCGCGCGTCGTCGGCATCCTGCTGGTCCCCACCGACCACGGCCCGCTCCCGTTCTGACCGCGCCGCTCCGGTAGGCTTCCTGCGTCCTTGCGGTCGCCTACCGGCGCTGCGGGGGCTCGCAAGGATCGCCACGGCAGTCACGCGGCCCGAGCCGAACGCGGCTCCGCTCGCATACTCTGCGGGATCCCGCGCCTGTAGCTCAGGGGATAGAGCACCGCTCTCCTAAAGCGGGTGTCGGCAGTTCGAATCTGCCCAGGCGCACAGAGGTGTTGTTGCAGGTCAGGGGCTGGATCGGCGCCGCGACGGCGGCCAAGTGAGTGTCCGATTTGTCGGGCACTGGTCAGCGTGTGGTCAGCGACTTGTCTCAGGACGTGGACAGCCCGGTCAAGAACGTGGACGGACGCCAGCGGACGACCGTGGACTCACAGCGACGATGTGCCCGGTCGAGTCTGCACCCGTCTGCAGAACTGGCCGCTAAGCGCCTTCGGGCGTGGTTGGCTCGTACCTCGTGACCGATGGAGACGAACGAGGGGGCGCGTTGGATCATCACGAGGCTGTTGCGGCGCTGAGGCAGATTGACGAGCGCGAGACCAGCCAGACCAACGGTAGTGGTCCCTGGACCGTGGTTTACGACAGTTGGCACCACTCCCGGGATCGAAACGGAGGTCGCTTCGCTGCCTTCGCGAGGCCGAGCTACCGCGAGCGGGCAATGCAGAGCGCCACATGGGACCTGAGAGTTGGGGGCGGCTCGCCGGGGTTCTCGCAGCATAGCGAGGACGGCGAGTGGGTGAGCACGTACCACCGTAACGTCGACGGACCGGATCTTGAACCACTGGTTCTCATTCAAGAGATGTATGGCGTAGTTCCCGATGCATACCTCATTTCTGAGGAGTTTCGGCTACTGATGCGCCTGTGGGAGGACAAGGCAACCGGAAACTTCTACACCGTCGGCGGTGACGGATCCAAGGAACTTGCGATCGAGTTCGACGGCCAACGAATCAGAGTTCGTACCCCTCTCCTGCGTCGCTATCAGGCTGCGCGTCAACTAGACCTTCTGCTCTTCTCGGACACTCGCATCTTCGTGGACACCGACGAGAGCCCTGAGGCTTTCGACGAACTGCGTGAAGAAGACCATGTCGAGAACGACTCCGTGGTATTCATGGGAATCGGCGACATTGACTTCCGTCGGGCGCAGGTATTCTCGCGATTGCTGGTCAAGCGGGTGTTGCCGCCGCCTCCGCAAGAGAAGAGCGGTATCTGGCCGTGGGATGGCGACGACGAGGAGTATCCGGAGTTCATCATTGGCGAGGACGACCATGGGCGTCCCATCAAGTTCACGTGCGAGAAGGACAAGCTTGCGAACTACTTCGGCAAGAATCCGGATGCGCCGCACTACCTGACACCCGTGTTCTTTAGGCCCGAGGTTCTAAAGCGCTACTACGACGACCCGAAGCTGTACTCGGTTACAGATGGGCGGCTGTCGTGCGGATCGCTGTGGGGTGTCCAGATTGACAACGGCAACCCATCGGCCGTGATGGTGTTCCTGGGTGACATCGGTCGTGACATTCCGAGCAGCCATCGGGATCACTGGCGCGCCTACAACATCCCGCCAGTGTCGAGGATGAGCGAGTCCACGTTCCGTCGATCGTTCCTCGCACAGTCTGCTGAGACAGAGAACGCCGAGCATCTCTTCAAGAATGCATATCTTGCGACCCAGTTGGCCTGGACCGAGAAATGGGGATGGGGACTCTACCGCGATGCTGAAGGGAGTGACGCGGAACTGATCCGACGCGTTCGTATCCCTCTCAACAACACCGACACCGAGTTCGAAGCGCAACTCCTCGGCCTCGCCAAACTGCTCGTGGATCTCCTGAATGAGGCGGAGATTGCAGCGGGGTTGCCGCCTGTCAAGAACGAGAAGGGCATCTCGAAGCTCGAGCGATTCCTGGAAGCCGCTGATTATGAGTATGTCGATCGTGACATTGCGCTTCTGCGGACCATCCAGAATCTGAGGTCGCGCATTGCTGCCCACACGTCAGGATCGAGCGGTCAGGCGTTCCTGGCCGAGGAGCTAGACGGGCTGAGCAAGCCCGAGTTCATCGAGAAGCTCATGCGGGCCGCTACCAAGATGTTCGCTGACCTTTCGGAGCTCGCACCCCAGCGACCGGAATCATGACCTCGCCACGCCGCCGCGACGAAGGACTCGTCTGACCTCGGCGAAGGTCTGAAGGGCGCCGGCCTCAGTCCGCGGTGTCGGCGGTTGAGTCACGTGGCGGCTCGATCGCCCGCGGCGCCTGCATCAGCGGGATCACCGGCAGCCGCTCCATCGCCTGCCAGGTGGCCTCGCTGAACAGGTGCCCGTACAGGTCCATCGTCATCGTCGCGGTGGAGTGTCCGAGGATCACCTGCACGGCCTTCACGTCCGCCCCCGCCGCGATGAGCAGCGATGCGGCGGTGTGCCGCAGGTCGTGGATGGTCGTCCCCTCCACCCCGGCCCGCCGCGTGGCCTCCATCCAGCCCGACCGCGCCCGGAAGTTGGTGTTGGTCCACACGCCGCCGGTCGGGCTCGGGAAGAGGTACCCGCCCGGGGCGGTGAAGGCGACCCGCGTCCGCACGTACTCGTCCAACGCCGCGGGCACGGGCACCGTCCGGGTCTGGTGCGTCTTGGTCGGCCCGAACACCGCCCCGCTGGTCCGCTTCGACTGCGTCGCCGCGCGGTGAACCCGGACCCCGAGCCCGTGCGGGGTCTGCACGACGTCGTCGACCCGCAGTGCCGCCATCTCTGAGAACCGGCACCCCGTGGTCCCGAGGAACAGCACGACTGGCTGGCACAGCGGCTGCACCGCCATGACCAGCCGGCCGAGCTGGTCGGGCCGCAGCCAGTGCGGCTCGCGCTTGGTGCCCCCGCGCGGCAGCGCCACCATCCGCGCGACGTTCACGGACAGCCGCCGGTCGCGGATCGCGTAGTCGAACACCAGCCGCATCATCGACAGCGCCCGACGCCGCGTCGCCGTCGCCAGCCCGCGCGCCGTCAGCGCCGACATGACCCGCTCGACGTCGGCCGCCGAGATCCCGGAGATCGGGTACGCCCCGATCTCCGGGATCACGTACTTGTCCAGCAGGAACCGCGTGGTCTCCTGGCTGCGCATCGCCAGGTGACCGCGCGAGGCCTGCCACTCCTCGGCCAGCGCCGCGAACGTCATCCGACCGCGCGCCGGGTCGATCCACGAGCCGGCGTCCAGCTTCGCGAGCTGGTCGGCCTCCCAGCGCTTGGCATCGACCCGGCGCCCGAACGACCGCTGCGCGATGACCCGACCCTCGAAGAACACCTTCGCGCGCCAGGTCACGCTGCCCGTCGGGTGCGCCCGCCTGGTGACGGACATCAGCGCCGCTTCACCGGCATCGTCGGCTCGCGCTCGACCCACGCCGCAGGGAGCAGGATCACCGTGCCGAGCCGCCGGAACGGGATCTGCTCGTGCTCGACCAGGTGGTACAGCGTCCGGGGCGGCACCCCGAGCACCCGCGCCGCGTCCTTCACGCGGTAGTACTGACGGGCCGGGGCGGCCGGGACGGTGTGCTGTGCGGTGGTGGTCATGACCTTCTCCTTCTGTTGGGTTGGGTGTGGCGGTGGTCAGCGACCGAGCACCGGTCCATCGGCGGACGGCGGCGGCGGCGCGGTCAAGGGATGCGGCGCGGGCTGTGGAGGCCAGGGGTTCCGCGGTTGCTGTGGATGCACGGGCGGCACGAGGGGCGCGGCGCGGCCGGGGTGGTAGGTGTCCCAGGTTTCGGTGGCGCTGGGCTCGGTGTGACTCGTGGCGAGGATCTGCTCGAGGACCTCGCGGCCCGACGACGGCGCCTGGCCGGGCAGGCAGTCCGGGTCGCCTTGGTCGACGACGACGTAGGCCCGGTTGATGTGGCGGCCGCGGCTCATCGCGACGTACAGATCCTCGCGACCCATGCCGGGGGTGGCGATGGTGTGGGTCTCGTCGACGGTGATGCCCTGGGTGCGGGCGACGGTCGTGGCGTAGCCGAGCTCGACGTGCTCGGCGACGTACTCGGCGGGCAGGCGGACCGGGGCCGCGTTGGCGTGGCCGGCGGGCCGGACGCGGAGGGACCCGTCGGGCAGGACGGCAGTGACGTCCCAGAGGGCGCCGTTGCGCACGAACCCGTCGGCGGTGGTCAGGCGTCGGTGGTTGCGGCGGGTGACGATCCGGTCGCCGAGGCCGGCCGCCAGCCCGTCGTGCAGGCTCGCCCCGGAAGGTGCGACGTGGCCGGTGGTGAGCCGGTCGGCGCGGATCCGGGCGTTGAGCTCGCGGACGGTCCGGTTGTCGACCGCCTGCAGCACCGCAACCCTGCCGTGCTCCGCCGCGGAGGTGACGGCGTCAATCGCGGCGTCGAGCATGGCGTCGTGGTCGCCGGAGGTGATGGCGCCGTGGGCCTCGTAGGCGTCGAGCGCAGTCGGGTGGGCACGGCGGAGCTCGAGGCTGGCCCGCGCCTCCCACGGGTTCGCGAACCGCCAGAGGCTGGTGAGCTCGGCGGTGGGTCCGCGGCGGGCGAGCATCCCGAACGCGCCGCCGGCGTCCACCGAGCCGCGTTGCAGGTGGTCCCCGACGAGCAGCACCTTCGCCGTCGCCGCCCGTGCCTGCTCGACGATCGCGGCTAGCGTGCGGGTATCGGCGAGGGAGGCCTCGTCGACGATGACGAGCTGGCCCGGGGAGAACCGCCACTGGTCTTGCTCGGCGCGCAGCCGCCAGTGCTCCTCGTTGGCCGCACGCTGCTCCCGGTAGTCGCGGCTGGCCTTGCGGGCGACGGCGTCGGCGTAGTGCAGGGCGCGAATGGTGGCTCCATCACCGGTGGACTCGTGCAGCCACTTCGCCGTCGTCTCGCACGGCACCCCGAGCGACTCCGCCAGCGCTCGCGCCGCGGTGGCCGACGGCGCCAGCCCGGCCACCGACCCGATGCCGTGCCGCCAGAACGAACTCAGCGCGGCGAGCGTGGTGGTCTTGCCCGACCCGGCCGGCCCGACCAGCACGTCGAGCAGCCGCCCGGAGGTGATGACGGCTTCGGCGGCCGCACGCTGGTCAGGGGCGAGGGCGCCGAGGTGGTGCTCGGTGCGCAGGGGGATGGCGCCGAGCATCTCCGCCGGCCGGTGCGGTGCGCCGGTGGTCTCCGCGGCGTCGATGAGGACCTTCTCCGCGCCGAGCAGCTCAGTCGAGGTGAACAGCGACTCCCCGACCCGCCGCGTCATCGGGTCGCGGCTGCCGTCCAGGTGCACGCACGCCGCCCCGGCCTCGGTGGTGATCGCGTTGAGCAGCGCCCGCCGCTCCGCGGGTGAAGCCATCCGCAGCAGCTTCGATGACGCGCTCGGCCGGCCCTATAGCCGGTTCGATGACGGGAAGCGTCACGCGGTCGTCGGGTTCGACCTCACGTTCACCGCGCCGAAGTCCGTCTCGGTTCTCTGGGTGCTGGCGGATGACGCGACCCGCGTCATTGTCTATGACGCGCACCGGGCGGCACTGGCGTCATCGCTGGAGTTCGTCGAGCAGCGCGTCATCCGCACCCGCATCGGCGAGGTGGGCCGTCATCAGGTCCGCACCCGCGGCATGGTCGCCGCGGCCTTCGACCACTGGGACACCCGAGCCGGTGACCCGAACCTGCACACCCACGTCGTCATCGCCAACAAGGCCCAAGGGCCCGACGGCGCCTGGCGGAGCCTGGACGGGCGGACCGTGCACGCCGCGGTCGTCACCGTGTCCGAGCTCTATGACGCGCTGCTGGCGGACGAGCTGGCGCGGCGGCTGCCGGTGGAGTGGTCGATGCGCGACCGTGGGCCGCGGCGGAACCCGGCGTTCGAGGTGGACGGGATCGGCGAGGATCTGCTCGCGCACTTCTCGACCCGCGCGGAGGCGATCCACTGCGCCGGGCAGGAGTGGCTCGCTCAGTTCGAGACCACCCACGGCCGGGCGCCGACCCGGGTGGAAACGACCCGGGCCCGCCAGCACCTCACCCGCGCGACGCGGCCGCCGAAGACGGTCCGTCCGCTGGCGGACCTGCTGGCGGACTGGGCGAACCGCGCCCGCGCGCTGACGGGGCTCCAGCCGCACGACCTCGCGGCCCGCGCCCTGGCCGGCGCCTACGGGCGGGCGTTGCACGCGCACGACGTCGGCCCGGAGGTGCGCGCGGCGATGGTCGCGCAGGTGCTCGATGACGTGTCGACGCGCCGGTCGGTGTGGACGACGTGGAACCTTGGCGCCGGGGCCGTGCGCGCGTCGCGGTGAGCGGGTCGACGCCGTCGCGGAACAGCGCCGTCATCGCCGCCTCCGTCACCACGGCGCCTGGGCGAAGTCGGCCTGACCCGTCACCCAGCCCTGCGAGGCCTTGCCCGTACCAGCGGCCGGCCGGGTTGCCCGTCTGCTCGTAGTAGGCGGTCAGTGACGCGCCAGCGTCGAGGCCGGCGTCGCCCACGGCGACGTGCCGGGTGAGGTACGCGTACCCGTCCCCAGCCGTCAGCTTGTGCATCGACATCACCGGCCCCACCTCCCCTCGCATCACCGTCGCTACCTGCAGGTGTGCGGCAGCGGGGAGAAGATGCGCACCTGCTGCCGCGGCGGCGTTCAGGAAGAGGTGTGCCAGCGGACCGACCAACCTGAGGCGGCCGGGGTAGGGCACGACCAGCGACGATTGCGGACAGCGCCATGCCAGCGGCGACTGGGCGGCGCATGGAACCATCGGGCACGTGAGCACCAGTGCGGCGCAGGCGGCGGCCTTCTACGACGAGGCGCTACGCGAGGGGTCCGTGTGGACGATCCGCGACGGCGCGGGCTACCCCGCCCCGCAGAACCCGGAGGGCGAGCGTGCTCAGCCCTTCTGGTCCCTTCGGAGCCGCGCAGAGCGAGTGGTGGCGGAGGTGCCCGCCTACGCGGGCTTCGTTGTCGAAGAACTGCCGTTGGCGCGCTTCCGGGAGCGCTGGCTTGCTGGGCTTGAGCGAGACGGGATCCGCGTCGGCCTCAACTGGTCCGGCACCCGAGCGACCGGCTACGACGTTCCCGCCGCCGACGTTGAGCGGAACCTGGCCGCCGCCTCGAACCGGCGCGCGCCCAGCTGAACTCGCTCCCTCGGACCGGCGCTGGAGCCGCGACAGAGCTCGATGACGGGCCGCGACTCCTCTTGCATCGAAGATGCATGCCGGGTTCTGACGGCCAGCCGAGCGCAACGTCGCGGTCGATCTGCCCCCTCCCGGGCCCTACCATCAAGATCCCAGTTGCCCAGAGGGCAACACTGCCGTAGAGTTCGCGGGTGGAGCGCCAGACGACAGCCGGCGAGGTCCTGCGACGCGCTCGGGAGGCCCGCCGTGAAAGCCTTCGTCAAGCGGCCGCGCAACTCGAGGTAGCGCCGTCTCACCTCTCTAGGCTTGAGCGCGGCGAGAAGAGTGCCTCGAAGGAACTGCTGTGGCGGGCCGCCCGCTACTACGACTTGAGACCGGAGGACGTCGGCGCGCAGGACGTTCCCGAGGACATCAGGGAGATTCTGCGCGCCCATCCAGAAATCGTCTGGGAGCTTAGGCAACGCTATGGGCAGTGAGGCTGACCTCTTCGTTGGGCGGACCCTGTCCGGTCGCTGGCACGTCGTCAAGGAGATAGGCGGCGGCGGGTTCGGGATGGTCTTCGCGGCCCAGGATCTAGTTGATGGGCGCGAAGTTGCAGTGAAGATGCTTCGCCTGACGTCCAGCTCTGATCCAGCTGCACGAACGGAGTTCGATGATGAGGCTCGCTTCCTGGAGCGACTGCGGGAGTGCAACTGTGTCGTCGACCTGCTGGATAAGGGTGAAGATATCCAGATCCTGAGCGCGGAGGGCCCCTCCGGCAAGGTCGACATTCCGTGGAACTTCCGCTTCATGGTGCTCGAGCTGGCGGATGGCTGCCTGACCCAACTGCTTCTCCTTGATGAGGCGACCTTCGCCTGGCGGGAGCGGCTCGGTGTCTTCCGAGACGTTGTCAAGGGGGTTCACCAAATGCACCTGAAGCAAGTCGTGGACCGAGACCTGAAGTCCGAGAACGTTCTTGTGTTCGCCACTTCGGGTTCCGCCGTGGCGGCAAAAGTCGCGGACCTTGGCCGCGCGAGGCTTATGACCGAACCGCCGCGCTTTCAGTCGGGCGAGTACCTTGTAGGCCGGGGGGACTTGCGATTCGCGGCACCAGAACTGCTTTGGCATCAAGGGCACGATTCAGACTTTGACTGGCGTGCAGTTGATCTTTATCATCTCGGGAGCGTTCTGTTTGAACTAGGAACGGGTGTAGGTATTACTTCTTCGGTGCTACCGGACAGCCTTGCCATCCTGCAGACGATGTATACTCGGCCAGACGCTGAGCGGGCTGCGTCGTTCCGCAGGAGCCTGCCAGAGCTCGCGGACCGGTACGAACTCGCTGCAGATCTCTTCGTTGCGGCAGCCCCGGCCGCAATTCGCCCGCAGTTGGCCTCGCTGCTGCGTCAACTTGTAAACCCCTCACCGCCCCAGCGCTTTCCAAAGGTCCAGGGCGTCTCCGACACGCGTCCCGGCCTTGGTTGGCTGCTTCGTCGCATCGACGTCCTCGTCCTTACCCTCGTTAACGCGGACCGCGAGGCCCGCCGGCAGTTGCTCAGGAAGGCGACGTCGTGACGCTCACTCTTGGTGCGACTACCGAGGTCAGGCGCCTCCCGGACATCGCGTTGGTCGAGCCGCAGGCCGCGGACGGCATCACGCCGATGTCAGAAGTGCTTGGGCTCCCAGAATCCGATGAGCCCCCTTTTCTCGTACAAGCCCGCATGTTGGTTGAAGACCATCCGCAGTCAGGCGTTGCGTGGGCGCGGCTCGCCCAGGCGGAGCAGGCTGTAGGTAATCATGAGCGTGCGATTGAGGGAGCGCAGCGCGGTCTCGCGCTTTCACCCAAGACCAGTGCCGCTGCACTTGCTTCGGTTAGCATCCTCGCGTCATACGGACAAGAAGGCGTTGACGAGATGCTCGCGTCGAGCAGCCACCCGATGGCTGCAATCCGATGGGCCCGTAGTGCGATAGAGGCTGGCAATGTTCCGCTCGCGTTCGAGCGCCTGGAGGGTGTGGAAACCTCGGCCGCACGAGCGCTTAGGGCGTACTGCCTCGTCGAGATGGGGGAGTGCGCTCGAGCCGTTCGAGAGTACCGTTTCCTGCTGCGACGCGGTCGGCGGACGCTCGATGTCCTAATCAACATGGGTGTTGCGCTCGCTCGCCTCGGCTCGTTGGAGAAGGCGATGAGCGTGACGCGGCAGGCCACGCTCCTAAGCCCGGCGAACACCGTCGCCAGTCACAACCTGGCTCGATACCTCCTATCGACGGGAGATCGGGGCGGGGCGGTCCGCGAGCTGGCGCGGGTGTCTAGCGCGGTACCCGGCGACTACAAGTCCGCTCTGTACAGCGCTTGGGCTCGAGCGAACTTCCTTCACGACCACCGAGGTGCGCTCGCAGCGCTTCTCGACGCTCGGGCGAGGTTCGCGAGGTCGGGAGATGATGCTGCGCGAGCGGAGATCGCTGGCTCGATCGCTTTCTTGCAGTTCCTACTGGGCGAAATCGATCGACCCAGGGCGCGCCGGTCGCTGGTCGCGGCACTCGAGCTGGCCGAGTTCGCATCGGGAGACCTGGCGCGAATGTATGCGACTTTCCTGGAGCGAACCTCTGACCTGCCTGCCCTCGACGACCTGCTGGCGCGGGCCGGCAACTCCGTCGACGATCTCGACCGCGCACTGTTGGAGACGCGTCGTGCCCTGCTCGCAAGAGACCCCGAGACCGCGACCGCCCGGGCGCTGGACGCCGCTTCGCTCGACTCGGAGGCCGGTACGGAGGCCGCGGCGACGGCCGCGTACTTGGTTGGGGAGGTAACTGGCGACTACCTGCAGGGGGCGGCTATTGCGGAGCGTGCCTTCAGGCGTAGCCCGGACGTCCCCCTCGCCAACAACTTCGCCTTCAGCCTCGCCCTGGCCGGCGAGCCACGGCGGGCGATGCGAGTGCTGGACCAGTTCGCGATCGAGGAACTCCCGTTCCACGGTGCGACGGTTGCCCTGACCCTCCTCTGCCTAGGTGCCATCGACGAGGGCATGGCCCTCTATGGTCGGGCGATTGAGATGACGCTTGCTGACGGTGATCCCACTACCGCCGGGTACATGCGCCTCCGTGCCCGCATCGCTCTCCGGCAAGTCGGGGCCGGTCACCCTGACGCATCTCCGGCGAGCATCCTCGAGGCTTGGCCGCGGGACGCCGGTGACCCTCGCTGGGAAGTGATGCGGCGCGTCGCTCAGCGCACCGGAGTCGTTGTCCCGGACGCCGGAGCCCTGAGCCGCTGAGGACCCGAGTTCGGGCTGCCGGCCGGTGACTCCGGTCTCGCCGCGTGCCCTGTGGTCAGCGTGTGGTCAGCGACTCCCCCGGAACGGGGTCACGCCACGAACTACCCGCATGTATTTCCGCAGGTCAGCGCGCTATCCGGCTCTTCGCCGTTGCGGTGGGGGTGACGGGTTCGGCGCGGTGGGTGTCGGGTAGAGGTCGAGGTCCCCGAGGATCAGAAGCGCCAACCACTGATCCGGACCTGAGGACCTCGACGTGTCAGACGCTACGGGGTGCGCCGGCGCGCGCCCAACCACCGATCCCTGCTCGCGCTGTGACCTGTTGCTTGGCCTGGACGACGTCAGTGTCGAGTCCGTCGAGCGCGGTGCGGTCGTGATGCGCGTGACGGTCTCGGCTGCGTGGCAGCTGATGGGATGCCCGGACTGCGGGGTCGTCGCGGTCAGCCGGGGCCGGCGCGTGCGGGTGCTGCGCGACGTTCCGCACGGTGACGTGCGAGTGCAGCTCGTGTGGCGGCAACGACGCTGGTGTTGCCTCGAAGCGAGATGCTCGCGCGGGACGTTCGCCGAGCAGGTCCCGGCCCTGGCCGCACCGCGCGCGGTGCTGACCCGTCGGGCGGTGACCTGGGCCGTCGGGCAGCTGTGCCGCGAGCACGCCACGATCGCCGGGCTCGCCCGCCGGCTCGGGGGTCGGGTGGGCGACGCTGTGGCGGGCGGTCAAGCCCGAGCTGCAACGACTTGCGGCCGACCCGTCCCGGTTCGCGGGCGTCACGTCGTTGGGGGTCGATGAGCACATCTGGCACCACGGTGACGTGCGCGAGCGTGGCCCCAAGGAACTGACCGGGATGGTCGACCTGACCCGTGACCAGCAAGGACGCGTCCATGCCCGGCTGCTGGACCTGGTCCCGGGCCGCTCGAAGAAGGCCTACGCCGACTGGCTCACCGAGCGAGGAGCCTCGTTCCGCGACCGGGTCAAGGTCGCGGCCCTGGACCCGTTCGGTGGCTACAAGGCGGCGATCGACGCCGAACTCGCCGACGCCACCGCGGTCCTGGACGCGTTCCACGTCGTCAAGCTCGGCACCGGCGTCGTCGACGAGGTCCGCCGCCGCGTCCAGCAGGACACCTGCGGGCACCGCGGCCGCAAGGGCGACCCCTTGTTCGGGATCCAGACCATCTTGCGCGCCGGCGCTGAGAACCTCACCGACCGCCAGCTCGCCAGACTCGAACGGGCGATCACCGCGCACGAGGCCCACCAGGAGGTCTACGTCGCCTGGCGCTGCGCCCAGGACCTGCGAGCCGCCTACCGCACCAAGAACACCAGCGAGGGCAGGCGCCGGGCCGAGAAGATCCTCGACTCGTTCCACACCTGCCCGATCCCCGAGGTCGCCCGCCTGGGCCGGACCCTGCGCCGCTGGCGCGAGGCGTTCCTGGCCTACTTCACCACCGACCGCGCCAACAACGGCGGCACCGAGGCCGTCAACGGCATCATCGAGTTACACCGACGCCTCGCCCGCGGCTACCGCAACCGCGACAACTACCGCCTCCGCATGCTCCTCGCCGCCGGCGCACTGACCACGTAGTCCCCACCGCAACGGCGAAGAGCCCCTTATGCGAACTTGTTGTGCACGTGAGCCCACGGGGAGCCCACAGGATGCGGTCGCCGGATCAGGTACTCGCCGCGGCGCGAGCCATCGACCCGGCGCACAGCCTGGGCGTGCCGGCCGACGTCATCGCGATCATGCTCCCGGCACGGGCGGCGTGGCGGGGGAGCACGCCGTGGCCTCCCGCCGAGGACCTCGCGCGGGTCGTCGCCACACCTCACGCACGGGACGTGGATGAGGTGCTGTGGCGGGCGATCAGGCGGCGTCTCAAGCCCTGACGACGTCGTCGGCGTCGAGCCACACCCACCGGATCCGTAGGCGTGGGTCGTCGACCTCGACGAGCACGTCCCGCCCAGCCCACGCCACGGCCTCCACGTCGCGGAGCTCCGTGCCGTCGTGCTCCCAGTGGAGCGTCACTCGGACGGGGACGGGCTGCGGGAGGTCGCGTTGGTGAGTGCGCTTCGGGATGGGGCGTGCGTTCGTGATGGCTTGCCAGCGGTCGCGGTGACGCCTCATCCCAGTCGAGGCGCTTGCCGATGCACTGGTGTGGTCACAGGGCCCGCAAGCCATCTGCGAGGCGCTCTGGGTCGACCCAGACACGCTCGAGGTGCGGATAGCGCACCTTCACCCCGCCGAACGCAGGTACATCACTCAACGGCTCGCCGCCCGGGAGGACGGGGCATGAAGACACCAGCACGACTCGCCGCAACTGCAGTGGCATTCATCGCGTGCGCTGCGTGCAGCAACACACCAGTGTCAGTGCATGACGCCACGCTCCGCTCCGCGCTGTCGTCCTGGGAGACGCACATCGAGAAGATCACCGGCGGGTCGGAGTTCCGCGCCACCATCGACACGGACCTCACCACGTCCGACCTTGGCCTCGGGACCGCGCTGGGGATGTGCCGGCAGATCGAGGCAACCGCCATCGAAGACCTCATGGTCGTGGTCATCAAGTCGACCGGAGGCAACGAGCTCGCGACGTGCAGCCCTGCCGAACAGTGAAGGAGTGGACGTGAGGACGCGCGTGCGACCCGCAGCATCAGCGAGCTCGACCTGCAGGTCTGGGAGGCGTGGAACGGCCAGCCCGAGGGCGACGACCGCTCCCAGTACCGGGACCTGAACGACCCGACCGTCGCGGACCGGATCTCGCGCGGTGAGTTCGACTACTGGGTCGGCAAGATCACCAACCGGGCCGAGCTCGAGAAGATCCAGGCGCAGCGGTTCGCCGAGTACTTCGCGGTCTACAAGAAGTACTCGCAGGACATCGACCGCGTGACGTTCTGGGGTCTGACCGACCAGCTAAGCTGGCGGTCGACGCACATCCCGCTGATCTTCAACAGCGACTTCTCCGAGAAGCTCGGTGCCGCGGCGGTCGCCAACCCCGAGAAGTGGCTCGGCGTGCGCAAGCCGATCACCGACACCTCGCGTCTCGAGGCGATCGTCGAGCAGGCCGAGGACCTCGACCAGCGGGCGTACACCGCCAAGAGCGCCGCCAAGGTCAAGGCCGCGCTCCACAGGCCGAGCACGTCCTGGCCAAGTCCGCGCCGCAGCGCGCGGTGAACGACGCGACCACGGCCCTCACCGCCGCGATCGCCCAGCTCCAGCGCCGCTGACAAGCCGGTCCGAGGTCCCACGGCCCAGGAGGAGTTCTGGGCCGTGGGGCCCGCCGGCCTGGCGCTGGGTGGTGCCGTCGCCCTGATCCGATACGCCTACCGGAACGTTGTCGCAATCGGCTCGATCATGAACAGACATCCGCGGTTCGCGTCGTACGTACCGACCTCGGCGACGATGTGAAGGTTGTCGCCGATCCCGACCGTGCTGGTGGGGCTGTCGTTCGTCCAGTGGAGGTCGCCCACCGTGTTGACGTCGCGGAACTGGAAGGCAGGCCCCGGTTGAGAGTTCTCGCTGAAGTCGCCCGCGGCGATGAGGATGTCGTACCGGGTGTTGTAGCTACCGTGGTTGTTCATGGCGACGATGCTGCCGTCGAACTCGATCGTCCTTCCCGCGTACTTGTCGGCGAAGTCGGCGATTCTGTCGCTGCAGTAGTCGGGATCAGCGAAGACCGCGGCCAGATCTGAGTTCGTCGCGGCGGTGAGAACGCCGGGCTCTGATGTCGTTGGATCCGGGTCCGGCGCGCTCTCGGCGGGCGGCGTAGTCTGCAAGGTCGGCTCGGCCGACCCGGGCGACTCCTCGGGATCGCCGCCGCACGTGCGATCCACGGTGAGTCGTGGCGTCGTCGTCATCTTCTCGCCGCGTGCGGGGGACTGCTCGCATACCTGCCAGTTCGACTCGACGACGACTCCGAACAGACCACCGCCCGTCACGTCGACGTCGTCCATGAACCCCGCGCTCTCGATCACCGCAAGTGCCTTGTCGAGCCGTAGACCCGTGACGTCCGGCATCTGGCCGGCGTCCTTCTCGGCTCCGCAGCCCGCGATACCGAGGATCACCGCGCACAGCGCCAATAGCCGAACCCGTTGCATTCCGATCCTCGATTCACGATGAGACTTGCTCCTCCATCGGTCGTCGCGCGCCGGTTGATGAGCGGCCGCGCCTGCCGCGGCGCCGAGAGTGTGATGCCGGCCTTGCGCCTGCGCATTCGCGGGTCGACCGTGAACTCATGACGAGGATCGAGGAGCTCGAGCGGATGATCGACGCCCTGCGGCGCCAACGGAACGACTGTGTGCCGAAGTCCAATCAGAATCCGCGGTACCTGCGGTACTCGAATGCGGTGTCGGCACTCCTGTGGCTCATCGACGACCTGCGGGCCGAGGAGTCGGTGTAGTTGACGGCGGATGCGAGCCGCGGTCTTTGAGAGGACTGCCGACCTCGACCCCGAGATCGCGTCCCGAGCTTCGCTCGTACGGCCCCGGGACTGGTCGCGCGGGCTAAGGCAGCAGGTCGAGGTACTTCCTGCGAGCGGGCATCGCGTGGATGACGAGCTCGTCGCCGCCCTCGAGAGCGAGCACCACGGTCTCGAGCAGCGTTGCTCGGGTGTCAAAACCCAGCCGCAGCTCACGGTACGGCGGACCGTCGTCATCGAGTGGCTCGACCCAGAGCGGCCACTCGGCGGCCTGGACTGCGTCCTCCGGCAACACTCCGTGCTTCAGCGCGCTGCGATGGATCCTCACGCGGCGAAGTGGGCGAGGGCGGCCCTGATCGCCTCGGAACGGGTCAGGTCGTGCTTCGCCGCCGCTGCGTCCAGGGCGGAGAGCTCCCCGGCCGTCAGGCGGACTGCGACGACCTGCATCGGTTCCGCGCCGCGACCGGGGCGACCTCGCCCGCGGCGCTTCAGTGCCTCGACGTCGTAACCCTGCTCGGCTTCGTCGGCCCAGGCCTGGATCTGCTCCTCGCTCACCATCCGCATATCGTATGACGAAAAAACTCCAATGACACCTCCCCGAGGACGGAACCTTGCGCCTCGCCGCCCCCACGCCCAACGATGGCGGGCGGGAGGGGTGATGGCGGAGGCGTACGGGGTCGTCGTGAGCGCGGGGAGCCTGCGCTCGTCGTCGGACGAGGCGTGGCGGCTGCCGCACCGGTGGACCGACGAGGGGGTCGCCGTCGAGGCGGCGTTCACGGGCGCGCACCTGCTGCACCTGGCCGCGGCGGGCTGCGTGCTCAACGACGTCTACCGTGAGGCGACGCGGCTCGGGACGGCGCTCGCGGGCGTGCGCGTCAGTGCGCAGGGCGGGTTCGACGACGAGTGGGCGTCCACGGGCGTCACGTACGTGGTCGAGGTGGACACGGGCGCGTCGTCCGACGAGGTGGCGCGGTTGCTGGCGGTCGTCGACCAGGTCGCCGAGATTCCGCGCGCCATCCGCGCGGGCGCGCCGGTGACGCGGACCGCGGAGCCCGGCGCCCAGGGGTAGCGCCACCGCGACGGGGCCAGATCGACCGGGTGAGATCGGGCTCGTCGTCGGCGGCCCGAGGGACCCGGCGGTACGATCATCCCGCCGGTGGGCGGAGCACGGCCCGGCCGTGCCGCAGATCGTCGCGGACTCGCCCCGGCACGGACACGACCACGGCGCCCGCGCACGCCCCACGCGGCGCCGACGCAGCTGCGCGATCGTGCGGCGGCGCTGATCGCAGCGCCGACGTCCCGCCCTCCCGGCGGCGCGCGGTTGGTCGGCCGGGCCCTCGTCGGGCTCGGCGACGCGCGTCCCCACGTGGACGCTGAAGGAGGAGACGTGGCAGGAGCAGGCCGAGGTCGGTCGGGTCGCGGAGGCGGTCAGGCCGGCGGCCAGCGCGGTGGTCAGACCGGCGGTCAGGCCGGTGGCCAGCGACGCCGTCCGGCGCGTCCCGACGACGAGGGCCTCATCCCGGTGCTCGCCGGGATCGCGCGTGACGTCGACAACGCGGTCAAGCGCCCGCCGACGCGCCCGGCGGTCCGCACGAAGTTCCAGGTCGTCGCGCTCCTCGTGCGGGAGGAACGCGCCCGCGTGACGGCCGACGAGACGCTCGGCCAGGCGAAGCGCACGCAGGAGCTCAAGCGCCTGGACGGCGTCGCGACGCAGCTCGCCAAGACCGCCGCGCGCGACACGTCCCTGCTGGAGCTGCTGCGCGAGGACGCGCGCGTCTCCGACGCGGCCCGGGAGTACCGGGCGTCGGTGCTGCGCGCCGGCGGCATCGAGCCGCCCGACGAGCCCGAGCCCGCACCGCAGGCCCCGCCGACGGCCGCCGAGGAGAAGCGCGTCATCCCGCAGTCGGTGATCTCGCGCCGCCTCGCCAACCCGTTCCTCGCCCCCGACTTCGAGGCGGCCGCCGAGCGCGCCGCGGCCCGCCCGCGCCGCCTCGCGGGCTGGGAGCTGCTCGAGCCGCTGTTCTGGTCGTTCGAGAAGGCCGCGACGGGCTCGCCCGCATGCATGGCACTCCCCGAGCCGACGCCCGGCTTCGTGCCGCGCGGCAAGGAGCTCATGCGCCACCAGGCGCAGGTCGTCGCGGCCGCCGCACGCGGTCACCGCACGTTCCTGCTGGCCGACGAGCCGGGACTCGGCAAGACCGCGCAGGCGCTGCTCGCGGCGCAGGCGGCCGACGCGTACCCGCTGCTCGTCGTCGTCCCGAACGTCGTCAAGACCAACTGGGCGCACGAGGTGAAGCTGTGGACCCCGCAGCGCCGCTCGACCGTGCTGCACGGCGACGGTGAGGACGTCGACGCGTTCGCCGACGTCGTGATCGTCAACTACGAGATCCTCGACCGGCACGTCGGGTGGCTCGGCGAGCTCGGGTTCCGCGGGATGGTCGTCGACGAGGCGCACTTCATCAAGAACAAGGGCTCGCAGCGCTCACGCAACGTGCTGGCGCTCTCCGAGCAGATCCAGCTGCGCACCGCGCGTCCGCTGCTCATGGCCCTCACCGGGACGCCCCTCATCAACGACATCGAGGACTTCCAGGCGATCTGGGAGTTCCTCGGGTGGATCGACGACGAGAAGCCGCTCGGTGCGCTCATGAACGCGCTGGAGGAGACCGGCCTGACCCCGGCCGACCGCGGCTTCTCCGCCGCCGCGCGCGCCGCGGTGATCGACATGGGCATCGTGCGCCGCCGCAAGATCGACGTCGTCGCGGACATCCCGGCCCGCCGCGTCGCGGACCTGCCCGTCGAGCTGGACGGTGCCGTCGGGCGCTCGATCCGCGCGTCGGAGGAGGCGCTCGCCCGCCGCCTCGTCAGCCGCTACCGCGCGGCGCTCGAGGCGCGCGGCGACACGTCGATCGGCGGGGCGGTCGACCACGACCTGGCGCGCCGCGTCGCGGCCGGCGAGCTCAAGGACTCGTCGTCCAAGAAGACCGGCGACAACGTGTTCACCATGGTCCGGCGCATCGGCCAGGCCAAGGCCGGGCTCGCCGCCGACTACGCCGCGCAGCTCGCGCGCAACGTCGGCAAGGTCGTGTTCTTCGCCAAGCACGTCGACGTCCTGGACGCCGCCGAGCAGACCTTCGCCGACCGCGGCATCCGGTCCGTGTCGATCCGCGGCGACCAGACGACGAAGGCGCGCGACAAGGCCATCGCGGCGTTCACCGACGAGCCCGACGTGCAGATCGCCGTGTGCTCGCTGCTCGCCGCGGGCGTCGGGCTGAACCTGCAGGTCGCGTCCAACCTGGTGCTCGCCGAGCTGTCGTGGACCGACGCCGAGCAGACCCAGGCGATCGACCGCATCCACCGCATCGGCCAGTCCGAGCCCGTCACCGCGTGGCGCATCATCGCGGCGCAGACCATCGACGCGAAGATCGCCGAGCTCATCGACGCGAAGTCCGGCCTCGCGGCCCGCGCGCTCGACGGCGCGGACCTCGACGACGCCGAGACCTCCACCGACGTGCAGCTCGAGGCCCTGGTCAGCCTGCTGACCGACGCCCTCGAGTCGGGAGTCCTCGCCTGACCGGCACGCTCGTCGCCCGGGTGATCCGCACGGGGTGAACGCGGGCGCGGTCGTGGGGTTGTGCGACTGCAGGTGGACGTGCCCGCGCGGCGGTCCATCCCGGGGCAGGACGACGAGCGGGCGCGCGCCGCGTGATGCTCCGGTGTGCCCTTCACGCTCTCGCATGCTGCTGCCGCCCTCCCGCTCGCGCGTGGGCCGCTGGTGCCCGCCGCGCTCGTCGTCGGGACCGTGGCGCCCGACGTGCCGTACTTCGTCAAGGTCCCGCGCTACGCGGGCGCCTGGTACGAGCCGTTCGTCAACGCGACGACGACGCACCACTGGCCCGGTGCGCTGACCGTCGCGGTGCCGACCGCGGCGGCGCTGCTCGCGGTGTGGTGGGTGGTGCGCGCGCCGCTCGCCGCGCTCGTGACGCACGGGCGCACGCCACGTCCCGACGACGGTGCGGGACGGCTCGAGCGCGCGGCGTGGGTGCTCGTGTCGCTCGTTCTCGGGGTCGCGACGCACGTGCTGTGGGACTCGTTCACGCACGGCGACGGGTTCCTGGTCGAGAGCGTCGACGCGCTGCGCCGGCCCGCGTTCGCGGGGATGGACGTGGCCCGCGTGCTGCAGCACCTGAGCACGGTCGTCGGGCTCGTGGTGCTCGCGGTGTGGCTGGGCCGGTGGGCCGCCCGGTGGCGGGGGCGCGGTGGGCGGCTCGAGGTGACCGGCACGAGCGCGGCGGTGCTCGGCGGCCTCGTCGTGCTCGGTCTCACGGCGGCGGGCGTGGCGCTCGCCGCCAGCATCGCGCAGCGCGAGCCCGTCGAGGCGACGCTCGCGCGGCTCGTCACGACCTCCGGCGCCGCCGTCGCGGCGGCCGTCGTCGCGTACGCGGCGGTGTGGTGGGCCGTCGGCCGGACGACGACCGTTCGTCGTCCCGTCCGCCTCGACGAGACCGCCTGATCGCACCCCGTCCGGGGTGTGTGAGCGGGGCGACAGTGGGTTCTCGCTGGTCATGAGGCACACTGGGGGTGGCTCTGGCGCGGTGGAAGGTTCTGCGCGGGCCCGCGTCCTGGGTGCTGTGGCTGCCTGGCGGGCGCCCCACTCGACGCCTGAAGGGCGACTCTCTCTTGACTTCTTTCTCCAGCCTCGGCGTGCCCGAGGTCCTCGCCGGTGCGCTCACGAAGGCCGGCATGACGTCCGCGTTCCCCATCCAGGAGACGACTCTCCCGGACACGCTGCGCGGGCGTGACGTGCTCGGCCGCGGCCGCACCGGCTCCGGCAAGACCCTCGCGTTCAGCCTCCCGCTCGTCGCCCGCCTCGCGGGCCTCGTGCCCGGTACGACGATGGTGCGCCACGTCCCGAGCCGCCCCACGGGTCTGGTGCTCGCGCCGACCCGTGAGCTCGCGACGCAGATCGCCGCGACGCTCGAGCCGCTCGCGAAGGCCGCGCGCCTGAGCGTCACGACGATCTTCGGGGGCGTCTCGCAGCGCCCGCAGGAGTCCGTGCTCAAGGGCGGCGTCGACATCGTCGTCGCGTGCCCCGGGCGCCTCGAGGACCTCATGAAGCAGGGTGTCATCTCGCTCGCGGACGTGCAGATCACCGTGCTCGACGAGGCCGACCACATGGCCGACCTGGGCTTCCTGCCCGGCGTGAAGCGGATCATGGCGGCGACGGACAAGCGCGGTCAGCGCATGCTGTTCTCCGCGACGCTCGACAACGGCGTGGACAAGCTCGTCGCGGCGTTCCTCAAGGACCCGCTGCGCCACTCCGTCGACACCGACCGTTCGCCCGTCTCGCAGATGACGCACCACGTGCTCACCGTCGCCGACGCGGACGCGAAGAAGCACGTCGTCCAGCACCTCGCGTCCGGCACCGGCCGGCGCGTGCTGTTCACGCGCACCAAGCACGGCGCCAAGAAGCTCGCGAAGCAGCTCACCGCGTCGGGCGTCCCCGCGGTGGACCTGCACGGCAACCTCGGTCAGGGCGCGCGGGAGCGCAACCTCGAGGCGTTCTCGACCGGTGCCGTGAAGGTGCTCGTCGCGACCGACATCGCCGCGCGCGGCATCCATGTCGACGAGGTCGAGCTCGTCGTGCACGTGGACCCGCCGGCCGAGCACAAGGCGTACCTGCACCGCTCGGGCCGCACCGCGCGTGCCGGGTCCGCGGGGGACGTCGTGACGATCGTGCTGCCCGAGCAGGTCGGCGAGGTCCGTGCGATGACCCGCCAGGCCGGCATCACCGCGAAGCCGCAGCCCGTCGCGCCGGGCGCGTCTGTCCTCGAGCAGCTCGTCGGTGAGACCGCGCCGTTCGTGCAGCCCGCGCGTCCCGCGCAGCCGCAGCCCCAGCAGCGTCGCTCGGCCGGGTCCGGGGACGCCGCGCGTCCGGCCGGTCGCTCGCGTCGTCGTGGCGGCCGTGGCGGCGAGCAGAGCGCCACCGCTCGTCCGACGAGCGGCGGTCAGGGCGGTCGTCGGCAGCAGGCCGGGGCGGCCGCGGCGCCCGCGCGTCAGCCGCGCACCTACACCACCTCGACGCCGGGGTCGACGCCGGGGTCGGCGCAGGGTTCCGCGGCACGCACGTCCGCGGCCGCGGGGACGACGAGCGGCGCCCGCCGTTCCGGTCCGCGCCGCGCGGCCCGCACCGCCGGCGCCCCGACCTCGCGCACCGACCGCTCCTGACCTCCGCGGGCCCGGTCCGTCAGCGGGTCGGGCCCGTGGAGTCGCGCACGACGAGGAGCGGCTCGAACTCGACGTGCTCGCCCGGCTCGCGCTCGTCGGCCCGCAGGAGCAGCTGTGCGGCCGCGGCACCCACCTGAACCTGGGCTACCCGACGAGCCTGCCGTGGACGCTGGACGTCGCACGGGGGGTGGCGCGCGAGACCGTCCTGTACTGCCGCCGACGGCGCTCGGGTGCCGCGTGAACGGTTCGGTGGGCGGGTCCGGGCGGAACTGCGGCCTTTGGTCCCAGGCGCGGGCCGGGCGCGGGGCGATAGGCCTTGATCCGTCACAAGGAGGTGATGCCGGTGTTCTCCATCGGGGCGAAGCCGGGCAAGGGGAAGTTCCTGGATGCCTGTGGTCACACGGTCCAGCTCGAGGACGACGAAGCGCTCCCAGCGTGCCCGCAGTGCGCGCACGAGGTGAGGTGGTGGCGGCTCGTCTGAGCGCGACGAGGCGGGGCCGCGGTCAGCCGATCGCTGCCACCGCGGCCATCGCCTCGTCGAACAGCACGTCCAGGGCCCGCGCGCCGTCGGAGCGGGCCCACGTCTCGCGCGCGGCGTCGAAGCAGCCGACCGCGGCGCCGACGACCGTCAGGGCGACGAACGGGTCGAGCTGCGGCTCGCGGGCGAGGAGCGCCTCGGTCAGGTCCGCCCGCCAGTCGAACTGCCGCGCCATGTGCCGGCCGTGCAGCGCGGGTGTCTTGTAGATCACACGCATGACGGGCAGGGACTGCCCGGTCGCGGCGGTCTCGGCGATGTAGTCGTCGAACGCCCGGCGCAGCGCGGTCCACACGGGCTCGTCGGCCGGGCGCTCGGCGAACGCGAGCACGACCCGGCGCCGCCAGCGGTCCGACACATGGTCGATGACGTCGTCCTTCGTCGCGAAGTACCGGAAGAACGTGCGCTCCGACATGCCGACCTTGGCGGCGATCTGACCGACCGGGGTCTCGTCGAAACCCTGGGTGAGGAAGAGGTCGATCGCCGCCTGGGACACCTCGTCCTGGATGGCGCGGCGCTTGCGCTCGCGGAGGGACACATCGGGGGCCATGGGCACACAGTAGGACACAAGGGGTGGACTTTTCGTCGAAACGTGTCAAACTTGTCATGCACTGACACGAACGTGTGACGACTGACCGAGCAGACGGCAGTTGTCACGAGGGAGAAGACATGACCGACACCCAGACCGCCCAGGAGCTCCTCACCCCCCAGGAGGTCGCGATGCTCTTCGGCGTCGACCCCAAGACCGTCACCCGCTGGGCGCGGGCCGGCCGCCTCAACGCCATCCGCACCCTCGGTGGCCACCGCCGGTACCTCGGCTCCGAGGTCCGCGCGCTCATCACGCCGAGCATCCCCACGCAGGCGTCCTCGCGCGACTGACACCCGCACCACCCGGCGTCGCCGCCCGCTCGACGACGACGCCACCCGCAGCCCCAGCGCCGGGGCGGTCAGGCCCCGGTCCGCACAGCTCCTGTCGCCCCGGAGCTCGCACCGATCCGGCACGCCCCTGCGCCGCCCAGCGCGCGCGGTGGGAACAAGAGACCCTGTCGAATCGTTCCTAGAGACGCCATGAAGAAGCGATACGAAGAGCTCGAGACCGACGACGGCACGACCGTCCGCTACCGCCGGCACGACAACGGCGGCGGACTCGTGGCGGTGGCCGCGACCGTCGATCCCACCACGTACGTCGCCGAGACCGCCTGGGTCGACCCGGGCGCGACGATCGGCGGCGGAGTTCACATCGGCGCCCACGTCTGGGTCGAGCCCGATGCGGTCGTCGGACCGCACTCCCAGCTCGGCACGCACGTGCACGTCGGGCGCGGCGCCGTCATCGGCTCGCGCACCCGCCTCGCGACGCGCGTCTCGGTCGGCGCCGGCGCGCACGTCGCGGACGACACACGTGTCCCCGCGGAGGCGGTCGTCCCCGCACGGACACAGGTCACCCCCGCGACCAGCCACACGCTCGCCGCCTGAGGCGCCGTGGCGCGGCCCGACCGGCCGTTCGCGGCGCGTGCGCGTCACAGGTCGGCGAGGGACCCCGGCGGTGCCGGGCGACCTCCGGCCACCCACGCCACGGCTGCGACGAGCGCGACCGCGGCGACCGCAGGCAGCACCGCGGCGCCGACGACCGCGGGGTCGAGCATGTCGGCCGTGCCCGCGTAGGCGACGGCGGTCCAGCCGCCGAGGACCCCGACGCCCACGCCGACCGCCGTGGTGACCAGCACGGGCGCGGCCATCTGCGTGACCGCGACGACGCGCATGGCCCGCCGCGGCGTGCCGATCGCACCCAGTGCGGCGGTGGTGCGCCGCCGGGACCACCAGACCTCGAGCAGGCACACGACCAACGCGGCGCTCACCAGGCCCGTGCCGACGGCCAGCCCCGCCCGGACCACACCCGTCTGCTCGTCCGCGTAGGCCACCAGGTCGGCGTCGTCCGCGCCCGCCCGCAGCGCGAGCTCCGGCAGCAGGCGGTGGATCCGGGACGTGACGACAGCCGCGGTCTCGTCGGACACCGCGAAGGTCACCCACCCGGCGTCGAGGCCCGTCCACGGTCCGTCGCTCGTGTCCGCGGCCGTGCGCTCGACCGTCGCGACGGTCAGGCCGAGGCCCGCGAGCGCGTCCCGTTGGGCCGCGGTGGTCGTGGACAGGTCGACCTCGATGCCCGCCGAGGGTCCGTGCGCGTCGCGGTCGAGCGCGACCAGCAGCCCCGTGCCGTACGCGCTCGTCATCACGAGCACCGCCGCGAGCGCGGCGCACCGTCCGGTCGCGTGCGCGTGCCAGCCCGCGCCGCGCAGCCCGAGCCGGACGTCGGGCCGGGTGGCGCGCGCAGCGAGCCGGTCGGCGAGCCACGTGGTCACCGTGTGTACCGCGTGCGGTGCGGCGACCACGACCGCGAGGGCCGCGGCGCAGCTCGCGACCATCGAGGCCACGACCGCGGAGTCCGGGGCGCCCTGGTCGCCCGGGTGCGACGCGAGTCGGACGCACAGCCACGCCAGGCACGCCGCGGCGGGCACGCCGAGGACGTAGCCGAGCAGCGCGACGCGCGGGCTCGGCAGGCGGTGCTGCCGGGTCCCGCCGGCCTGGGAGCGCATGGTGCGCCGCGCGATGACGAGCACGACGAGCGCGACCGTGACGGTCAGCAGCACCTCGAGGAGCACCGGCACGGCGCCCTGCTCGGGGAACCAGCGCCGGCCGAGCAACCCGCAGGACCCGAGCCAGGGGTGCACGACGCGCGCGGCGGCGACGCCCGCGCACGCGCCCACGACGGCGACGGCCGCCATCTCCCACCCGAAGACCCGCGCGCACCGGCGCGGGCTCATCCCCGCGAGCACGAGCGCACGCGTGCGGGCCGCCCGGGCGCCCGCGCAGGCCCGCACCCCGAGCGCGAGGAGCAGCGCCGCGGGGCCCCCGACGAGCACGGTGATCTCGGTCGCCCGCACCCTCGCCGGGGTCGAGGACGTGACCACGGGCCCGCCGAACGCGATGACGGGCTCGGCCGGCAGCGGCGGCGAGCCCGCGGGCAGCACCGTCCAGGACACGAGCTCGTCAGGGCCGGTCAGGCCTGCCGCGCCGATGTGCTCGGGTACGACGCCCGGCACGCTCACGTCCGGGTGCTCCAGCAGGGCGCGGCTCAGGGCGGGCGACACGATCGTCTCGCCCGGGCGCGGCCAGCGCACGAGCCCCGGAGGCAGCGGGGCGTCGTCGCGGGTGCCCGTCACGACGGCGTGCGTCCACGGCCGACGCCCGAGACGGTCGTCACTGACGAGGACCCGCAGCTCGGACGTCGTGGGTGCACCGGGCCCCGCCACGACGCGCGTGCGCGCCGCGGCGGCCGAGGCCGCGTCCGCGCTCACGCGCGGCACCGTCGTCCCGACGAGCACCCCGAGGACCGCGAGCGCGACCCCGACGGCGAGCACGGTGAGCCGCACGGCCTCCGTGCGACCGCCCCCGCGCACGAGCCGCAGCGCGAGCCGCAGGTCACCCACCTGCTGCTCCGACACCCGCCGCGACCCGGCCGTCGACGATGCGCACCTGCCGCGCGCAGCGCGCTGCGACCTGCGGGTCGTGCGTGACGAGCACGAGCAGCGAGCCGCACCGCTCGACCTGCTCCAGGAGAAGGTCGAGCACGATCTCGCGGTTGGTGGAGTCGAGCGCACCCGTGGGCTCGTCCGCCAGCACGACCGACGGTCGGGCGGCGACGGCGCGGGCGACGGCGGCGCGCTGCGCCTGCCCACCGGAGACCTCGCTGGGCCTGCGGCGAGCGCACGTCGTGAGCCCGAGCTGCGCGACGACCTCCGCGACCCGGTCCCGCACACCGCGCCTGCGCATCCCGGCGAGCTCGAGCGGCAGTGCGATGTTCTCCTGGAGGCTGAGCTCCGGCACGAGGCCCGAGGACTGCAGGACGAACCCGACCTCGCGCAGCCGGAGCTCCGCGCGCTCGTCGTCGGACAGGCGGTTCAGGTCGCGACCCGCGACGACGACCCGTCCGCGCGCAGCGGGCTGCAGGCCGCCGAGCGCGTTGAGCAGGGTCGACTTGCCCGCACCGGACGGCCCGGTCACGGCGACCGTGGTGGCAGCCGGCAGCGTGAGGTTCACGGACGACAGCACGGGCTGCCCCCCGAGGTTGACGCACAGGCCCTCGACGACGAGCGCGTACGCGCCCTGGGGGTCCACGGACGCCCGCCCGCTCGAGATCTCCACTCGTCCCCGGGTCCTTCCGTGGCGACGGCGCCGGGCTCGGCCCGCGGGTCGCGGCGGCCGAGAGAACGGGAGGAACGTAGCAGTCCGGACGTGGCGCTACAGGCGGATCCAGCCCGTGAACAGCGCGACGAGGCCTGCGGCCGCGCCCAGGAGGGAGACGGCGAGCACGACGCGCTCCCGGGGGGAGAACCAGCGGCGGCCCTGCTCGCGGCGCGTGAGGATGAACAGCACGGACGCGGGCGCGTAGACGACGAACACGACGAGCAGGTGGTCGATCCCGGCCGCGAACAGCAGCCACGCGGTGTAGAGCGTCGCGAGCGCCGCGACGACGAGCGGGCCGCGCGGGCCGCGGTCGCGCCGGAACAGCCGCACGCCGTACGCGGCGGCGAGCAGGTAGGGGACGAGCACCAGGGCGCCGGTGAGCTCGAGCGCGAAGTCGAACGCGCGCTCCGAGGCGAGCGTGAGCAGCAGCACGGCCTGGGCGAGCGCGGTGGACATCAGGAGTGCGGGCACGGGCGCGTCGTGCTCGTTCGTCGTGCGCAGGAACCGGGGCATGTCCCCGCCGCGTGCGGCGACGAACAGCACCTCGGCGGCCATGAGCGTCCACGCGAGGTACGCGCCGAGCACGGAGACGACGAGGCCTGCGGAGACGAACGTGGTGCCCCACGGGCCGTACGCGGCCTCGAGCACGCCGCCCATCGACGGCTCCTCGAGCCCGGCGATCTCGTCGGCGGGCAGGATGCCGTAGGACACGATCGTGACGGACGCGAACAGCGCGAACACGGACCCGAAGCCCAGGAGGGTGGCGCGGCCGACGTCCCTGCGGCGGCGCGCGTGGCGGGAGAACGTGCTCGCGCCCTCGACGCCGAGGAACACGAAGACGGTGGCGAGCATGGTGCCGCGCACCTGGTCGAGCAGCGTGCCGGAGCCGGGGGAGCCGCCCCAGTTGTCGGCGAGCACCGCGGGGTCGAACGCGACGACGGCGAGCACGACGAACACGACGATGGGCACGAGCTTGGCGACGGTGACGACCCGGTTCACCGCGGTGGCCTCACGGATGCCGCGCCGCACGAGCAGGAAGAACACCCACAGCCCCGCGCTGCCGACCGCGACCGCGAGCAGCGTGTCGCCCGAGCCGAGCGCGGGGAACACCGCGCCGAGCGTCGAGGTGATGAGGACCCAGTACGTGACGTTGCCGACGCACGCCGAGGCCCAGTACCCGAACGCGGAGAAGAACCCGAGGTACTCGCCGAACCCGGCCTGCGCGTACGCGTAGACCCCCGCGTCGAGGTCGGGGCGTCGCAGTGCGAGGGTCTGGAAGACGAGCGCGAGCATGAGCGTGCCGGCGCCGGCGACCCCCCAGGCGACCAGTGCGCCCGCCGCGCCGGTCGACTCGGCGAACTGGCGGGGGAGGGAGAACACGCCGGCGCCGACCATCGAGCCGACGACGAGCATCGCCATCGTCGGGACGCCGAGGTGCGTGGTGCGCGGTGCGTCCGGCCCGGGTGCGGGCGTTGTCATGGGGTCCTGCCGGCGTGCCGCACGGCCTCCGACGATGGTTCGAGCGGCTCGGAGGCGCGCCGCGCACCCGACTCTGCCGCATCGTGGACACCTTCGCGTGACAGGGCACGCAGCCGTGTTGGGCGCCTGACCTGGACGGTCGCGGCGGACGGGTGGCGTGTGAGCCGCGTCACGCGCGAATAATCTGCAAAGTCATGGACTGGACGGTTGACCAACAGGGTGGGGGTGGAGCACACTGTTCCCCGACGGTGCGCATCGCCTGCCCCCTGCGCGGTGCGCACCGTTTCTACGTCCGAGAGGCGGCCGCGATCATCCGCGGCCGCCTCTCGCGTTTCCTGACGTGTCCTGCGCCACCCCGCGATCCGCAGGATCACGCCGATCCGCCGACCGGGCAGAACTCGGACGCCCTCGGCGCGTCACCTCCGGGCGCGTCGCGGCCGCGGTTACCGTCGCAGGGTGACCGTCCCCGCGCGCGCGCCAGGCTCGGGAGCCGGCTCGGACCTCGGGCCTGCCCCCGGCACGGCCGACCCCACGTCCACCACGCCCACCGCTCGCCCCGGTGCGGCGACGGGTGCCCAGCCCGCCGTCCCCGGCGAGGCCGCCGGTCCCGTCGCGCTCGTCGAGCCGCCGTCCGACGCCGAGCTCGTCGAGGGCGCGCTCGCCACGTGGCGCGGCGCGCTCGTCGAGGCCGCCGGTGGCTCCACGCTCGCGGACATCGACCTGCTCGGCGAGGCGGCGCTCGACCTGTCGGCGGCGCACCCGTCCGGCATGGCCCAGCTGTTCGCGGGCCGCGAGACGCGCCTGTCGAACCTCGTGCGCGAAGGGGCCGCGCTGTCCACCGCGCGCCGGCGGGCACGCGCCGTGGGCTCCCGCGCCGCCGCCTACGAGCAGCGCTACGGCATCGCGCCCACGTCGCTCGCGATCGGCGTCGCCACCTGGACCGAGCGCACCACCGCGGACGTCGCGCAGGACGACGTCGCCGCGCTCGCGACCGTGCTCGCCACCTCGACCCGCAGCGGCACCCCCGCGGACGACGAGCCGGCCGCCGCACCCCGGCGGCTGCGCGCGCCCGTGCTGCTGCGGCCCGTGGCGCTGCGCGCCCGCGGCACGGGGGAGAGCGACTACGAGCTCGCGCTCGAGCCGTCGCTCGAGGTCAACCCCGTCCTCGCCCGCGCGCTGCGCTCCCGCGGCGCGCTGCTCGACCCGGCGGCCGTCGCGCGCGGTGCGTTCACCGGCGGCGGGTTCGACCCGCGCGCCGCCCTCCAGCGCCTCGCGTCGCTCGGCGAGGCGGTCCTCGAGGACTTCGAGCTGAGCGAGCGCGTCGTCGTCGGCACGTTCGTCCACCCCGGCCAGGTGCTCGTCGACGACCTCGACACGCTCGCCGCCGGCGTCGCGCACCACGAGGTCCTCACGGCGCTCGCGGGCGTCGAGGCGGACCGTGAGCGCCTGCGCGCCCACCCGCTGCCCGCGCCCGCCGCGGGCGACCGCGACCCCGCGCACGAGCGCGGCGTCGGCGACCTGGACCCCGCGCAGCAGCACGTGCTCGACGTCGTCGCGACCGGCGCGCACCTGTTCGTCGACAGCCCCACGGGCGCCGACGACTCCGGCACCGTCGCCGCGATCGTCGCCGACGCCGCCGCCGCGGGGCGCACCGTCCTGTACGTGCCGGGGCACCGCCGTGCCGCCGTCGCGCTCACCGAGCGGCTCGCCGCGCACGGCCTGCACGACCTGCTGCTCGACATCGCCCCCGAGGCGAGCTGGCGCAGCGCCGCGGCCCGCCGGATGCTCGGCGCGATGACCGTGGAGCCGCCCGTCGTCGACCCGAGCGGCGTGCAGGCGCTGCGCTCGGACCTCGTCGGGCACCGTGAGGCGCTGCGCGGCTACGTCGCCGGCCTGCACACCCCGCGCGAGCCGTTCGGCGTGTCCGCGTACGACGCGCTGCAGCACCTCGCGCGGCTCACGTCCACCCGGCCCGCACCCCGCACGACCGTCCGGCTGGCACCCGAGGTCGCCCGCGCCCTCGACGGCGACCAGCGCACGCGGCTCGCCGCCGACCTGCGCCGCGCGGGCGAGCTCGGGGCGTTCTCCGTCCGGCCCGGCGACACCCCCTGGTACGGCGCCGACCTGCGCACGCACGCCGACGCGGACGTCGCGCGCCGTCGCCTCGAGCGTCTGCTCGACGACGCGCTGCCGCGCCTCGCCCAGCGCTCCGCGCAGGTGGACGCCGAGACGGGCCTGCTGCCCGCCGAGACCGTCGACGCGTGGGGCGAGCAGCTGCGCATGCTCGACGGCGTGCGCGCCTCGCTCGACGTGTTCCTGCCGATCGTGTTCGAGCGCACCGCCGCCGACCTGGTCGCCGCCACCGCGACCAAGCAGTGGCGCGCCGAGCGCGAGCTCCCGATGGGCTACTGGCTGCGGCGACGCCTGCGCCGCCAGGCGAAGGACATGGTGCGCCCCGGCCGCCCCGTCGCGGACCTGCACTCCGCGCTCGTCGAGGTGCAGGCGCGCCGCGAGACGTGGCAGGCGCACTGCCCGAGCGGCGGCTGGCCGCGACTGCCCGAGGGCCTCGAGACGCTCGAGGAGGAGTACCGCGCCGTGCGCGAGGACCTCGAGGCGCTCGACGAGGTGCTCGCACCCACCCCCGGCGGCGCCGGGCTGTGCGCGCTCCCGCTGCCCGCGCTCACCGAACGGCTCGAGCGGCTGCGCGGGGCGCAGGACGCGCTCGAGACCCTGCCCGACCGCACCGGCCTGCTGCACCGGCTGCGCGCGGCGGGCCTCGGCGCGCTCGTCGACGACCTCGCCGAGCGGCGCGTCGCCGCCGCCCAGGCACCGGCCGAGCTCGAGCTCGCGTGGTGGAGCACCGTGATCGAGCAGATCCTCGCCGAGGACCCGGCGCTCGCCGGGTACGACGGCGAGGCGCTCGGCGCCATGGCGCAGCGGTACGCCGAGCTGGACCGCGCGCACGTCGCGAGCCTCGCGCCCCCCGTGCGCACCGCCGTCGCCGCGCAGGTCGCGGCCGTCCTGCGTCGTCACCGCGAGCAGGCCGAGGAGCTCTTCGCCGAGCTCGTCGAGGAGCGCCTGACGTCGCTGCGCGACACGTTCGCGCGGTACCCCGACGTCGCGCGCCGCCTGCGCCCCGTGCTCGTCGCGAGCCCCATGCTCGTGCCGCAGGTGCTGCCCGCGTCCCGCACCGTCGACCTCGTCGTGCTCGGCGCCGCAGCGCACCTGCCCACCGAGGTCGCGCTCGCCGCGGTCGCCCGCGGCCGGCAGGTCGTCGTCGTCGGGGACGCCCGGTGCGCGTCCGGCAGCGCGGTGCGTGACCTCGCCGAGGTGCTGCCGCGCGCCACGCTGCGCGCCGACACCGTCGCGCGCGACCCCTACCTCACGACGTTCCTGTCCGAGCACGGGTACGGCGACGCGCTGGTCGCGACCCCGCTGCCCACGAGCCGCCCGCTCGTGCGGCTCGACGTCGTCGACGGCACGGGGATGCCCGGCCCCGGCGGCATCGTCGAGACCACCCCGGCCGAGGTCGCGCAGGCCGTCGACCTCGTGCTCGAGCACGCGCTGTCCCGCCCCGAGGAGTCGCTCGCGGTCGTCACCGTGACGCCCGCGCACGCCGAGGCCGTGCGCGAGGCCGTGCTCGACGAGGTGCGGACCAACCCCGCGCTCGCCGCGTTCTTCGACCCCGTGCGGCCCGAGCCGTTCGTCGTGACCGACCTCACCGGAGTCGCCGGGCTGCACCGCGACGCGGTGGTCCTCACGCTCGGGCTCGGCCGTACGCCGCACCGGCGCGTGCTGCACACCTTCGGCGTGCTTTCCGGGCCGGGCGGCGACGCCCTGCTGCTCGACGCGCTCGGCTCGACCCGCCACCGGCTGTCCGTGGTGTCCTGCTTCGGCGCCGACGACCTCGACCCCGAGCGGCTGCGCGGCGACGGCCCGCGCCTGCTGCGCGACCTGCTGGCGTTCGCCGCGGAGCGCGGCGCCGGCCGGACCGCACCCGCGTCGCACGCCGTGGACCCCGACCGCCTGCTCGTCGACCTCGCCGAGCGCCTGTGGCGGCACGGGCTCGTCGTCGAGCTCGACTACGGCGTCCCCGGCGGGCAGCGCATCCCCATGGTCGTCGGGCACCCGTCGTTGCCGGGGCGCATGCTCGTCGCGGTCCTGACCGACGACGACGCCTACGTGAGCGAGCCGTCCGTGCGCGTGCGCGAGCGCCTCACCGCCGACCGGCTCGAGCGCCTCGGCTGGACGGTCGTGCGCGTGTGGTCCGCCGCGGCGTTCCTCGACCCCGAGGCCGAGGTCGACCGGATCCGCCGCTACGTGCACCGCGCCGTGCCCGCACCCGTCGAGCCGCGCACCGGTACGGCCGTCATCGGCCTGCCGCAGTCCTGGACCGACGACGAGCGCGCACCGGGCGAGGCCGCGGGGGCGGGTGCCGAGGCGGGTGCCGAGGCGGGTGCCGCGGTCGAGGTGGCCGAGGCGGGCACCCACGACGAGCCGGAGCGTGCGCAGGGGACCGACGACCATGAGGTCGCGTCGGCCGGCGCGTTCGCGCCCGCGCGGCCGACCGCCCCGAGCGCGGGCGACGCCGGCCCCGCCGACGACTCGCCGGACGGCCGGGCGAGCGGACGTGCGCTGCGCCGCAAGGGTCGCCAGCGCAAGGGCCGCGGCTCGGACGAGCGCGCCGGCACGGGGCCGACCGCCGCCAAGGCCTCGGGACCGACCGGACCCACCGGCACGGCCCCGACGCCCGAGGTGCCCGCACCGCGTGAGGCCGCGCAGGAGCCCGCGCGGCCCGCGGCGACGCCCCCGGAGCCGCCCGCCGTGACGGGGAGCATGGTGCTGCAGGGCGCGTCGCGCTCCGGCGTGGCGCCGGTCGCCATGGACGGGGTCGTCGTCGACGACACGCGGCACCGCCCGCTGTCGGTCGTGCGTCCCGAGCAGCCCGCGCTGCCGGTGCGCACGCTGCCGCGGCCCGACGTGCGCCGCGGCCTGCCGATCGCCGCCTACAGCGACGACCAGCTCGACGACCTGGTCGGCTGGCTGGAGTCCGACGGCGTGCAGCGCTCGCGTGACGAGCTCGCGGAGGCGCTGCGCGACGAGCTGGGCGTCACCCGCCGGTCGTACCGGATCGACACCGCCGTGCGCGGGGCGATCGAGCGCGCGCTGTCCTGAGCGCCCGGTGCGGTCGGCGCACGGGTCACCCGGCTCGGACCGGTTCCGCCGCGGTGCGATGATCGAGCGATGAGCAGCCAGGACCCGCGCCCGCGACGGCCGCGCCGCGCGGTGCGCCCGCCCGGGACGGTCGGCACGGACGAGTCGGTGCTGCGCTCGACGCTGCCCGCGGCCCCCGCGGTGACGACCGCACCCACGGTGTCGCCCGCGGCGTCCCCCGGGGAGGGACCGCGGTCGGGCGGCGCGGGGGACAGGTCCGGTGACGCGCTGCTCGCGCTGCGCAGCGCGGACGACTCCGACGTCGGGTGGGGCGAGGGGGCGGACGCGAACGACGAGCGCCTGCGCCGCGACAAGCCGCCGCACTGGTGACCTGACCGCGCGCGGGCGCCCGGTCCGTCGCGACCCGACCCCAGCCCCGCGCGGACGCGCACCCGTCCACAGGTGACCGAACCGGGGGCCCCGCGTGGTGCGTTGCGCTCTAGCGTGCGGGCGTGCCGTCGACCAGGTTCCCCGTCCCGCCGCTCGAGCGGCGACGCCGCCCCGTGCGGGTTGCGTGGCGCGCGGTGCTGTGGCGGTGCCGGTTCGTCGTCGCGGCGCTCGGGGTGGGCCTCGCGGCGACGTCGACGCTGCAGGTGCTGAGGCCGCCCGCGCCCGAGGTCCGGGCGGTCGTGGTCGCGGCGCGTGACCTGCCCGCGGGCACGACGATCGGCTCGGGCGACCTGCGTGTCGCCCGGCTCCCGGCGGCCCTCGCGCTGCACACGACGCGCACGAGCCCCGCCGGTCTGCTCGGCCGCGCGACGGCCGTGCCGGTCCCCGCGGGCCTGCCCGTGGTGCCCGACCTCCTGACCTCGGGCGAGCTCGTCGGTCCGCCGGGCACGGTGGTCGCGGCCGTGCGGCTCGCGGACCCCGCGGTCGCGGCGCTGCTGACACCCGGCACGCGGGTCGACGTGCTCGCGGCGGCGGCCGAGACCGGCACGCAGGGTGTCGTCGTCGCGCGGCGCGCGCTCGTCCTGCCGGTCGCCCCGGGCGGCGACGAGGGGGGCTGGGCGGTCGGCGGCGAGGCGCAGACGCCGCCCGTGCTGCTCGCCGTGACGCCCGAGGAGGCCGCAGCGCTGGCGGGAGCCGCGGTGACGGCCTTGCTCAGCGCCGTCGTCGTGCCATGATCGAACGTCCAGCCTGGTTGTCCCGTGCTCATCGGAGGTACTCGTGTCGCAGTCCACATTCGGTTCGACCGCGGGATCCGCCGCGAACGCCCTCGGCTCCGGCGCCAAGGGCATGGGGAAGGTCTTCGAGGGGTTCAAGGACTTCATCTCGCGTGGCAACGCCGTCGACCTCGCGGTCGGCGTCGTCATCGGTGCGGCGTTCGGCGTGCTCGTCCAGTCGATCGTCGACGGGTTCATCAACCCGCTCATCGGGTGGATCTTCGGACAGCCGAACCTCGACGAGGTGCTGGCGTTCGGCCCGGATGGCAAGGACCCGATCAGCTTCGGCCACATCCTCAGCGCCGCCATCACGTTCCTCATCACGGCTGCGGCCGTGTACTTCGTGGTCGTGCTGCCCCTCAACAAGCTCGCCGCGCGGCGCAAGCGCGGTGAGGAGGCCGAGCCGGCCGCGCCGGCCGAGGACATCCTGCTGCTGCAGGAGATCCGCGACCTGCTCGCGCAGCGCCCCACGCCCGCGCTGCAGTCCGACCTCACCACCCCGCCGACGATCCGCCCCGAGGACGGCCCGACGCCGCCCGCGCCGACCGTCTGACGCTCCGCGTGACGAGGGCGCCCGACTTCTCGGCCGGGCGCCCTCGTCGCGCGCTGGGCACCCGGCACCGCGCCCACCGGCGGTCCGGGAATCGACGGGTTGCGCGGGTCGTTACCATTGGCACTCGGAACGTGTGAGTGCCAGGCCGCGCCACCCCGGCGCCCGGGCTCGCAGCATCACGGACGGACCTCAGGGAGAACCGGTGCCCACCTACTCGTACGCGTGCACGGCGTGCGGCCACGCCTTCGACATCCACCAGTCGTTCTCGGACGCCTCGCTCACGGTCTGCCCGGAGTGCGAGGGCAGGCTGCGCAAGGTCTTCTCGTCGGTCGGCGTCGTGTTCAAGGGCTCGGGCTTCTACCGCAACGACGCGCGCTCGGGCGCGAAGTCGTCGTCGGTCCCCGCGGTCTCGTCCGACAAGGGCACGTCCGGCTCCGCCTCGACGCCCGCGTCGTCGGACTCGTCGTCGTCCTCCACGGCCTCGTCGCCCGCGCCCTCGGCCGCCCCGGCCGCTGCGCCGGCCGCCTCCTGACGGCAGCCGCGCCGGGCCCGCACTACCCTCGCAGACGTGCTCCGTAGCCGTGCCGCCCGTCTGACCGTCCTGTCGGTCGCCATCGTCCTCGTCGTCGCGCTGGTGGCGACGGTCGTCGCCGCGTTCGTCGTCGTGCGCCGGCCGCTGCCCCAGGTGAGCGGCACCCTCGAGGTCGCGGGCCTGCACGACGAGGTGACCGTGACACGCGACGCGCGCGGCGTCCCCACCATCACCGCGCAGGACCCGCACGACCTGTTCCTCGCGCAGGGCTACGTCGCGGCGCAGGACCGGTTCTTCGAGATGGACTACCGCCGCCACGTCGTCGCGGGGCGGCTCTCGGAGCTCGTCGGGCAGAACGAGGACGCGCTCGACGCGGACAAGGTGATCCGCACGTTCGGCTGGCGCCGGGTTGCGGAGGCCGAGCTCGCGATCATCGACCCCTCGACGCGTGACGCGCTCGAGGCGTACGCCGCCGGCGTCAACGCCTACCTGGACGGCAAGGCGCCCTCGCAGATCGCCGTCGAGTACACCGTGCTCGGGCTGCAGGTCCACGTCGAGGCGCCCGAGCCGTGGGACGCCGTGGACTCGCTCGCGTGGCTCAAGGCGATGGCGTGGGACCTGCGCGGCAACTACGACGCCGAGCTGTCGCGGGCACGCGTGTACGCGTCCGTGCGGGACGTCGCGAAGGTCGACGAGCTGTTCCCGGCCTACCCGTACGACCTCAACGCCCCGATCGTCGCGGCCGAGGACCTCACGAGCGCGACGCCGGCGAGCGCGGCCGGCGAGCTCGACCTGGACGACTCGGGCCTGCAGGCGGCGATCGACAGCGCGAACAAGGCGCTCGACGCCGTCCCGCACCTCGTCGGTGAGGGTGAGGGTGTCGGGTCGAACTCGTGGGTGGTCTCGGGCGAGCACACCGCGAGCGGCGCGCCGATCCTCGCGAACGACCCGCACCTGGGCATCTCCGCGCCGGGGATCTGGATGCAGGTGGGTCTGCGCTGCGCGCAGGTCGACGAGGCGTGCCCGTACGACGTGTCGGGCTTCGGCTTCGCGGGCTTCCCGGGCGTGGTGATCGGCCACAACGCGGACCTCGCGTGGGGTCTGACGAACCTGGGCGCGGACGTGACGGACTTCTTCGTCGAGCGGGTCGAGGGGAACGCGACCGTGCGCGGCGACGGCACGGCGCGGATCCGGGCCCGTACGGAGGTCATCAAGGTCAACGGCGGTGACGACGTGACCATCGTCGTGCGCCAGTCGGTGCACGGGCCGATCGTCTCGGACGTGCTGGACGTCGACCAGGTCGGTGACGCGCCCATGCCGGACGGCACGTCGGACCGCGGGTACGAGGTGGCGCTCGCGTGGACGGCGCTCGCGCCGGGGCACACGGCCGACGCGGTGCTCGCGACGGCGACCGCGAAGGACGCGAGCGACATCGCGCGCGTGGGCCGGCTGCTCGACGTGCCGTCGCAGAACATCGTGTTCGCGACGACCGACGGGCACATCGGGTACCAGGCGCCGGGTCGGATCCCGGTGCGGCAGACGGTCAGGGGAGCGGTGCCGTCCGACGGCACGTGGCCGCGCCCCGGCTGGGACCCCGCCTACGACTGGCAGGGCTACGTCGACCCGGAGGAGATGCCGCGCGCGCTCGACCCGGCCGAGGGCTTCGTCGTCGCGGCGAACCAGGCGGTCACGCCCCAGGGCGTCGGGCCGTTCCTCACCGACGACTGGGACTACGGCTACCGGGCCCAGCGCATCCGCACGGTGCTGTCGACCGCGATCGCGCGCGGCGACAGGATCGACGTCGCCGACTTGAACACGCTCCAGAACGACCAGCGCAGCCCGTACGCGGACGTGCTCGTGCCGTGGCTGCTGCGCATCGACATCGACGACGCGTTCGCGGACGACGGTCAGCAGCTGCTGCGCACGTGGGACCACGTGGCGAGCGCCGACTCCGCGGCCGCGGCGTACTTCGCGGCGGTCTGGAAGACGCTGCTCGAGCTCACGTTCGCCGACGACCTGCCCGACGGCGAGCTGCCGAACGGCGGCTCGCGCTGGCTCGAGGTGGTCCGCGGGCTGCTCGACGAGCCCGACTCGCCCTGGTGGGACGACCGCACGACCCCGGGCCTGCTCGAGGGCCGTGACGAGGTGCTCTACCAGGCGATGGTCACGGCCCGCCTGACGCTCACGCAGCAGCTCGGGCGGGACGCCGACGAGTGGCGCTGGGGCCGGCTGCACACCGCCGCACCCGAGCACCCGGTCCTGGGCGGCTCGTCGGTCCCGGGCCTGGTGCGCTCGTTCGTGAACCCCGACCCGGTCGAGGTGGGCGGCGGCTCGTCGATCGTCGACGCGACCGCGTGGGACGCGTCGCAGGGGTACGGGGTGACCGCGGCGCCCTCGATGCGGATGGTCGTCGACCTGGGCGACCTGGACTCCTCGACCTGGGTGACCCTGACCGGGACGTCGGGGCACCCGGCGAGCCCGCACTACGCCGACCAGCTGGGCGCGTGGGCGCAGGGGACGACGTTCCCGTGGCCGTTCTCGACCGCCGCGACGCAGGCGGACGCGGTCGACCGGCTGACGTTGCGCCCCTGACGCCGGGTCGGGACCGCGACTCGTCGGGGCCACGGCCGGTCATGAGCACGGCCGGTGGGGACCGCGGCCGGGTCAGGAGCGCAGCGGGACCCAGCCCTCGGGCGTCGCGTACGCGTCGACGCGCCGGTCGTGCGGCTCGCGGGGCAGCGGGTCGACGCTCGCGTCCCGCACCTCGTCGGGGAACACGAGCGCGACGACGAGCGCGTCGGGCCGGGCGTGCTCGAGCGCCCGGTCGTACCAGCCGCCGCCCTGACCGAGGCGGCTGCCGGCGGTGTCGACCGCGAGCGCGGGGGCGACGATCACGTCGGCGTCGGCGAGCGCCTGCGGCCCGAGCGTCGGGCCACCGGGCTCGGGCGGCCGGCCGGGTGCGCGCTCGCGCAGGTCCTCGACACCGCGGTACTCGGCCCAGTCGCGCTGCAGCCCCGAGCCGAGCACGGGCAGCAGGATGCGCACCCCGCGTGCCGCGAGCCGCTCGAGCAGCACCCCGGTCGCCGGCTCGGTCGGACGCGCGGCGTAGACCGAGACGCAGCGCGCGTCGCGCACCGCGGGGATGGCCGCGACGACGTCCGCGATCGCCGTGGCGGCCTCGTCGCGCAGCCGGGCCGACCGGTGGGAGCGCGCCTTGCGGACCGCCGAGCGGAGGAGCTCCTTCGCCTCCTCGGGCTCGGGAGGGGACGTGCGGAGCGACGGTTCGGCGGCGCTGCTCATGCGCCCAGTGTCGCAAACGTTCCGCGGGCGGTCGTACCCGGGCCCGGGCCGTGTCCCACGCCTCGGACACACCCTCGGGGTCACCCGCGCGGGTGAACAGATGACGACCTGCGGAATCGCCCATGTCGCCCGGATGACGACGTATCGACATGACCCACGCCACACCGGCGTCCCCTGGGCGAGGCCGGACGCGCGCGGCTAGCGTTCCGGCATGACGATCCACAAGGCAGTCATCCCCGCCGCGGGACTGGGTACCCGGTTCCTGCCCGCCACGAAGTCGACGCCCAAGGAGATGCTCCCGGTCGTCGACAAGCCCGCCATCCAGTACGTCGTCGAGGAGGCCGTCGCGGCCGGTCTCGACGACGTCCTGCTCATCACGGGGCGCTCCAAGCGCACGCTCGCCGACCACTTCGACGCGGTGCCCGAGCTCGAGGCCGTGCTGGAGGCGAAGGGGGACGCCGAGCGTCTCGCCAAGGTTCGCGAGTCCACCGAGCTCGCCAACGTGCACTTCGTGCGGCAGGGCCAGCCCAAGGGTCTCGGCCACGCCGTGCTGCAGGCCAAGCGCCACGTGGGCGACGAGCCGTTCGCGGTCCTGCTGGGCGACGACCTGATCGACGAGCGCGACGACCTGCTCGCGCCGATGCTCGCGCTCCAGGAGCGCCTGGGCGGGTCCGTCATCGCGCTGCTCGAGGTCCCGCGCGAGCAGATCTCGTCGTACGGCTGCGCCGCGGTCGAGGCGCTGGACGGCGAGGACGCGGACACCGTGCGCATCACGGGCCTCGTCGAGAAGCCCCCGGTCGACGAGGCGCCGTCGAACCTCGCGATCATCGGCCGCTACGTGCTGCACCCCGCGGTGTTCGAGGTGCTCGAGAACACCGCGCCGGGCCGCGGGGGCGAGATCCAGCTGACCGACGCGCTCGCGACGCTCATGGACCTGCCGGCCGAGCAGGGCGGCGGCGTCACCGGCGTCGTGTTCCGCGGCCGCCGCTACGACACGGGTGACCGGCTGGACTACCTCAAGGCCGTCGTCCGGATCGCGGTGGATCGCCCCGACCTGGGCCCCGACTTCAAGGAGTGGCTCGAGAAGTACGTGGCCGGCACCACCGCCTGACGCGCGGTGCCGGGCCGGATGCGCGGCACAATGCCGCCATGAGATCGGTCCAGGACCACCTGGCGGCCGTGCTCGCTGCCGTCGGGCCGGTCGCCCCGCTCGACGTGGCGCTGCACGACGCAGTGGGATGCATCCTCGCGCGTGACCTCGTCGCGACCCGGGACGTGCCCGCGACCGCGCTGGCCGCGCGTGACGGCTACGCGGTCGCGGCGCACGAGACCGCGGCGGCGGGGCTCGACACGCCGCTGACGCTGCCCGTCGCGCACGACGTGCTGCCCGGTGCGCCCGCGGGCGTGCGGCTCGCGCCCGGTCAGGCGGTGCGCATCGCCTCGGGCGGCGCGCTCCCGCTCGGTGCGGACGCGGTCGTCCCGCTCGAGGAGACCGACCGCGGTGCGGTGCGGTTCGCGCTGCAGCGCCCGGCGGTCGCGGGCCAGCACGTGCGGCCCGTGGGCGCCGACGTGCGCACCGGTGAGGTGGTGCTCGCCGCGGGCACGCGCCTGGGGGCGCGCCAGCTCGCGCTCGCGGCCACGCTCGGGCACGGTCGGCTGCACGTGCACCCGACGCCGCGCGTCGTGCTGCTGTCGGTGGGCGACGAGCTCGTCGAGCCCGGTACGTCGCGCCAGCGCGAGGGTGCGGTGTTCGAGACCGACGGGCACGCGCTCGAGGCGGCGGTCCGCGATGCGGGGGCGACGCCCGTGCGCGTCGGGATCCTGCCCGACGACCGCGGCACGCTGCGCGAGGCGCTCGACGACCAGCTGGTGCGCGCGGACCTCGTCGTGATCACGGGCGGTCTGTCCGAGCTCGTCGGCGACACCGTGAAGGACGTGCTCGCGACCCTCGGGACCGTGCGGCTCGACCACGTCGCGATGACCCCCGGCCTGCGGCACGGGTTCGGGACGGTCGGCAGCGACCTCGGGGCCGACCGGACGGTGCCGATCTTCGCGCTGCAGGGCGACCCCGTGGCCGCGCAGGTGTCGTTCGAGGTGTTCGTGCGGCCCGCGCTGCGCGCGATGGGCGGCCACGCCGAGCTGTACCGGCCGAGCGTCACCGCCCGTGCGACGCACGGCTGGACGTCGCCCGCGGGGCTGCGGCAGTTCGTGCCCGCGACCGTGCTCGGCTCGCCCGAGGAGGGCTACCGCGCGACGCCGCTCGGGGACCCGACCGCACCCACCGTCAGCGCGCTCGCGCACGCCAACGCGCTCGCGGTCGTCGGCGAGCACGACACGGGCGTGCAGCCCGGGCAGGTCGTGCACTGCCTGGTCCTGGAGGGCTGATGGCGCGCGGCTGGCCCGCCGTCCTCGAGGACGGCCCGGTGCGTCTGCGGCCCCTGCGGCGTCGGGACGCGACCGCGTGGCTCGCGCTGCGCGCCCGCAACGTCGCGTGGCTCGAACCCTGGGACGCGACGTCACCGGTGCCCGTGGAGGGGCCGCGGCCCACGTTCGCGCAGTTCGTGCGCACGCTGTCCGCGCAGGCCCGCGCGGGGGTGAGCCTGCCGTTCGCGATCGATCACGAGGGCGAGCTCGTCGGTCAGGTCACGGTCTCGTCGATCACGTACGGCTCGCTGCGCTCGGGGGCGATCGGCTACTGGATCTCGGAGCACGTGGCGGGCCGCGGCATCATGCCGGTCGCGGTCGCGCTCGCCACCGACCACTGCTTCACCGAGCTGGGGCTGCACCGCATCGAGGTGAACATCCGGCCGGAGAACGGCCCGTCGCTGCGCGTCGTCGAGAAGCTGGGGCTGCGCGACGAGGGCGTGCGCGAACGGTTCCTGCACATCGGCGACGAGTGGTGCGACCACCGCACGTTCGCGCTCACCGTCGAGGAGGTCCCGCACGGGCTCCTCGCGCGCTACCGGGCGCAGCACCCGGCCCCCTGAGCGCGATTCGGCTCGACACGCCGGACAGTTGCCCCGAGAGGGGGACGTCGCGCCCTACCGTCGGTCCGTGAAGGATCTCACCGGCTGGCTCGCGCTCGCGCTGGTCGGCCTGTGGGTGGGTTACCTGGTGCCGCACAAGCTGCGGTACCGGCAGCAGCTGGTGGAGTCCCGCGTCGACGACCGGTTCTCCGACGCGCTGCGCGTGGTCGCGGTGAGCGACCGACCGGCTCGCGACCGGGCGCAGGCGGCGGTGAACCCCGGCGACTGCAGGCCTGCCGGCACGTCGGGGTTGCTGACCCCCGGCAGAGGGGTGCTCGTGGCAGCGACGAGCTCCGCGACAGGAGGCAGGACCATGGACCGACCGACGGCGCAGCACGACCGACTGACCGCCGAGGTGGCACGCCGGACCGCGCAGGCGCGGGCCCAGCACGCCGCCGCGGTCGCACGCCGCGGTGCGGCTGCGCGTCGGCGGGGGCTGCTCGCGTCCGGCCTCGCGGTGCTCACCGTCGTGGGCGCGGTCGTCGCGCTCGCCGCGCCCGCCGTCACGTGGGTCGCGGGCGCCGTCCCCGGTGCCCTGCTCGCCGCGGTCGTGGTGCTCGGCCGTCGGGCCGTGGTCGCCGGCCGTGCCGCCGACGCCGCGTTCGCCGCGCGCATGGAGCAGGCGGCGCGCGACGCGCACGAGGCCCGTGCCCGCGCCGCGCGCGCCGTGACCGGTGCGCAGCGCGTCGTCCAGCCGACCGTCACCGGCCATGCCGTGCGCCCGTCGGACACCCCCACGCAGATGATCGCGCGCGTCACCGCGGCCGGCGACGAGTCCTGGTCGCCCGTGCCGCTGCCGCGCCCGACGTACGCGCTCAAGGCCGAGGCGCCGCGCCGGGAGCCCGTCCCGCTGACGAACCTCGAGGGCTCGACGTCGGCCTCCGCGGTGCGTGCCCCGCAGGAGACAGCCGACGAGCAGGCGGAGGCGGTGCCCGCCGCGACCGTGCCGGCCGCGGTCACCACGCCGACGACGACCGGCTCGATCGACCTCGACGCGATCCTGGCCCGCCGCCGCGCGTCGGGGCAGTGATCCGGCGCCGCGGCGTCGTGCAGGTCACGCGGCCTCGGTTTTTCTCGACCGGCCTGCAGGGTGCTAGTCTGTAGCCCGCTTCAAGGGGCTGTGGCGCAGTTGGTAGCGCGTCTCGTTCGCAATGAGAAGGTCAGGGGTTCGAATCCCCTCAGCTCCACCGATGTGATGCCGCGGGACATCGTTCATAGATGTCCCGCGGCATCGTTCATAGCGCAGAGCCCGGCCGTCGGCCGGGCTCTCGTTCGTCGTGGCGCCAGTGGGCGCGGTCGGGGTCGACGGTGCAGGTGGCCAGGGTCTCGCTGCCGCGGGCTGGGCCGAACGGGTGAGTTGCCTGGGGCAGTTAACTTCGTCGGAACCTGAGCGGCACCCGCGTGACCTGCGGGAAACGCGACCGGAACCGGAGCGCGTACGGCGATTCGTAGCGTCGGCACCGCCTCGTCACCCCCCGGGCGAGGACCCCGAACGCAAAGGACACTCGTGCGCATCCCGAACCGCTCGAGTCGGCTCACGGCGGTAGCACTCGCCGTCGCGCTGACCGCAGGCACCCTCGCCACCGCCACGTCCGCGGCGGCCGCCCCCACCTCCTCGACCGACTCCACCGTCGCGTCCGGTGACGGCTGGACCGTCACCGACCTCGGTGGCATGTACCAGGTGACGCTCGACCTCGACCGCCCCCTCGAGGTCCGCAGCGACGCCCCGACGATCGTCGTCGACGGCAAGGCCGTCGGGCTCGCCACGGAGTCGGCGACCGGGCGCACGCTCACGGCCCTCACCGACGACCCGTCCGTCCTCGACGCCAAGGACGTGGCGGCCGGCTGGTTCAGCGACGCCGGCACCACGTCGGCCGCGCCGGCGGACGTCGCGCCCGCGCCCGAGCCCGGCGACATCGAGGACGCGCCCGAGGGCACGCCCGACCCGTCGGTGCCGGGGGAGTACTCGTACACCAAGGCGCTCTACTCGTTCGGCAACCAGGCGATCGAGCTCGCCGGCATCGGCGGCATCCGCGGTGAGGTCGAGGGCAAGGTCTACCTGCCCGACACCGACGGCGAGGCGCCCGTCGTGCTGTTCCTGCACGGCCGGCACACCTCGTGCAACGGCGCCGGCAGCAACCCCGCCCGCTGGCCCTGCCTCCCGACGCAGACCAACATCCCGAGCTACGCGGGCTACGACGGCGCCGCCGAGGCGCTCGCGAGCCACGGCTACGCGGTCATCTCCATCGGCGCCAACGCGATCAACTCGAACGACAACCAGCTCGCGCTCGACTACGGCGCCCAGGCGCGCGGCCAGCTGATCCTCGACACGCTCTCGATCTTCGAGGACGCGAACGAGGGCGTCTCGACCACGCTCTACGACGCGCAGACGGACACCGAGGTCACCCTCGCCGACGCGCTGTCCGGCAACGCGGGCCTGCCCGCCGCCGGTCTGGACGACGAGATCACCGAGATCACGCCGGCGGACCTCGTCGGCCGTCTGGACTTCTCGCGCATCGGCCTCATGGGCCACTCGCGCGGTGGTGAGGGCGTCACGTCCGCGGCGACGCTCAACGCGGCGCTCGACGACCCGTTCGACATCGTGTCGATCCTCCCGCTCGCCCCGGTCGACTTCGGCCGCATGACGACGCCGGACATCCCGACGATGCTGCTGCTGCCCTACTGCGACGGTGACGTCTCGAGCCAGCAGGGCCAGCACATGAACGACGACTCGCGCTACGCGTTCGACGACGACGTGCTCCGCACGGACGTGTGGGTCATGGGTGCGAACCACAACTTCTTCAACACGGTCTGGACGCCGTCGAAGTACGCCCTGTCGACGTCCGACGACTGGTCGGGCACCAACGCCACCTCGGCCCGCTCGACCGACTCGGTCTGCGGCACGACGGGCGCGGCGGTCGACACGACCATCCGCCTCACCGACGACGAGCAGTACGACACGGGCACGACGCTCATGGCCGGCTGGTTCCGCCTGACGGTCGGTGGCGAGGACGAGTTCCTGCCGATGTTCGACGGCTCGGGTGCGAAGGTCGACTCGATCGCCGACTTCGACGTCCGCGTCTCGGCGACGCAGCCCGCGTCCGCCCGTGCGGACATCGCGCGGTTCACGACGACGGGCGCGGCCCGCACCTACGGCACGGCCACGGCCACGCTGTGCGCGTCGATGTCCGGCCGCACGGTCCCGCAGGTCCTGCCGTACTGCTCGACGACCCTGGCCTCGGCGCAGCTGCCGCACTGGACCTCGGTCCGCTTCGGCGGTGACGTCCCCGCGAGCCCGATGACCCGCGTGCAGTGGACGAGCGGCACCGGTCAGGTCCGCGTGTCGGTCCCGCGCTCGGCGCGTGACGCCTCGTCGTACGAGTTCCTGACGGTCAAGGCGTCGCCGGACGAGTCGGTCGCCTACGGCGCCGGCACGGACCTGACGGTCACGCTCGTCGACGGCCACGGTGCGACGTTCGCGACCAAGGTCTCCGACCTCAACCCGAACGCCCTGGTCCGCCTGCCGCAGAGCACGCAGAACTCCACGACGCTCGGCAAGATCGTCCTGCACGAGGTCCGGCTCCCGCTGGAGTCGGTCACGGGCATCGACCTCACCGACGTCCGCGAGGTGCGGTTCACGGCCGCGGTCGGCCTCGGCGGCGCGGTCAGCGGCGGCGTCTACCTCACGGACCTCGCGTTCGCGTCGTCCGCGCTCGGCACGGCCGCGCCCACCACGACCGTCTCGGTCGGCACGGCGCCGGTGCGCGTCGAGGAGGGCTCCGGCCCCGACGAGGTGCTCGTCCCGGTCCGTCTGTCGCAGCCCGCGACGACGCCCGTCACCGCGTACCTCTCGGTGATCGGCGGCACGACGGCCACCGCCAAGGCCGGCATGCAGATGCGCAAGGTCGTCTTCGCCCCGGGTCAGGTCTGCACCACGGTGCCGGTCGCGACCTACGGCGACGGCGACGCCAGCGCGGCCGCGACGACGTCGTACACCATCTCGGTGACGAACACGAGCAACGCCGTGATGGGCAGCGACGCGTTCGCCCCGCTCGTCGTCCGTGAGGACGACGGCGTGACCAGCGGCACCCCCGCCGCCGCGTTCGGCGTGCAGGGTGACCCGTGCGCCGAGCTGACCGCGCAGGGCGTCGTGACGCCGGGTGCGGCCACGGTGGCCCCGGGCGGCACGCTCGAGGTCGCGGCGAGCGGCTTCCGCTCCGGTGAGTCGGTGCTCTGGTCGCTCGGCGGCTCGGTGCTCGGCTCGGCCGACGCGGCCGCGGACGGCACGACCGCCACGGCCTTCGAGATCCCCGCGGACGCCACGCTCGGCGCGGCGGACCTCGTCGCGGTCGGTGCGGGCTCCGGCATCGCCGGGACCGCGTCGGTCAAGGTGCTGGCCCCGACGGTCACGTCGCTCACGGTCCAGCCCGAGGCCCCGACGGCCCTCGAGACGGTGACCCTCACGGCCACGGTCGAGGGCGTCGACACCGCGGGTGAGGTCACGTTCACCGACGGCACGACGGTGCTCGGCACCACCGAGGTCGTCGAGAACCGTGCGGTGCTCGAGGTGCCGGGCCTGACCGCCGGCGCGCACTCGGTCACGGCGGCGTTCGGCGAGACGGCCACGGCCGCGGGCTCGTCGTCGGAGCCGGTGTCCGTCACGGTCGCCAAGCGCGGCACGACCGCCGTCGTCACGGCGCCGGCCCGGGTCACGGTGGGCGGCAAGGTCACGGGCAAGGTCACCGTCAAGGGCGGCTCCGCCACGGTGCGGGCGACCGGCAAGGTCACCGTCCAGACCAAGCGCGGCTCGGGCGCGTGGACCACGGTCACCTCGGCGACCGTGAGCAACGGGACGGCGAGCTGGTCGTTCACCGCCCCGGCCACCGCGACGACCCTGTCGGTGCGTGCGGTCTACGCCGGTGACGCCGTCTACACGGGCTCGACGTCCGCGTCGGCCACGGTCACCGTCGCCAAGAAGGCGACGACGACCACCGTCTCGGCGCCCGCCACGGGCAAGGTCGGCACCCCGGTGGCCTTCACCGCGAAGGTCGCCCCGGGCGACGCGACCGGCAAGGCCCAGGTGTGGACCAAGGTCGGCACGGCGGACTGGAAGCTCGTGCGCACCGTCGCGGTGGGCGCGAACGGCACGGTGTCGTCCTCGGTCACGCCGACGTCGACGGCCACGCTCCACGTCAAGGTCGTCTACACGGGCAGCGGCTCGCACGCCACGAGCACCGGCACCGACACGGTGACGGTCTCCCGATGACGACGAGGTGAGCACGGTGAGCACGAGGTGAGCCAGGCAGGCGCCTGACGCACCAGCACCACGACGAGGCCCCGGTTCCCCCGAGCCGGGGCCTCGTCGCGTGCGGACGCGGCCGCCCCCTGCTCAGCCGCGTCCCGATGTCCGCAGGGGGGCGGGGTCTCAGGCGCTCCGCTGCGACGGGCAGGACCCGCCGCACAGGAACGGGGCGACCGTGTACTGCGCGCCGACGTCGCCGCGCAGCAGCCAGGTCAGGACGAGCGCGGGCGCGGTGCGCGCGGTGTGCCGCCACTGCGCCCCGACGCGCAGCACGGGCGCGTGCCCGCAGCGTCGGGTGACGCGCGACAGCACCGTCACGGCGGCGGCAGGGTCGGGGCCGGCGCCCACCTGGTGCGTGCCCTGGTCGCCCGTGAGCTCGACGAGGAAGCACGCGCCGTCACCCTTGACGGCGCGCACGACCTGCGCGATGCGCGTGTCGGTGACCTCGAGCGTGACGACCAGGGCGTGACCGGCCTCGAGCTTGACGAGGTGCTCGCCGAGCGCGGCGGCCGGCAGGGGCGACCAGCGGTCGGGAGCGGAGGCGGACATGACGAGCAGCTCTCGAGCGGGCTCGCGGGAGGACCAGGCGGTCGGGACGGTGTCGGGCACGGTGGCCCGTGCGGTGGGGCGGTGCACGGGAGGCTCCTTCGGTCACGGCTGCGGTGCGGACGGTCCGACGGGCACCGCAGCCGGGTGCCGGTCGGTGTGGGCGGCGCTACGACGTCGAGCGCGCCGGTGTGCGGGTGCGCGTTCCTGCCCCGCGCAGGGCGAGGGTCACGCGTTGGTCGAGCGGGAGGCTCGCGAGGGCACGGCGTTGGAGGTAGGCGGCGCGGCGGACCGCGCGGAGGTCGGCGGCGTGCCGGGCCGCCTCAGCCCTGGTCGAGGGGCTCACTGTGCACCGGTCCCGGGGAGGGCTCGTCGTCGCCGCCCGTCGACAGCATCGCGAGGCTGAGGAGCGCGGCGACGAGCAGCGACGTGCCCGAGAGCACGACGGCCGACCACGCGAGTGCGCTGCTGCCGACGCTGCGCACGCGCAGGACCGCGACGACGAGCGCGACGAGCGCGACGGGGATCGCCAGCACCGGCACGAGCAGCACGAGCAGCAGCGCGAACGCACCGGCGACGAGCGCGACGACCGAGGCCGCGTCGGGTCCGGCGGGCCGTGCCGGCGCGGTGAGCGTCTCCTGCGCGGCGGCGAGCGCGACGACGGGCGTGTGGCCCGCGGGCGTGACGGTCCCGGCGATGACGTCCACCGACCCGAGGTCGGCGAGCACCTCGGTGACGTCGGCGGTCGAGGGGGCCGGGCCGAGCGCCTCGCGCAGGTGCTCGCGCACCGCGTCGAGGGTGTCCTCGCGCTCGCGCGGGTCGGCGGCGACGAGCGCGCGCTCGAGGTCGGCGAGGTAGGCCGCGACGAGCGGGTGCTCCGGGGCGGGGGGCCGGCTCATCGGGACTCCTCCAGCACGGTGTCGACGTCCTGGCGGAACGGTTCCCACGCACGGGTGAACAGGTCGAGCGCGGTGCGACCTTGCGGGGTGAGCTCGTAGTAGCGGCGTGGTGGGCCGCTCGTGGACTCCTGCCAGGACGTCTCCACCCAGCCCTGCCGGCGCATGCGCGACAGCAGCGGGTAGAGCGTTCCCTCGCTCGCGAACAGCACCTGGTAGCGGGACAGGCGGGTGGCCAGCTCGAGGCCGTACGCCCTGTCCTTGCGCAGGCACGCGAGCACGCAGTACTCGAGGACCCCCTTGCGCAGCTGCGTCAGCAGCGCGTCCGACTCTGCGGCCATGCGGGGGAACTTAGCAGTCTCTTGCGCCGCAAGGTAGTGACTGGTGCAAAGATCTCTGCTGTGGTTAGAGCGAGCGGCGACCGGTGCCGCCCGAGGACCGAGATGGGGGTTCAGTGCAGTACATGAGGAAGATCGCGACCGCGCTCGTCGTGGCCGCGCTCGTGCTGGGTGGGGGGACCGCCGCGCGCGCCGAGGACGACGCTCCGACGTCGGACGACACCGCCCTGCAGGAGTACCTCGACTCGCTGAGCCCTCAGGAGCGTGCCGAGTTCGTCGAGACGCAGCTGCCGGCCACCACCGACGTCGTCGTCGGGGGCCAGCAGCCCGCCGACATCACGGCCGTGCGCTCGCTGCTCGCCGCGCGCGCCTCGGGCCTGTCCGTGACCCCCTCGGCCACCGGGTGCTGGTCGCAGCGGTGGACCTGGGCACCCCGGGCCGCCGCCGGCAACACGCTGTACACCTACTACCACGTGGGCCACTGGTGCGCGTCGGGCAGCAGCGTCACCTCCGCGCGTATCGCGGACTCCGGTGGCGAGACGTCCACGCCCGGCTGGTCCTACGAGGGCGTGACGGGCAGCGGCAAGGGCGTCGTGTCCAACGAGGGCCGCTCCTACACGCGGCACAAGTTCGTGCTCAAGGTCGGGGGCATCACGCTCCAGTCCCCGACGCCGTGCGCCCGCGTCAAGGGCCGGGCGTCGGGCACCTCGAGCGCCGACTCGGTGTGCGGGATCTCCTGACGCGCACCTGAGGGACCACCGCGGTGACCGGTCGTTGGAGGGCGACCGGTCAC
>NZ_BJLP01000028.1 GCF_006538705.1 Cellulomonas uda
GACGAGCCGCTGCTCGAGATCTCGACCGACAAGGTCGACACCGAGATCCCGTCGCCCGTGGCGGGCACGCTCGTCGAGATCCTCGTCCAGGAGGACGAGACGGTCGAGGTCGGTGCCGTGCTCGCTCGGGTCGGGTCCGGCGCCGCGGCCGCACCGGCCGAGGCCCCCGCCGCGCCCGCGCAGCCGGCCCCCGTGCCGGCCACGCCCGAGCCCGCGGCGCAGGCTCCGGCCGCCCCGGCACCCGCGGCCCCGGCACCCGCCGCCTCCGCTCCGGCTGCTCCGGCCCAGGCGCCGGCCGCTGCGGCGCCCGCCGCCCCGGCACCCGCCGCTGCGGCCGCACCCGCAGCCGCCGGCGGCTACCTCACCCCGCTCGTGCGCAAGCTGGCGGCGGACAAGGGCGTCGACGTCTCGACCCTGACGGGCACGGGCGTGGGCGGTCGGATCCGCAAGGAGGACGTCCTCGAGGCCGCGGCGAAGGCCGAGGCGGCGAAGGCGGCAGCGGCCGCTCCTGCGGCACCCGCCGCGCCCGCAGCGGCCCCGGCCGCGCCCAAGGTCCCTGCCGTCTCGCCCCTGCGCGGCACCACCGAGAAGGCCAGCCGCCTGCGTCAGATCATCGCCGAGCGCATGGTCGAGGCGCTGCACACGCAGGCCCAGCTCACGACGGTGGTCGAGGTCGACGTGACCAAGATCGCCCGTCTGCGGGCCGCCGCGAAGGAGGACTTCAAGGCGCGCGAGGGCACCAACCTCACGTTCCTGCCGTTCTTCGTGCTCGCCGCGATCGAGGGCCTCAAGGCGTTCCCGAAGATCAACGGGGTCCTCGAGGGCAACCAGATCACGTACCACGGCCAGGAGAACGTCGGCATCGCCGTCGACACCGAGCGCGGCCTCGTCGTGCCCGTCATCCGCGACGCGGGCGACCTCAACCTCGCGGGCCTGTCGCGCAAGATCGCGGACCTCGCGACCCGCACGCGCGGCAACAAGGTCTCGCCGGACGAGCTGTCGGGCGCGACGTTCACCGTCACGAACACCGGCTCGGGTGGCGCGATCATCGACACCCCGATCGTCCCGGTCGGGACGTCCGCGATCCTCGGCACGGGTGCGATCGTCAAGCGCCCGGCCGTGGTCAAGGGCCCGGAGGGCGAGGACGTCATCACGGTGCGCTCCATGTGCTACCTGTGCCTGTCCTACGACCACCGCCTGGTCGACGGAGCCGACGCGTCGCGCTACCTCGCTGCGGTCAAGGCCCGTCTCGAGGAGGGCGCGTTCGAGGCCGAGCTCGGTCTGTGACCCCGTCCGGAGGCCCGGTCCCTGCGAGGGGCCGGGCCTCCGGCGTACCCGGACGACCCCGGATGCCGAACGGGCGGGCGCAGGTGCCGCGCGCTGCCTAGGGTGGCGAGCATGGAGATCCTGGTCGCGGGCTCGCACGGCTTCATCGGCACCGCTCTGCTCGCGCGGCTGCGGGACGCCGGCCACGACGTCCGGGTGCTCGTGCGCCGGCCGGCGAGCGGCCCGGCCGAGGTGTCCTGGGACCCCGCGCGCGGTCGGCTCGATCCCGCCGCGCTCGCCGGGGTCGACGCCGTGGTCGACCTTGCCGGCACCAACCCCGGCACGCGGCCGCTCACGGCGGCCCGGAAGCGGGACGTCGTCGCGTCGCGGGTCGACACCGCCGGGCTGCTGGCGCGCACGATCGCCGGTCTCGACGGGCCTCGCCCGGCGCTCCTGCAGGCCTCCGGTATCGGCGCGTACGGCGACCGCGGGGAGACCGAGCTGGACGAGCGGGAGCCGCTCGGCACGACGTTCTTCGCCGAGGTGGTCCGGCAGTGGGAGGAGGCGACCGCGCCCGCGCGGGAGGCCGGCGCGCGGGTCGTGCTGCTGCGCACGGGCGTCGTGCTGGGCCGTGGCGGCGGCGCGCTGCGCCCGCTGTGGCCCGTGCTGCGCGCCGGGCTGGGCGGGCGCCTGGGGTCCGGACGCCAGTTCTGGCCGTGGATCACGCTGCACGACGAGGTCCGCGCGATCGAGCACCTGCTGACCGCGGACGTCGCGGGGCCGGTCAACCTCGTCACCCGCGCCGACCGCAACGCGGACGTGGTGGCCGCGCTCGCCGGGGCGCTCGGCCGACCCGCGGTCGTGCCGGTGCCGGCGTTCGCGCTGCGGCTCGCGCTGCGCGACTTCGCGTCCGAGGTGCTCGGCTCGGTGCGGGCGGTCCCGGCCGTCCTCGACGCAAGCGGGTTCGTCCCGGAGCACGCCGACCTCGAGACCGCGGCACGGTGGACCGCCGGGAGCGCCTGAGCCTCACTCCCCCGCGGCGACGTCCCAGACGCGCCACCCCTGCTCGGTCCACCGCAGGACCAGCACGACCGTGGACGTCGTGGCCGGTCCGCCGGGGCGGCGTGTCCCGTCCGGCGAGACGCGCTCGTACGCGCTGGTCGTGCTCGTGAGGCGCACCCGCGCCTCGTCGCCGGCTCCGTCGTCGAGGGCCTCGACGCGCGTGACCGTGACCTCGAGCCCCGCCACCCGGTCGTCACCGAGGCCGGCGAGCATCCGCACGTCGGCGTCGTGCGCGGGCGAGCCTGCGACCTCGACCTGCGCGAGCGCCGCCCGCTCGCCGGCTTCGAGCAGCGCGGCACGCCGCTGCGTGAGCGCCACCGCGGCGTCGTCGGGAGCGAGGCGCTGCGACACCGCCCCGACCGGCGTCCCCGTCGCCCGCGGCGCGGCTGACGAGGGCACCGAGGCCACGGCCGATCCGCCGTCCGTCGTCCCGCGCCACGGGGCGACCAGCACGGCGCAGGTCCCGACGGCGGCCAGCCCGAGGGCGAGCGCGCCGACGAGCAGGGGCCGCACCGCCCGGGCGCGCGAGGCGGGCCGCACGCGGTGCGCTCCGGTGCCGCCGCGGCCCGCCTCGCGCAGCGCGGCGATGCTGCGCGTGGCGGCGCGGGCCTCGTCGCCGCCCGGTACGCCCCGGCGGGGCACCTCGCGGTCCGGCGCGGGCGGCAGGCGCACCGCGCACGGTACGGCGACCCGGAAGCAGCGGTCGACGACCCGACCCGCGGCGGGCGCGTCCTCGCGCCACAGCTCCTCGAGCGCGCCGCGCAGCCCCTCGCCCGGTCCGGACGGTCCGTCGTCGGGTGCCAGGTACGTGAGCACCGCGGTCAGGAGCGCCCGCACGTCCTCGGCGGACTCGTCGTGCGCCCGTGGCACGTGGTGGAGCGCCGCGCCGAGCCCCGCGAGCACCGGCCGACCGTCGCGTCCGACGACGACGGCCCCCGCGCTCAGCGCCCCGTGCTGCACCCCGGCCTCGTGCAGCGCCTCGAGCGCCTGCGCGACGGGGATCGCGACGGTCGCCGCCTCGCCGGGCGAGAGCGCGTCACGCGCGGCGCACAGCCGGTCGAGCGGGATGCCGTCGACGTGCTCGGCGAACACGCCCAGCCGAGCGTCGTCGAGCGGGACGACCTCGAGCACGCGCGCCAGGTGCTCGTGCCGGACGGACTGCAACGCACGGGCGCGCGCACCCGTCGTCGCGTCCTGCGGGAGCACGTGCAGGTCGACCGTCCGGTCCGAGCCGTCGAGCGCGACCGCACGCCACGAGCCGTGCGCGTCGCGCGCCGCCGCGCGGAAGCCCGCCGCGGCGAGCGCCCGGTCCACCGCTGGGTCCACCCGTGCGTCCATGGACCGCATGCAACCCGATCTGGGCGGACGCCGTCGGGCGTCATCCACAGGGAGCCCCGTGAGGCCACCGTCAGCCGCCGTCAGACCACCGGGACCACCGTGCGGGTCTGCGCGGAGACGAGCGCGGCGTCGAGCACGCGGGCCGTCTCGACGGTGTCCGCGGGGTCGACGGGGGCGGGTGCGTCTCCCCGGACCCACGCCGCGAGAGCGGGGTAGATCTCGTGGTGCCCGCCGGTCGGGGCGGGCACGGCGGTGCGCTGCGCGCCCTGGACGAACCAGCCCTCGTGCACGGGCTCCCCCGGCCGCCGGCCCTCCTCGTACGCGTCGTCCAGGGCACCGAACGGCGTCGGCTCGCCCTCGAAGCTCGTCACGAGGTACGCGCCGGCCGAGCCGAGCACGCGCGTGCGCGGGCCGGGCGCACCGACCAGCCCGCCCGCCTGCAGGTGGCTGAGCACGCCGGACCGGTGACGCAGGGCGAGGAAGACGTCGTCGACCGCCGGCGTGCTGCGCGCCGCGAGCTCGGCGTAGACCTCGCGCACCGCCCCGAACAGCTGCACCGCGGAGTCCACGAGGTGCGTGCCGAGGTCGAGCAGCAACCCGCCGGCCTCGACGTCGTTCTCCTTCCAGCGGTCCTGCGGCTGCGGCCGGAACCTCTCCCAGCGCCGCTCGAACCGGTGCACGTCGCCGAGCTCCCCCCGCGCGAGCAGCCCGCGCAGCGCGAGCTGCTCGGGGTCCCACCGGCGGTTCTGGAACACCGTCAGCCGGTCCCCGCCGCGCGCGACGAGGTCCGCCGCGTCCCGCGCGGTCGTCGCGAGGGGCTTGTCGGCGAGCACGTGCACGCCCGCGTCGAGCGCCGCCCGGACGTGCGCGACGTGGTCGCCGGTCGGGCTCGCCACCACGACGAGGTCGACGTCGGACAGGTCCGCCAGCAGCGACCCGACGTCCGCCAGCACACGCGCGCCCGGCCAGTCCGCCTCGACCTGCGCCGCCCGGCTGCGCGTGACGACCGCCACGACCCGTTGCCCCGCGGCGCGCACGAGACGTGCGTGGATCCCGCGTCCCGCACCGCCGTACCCGACCAGAGCGACCCGTAGCGTCCCCATGCGCCTCACCCTAGGCGCGCGGGCAGCGCCTAGGGTGAGGGCATGCGGTTCGAGGAGCTCGACCTGGGCGACCGGCTCGTCCCCTACCTGCCGACGTGGGACCTGCAGCGCCAGGTGCACGCGGAGGTCGCCGACGGTGTGCGCGAGGACACCGTGCTGTTGTGCGAGCACGAGGACGTCTACACCGCCGGCCGACGCACGGCGCGCTGGGACCGGCCGGTCGACGGCACGCCGGTCGTCGACGTCGACCGGGGCGGTCGCATCACGTGGCACGGCCCGGGCCAGCTCGTCGGCTACCCGATCGTGCGGCTGCGCGAGCCGGTGGACGTCGTGCGGTACGTCCGCGCGCTCGAGGAGGCGCTCATCCGGACGTGCGCCGACCTGGGGCTGGCCGCCGTGCGCGTCGAGGGACGCAGCGGCGTGTGGTTCGAGGCGCGACCGGGGGGTCTGCAGCGCAAGGTCGCGCAGATCGGCGTGCGCGTCTCGCGCGGCGTGACGATGCACGGGTTCGCGCTGAACTGCGAGCCGGACCTGCACGCGTTCGACCGCATCGTGCCGTGCGGGATCCCCGACGCCGACGTGACGTCGCTGAGCGTCGAGTGCGGCCGGCGGGTGTCGATCGCCGACGTCCTCGCCCCGGTGCAGCGCCACCTGCGGGACGCGCTCGCGGGCGTGGTGGCAGCGGGCACGCCCGACGACGAGCCCGCGCTCACGGCACCGGGACCGTCGCCGGCCTGAGGGCGCCCACCGCCAGGACCGACCCCGGGCGTCAGGCCGCGGTCTGCAGCTCCGCAGCCACGCCCACGGCCCACGCGCGCACCGCGTCGAGGTCGCGGTAGTCGCCGTCCTGCGCCCGCACGAGCGCGACGAGCGCCCGCTCCGACAACGACAGCGACGCCTTGTCGAGCGCGCCGACGAAGCAGCGTGCCTCGCGCGCACCGGTCGCCTCGACCATCGCCTGCACGTCGTCGGGCTCGCTCGTCGCCGGGTTCGCGCCCACGGGACCCGACCAGAAGAGCCACACCGGACGCAGCCGCAGGTGCGCGCCCTGACGCACCACGAGGTCGCGCAGCGAGGCCGAGAGCCGGCCGACGTAGACCGCCGAGCCCAGCACGACCGCGTCGTACGGCATGACCCGGTCGACGTCGTCGGGCTCGACGACGTCCACGACGTGCCCCGCCTCGCGGAGCACCTCGGCGACCACGTCGCCCATCTCCTTGGTCGCGCCGTGCCGGGACGCGACCGTCACCAGGACTCGCATGTGGGTCTCCCTCCCTCGGGGCCTCCTTGCCGCCACGTCCAGCCTCTCCGGCGCGCGGCGCGAGGGCACGGGACCTGGGTCCCGACGAGTGTGACGCCCGCCTCCCGGGGCGCGCGGGTGCAGGTGCGGCCGCGGCGGCTAGTGTGGCTCGCGTGACGATCGCACCCGAAGGGCGCCGGATGCTGCGCGTCGAGGCCCGCAACGCCGCCACGCCCATCGAGAAGAAGCCCGAGTGGATCCGCACGCGCGCGACCATGGGCCCGGAGTACTCCGAGCTCAAGGGCCTCGTGCGGCGCGAGGGCCTGCACACGGTGTGCGAGGAGGCGGGCTGTCCCAACATCTTCGAGTGCTGGGAGGACCGCGAGGCCACGTTCCTCATCGGCGGCGACCAGTGCACGCGGCGCTGTGACTTCTGCCAGATCGACACGGGCAAGCCCGCGGACTTCGACGCCGACGAGCCGCGACGCGTCGCGGAGTCCGTGCAGGCGATGGGGCTGAAGTACTCGACCGTCACGGGCGTCGCCCGCGACGACCTGCCCGACGGCGGTGCGTGGCTGTACGCCGAGACCGTCCGGCAGATCCACGCGCTCAACCCCGGCACGGGCGTCGAGCTGCTCATCCCGGACTTCAACGCGATCCCCGAGCTGCTCGACGAGGTGAACGACTCGCGCCCCGAGGTGCTCGCGCACAACCTCGAGACCGTGCCGCGGATCTTCAAGCAGATCCGTCCCGCGTTCCGCTACGAGCGCTCGCTGTCCGTGATCACGCGGGCGCGCGAGGCCGGGCTCGTCACCAAGTCCAACCTCATCCTCGGCATGGGCGAGACGTACGACGAGGTCGTCGACGCGCTCGGCGCGCTGCACGAGGCCGGCTGCGACCTCATCACGATCACGCAGTACCTGCGCCCGTCGGTGCGGCACCACCCCGTGGAGCGCTGGGTCCGGCCCGAGGAGTTCGTCGCGCTGTCCCAGGTCGCGGAGGACCTCGGCTTCCTGGGCGTGATGTCGGGTCCGCTGGTGCGCTCGTCGTACCGCGCCGGGCGGCTGTGGGGACAGGCGATGCGCCGCCGCGGGCTGCCCATCCCCGAGGCCCTCGCGCACCTCGGCGAGCCGACGACGGCCCGCCAGGAGGCGTCCAGCCTGCTCGCCCGCTGACGCGCGCGGGACGGGTCCCGCGGCTCGGTAGACTCGCGACCATGGCCCGAGACAAGTCCGCCTCCTCGAACGCGCCCAAGACCAAGAAGTTGCGCTGGTACCACCAGCTGTGGGAGGCGTACAAGATGACGCGGGAGACCGATCCCGCCGTCACCTGGGTCGTCGTCGGGGCGTTCGTCGTCGTCGTCGGGATCGGCGTGATCGTCGGCGTCCTGCTCGACGCGGTCATCTACTTCGTGCTGATGTCGCTGCCGTTCGCGCTGCTCGTCGCGATGTTCCTGCTCGCGCGCCGCGCCGAGGCCGCCGCGTACTCCCGCATCGAGGGACAGCCGGGTGCCGCGCTCGCGGCGCTGCGCACGCTGCGCCGCGGCTGGACGTTCGTCGAGGAGCCCGTCGCGATCGACCCCCGCTCGCAGGACATGGTGTTCCGCGGTGTCGGCCGGCCGGGCGTCGTGCTCGTCGGCGAGGGCACGGGCAACGTCGCGCGTCTGCTCGAGTCGGAGCGCAAGCGCACGACCCGCGTGCTGCCCACCGTCCCCGTCACGGTCATCGTCGCCGGCCGCGGCGAGGGCCAGGTGCCGCTGCGCAAGCTGCCCGCCGCGGTGCGCAAGCTCAAGCCGCGCCTCACCAAGCCCGAGGTCGCCGAGGTCACCAAGCGCCTGCAGGCGCTCGGCGGTGCCCGCCTGCCCGTCCCGAAGGGCATCGACCCCATGCGCATGCGCCCGGACCGCAAAGGGATGCGCGGCCGCTGACGTCCCGCGCCGTGCTCGCACCCACGACGAAGGGCCCCGTCCTGCGGCGGGGCCCTTCGTCGTACGGTCGTGGTGCCGCCGGCTCAGCGGCGGACGATCGCGGTGCCCGCGGAGCGGTCGTGCAGCCCGCGACCGTCGGAGTCCCACACGACCGCGGGGATCACGAGGCACAGCAGCACGGTGCGCACCGCCGCACGGCCGAGACCGGGCGCGCGGCCGTCGTCGGGCAGCGGGCCGTCGGGGGTCGCGCCCGCGCGGCGCACGCGCAGCCCGAGCACCCGGTGCCCCACCGTGAACCCGAGCGTGCCGACGAGGAGCAGGCTCTCGACGGCGAACACCGCGAGCGTCACCATCGGGTCCGCACGCTCCAAGAACGGCCCCTCGGACGACGAGAAGAACGCCGACGCGAGGAGCAGCGACAGGGTCCAGTCGAGCACCAGGGCGAGCGCGCGGCGGCCGAGCGGCGCGGCCGACCCCGGTCCGCTCGGCGCCAGTCCGAGCCCGGCGCCATGGTCGCCCTCGCCCGACGGCCCGCCCTCGAGCCACGACCCCACGTTCTGCCTCGTCGTCACCGCCTCAGCCTACGTGCGCGGGTGCGTCCGCCCCGTCCGCGCACGTGGGGCCGAGCTGCGGGCGCAAGGCGGGTCAAGCCGGCCGATTCGCACGATCGTTACACGAGGGCGGTCCCCGTAACCTCGCGGTAACAAAGGACACACACCCGAGAAATCCCCCCGGCCTAGTTTCGGCACAGCCCGATGGGGGCACCACCAACCGAGGAGCAGCGGATGTTCAGCAAGCCAGAGGAAGTCCTGGCGTTCATCAAGAGCGAGGACGTCAAGTTCGTCGACGTGCGGTTCTGCGACCTGCCCGGCGTCATGCAGCACTTCAACGTCCCGGCCCAGTCGCTGGACGCGGACTTCTTCACCGACGGCCAGATGTTCGACGGCTCCTCGATCCGTGGCTTCCAGGCGATCCACGAGTCGGACATGAAGCTCGTGCCCGACGTCTCGACGGCCTACGTCGACCCGTTCCGTGCCGAGAAGACGCTGAACATCAACTTCCACATCGTCGACCCGTACACCGACGAGCCCTACAGCCGCGACCCGCGCCAGGTCGCCGCGAAGGCCGAGGCGTACCTGAAGTCGACCGGCATCGCGGACACGGCGTTCTTCGCCCCCGAGGCCGAGTTCTACATCTTCGACGACATCCGCTTCGAGACGAAGCAGAACGCGTCGTACTACTACATCGACTCCATCGAGGCCGCCTGGAACACGGGCCGCGTCGAGGAGGGTGGCAACCTCGGCCACAAGACGCCCTACAAGGGTGGCTACTTCCCGGTCCCCCCGGTCGACCACTTCGCGGACCTGCGCGACCAGATCTCGCTGCAGCTCGACGAGCTCGGCCTGCAGGTCGAGCGCGCCCACCACGAGGTCGGCACCGCCGGCCAGGCGGAGATCAACTACCGCTTCGACACGCTCGCCAAGTCCGCGGACAAGGTGCAGCTGTTCAAGTACGTCGTGAAGAACGTCGCGCACGCCAACGGCCGCACCGCGACGTTCATGCCGAAGCCCCTGTTCGGCGACAACGGCTCGGGCATGCACGTGCACCAGTCGCTGTGGAAGGACGGCGAGCCGCTGTTCTTCGACGAGAAGGGCTACGGCGGCCTGTCCGACCTCGCGCGCTGGTACATCGGCGGTCTGCTCAAGCACGCCCCCGCGCTGCTCGCGTTCACGAACCCGACGGTGAACTCCTACCACCGCCTGGTCCCCGGCTTCGAGGCCCCGGTCAACCTGGTCTACTCGGCCCGCAACCGCTCCGCGTGCATCCGCATCCCGGTCACCGGCTCGAACCCGAAGGCCAAGCGCATCGAGTTCCGCGTGCCGGACCCGTCGTCGAACCCGTACCTCGCGTTCGCGGCCATGCTCATGGCCGGCCTCGACGGCATCCAGAACCGCATCGAGCCGCCGGAGCCGGTCGACAAGGACCTGTACGAGCTGCCCCCCGAGGAGCACGCCCTCATCCAGCAGGTCCCGGGCTCGCTGTCCGAGGTGCTCGACAACCTCGAGGCGGACCACGACTGGCTCACGGCCGGCAACGTGTTCACGCCGGACCTGATCCAGACGTGGATCGACTACAAGCGCTCGGCAGAGGTCGACCCGATCCGGCTGCGTCCGCACCCGCACGAGTTCGAGCTCTACTACGACGTCTGATCGGCCCCGACGGCCTGACCTGCACTGACGCTGCCCGAGCGGGGGCCTAGTCCGCAGACAGTCCGCAAGACGTCGCCTGGACCGAGGCCACGCGCTCCGTGATCGCTGCTCCGATCGCCGAGCGCGTGGCCTCTTCCGTGCCCGGGAACAGGTGCGAGTACGTGTCGAGCGTCGTCTTCGCGGACGCGTGGCGGAGTCGCTCCTGCACGACCTTCACCGAGAGGCCCGCCTCGATCAGGAGGCTGGCGTAGTGGTGACGCAGGTCGTGGAACCGGAACCCATCCGGCAGTCCCACCGCCTCACGCACCGCCCGGACCGCGCGGTCGATCTGCCAAGGGGGAACCTGCTCCCCCGTGGGCTGCTCGACCATCCACGTGCGTTCGTTCGCGCCGTCCGCGAGTAAGAGCGAGAGCTCGTGCGGGATCGGCACCGGCGTTCGCGACGTCTCGGTCTTGAGCGGCTCTGCCGGCCACTGCACCGCGGGCGACACGACGCCGCGCATGAGGTCGACGTCGGTGACCCGCAGGCCGCAGGTCTCGGCCGTGCGCAGGCCGACGAACGCGCCGAGGAGGACTGCGTCGCGCAGGTGCTCCGGCATCGAGTCGTGCAGGGCCCAGACCTGCTCTCCCGTCGCCACGTACGGGCGCTGACGACCCGCCCCCGGTGACGTCCGGCGCGAGCACGGGTTCCGCGGCAGCACACCGTCGTGCACCGCGTCCGCAAGGATCTGCGAGAGCCGCCCATGCAGCGCGTAGACGTAGGAGTCCGCCGCCCCGTCGGCCTTGAGCTTCGCGGTCCAGGCCTTCACGTGCGAGGGGCGTACGGCCTGCAGCGGCATCGCCCCGAACGCATCGACGATCTTCGCTACGTGCACCCTCGCCTGTCGCACGGTCGACGGGCGCCGGGTCGCATAGCCCTCGAGCCATGTCGCGCACCACTGTTCCACGGTCGTCTTCGCGGTCTTCGGGTCCACGTACGTGCCCGTGACGACGCTCGCCGTGACCTCGTCTAGCCACCGCTGGGCGTCTGTCTTGCGGGCGAAGTGCCTCGCGTGTTCTTTGCCCGCGGCGTCGCGATAGCGGGCGCGCCAGGCGCCGTCAGGGCGCTTCTTGATGCTGGCCATCGCCGCCGCCGATTTCCAGGCGCAGTGCGTCGATCTTCGCGTCTATCTCTGCTAGCGCACTCAACATCGCAAGTCGCTCGCGCTCGAGTTCGTCGCTGCGCCCGGCAAAGAAGGAGCGCTCCTCGACAAGGTCCCGAAGCCTCTCTTCCAGCGCCGGGCGATCCGTGAGATCGGCCTTCGCCAGGAGACCCACCACCGGCACGCCAAATACTTGGCTCAAGGCGTACAGGTCCTCTAGCGGCGTGGGTCGCTGGGCTCGCTCGAGTTTGGCGAGGGTTGTCTGGTGCATCGGGAACCCGAGGCGTGTCAGCGCGTCCGCCAGGTCGGACTGCGACCACCCGCGGGCGCGCCGAAGATCGCGAACACGCTCGCCCACTTCCCGAGCGAACCGATGAGAGCCGTCGCTATGCGCCATGAGTCACAACGTAGCCTCACCCGAGACGCTTGACAAGGAAGATTCGTCGCGTTACGTTCAGCCTCACCTGAGGCGCTTGGATACGCCAAGCGCCCCGCGCAAGATGGGGAGAGAGATGACACGGAAGTTGCTCACGCTCGACGAGGCGAGCGAGCGCACGGGCATCAGTAAGGCGCAGTACCGGTGGATGCGGCAGCAGAACCGCGGGCCGAAGTTCGGCCTCGTCGCGGGTCGGCTCCGCATCTTCGAGGACGACCTGAACCGCTGGATCGAGCAGGAGCTCGCAGCCACCGCAACCGGCGGCGCGGCGTGACAACCGCGACCGCCGCTACAGAGAAGTCCTCGCACCGGTTGCAGCCGGCCGAGGACGTGGTCAGCACCCCCACGAAGGAGTTCGACATGCAGAGCATCGCACAGGGCACCGACACGGTCCACCACGAGAAGTGGTGCAAGGTCGAGCACTGCGACGTCCTTGATGGTGACGTCATCCACCACAGCCCCGCGTCGGAGCTGAACTACCAGCAGGCGTTCGGTGAAATGAGCCTGACCGGGTACGCGATCAGCGACGGGACGATGCCGTCGCACAAGGACGCCCGGATCACCCTCGCACTGGAGCACCGGGAGTGCGAGGAGTCGATCAGCGTGGACCTGTCGCCCGTCGATGCGTTGTGCCTCGCGTCCGAGCTCGTCGCCCACGCGGTAGCGCTGATGCCTGGTGGCTTCCTGAGCGTCGAGTCCGGGACGCGGTGGGTGGCCTGATGGACGTCCCGAACAGCGACCCGGGCCGCCCGCCGACACTGCGCCCGACCTTCACCGCACCGCCTCGTGCAGCGGCAACCCTCCGGGTACACGCCGCGCCCGCTGGTGTGCACATCGCGATCGACGGCCGCACGTACGAACTGACCGGAGACCAGGCGCGGTGGTGTGCTCGCGAGTTGGAGCGCGCCGCCGAGGGGCTGGCGTCGTGAGGACTCTCCCGGAGCCTGACGCGTGGCAGGACGCGGTACTGGACCGGATCATCGAGCACCTCGCCGCGACGGGAGCAGCGTTCACCGCCGACGACGCCTGGGACCCGATGTACGGGCTCGACCCGGGCCAGGTGCGCCCGGGTGAGCTCGGGGCAGCGTTCCAGCGGGCTCACAACCGCGGTGCGATCCGCCACGTCGGGTACGCGCTGTCCCGCAGGCGCGCCCGTCACGGAGGTCTCCTGAGGACGTGGCAGGGCGCCGTGGCGGCCTGATGCACCGTGGGAGGGCTCCTTGGTGACAGGGGCCCTCCTACGGTGGTGCTACCCCGGTGACGGGGGCCGAGGACACCGGCGTTACTGGTGGAGCCGACCGCAGGCGTTGAGTGCGGGCCGGGTGGCGGCGTTACCGCTGAGCCTCGATGGAGTCACCGCAATCGAGGCCAGACCCATACCCACACCCCGACCTGACCCGAAAGGCCAAGCCCATGGCCTCCAACGTCCGCTCCACCATCGCCAAGTTCGGCCGCATCAGCAAGGAACTGCTCCGCGACCCAGCGCTCTCGAGCCACGCGAAGGTCGTCTTCGCCATGCTCGACGAGGTCTCCGGCTACGAGCCGGTGAGCTGGACGACTCTCGCCGGGTGGATGGGTGTCTCTCGCGACACCGCCCGCCGCGCGGCCTACGAGCTTCGCGACGCAGGCTGGCTCGAGATCCACGAGAACCCAGGGCCCCGGGGGCAAGCCGAGAACTCGTTCACCGTGCATGGCGCACCTGTGCGCACCCCCGGGGCACCGGTGCCCACCCCCCCGGTGCATGGGTGCACACCCCCCCAGGGAGCGGGTGCCCCACAAGTAAGGAACGAGACCAACGAGACCAACGAGACCGAGAGAGAGCGCTCACTCCGGCGCAGTCGTCTCCCTGAGCAGTGGGAGCCAACGCCCGAGCACCGCGCAAGGGCAGCCTCGACCGGCCTTGACGTGGCCGTCGAGGCAACGAAGTTCCGCCTGCATGCCGAGGCGCAAGCAAGGACCGCCGCGAACTGGAACAGCGCCTTCACGACCTGGCTCATTCGCGGTGCCGAGTTCGCTGCAGACCGGCCGGTACGCCCGTCATCGTTCGCTCGGAAGCTGAGCGTCGAACGATCGGCGACGCTCGACCGCGTCCGCGCCATCACGGGGGCGCAAGCGTGAACCGGGACGAGGTTCTCGTGATCCTGATGCTCCTCGAGGGCGCCGGCTTCGTGCCCCGCGCCGTGGACGACGAGGCGCGGGAGGCGCAGATCATGAGCTGGACCGTCGGCCTCGAGGGGATGCACCCCGATGCTGCACTGGAGTGCACGCGCTTCCTGATCAGGACCACCTCCGGGAAGGTCTACAAGTTGGCGCCGGGCGATGTCCGGAGGGCGCTGTTCGACGTCCAGGTCGAAGCTATGGGCGGGCCCTTCGGCGAGAAGGACCTGCCTCAGCACCTCGCGATCGGGACCGTCTGGGGTGGCCCTGACGGTCGGACCGGGATCGGCACCGAAGCGTGACACCCTCACTGCGACGATGCCCGTGCTTCACAGAAGGTGCTCCGGGGTACGGGACGTGGTGGCCGGAACACCCACCAGCCTCGCTGGGTGACCATCCCGACTCGCTCCGGGATGTGCGTGGTTGGTGTGAAGTCCCGACCGGGGCGGTGCCTTTCGAGAAGGGGGGCACCGCCCCGGCTCGCGTCTGACAGGCCCTCGCTGACCATGACGCCATGCACGCCGCAGCAGTCCCACCCCACGACCGCGAGGGCGAGTGCGGGCCGTCCGAGCGATCCCGCGCACGTGCCCGCCGGCGGTGGATCAACCTCCACACCGACCGCACACCCGAACCGTCACCCGATGACGAGATCGAGGCGCTGCTCCTAGAGCTCGACCGCCGCGTGCAGGGGTGGATCTGACGTGGCAGAGCACAACTGGCGAGAACTTCTCGACGACCCCGAGGTCAGATCGATCATCTCCCGGATCGCCCGGACCACCCCACCGACGGGCGACTCGTACCTAGACGACGACCGCGAGTCGTACCTCTGGGACAAGGCCGTCAGCCTCGCGATCAAGCACGAGGACCGGGCGGACTCGCTTGACCACCGGAGGCTCTGGTACGGACACCTCAACGCCCGTCTCCGCCACGCGGTACATCAGCAGCGCTCGGATGTCTACGGCAGGAAAGACGTAGCGCACGCCCCATGGGAAGCTGTGCGCCGCCACGCCGAGTCCAGCCGAGTATCCCTCGAGGCGCTCACGGAGGACTACGAAGACGCGTGGATCCCCCTCTACGCAGACACGCTGATCGACGACGGGTACACGCGAGAGCGCTGGCCTGACGCCCCCGGCCACCACGTCCCGTACCCCGGAGACCCACTGACGTTTCTCCTGCGCAAAGAGCGCCTCGAAGAGGCCCTCGCGCACTCGCCCTCCCACACTCGAGATACACGGCTATGCGCCGACACGAGCTGCAACCAGATCGCGAACCCAAGATGCCGCGGCTTCTGCTCCAAGCACTACGAGCACTGGCGTTCGCGATGGGGTACGGGGGCCACGTGCACCCACGACGGCTGCGACCGCCCCGTCAAGGCACGCGACCTCTGCCTAACGCACTACCAGGCCCTGCGCCGCAACAACCCTGACGCGCCCCGATGCAGCGACCCCGGCTGCGACCGCTCCGCCTTCACTCAAGGCATGTGCGCCAGGCACTACAACGCAGCGCACCGGGCCCGCGTCGCCGCCCGAGCATGACCCGCACGTGGTCCGGCTCGAAGTCCCGCAACGCCCGCCGCACCATCCGCGCACGCGGACGATTCCAACACTGCTGGCGCTGCGGACGAGACCTCGACCTCGACGAAGACACCTGGCACGCCGGCCACCTCACCGACCGCATGGACGGGGGCACCGACAACCCCCACAACCTCGCCGCCGAATGCCCGCCCTGCAACACCCGAGCAGGCGGCCTCCGAGGATCCGCCATCACGAACGCACGGCACGAGGCACCGAATTGGCCCACCTCACGGGAACAGAAGATCCGCCCCCGCTGGTGACTGCTCCGGCCGTGGCACCCGGTCCGCATCTTTGAGAGGGCAGGACAACCCACGCTCTGCTGACCCCTCCGCTTGTGCGTGTAGGTGACAGATGCGGGGCTGGTGTCAGAAAGAGGTGACGCGTGGCGCGGCCGACGTACGCGAGCAAGGTCCCGAAGGACACGGACATCTCGGTGGCGAACCGGGGCGCGGCGATGCTGGGGCTGCCGCTGTTTGATCAGGGCGTTCGGGTTGCGCGGCTTCTTGAGGCGCGGCGTGGTGGTGGGGCTCGGTTCGACACGTGCGTGATCGAGATGCCGCGGCGGTCGACGAAGACGACGTCGGTGTGGGCGGTGATCGTTGGCCGTGCGGTGACGAGGGACGGTTACCGGTGCGTGGTGACGGCGCAGTCGGGGAACGTGGCGTCTCGGATCCTGCTCGAGCATGCGCAGCTGCTGGTGGCGACGGGGCATGCCCGGTACTCGCAGGAGCGGTCGGACGACCCGTCGCTCGCGGTGGTGTACCGCAACGGTGGGCGGGAGCGGATCGACTTCCCGAACGGGTCGCGGATCTGGGTCGTGCCTCCTGAGCCGGGGGCGGTGCGGTCGGCTGCGGCGGACGACATCCTCGTCGACGAGGCGGGGGAGCACGAGGGCGACAAGGGGCAGGATTTCCTCGACGCCGTGCGTCCGCTGATGGACACCCGTGGACCGCTGGCGCAGCTGATCGTGTCGGGTACGCCGGGCCGGTCGCGGACTGGCATGTTCTGGTCGCTGCTCGAGCAGGGGCGTGCGGGCGCAGACCCCGATCTGGGGATCCTGGACTACTGCATCCGAGATGACGAGGACCCGGAGGACCGGAGGGTGTGGCGCCGAGTGCATCCCGGCCCGTCGTCGAGGAAGCCGGATGGCACGGTGCTGACTCCGATGCGGACGCTGGAGAAGCGGCGTGCCGCGATGGACCTGGTGTCGTTCGCCCGCGAGTACCTGTGTCTGTGGCCGACGGATGCGTCGACGGGCGCCCTTGATGTTGACGCGTGGCGAGCTGGCGGGCAGGACGACTTCCTGGCGCGGCCGAGGCGGTCGGTGATCGCGTTCGACGCGCCGAAGGATCAGACGTGCTGCGCGGTCGTCGAGGTGTGGCGTGACGACGACGGCAAGGCGTGCTTCGAGGTGCTGGCGTTCAAGCCGGGGGTGTCGTGGGCGGCGAAGTTCGCCCACCAGGCGGCACGCGCCCTGAAGGTGCCTGTCGTGTTCGACGAGATCGGCGGGAACGTGACGATCGCCGCGGAGATTCGGCGGCAGCGTCCGGGCGTCACCGTCGCGCCGCTGCGGTGGCTGCATGTCGGTGGAGCGGCGCAGCTGTTCGCGACGGAGATCCGCGAGGGCCGGGTGCGTCACGCCAACCAGCCGGACTTGAATGCGGCGATCGAGTCGGTCGGGTGGCGGCCCGCGGGGCGTGATGGTCGTGCGTTCGGGCGACGCCCGGGCATGAGCGAGATCTCGCCAGCGGTCGCGGCGTCGATCGGGCTGTGGCACTTCGACCAGACGCCTGCTCCGCAGCCGGTGCAGATCCGCACCGCGGGCGTCTGATGGTCGTCATCTTCGGCGACGGCGGGCCGTGGATCACTGGCCCCGAACCGGGTGTACCCGTCCCGCTCGACGACGTTCTGCTGTGTGTGGCAGGGGACCCCGCATCCTTCGGGCGTGGGGTTGTGGTCGAGGCTGAAGCTCGCCGCCGGTGTTGGGCGCACCGGCGGTGAGCTCGCCTACCCCAACGTCGGGCTGCAGATGCCGTGGACCGACAACACCCACCTGTCGCGGATCGTTCTGAGCGACCTGTTCGGTGACGTCGAGACGGACGCGATCACGCGGCTCGAGGCGATGCGGGTGCCGTCGATCGCGAAGGGCCGTGCCCTGATCTGCGGGACGCTGTCGCGTCAGCCGATGGCGAAGTTCCGCGGCGCGGAGCAGGTCGACGCGGACGCGTGGCTGTACCGGACTGACACCGGAGTGTCCCCGCAGTCGCGGATGCTCTGGACGCTGGACGACCTGATCTTCAACGGGATGTGCCTGTGGACCGTGGAACGCGACGCGGACGGGCGGATCACGGACGCGTTGCGCGTGCCCCCGCAGTGGTGGTCGCTCGACAAGGACCTGAACATCCTCGTGGACGGGGTCAAGGCACGCGCCGACGAGGTGATCTTCTTCGAGGGCCCGCAGGACGGGTTGCTCGAGATCGGCCGGGACATGATCCGCGCGGCGCGGAACACGACCCGGGCGTACTCGCAGCGCGTCGAGACGCCGGTCCCGGCGGTAGAGCTGCACATGACGGACCCGAACGCTGACCTGAACGCCCCTGAGATCGACCAGGCGCTGTCCCAGTGGGAGGCGGTCCGTCGCCGTGGCGGCACCGCGGTCACCCCGGCGAGCGTCGAGGTGAAGGTCCACGGTGACAAGGCCACGGACATGTTCGTCGAGGGCCGCAACGCCGAGCGTCTCGACGCCGCGAACTTCCTCGCCTTGCCAGGGGCGCTACTCGACGGTTCCACGGCCACTGCGTCGCTGACGTACTCGACGCAGGAGGGCCGACGGAACGAACTCGTCGACTACAGCCTCTCGTTCTGGGCGACGCCGATCGAGGCGCGCCTGTCGATGGACGACGTGTGCGAATCGGGCACGCGGATCGCGTTCGACCTCGCGTACCTGTCCACCCCGAACCAGCCCGCCCAGGGCCCCGCATCGAAGGACTAGTGACATGCGCTTCAGACGCCGAGCGGCTACCTCCGCGATCCCAGACGGCTTCTTTCGGCCGGTGCGGACGCTCACGGGTGTGCCGCTCTTCGACAACGCCGCAGACCCGCCGGAGTACATGGACCCGGTCGACCAGATCTGCAGCCTGCTCGGCGTTCATTCGGATGCGGTCTCGAGCATTCACATCACGCCCGACGAGATCACGGTGTCAGGGCTCGCCCGCTCCACCGCGCACGAGCTCGTCGAGGTGACCTACACCTACAACCGGTACTGGGAGTGACCTGATGACGAACGTGACGATCGAGGCCGGGACGCTGACGGCCAACCGTGAAGACCGTGTCGTCTCCGGACTCCTGCTCCCGTACGGCGAGGTCGGAAGGACGAACCTCGGTCGCTTCTCCGTGGACCGGGGAGTGTTCGAGGTCCCATCGGACCCGCTGGTCCTGACCGCGAACCTGGCGCACAAGCGCGAGGACCCCGTCGGACGCGTGCTCACGACGAACGACACCGAGGCAGGTCTGTTCGCGTCGTTCAAGATCGCCGCGACGCCCGAGGGCGACCAGCTCCTCAACGACATCGACGACGGCAAGACGAAGGCGCTGTCCGTGGAGGCGACCGGTGTCGTGATCCGTGATGGCAAGGCCATCAAGGGCCGCGTGTTCGGTGCGGCGTTCGTGGACCGCGGCGCGTTCCCGTCCGCGACCCTGCTTGCCGAGGACGCAGGCGACGACGCCGAGCCCACCGGCGACGCGCTCCCTCCCGAGATCCCGGCCGACTCTGACTCCGAGTCGGTGACGCGGGAGGTGATCACGGTCGATGGCGTGCAGTACCAGCGCGTCACGACCAGCACCTACACGACCGAGACGACTCCCGTCTCGGATGAGCCGGCCGACGAGCCGGAGAAGACGGAGGCCCCCGTGCCTGAGAACCTCAACGCGCAGGCACCTGCGGGTGGCTTCGCGGCTCGACGCAAGACTGCCCCGGCGATCACGCCGGGCCACCTGTTCGCCGCTCTGGCGATGTACCACCGCAACGGTGACCGGACGGGTCTTGACCAGATCCGCGAGGCGGGCCGGGCGGACACCCTGTTCGCTGCGCTCGAGGACATCACGTTCTCTGGCGAGGGTTCGCTCGGTGACAAGATCATCGTCCCGGACTGGGTCGGCCAGTTCTGGTCCGGCGTGCAGCATCAGCGGGTCGTCGTCCCGCAGCTCGGATCGAAGGACCTCACGGCCTTCCACGTCAAGGGCTGGAACTGGACCGCGAAGCCGCGCATGGAGCGGTGGGGCGGCAACAAGACGGCCGTCCCGTCGAACGAGGTCGACGCGGAGCCGGAGACGTTCTCTGCCCAGCCGTTCGCCGGCGCGCACGACATCGCCCGCGAGATGAAGGACTTCCCGAACCCCGAGTTCTGGGAGGCGTACTTCACGGCCATGCGCGAGTCCTACGCCATCGAGTCCGACGCGTACGCGCTCGAGAAGCTGGTCGAGGCCGCGACGCCCGTCACGACCGGCCTCGCGCCGATCGGGTACGACGGCCCGGACGTGCTGATCAAGCTCGTCGACGCTGCCCTCGCGGTCAACCGCAAGGGCGTCCCGACGTTCGCGTTCCTGTCCGAGTCGGACTGGCGCGAGTACGCGCTCACCCCGAAGGACCACACGCTCGAGCTGCTCACGCAGTCGCTGTCGTCCCTCTCGGAGGGCGCGGTGGGCGGGTTCAAGGTGCTGCCCACGCCGTACGACCAGGACGAGAACCCGGTCCTGCAGGACGGTCAGGTCCTCGTCGGGACGCGTGCGGCGGCGACGTTCCGCGAACTGCCCGGTTCCCCGATCCGTGTCGAGGGCCTGGACATCGCGAAGGGCGGGATCGACCCCGCCCTGCACGGCTACGGCCTGGTGCAGATCGACGAGCCCGGCGGTCTCGCGCTGGTCGATGGGTCCATCCAGTCCTGATCTGAGGGGGAGGTGAGCAGGATGGCTGAGCCTCGAGGTTGGCTGACTGCCGAAGAGTGGGTGGCCGAGTACTGGCCGAACGCCCCGTTCGAGTTCTCGGACGAGGCGGACCAGGCGCACCTGGCGAACCTGCTCACCTCCGCCCGGATCCAGTGCGAGGCGTTCGCGCCAGCCGTGGCTGACGGTGAAGACGTACCGGAGAACTACCTGCTGGCGCAGGCGATGCAGGCCCGCGCCCTTTACCGGGCGACGATCGCCGGGACCGGGGACGAGCTCATCGGAGCGGACGGGATGACCGTGACCGTCTACCCACTCGATCGGGCCGTGAAGAGCCTGCTCCGCCCGCGCAACCCCGTGCCGGTGTTCGGATGAGCGCCCCAGAGAACCCGAGGCTCGGGCTGATCGCGCTCTTCGAGGACGAGCTGCCGCGGAGTGCGGGCAAGCCGAAGTACCGGGTCGGTGGGTCGAACGTGTTCGGTCAGCCGATCTCGGTGCCCACGGTCGCTGTGTGGCAGGACTCCGTACAGCGGGTGACCAGGCTGAAGATGACCGCTCTGACGTTCCAGCTGAAGGTCGCCGTCCTGGTGGGCGTCGAGGACCAGGACAAGGCAGACGCCGTCCTGGATGAGGCGCTGCTGGACGTGCTGGCGGTCCTTGAGCCGGCGACCTGGATTCAGTGGGACAGCGCTCAGCGCACGAAGTACGACGACACCGCTGGCCACGCGTACGAGCTCACGGTGACCGCCGTGGGAACGATCGACTCCGAAAGTAGGTGCTGAAGATGACGAAGATCAACGTCGTTCAGCCGTACTCCCTCGTCAACGCCATCTTCACGATCGGTGACAACGAGTACTCCGACCACATCTCGCAGGTCGTGTTCAACCCGTCCACATCGACGAAGCCGTGGACGTCGATCAGCGGCTACCCGCTGTCGGCGGTCTCACCGGCGACGTGGACGTGCACGATCGGCTTCGTGCAGGACGTCGCTCCCGACGGCCTGCTGCGCTTCATGCTCGACCACGAGGGCGAAGCGTTCGACTGCACCTTCCTCCCGCTCGAGGATGGTCCGACGATCGCCGCGACCCTGACGATGTCGCCCGCCGCGATCGGCGGGTCCGCGGACGGCTCGTACGTCGAGGGCACCGCGACCCTCGGGGTCCAGGGCAAGCCGCAGTTCATCGACCCGGTCGCGAGCTGATCCCGTGGCGGCCGTTCAGCCGGTCGCCCCGATCTTCCTGACCGCCGCCACACTGGTCATCGGGGACGACGACTTCGTGGCGGCGGTCGACCGTGCTTCGTTCACGCCTGAGCCGGTGTGGGACTGGCTCGAACCCGGGTTGAACTCGGACGCGTACCGGCCGGTGTTCAAGGGCGTCCGATGGACATGCTCGATCGGCTACGTCCAGGACCTCACCGCGGGGTCGCTGACGCGTTACCTCCTCGACCACGCCGGCGAGTTCGTCGACGCCGTGTTCACCCCGATCGAGGGCGGCCCCGAGGTCACGGCCCGGGTCCTCGCGACCCCGGGTCAGGTCGGCGGCGACGCCGAGGAGTGGTCGACGGCTGAGGCTCTGCTCCCCGTCGATGGGGCGGTGACGGTCGCGTGATCGAGGTTCGAGGCTCACGCCAGCTTCGTGCCGCAGTCCTCGCGATGAAGGCAGCCGACCGGACGCTGCGGTCTGACATCAACAAGGCGACCCGGGCGATCTTCAACCCGGTGTGGCGAGCCGCTGTCGCTGAAGGAGCGCAGTCCCGGATGGACTCGCGTGTCCTCGTGCAGGGTGCCCGGATCAGCGCCGGGAACCCACCTGTTGCTGTGGCCGCTACGTCACGCCGTCGGCTCCGAGGAGGGCTGGTCCCCGCTCAGTCGTGGCATGCGGTCGAGTTCGGCGCGGACCGCCGTGTGAAGCGCACCTACGAACGGATCTCTCCGAGCGGTCGACCGCACGAGGTCACCCGTCGCACGCGGGCGCAGTTGCCGGCCCGGACGAAGGGCGGGCGGGTCGTGTACGCGGCGTTCGCACGGGTGGCTCCGCGGGTGGTGTCGATGTGGGTCCAGTTGATCGTCAGGAAGTACTCCGAGGCCGCAGAGAAGGGCAGCTGACGTGGCTGGCATCAATCTGTCGTTCGTCGCGAACGTGCGTGAGTTCCTCCGCGGGACTAAGGACGTGGAGACGTCCCTCGAGGGTGTCGCTGACGCTCTCGATGACGTCGCCAAGGAGGGCGCGGACGCGCCCGAGAAGATCGAGAAGAGCTTCACGGAGTCGTTCCGGAAGATCCGTTCGGACGCCGACACGGCTGGCCGATCCGTCGGCCCGGAGATCGAGAAGGGGTCGAAGCGCGCTGCCGAGGGTCTCGATGAGATCAAGGACTCCGCCAGGCAGAACGCGATCGAGACGGCCGCGAGCTTCGACGGTACGCGTGACTCGATCGCGGATGGCTTCCAGGGCCTCGGCGCGGAGATGTTCGCTGGCTTCGGGCCCGCCGGTGTCGCGGCTGGCGTGGCCGCCGCGGCCGGGCTGGGCATCCTCCGATCCCACATGGAGCAAGCTCGGGAAGAGGCCCAGGAGACAGCTGAGCAGATCGCGGAGATCGCAGGTGAGCTCATCGACCTGGGAGACCTCAAGCTCGACGACGGCAACGTCATCGACAACCTCCGCGAGGCGGCGTCGACCGCAGAGGACGGCAAGATCGCGCTGCAGACGTGGGCGGACGCAGCCCGGGAGGCCGGCGTCTCGTTCAGCGACTACGCCCGCGGCATGGCCGGGGACTCCGAAGCCCTCCAGCGCTCTTACGACGCTGTGACCGGGAAGCTCAAGGCGTACCAGGACGGCCTGCTGAACGGTGGAGTCGACGCGTACAAGTCGGCTGCCAGCCCGATGACGGAGTACATCCGGGCGAATGAGGAGCAGGTCGCTGCGCTGAAGCGAGCGAAGGACGCTCTGGAGGACAGGGACTTCACGCTCGACCGCGGCTCGCAGATCGCGCAGATGTACACCGACGTCACGGCTGGGCTCGCTGACTCGAACGTCGAGGCAGCGCGAGCCGCTGAGGATGCTGCTCGGGCTCAGGAGGCGTTCCGGGAGTCGGTCAAGGACGCCGTCGATCCGATCAGCGCGTACTCGCGGCTGCTGGACGAGAAGAAGTCGGCCGAGCGCGAGGCGGCTGAGGCAACGGCCGCGGCGACGAAGGACTCCAAGGACTCCTGGGAGGACTACGCCAAGGACGTCAACCTCACGATCGACGAGCTCATCACGGACCTCGACGAGCAGGCCGAGCGCACGAAGGCGTTCAAGGACAACCTCGCGAAGATCGCCGCCGCGGGCGGCAGTGCGCTCGCGGAAGAGCTGCAGACCAAGGGCCCTGAAGTCGCCGGCGCGATCGCGGATCTGATCGCGAACGCCGACCCCGCCAAGCAGGCCGAGTACCTCAAGAAGTACGGCGCGACCATCGGGGAGACGATGAGCTCCGCTGTCACGACCGCGCTCTCCGGGACGGACGTGGTCGCCGCGCTGCAGGACGCTGCGAACAAGGCGTCTAGCACAGGTGTCGAGGTCAAGGTCCGCCCGGTGGCTGAGGGTGGGATCACCTCACCGTCCGCACCCGACCAGGCGCAGGCGACGGTCCCCAAGACGGTCCAGATGACCCCGCCCGCGCAGCCGATGACCGTCGTCCTGTCAGCGGAGGATCGTGCCCTCCTGCGGGCCATCGGTGACGCGACTGTCGCCGTCACGGTGCCGGTCACGATCGACAGCACGCGGGTCGCTACGGCCATGCGGAACGCCCGCGCCGCGGCGAACACCTCGGGCAGGCGTTCGTGACCGCCAGCGTCCAGTTCTCCCACCCGAGCGCCCCGGTGACGATCGGCTCCACCCCGTGGGAACTGGTGGCTCTGACGCTGCCAGCCCGGACGTGGCGCCGCCGCGTGGTGGAGGGCGGCTACCAGCACGGCCGGGCGCTGATCGGGGCCGTGCTGGAGACCGGGAAGCTGACGGTGACCGCCCGCCTCTCCGGCACCACGTGGACGCAGGTCGACGCTCGCCTCAACACCCTCACGGGTGCAACGTCGCAGCGGACGTACACCGCCACGGTGACGATCGGCGGTGTTGCTCGGGTCTTCGAGTGCGAGCCGGCAGACGTGTACGCGGAGGACGTGGACCGTTCCAAGGTTGCCGCCTACGTCCAGGATGTCACTCTCGAGGTACCCGTGCAGGTGGGCTAGCACCGGCCGCTCCGGGCAGGCGATGCATCGATTCAGCGACTACCTCCCTGGCGACCGGGTCTGCCGCGGTCGGTAGCGTGCGGCGGCGTGAGCAAAGAGGTCCTGAACGTCCGTGAGACTGCCGAGCTGCTCGGGCTCACTCCCGAGGGTGTTCGCGAGCTAGCGCGCCGCGGAGAGATACCCGCGATGAGATTCGGCAGTGGCCGGAGGTCGCCATACAGGTTTCGGCGCTCGTCGCTTGAGGCTTGGATGGAGGGCAAGGAGGTCGCGCGCCGCTTGCATGCGGTTCGGGACCTCTAGTCCGCAGGAAGTCCGCAACAGGCCCCTCGCGGCCCGTCACGTCACATCGAGACGCAACGCCTTGACCTGCGGAAACACCCGTCAGCCGTCGCCTGCCGTTACCCACCGCCACACGGGTCCGTGTCCGAGCTCTACTACGACGTGTGATCGTCCCGCCTCACGGCTGCTCCCGTGAGGCGGTGACCTGCAGGAACGGCAGCCCAGCCACCTTCGCGGTGGCTGGGCTGCCACTGTCTTGCCACAACTCTGTGGTTCCGCATGCGCGCTGGGCGCGGCCTCGCACCGTCCACCGCATGAACAAGCGCACCACTCCCCTGCCCCCACCGTCCTTCGGCGACCCGATCTGGACGATCGAGCACATCGCCCTTGCCGTCCGGCAGTCTGTCCGTTCGGCTCGCGCGCTCGCCGCCACTGACGGGTTCCCGTCGCCGTTTCGGCTCGGCGCCGCGTCCAACGGACGCAAGTACTGGATGCCTGCCCAGGTTCTGTCGTTCCTCAGCGCGCTCACCGGCACTGCCGACACTCCGGCCCTCGCCGGACCGGCGACGCTCCGCGAGCCGACGGTCGATCCCGCGGCGCCGTCGACCGCCCAGACCGATGCCGAAGCGCTTCTCGCATCGCTTCCGACCACGCGCCCGTCTGTGGCACACCGATTGGCACACCGATGAGCCGGGCGTCGGGACACGTTCTCGGGCGAGTGACGATCCTCAAGCCCGCAGCGAGCAAGCCCTACTACCGGCTCATCTACACCGACCGCGACGGACGCAGGAAGTACCCGAACGCCGGCCTCGACGCGGCGACGGCCCTGGCGAAGGCCGAGCGCCTGAATCTCGACCTGGCCCGCGCAGCGGGCGAGAACGATCAGGAGGATCTGGCGACGATGGTTGCGCGGTACGTCTCCACGCCGGGTGGCCGCAAGCGTGACAAGTCCGGTCAGCTACTCGACGAGGACTGGACGCCGAACCACTGGACGAAGGTGCGGCAAGGGCTCAACCGTGCGATCAGCGGCCTGTCGGACGACCAGCGACGGATGCCAATCTCGGCCTTGGACGGTCGAACGATCGACCTCATGCGCTCAGCGTGCGGCACCCGTGGGATGGTCCGAGAGACGACACGGCACGTGCGCGGGTTCCCGCGCTGGGCGTACGAGGCGCGTGCGATCACACGTGAGCGGCTGGAGTTCCTGCCCATGAACGCGCCGGTGCTCGACCCACGATTCCCGCAGCCCAGTCGCAGACCAAGACGACACCGGAACGTGCGAGTTCAGGGGCGTGCGGACATCTACGTCGGCGAGGAAGACTGCCCGACGCCCTCGAAGGTCGTTGCTCTGGCGAAGCAGATGCAGATGCGCGTGGGCTGGGGCGCACTCGCCGTCTACCTCGCGGTGGCGACGGGCTTGCGAATCGGCGAACTCATTCAGCTCACGGCCGATGACGTCGTCCGCGTCGCGCGCGGCTGGCAGATCGCTGTCGACTGGCAGCGGGACAACAACAGCGGGAGCAAGTCGAGGCGTGCACTCCCCAAGCACGGCAAGCGCCGCGCTGTTCCCGTCGGGATCCTGCCGGACTACGGATTCGACCTACGGGACGAACTGCTGGCGCGGGTCGAGGTCGCGCGCCAGGAACAACTCGCTGGACGCAACCCCGATGCGCTCCTGTTCCCCGCCGCGCGCGGCGGGATGTGGTGGTCGAGCAACCTGAACGACCTCATCGTCAGCGCGCAGAAGGACGCCGGTTGGGAGTACGTGGTGGTCGATGAGGTTCGGAACCTGAACAACGGCACACGCGCGATGGTCAAGGTCACCCCGATGGTGCACACCCGGCACTCGCTGCGTCACCGGTTCGCCCGCGACATGATCGACACGGCGGCGATGCCGCCTGGCCGGCTCCTCCAGGTGGGCGGATGGGAGAGCCTCTCGGTCGCCGAGACGCGCACGGGCGCGGAGCATCTCGATGCCGCGTTCGAGACGATGAACGCCTTGGCGTAGTCAGCCGCCCCGGAGGGCGCCGCGCGGGGCCAGATTGCGGGAGTGGCGGTGTCGGTGGCTGCGTTGGCCATCGGATGGGGCGTCAGCAGGAGCTGCGCCTGGAATATCACGAACTACGGCAACCTCCTCCGACCCCTCGTTCTGGGCTCCCAGACGCGTCGCCGGTCGTCCGACGAAGTGGCCGAGCGGAAAGCCACCGGGCGACACGGCCGGTGAGCGAGCGGATCGACGCCGTCTCCGGTGGCGCACGCCGGCAAGCGCGTTCGGCCAACGGCCGGCTGACTCGGCCTATCTCGACCGACTCGAGGAGAGCACGCAGAAGCGGGGGCAGGCCCCGTGGGTCGTGCGTCGAGGGCACCGTCCCGGGAACTGCGCGCGCGTCGATGACCAACGCTACGCGGCGTCGACGCGATCCAGCGTGTAGCGGATGCCAAGGTTGTCGAGCGTGCGGCCCTGCTGCATCAGGTTCAGCCTGCTGAAGAACGGGAGCCAGTTGTTGCCGACACGACTCGAGTTCGCGACGACGACGAAACTGACGGTGAACGCCGAGCGATCCGGAGCCTCGCCAGGCCCGGGGATGAGATCCGACCAACCCGCACGGTCGCCGGCGTCACTGACGATCTCGGCACGCAGTCGCGCTCGGAACTCCGCGTCCGTCAGCAAGGTCGTCGCCGCCACGGTGCCTTGAGCGAAGAGGTGGCTCAGGGTCGATGAGCGGGACTTGCGCTTGACATGCACCATGACGCCGTCGCACGTGAGCACGTCGCAGAACTCGATGCCGGTGGTCGCCCCGCCAGGGCGAAGGACTTTCGCATCGAGGCACAGCCGTCGCTCAGGGTCGACAGCGGCGACACGCAGGTTGTACTCCGGCTCCGTCTCGCCGGGCAGCGAAGCAGGGAATGTCAGCGGCGAGGAGTCGAGCCGGCCGACGAACTGGTCGACGCGATCCGCGAGGCTCCTGCTGACCTCGAACCACCGCCCTTCGATCAGGACGTAGAGGGCGCCGTCCAGTTCCTGCTCGCTCACGAGAGCGTGGTAGAGCGGCCATCGCGCGTCCCAGTTCGACGACCGCGTGTAGCGCACCTTGACCTTCCGAGATCTCAGAAGTGCTGGCGTCAAGGCGGCGAGGTCGCCGTCCTCGAGGTCGGCGAGGTAGCGGTCGAGATCGAGGTCCTCGTACTCGGCCGGGTGGGTACCGGTGATCGCGAAGCTGTCGATCTCGTCCCAGTTGACAGGGTCCGGCGTCGCGAGATGCGTCGCGGTCGTGTCGCGTGTGCGGAGCTCGTCGACTACGCGGTCGTCAAGCTCCGCTATACGGTCGCGGTCCTGGACGATCGAGAGGTCGTCGACCCACCCGAATCGTTCCTTGTACGACTCGGACCGATACGCGTCGAGCAGGTCTCCGCAGATCGTGGGCAGGTCGGCGACGGTGCCGGGGAGGTTCAGCACGACGGCGTCCGCGCCAGCGATCGTCCTGCCGAAACGCTCCTCCCTCGGACTGCCCGTGACAGCCCGCAGGATGTCACGCGCGATGTCGACGCCGAACGCGCTGAGATCCGTCGTGCGACTCGCCTGGGTGGTCTTCGCCACGACCATGCTCTCGAACGCCTTCGTGTCGAGGCTGCGCAAGTGTTCAGGATCGATCGTGTTGAGTGCGACCTTGAGGCCGAACTGACGGACGATTCGCGACTGGTCCAGGAAGCCACGTCCGTACCCGAACGTGATCGCGAAGATCGTTCCTGCGGCGCGCAGTACGAGCAGACCGGATGCCGACGACGTCCTCAATGCCGGAGGAAGCTGGGTCAGAGCAGGTCGGACGTAACCCACCCAAGGGGGTGGGCTCGGAGGGCGCGACTCCCAGAAGAAGGCACCGTCGACTCCGGTGGCCGGCTCGAGCGCGACCAGCTCGGGCGTGCGCTCGTCATCGAGGGCGTCCGTGAACTCCTCGACGCCCTCCAACAGGAACACGGTGAGCCGCTGCCGTGCCGCCATCGTCGCCCCTCCTGCGGCGACGATATCGCCCAGGCACGTCGACGTGGTGGGGCGACACGCGCGCTTCGCACTGTGACTGTGGGCCGCGCACGACCGGCGGGAGCCCGCAGTCAGCCGCGATCGGGCCCTCCTGGATCCGGCGGAAGACACCGCAATTCGCCCGTGGCGTGCACGGTTGCCCCACGGACCCGGCAGTCGGTGGCAGACTCGATTCGCCGTAGTCCGACGACGAGGAGTCACAGAGCCGTGGACGTCTTTCGGATTCGCGACCGACTGATCGCGGACTACCGGAGCTTCACGTCGGGAACCGTCGAGGTCCGAGACCGGCGCATCTCCGAGCACGTGACCAAGCTCCTCGACGGCGGGGAGCAGTGGCCGGATCCGTGGCTCAGCCTGAACCCGAGCTTCGAGACCGGCGGAACCGTCGCCGACCTCGTCGCTGAGGGAGTCCTGCACCCCGAGAACGCTCGCATCTTCCGCGTCAAGAAACATGCGGACGATCCTGGGTCGGCGACGCTCACTCTGCACCGCCACCAGCGCGAGGCGATCGAGGCGGCCCGCAGCGGGAAGTCGTACACCCTGACGACGGGTACGGGATCGGGCAAGTCGCTGGCCTACATCGTGCCCATCGTCGACGCGGTGCTCCGCGAACGAGCGACGGCCGGTGGCTCTCCGGTGCCGGGCGTCAAGGCGATCGTCGTCTACCCGATGAACGCCCTCGCGAACTCCCAGACGCTCGAGCTCGAGAAGTTCCTGCGCTACGGCTACCCCGCCGGGCAGGAACCCGTGGCGTTCGCGCGGTACACGGGCCAGGAGTCCGAGGAGCGGCGGCGCGAGATCCTGGCGAACCCTCCCGACATCCTGCTGACGAACTACGTGATGCTCGAACTGGTCCTGACCCGGCCCGACGAGCGCCTGCACCTGATCCGCGCCGCGAACGGCCTGCGTTTCCTCGTGCTCGACGAGCTCCACACCTACCGCGGGCGCCAGGGGGCGGACGTGGCGCTCTTGGTCAGGCGCCTGCGCGACGCGTGCGCGTCGGACAACCTCCAAGTGATCGGCACCTCGGCGACGATGGCGTCGGGCGGGTCCGTAGCCGAGCAGAAGTCGACGGTTGCCGACGTCGCGACGCGACTGTTCGGCTCGGAGGTCACGCCGGATAGCGTCATCGGCGAGTCGCTGACGAGGGCGACGTCGCACGGGCCGACGACCGACGCCGAGCTGTCGGGCTCGCTCCGGAGTGTCGGCAGGTTCGCAGGGATGAGCTACGCCGAGCTCGCGCGCGAGCCGCTGGCCCGATGGGTCGAGACGACGTTCGGCCTCGACACCGAAGCCGAGAGCGGCCGGCTCATCCGTCGCAAGCCGACGACAGTCAGTGCCGCCGCTGCCGGCCTGGCTGAACGCACGGGTGTCGACGTGGCCGTGGCTGCCGCGGCGATCCAGTCGGTCCTGCTTGTCGGCTCCAATGCGCGCCACCCGTCGACGAATCGTCCGCTGTTCGCGTTCCGGTTGCACCAGTTCCTCTCGAAGGGCGACACCGTCTACGTCTCGCTCGAGCCCGAGGACGAGCGCTACATCACGAGCACCTACCAGCTCCGCGTGCCGGGCGACGCGAGCAAGGCACTGCTCCCGCTCGGGTTCTGCCGTGAGTGCGGACAGGAGTACCTGGTCGTCGCCAAGACGGCCGGTGGGCGGGAGGCCTTCGTGCCTCGCCAGGACGCGGACGCATCCGGGGGCGACGCCGTCACGGGCTACCTCTACGTGTCCAGCGATCTGCCCTGGCCCGCAGACCCCGTGCTCGAGAACCGGCTCCCCGACCACTGGCTCACGACCGACCCGTCCGGGGCGATCGTGGTGCTGGACACCAAGCAGAAGTACCTGCCGAGCGAGGTCTGGATCGCGCCCGACGGCTCCACCACGGCCCCGGGTGCTGGGCTGCGCGCATGGTTCGTCTCGACGCCGTTTGCCTTCTGCATGCGGTGCCGCGTCTCGTACGAGCAGGTCCGCGGCAACGACTACGCCAAGCTCGCCACGCTCGACCGCGAAGGCCGTTCGTCGGCGGTCACGGTCGTCGCGGCGAGCGTGGTGCGCTCGCTCAAAGAGCTCAGTCCGGGCGAACTGCCGGCCGACGCCCGTAAGCTGCTCACGTTCGTGGACAACCGCCAGGACGCATCGCTCCAGGCCGGTCACTTCAACGACTTCGTACAGATCTCGCAGCTGCGGGGCGCGCTCTACCGGGCGCTCGCGGACGAGCCCGACGGTCTGACGCACGAGGTGGTGTCCCAGCGCGTCACCGATGCGCTGAACCTGCAGATGCCGGACTTCGCGGCGAACCCCGACGCGCGGTTCTCCGCCAAGGAGTCGGCGCAGCGCGCCCTGCGCGCCGTGATCGAGTACCGCATCTACGCCGACCTGCAGCGCGGCTGGCGCATCACGATGCCCAACCTCGAGCAGACCGGGCTGCTCAAGGTCGCCTACGTCGACCTGCCGGAGATCGCCGCCACCGACGAGATCTGGACCGGCACCCACCCGAGACTGCGCGACGCGCCGGCCCAGCTGCGCGAGGAGCTGTGCGCGATCCTGCTGCACGAGATGCGTCGCGTGCTCGCGGTCGACGTCGACTGCCTGACGCCGCTCGGTTTCGAGCAGATCCAGCGCGACTCGCGTCAGCATCTGACCGGCCAGTGGGCGCTGCCGGATGACGAGAGGGTCGTCGCGGCGGGCGTCGTCTACCCGCGGGGCACGACGAAGCGGAAGGGGCGGGACGACCTGTTCGTCTCCGGCCGATCGGCGTTCGGACGGTACCTGCGCCGGGATGCCGCGCTCGGCCGGGACCTGAGCACCGACGACGCGGAGCTCGTGATCCGGGACATGTTTCGTGTCCTGTGCGACGAGGGTGGCCTGCTCACGGAGGCCGACGAGGTCGAGGGCGTCCCGGGCTACCGACTCAAGGCTTCGGCGATCCGCTGGCGCGCCGGTGACGGGACGAAGGGCGCCGAGGACCCGCTGCGCAAGAGCACCGACAGCGAGGCCGTGATCCGCGTCAACCCGTTCTTCGTCGACCTCTACCAGGAGGTCGCCGCGGGATTGCGCGGTCTGCACGCGATGGAGCACACCGCCCAGGTGCCCGGTCCACAGCGTGAGGAGCGCGAGCACGACTTCCGCGACGGCACGCTGCCGCTGCTGTTCTGCTCGCCGACGATGGAGCTGGGCGTCGACATCGCGAGCCTGAACGCCGTCGGCCTGCGCAACGTGCCGCCCACCCCGGCCAACTACGCGCAGCGCTCCGGCCGCGCGGGCCGTAGCGGGCAGCCCGCGCTCGTCGTGACGTACTGCGCGACCGGCAACGCGCACGACACCTACTACTTCCGCAACTCGCGCGACATGGTCGCGGGGTCGGTCGCGGCGCCCCGTCTCGACCTCGCGAACGAGGACCTGGTCCGCTCGCACGTACACGCGGTCTGGCTCGCGGAGACCGGCCAGTCGCTGAAGTCGCGCATCACCGACATCGTCGACGCGTCGGGCGAGCAGCCGACGCTCGACGTGATCCCGCAGGTGTGGCGCGCGCTGACCGAGCCCGACGTCCAGCGCCGGGCGGCCGTGCGAGCCGACGCCGTGATCGACGAGCTGCGCAAGGCCTGGGACGATGCCGACCAGGTTCTGTGGTGGTACGACGGCTGGGTCGCAGACCAGGTGCGCGGCGCACCGACGGCGTTCGATGCCGCCCTGGAGCGCTGGCGCCTGCTGTACCGGACCGCCCTGGCGGAGTACCACGCGCAGTCCAAGCTGGCCGTGGACCCGCGGGCCCCACGGTTCGAGAAGGACGCCGCCTCACGCCGGGCGTGGGAGTCGAAGAACCAGCTCGCGCTGCTGCGCAATGAGGACTCCGAGCACGGCCAGACGGACTTCTACTCCTACCGCTACTTCGCCTCCGAGGGCTTCCTGCCCGGGTACTCCTTCCCGCGTCTCCCGCTGGCCGCGTACATCCCCGGCGGTCGCGGGAAGCGCGACGGCGACTACCTGCAGCGTCCCCGGTTCCTGGCGATCAGCGAGTTCGGCCCCGGCTCGCTCATCTACCACGAGGGCGCCCGCTACGAGGTCGAGCGCGTGCAGCTCCCACGCTCGGCGGAGCAGGCCGGTCAGCCGGACACCGAGGAGGCACGCCGCTGCGAGGCGTGCGGCTACCACCACCCGATCTCCCAGGGTGCCGACGTGTGCGACTCGTGCGGGGTACAGCTCGGCCTGAAGACGTACAACCTGTTGCGCCTCCAGACCGTCTTCACGCGTCGCCGCGAGCGCATCAGCAGCGACGAGGAGGAGCGCCGCCGCGCCGGCTTCGAGCTCGAGGTCTCCTACCGGTTCCACGACCACGGCGACCGGCCCGGGCGGGTCGACGCCGAGGCAGTCGCCGACGGTCACCCGGTCGCGCTGCTCACGTACGGTGACAGCGCGACGATCCGCGTGGCGAACGTCGGGCGGCGGCGACGCAAGGACCCGAACGACCGTGGCTTCTTCCTCGACGGTGCGACGGGGCGGTGGGCACAGAAGAAGGACGCCGCCGACGCGACGGTGGACGCGGACGCGCTGCTCTCGCTGGAGGACGCCAAGACGGTCCTGAAGGTCATCCCGTACGTCGAGGACCGGCGCAACATCCTGCTGCTGCGGCTCGCGCGGCCGCTCGACGACGCCGCGGCCACGACCCTGCGCTACGCGCTCGAGCGGGGCGCCGAAGCCGTCTTCCAGCTGGAGGACTCCGAGCTCGAGTCGCAGCGGCTGCCCGACCTCGACCACCGCGGCCGGATGCTGTTCACGGAAGCCGCCGAGGGCGGCGCGGGCGCGCTGCGACGGTTGGTCAGCGAGCAGACGGCGCTGGCGAGCGTGGCGCGCAAGGCGCTCCAGATCGCGCACTTCGACCCGGAGACGGGCGCCGACCTAGGGCACGCGCCCGACGCCGGCCCGGGTGCGGAGCGCTGCGAGCTCGCCTGCTACGAGTGCCTGCTGGCCTACGGCAACCAGCACGAGCACGCGTTCATCGACCGTCACCTCGTGCGCGACCTGCTGCTGGAGCTCGCGGGGGCCGAGGTGCGCACCGGCGCGGGCGGCCGGTCTCGCGCCGACCAGCGCGACTCGCTGTCGGCGCTCGCCGACTCGGGGTTGGAGCGGACGTTCGTGACGTGGCTCGACGAGCACTCCTACCGCCTGCCCGACCGTGCACAGGTCGACGTCACGGAGGCCAAGGCCCGTCCCGACCTCGTCTTCGACCTGCCGACCGGGCCGGTCGCCGTGTTCGTCGACGGACCGGTGCATGACGGCGAGGCCCAGCAGGCACGCGACCTCGACGCCCAGGAACGCCTGGAGGACCTCGGCTGGATGGTCATCCGCGTCCGGCACGACGACGCCTGGGAGGCCGTCGTCGGTCGCTACCCGTCCGTCTTCGGCACCACCCGCAACTGATCTGGAGCACACCCCATGACCACGACGACGTACGCGCCCGGCTCCCTGGTGCGCGCCCGCGGACGCGAGTGGGTCGTGCTCCCCGACAGCGACCAGGAGTTCCTGCTGCTCCGGCCGCTCGGTGGCGGCAACGACGACGTCGCCGGCCTGCACACCGCGCTCGAACGGGTCGAGGACGCGACCTACCCGCTGCCAAGTTCGGACGACCTCGGTGACGCGACCAGCGCGGGACTGCTGCGCACCGCACTCCAGCTCGGGTTCCGCTCGTCGGCCGGGCCGTTCCGCTCACTCGCCGGGATTGCCGTCGAGCCGCGCGCCTACCAGCTCGTCCCGCTCCTGATGGCCCTCAAGCAGGACACGGTCCGCATGCTCGTCGCAGACGACGTCGGCATCGGCAAGACCGTCGAGGCCGGCCTCATCGCAGCGGAGCTGCTCGCGCAGGGCGACGCGAAGCGCCTCGCCGTGCTGTGCAGCCCCGCGCTGGCCGAGCAGTGGCAGGCCGAGCTCGCAAGCAAGTTCCACATCGACGCCGAGCTCGTGCTCACGTCGACCGTCCGTCGCCTCGAACGCGACCTGATGATGAACGAGTCGCTGTTCGACCGGTACCCGCACGTCGTCGTATCCACGGACTTCATCAAGTCCGACCGGCACCGGGCCGAGTTCCTCAACCACTGCCCCGACCTGGTGATCGTCGACGAGGCGCACACCGCCGTCTCCGACGAGTCGGCCGGGAGCGGCCGACAGCGCCACCGCCGCCACGAGCTGCTGGTCGACCTGGCGCGCGATCCGAAGCGACACCTGATCCTTGTCACGGCCACGCCGCACTCCGGCAAGGACGAGGGCTTCCGCAACCTCGTCGGCCTGCTCGACCCGGAGCTGGCGACGATCGACCTCGACCACCCGCGGGGGCGTGAGCGGCTCGCGCGTCACTTCGTTCAGCGCCGACGCGGCGACATCCGCCGCTACCTCGACGAGGACACGCAGTTCCCGTCGGACCGCGAGCTGCGCGAAGTCGCGTATGCGCTCAAGCCCGAGTACCGCGCGCTGTTCACCAAGGTGCTCGACTACGCGCGCGAGCAGGTCCGCAGCGCCGACGACGGGTCGGTGCGCCAGCGGGTCCGCTGGTGGTCGGTGCTCGCGCTCCTGCGCACGCTCGCCTCATCGCCCGCCGCGGCGGCCGCGACGCTGCGGATGCGTGCCGCGGCCGCCGAGGCTGCGGACATCGCGGAGGCCGATGCGCTCGGTCGGGCAAGCGTCCTGGACGCCGCGGACGACGAGGCCGTCGAGGCCGTCGACGTGACGCCCGGCGCGATGACGGAGGACACGGAGACCACGACGTCGTCGGAGCGGACCCGCCTGCGCGCGCTCGCCCAGACGGCGGAGTCGCTGCTCGGCCCGGCCGCGGACGCGAAGCTCGCGACCCTGATCAAGGAGGTCAAGGGCCTTCTCGCCGATGGCTTCGACCCGATCGTGTTCTGCCGGTTCATCGACACCGCCGACTACGTCGGCAAGCACCTGGCGGACGCGCTGAAGAAGACCGCGGAAGTCGCCGTCGTCACGGGCACGCTGCCACCCGCCGAGCGCCAGGAGCGGATCCGGACGCTCACCGCGACCGACGCCCGGCACGTCCTGGTCGCGACCGACTGCCTTTCGGAGGGCGTCAACCTGCAGGACGCTTTCCAGGCGGTCGTCCACTACGACCTCGCGTGGAACCCGACCCGCCACGAGCAGCGCGAGGGCCGCGTCGACCGCTTCGGGCAGACCGCCCCGACGGTGCGGGCGGTCACGATCTACGGCAAGGACAACAGCATCGACGGCCTGGTGCTCGACATCCTCATCCGTCGCCACCAGGCCATCAGCAAGGCCACCGGCGTCTCCGTGCCGGTCCCGAGCCAGTCGGACTCGCTCCTGGAGGCCCTCATGGAGGGCCTGGTGCTGCGCGGGGTCGACCACGAGCAGCTCGAGCTCGACCTGGGCCTGGCGGAAGCGGACCGGCGACTCGAGGTCGAGTGGCGCTCGGCGGCCGAGACGGAGAAGGCGTCGCGGACCAAGTACGCGCAGGGCACTATCCACCCGGACGAGGTCGCGCAGGAGGTCGCAGAGGTCCGTGCGGCACTCGGCTCCCACGCGCAGATCGAGCCGTTCGTCGAGGAGTCTCTGCGCGCGCTCGGCGCGTCGGTGAGCCCGGCCACCGACGGGTTCGAGGCCGTGACCGACACCCTCGCGCCCGGTCTGCGCGACGCGCTCCCCGCGGGCTATGCCTCGCCGCTGCCGTTCCACCGGCACCTGCCGGTCCCTCGGCGGCACGCCTTGCTGACGCGCACGGACCCGAGCGTCGAGGCCGTCGCCCGGTACGTCCTCGACACCGCACTCGACCCGGCGACGACGAACCGTCGAGCACCCGCCCGCCGCGCAGGCGTCGTCCGCACGAGCCACGTCGATGCGCGGACCACGGCGCTCCTGCTGCGCTACCGGTTCCACCTCGACCTCCCGACGGCCGACGGCCCGCGCACCCTGATCGCCGAGGACTGCGAGGTGATCGCCTTCCGCGGGCAACCGGACAGCCCGCAGCTCCTCAGCCCGCAGGAGGTCGCCGACCTGCTGGCCGCGCCCGCCGAGGCAAACGTGCCCTCCGACCAGGCACGCGATCTCGTCTCGGCTGCACTGACCAGGGTCAGTGCGCTCGGCGCCACGCTGGACGCCCGCGCGCAGGAGCGCGCCGGGCAGCTCTTGGAGAGCCACCGCCGGGTCCGAGCCGGGGCCGGCGCGGGTCGCCAGGGCCTGCGCGTGCGTGCGCAGACACCGGTCGACGTACTCGGCGTCTACCTGTACCTGCCGGTCGTGGGGAGCCGTTGATGGCCGGGGACCTGACCGCGGTGCGGTCTGTGGGGGCGTTGTTGCCGTCGGATCTGTTGTCGCGGGTGGCGGCGGGTGACGGTGACCTGGGTGGGTTCTCGGGTCGGGAGTACCACCTGGCGGCCGGGGAGTCTCCGCGTGAGGCGGCGAACCGGGCGTGGGCGTATCTGGTCGGAGTGTGGCCGTCGTTCCAGGACGCGCTGGCCCGCCTGCCGCAGGGCGACCCAGCCGTCGGGCTGACCCGCGAGCGGTGGTTGCAGGTGGTGTTCCGTGAGCTCGGCTACGGGCGCCTGCAGGCCACGCCCGCGGGCGGGATCAGCGCGGCGGGCAAGGCCTTCCCGGTGTCGCACGCCTGGGGCGCGGTGCCCATGCACCTGTTGGGTTGGGGTGTCGACCTGGACCACCGGACGAAGGGTGTACCGGGCGCGGCCGAGCGGGCCCCGCACGCGATGGTGCAGGAGCTGTTGAACCGCTCCGACGAGCACCTGTGGGCGGTGGTGTCCAACGGCCGGGTGCTGCGGCTGCTGCGTGACTCGACGTCGCTGTCGGCGCAGTCGTTCGTGGAGTTCGACCTGGAGGCGATCTTCACCGGGGAGCTGTTCGCCGATTTCGTGGTGCTGTTCTTGCTGCTGCATCAGTCCCGGGTCGAGGTGCTCACCGAGGGCGCCGGGCCGAGCGACTGCTGGCTGGAGCGGTGGCGTTCGACGGCGATCGTGTCGGGTGCGCGGGCGCTGTCGTTGCTGTCCGACGGGGTCCAGCGGGCGATCGCGGACCTGGGCACGGGGTTCTTGCGGGCGCCGCAGAACACCGGCCTGCGCGAGCGGTTGGCCGACGACTCGCTGCACCTGGCCGACTACCACCAGGCCCTGCTGCGGCTGGTCTACCGGCTGCTGTTCCTGTTCGTCGCCGAGGACCGCCAGGCCCTGCACCCGACCGACGCGAACCCCATCGCCCAAGCCCGGTACCGGGAGTACTTCTCCACGGCCCGGCTGCGCCGGCTCGCGCTCAAGCGCCTCGGCACCCGGCACGGCGACCTGTGGCAGGCGCAGCGGCTCGTCCTGTCCCGCCTTGGGCAGGACGACGGCTGCCCCGAGCTGGCCCTGCCCGGCCTAGGTGGTCTGTTCGACGACGACGGCACCGAGTTGTTCGCCGACGCCGAGCTGCCCAACGACGCGCTGCTGTCCGCCGTGCGGCACCTGTCGACGGTGCGCCCCAAGGGGCAGCCGCTGCGCACGGTCGACTACAAGAACCTCGGCGCGGAGGAGCTCGGCTCGATCTACGAGTCCTTGCTCGAGCTCGTGCCCCGCTACGACCGTGTCGAGCAGACGTTCACCCTGGAGAACCTGGCCGGCAACGACCGCAAGACCACCGGCTCGTACTACACGCCGTCCTCACTGATCGACCTCGTGCTCGACGAGACCCTGACCCCGCTGCTCGACGAGGCCGAACGTGCGGCCGACCCCGAGGCGGCGCTGCTCGCGATGAGCGTGTGCGACCCGGCGTGCGGCTCCGGGCACTTCCTGGTCGCTGCGGCCCGGCGCATCGCCGAGCGCCTGGCCGTGGTCCGTTCCGGTGAGATCGACCCGACGCCCTCCCACCTGCAGGACGCCCTGTACGACGTGGTCGGCTCCTGCATCTACGGCGTCGACCTCAACCCCCTGGCCGCCGAGCTCGCGAAGGTCTCCCTGTGGCTGGAGTCCATGCAGGCGGGCCGGCCGCTGTCGTTCCTCGACGCGCACATCAAGGTCGGCAACGCCCTGCTCGGCACCACGCCCGCTCTGCTCGCGAACGGCATCCCCGACGACGCGTTCACCGCCCTGGCCGGCGACGACAAGACATTCACGACCGCCCTGAAGAGGCGCAACAAGACCGAGCGCGAGGCTCCCACCGACACCGGCTCCCTGTTCGACCTGGTCGACGTCGGCACCAGCACGATCGACCTGCGCGGCCGCCTCTCGACGGCCGTCGCCCCCGCCACCGGAACGCCCCGCCTGCGCGAGGTCCACGCCGCCCAACGCGCCTACGCCCAGTTCCAGGCCTCCCCGGACGTCGCCCGCGAACGCCTGCACGCCGACGCCTGGTGCGCCGCGTTCGTCCAGCCCAAGACCCCCGGCACCACCACCATCACCACCGGCGTCCTCGACTCGCTGCGCGACGGCACCGCACCCGACGACCTCGTGCGCACCGTCCAACGCCTGGCCGCCCAGCACCAGTTCTTCCACTGGCACCTCGAGTTCCCCGACGTCTTCGACACGACCACCCCCACGGGCGACCACGGCTGGACCGGCGGCTTCACCGCCATGATCGGCAACCCGCCGTGGGAGCGGATCAAGCTGCAGGAGCAGGAGTTCTTCGCTCAGCGCGACGCCGCGATCGCGGGGGCCGCGAACGCCGCCGCGCGCAAGCGGCTGATCGCCGCGCTGACCGCGAGCAACCCCGGACTCGCCGACGAGTGGGCCGCCGCGAGTCGGGTCGCGGAGGGGATGAGCCACTACCTACGCAAGTCGGGCCGGTACCCGCTGTGCGGCGTCGGTGACGTGAACACCTACAGCGTGTTCGCCGAGCTGTTCCGGTCGTCGATCGCCCACGACGGGCGGATGGGCATCATCACGCCAACCGGCCTGGCGACCGATGCAACGACGTCGGCCTTCTTCGCCGACACGGTCTCGAATGGCCGACTCGCCGCGTTCTACGACTTCGAGAACGAGGCGAAGATCTTCGACGGTGTGCACAACCAGTTCCGCTTCGCCGTGACATCCATCACCGGCGGCCGACGTTCACCCACAGCCAACCTCGCGTTCTACACGCGGTACGTCACCGACGCGCTCTCGCGACGCTTCGCGATCACGGCGGATGAAGTTCTTGCACTCAACCCGAACACCGGGACGCTGCCGATCTTCCGCACGCGGCAGGACGCCGAGATCACGCTCGGCATCTACCGCCGTCACCCCGTGCTCGTGAACGACGCCACAGGCGAGAACCCGTGGGGACTGCGGTTCGCGACGCTCTTCCACATGGCAAACGACTCGGGCCTGTTTGAGACCGCCGACGAACTGCGCGAGCGTGGTGCCGAGTTCGACGGGTGGGCGTGGGCGCTCGGTGCGCAGCGGTGGCTGCCGCTCTACGAGGCGAAGATGCTCTCGCACTATGACCACCGGTACTCGACGTACGCCGACGCCACCCAGGCCCAGCTCAACAAGGGCACCCTCCCGCGCCTGACCGACGCACAGCACGATGACCCCGACCTCGAGCCGCTCGCCCGCTACTGGGTCGCCGAGATGGACGTCGAGACCGCCATCGCCAACCGCTGGGACCGCGACTGGTTCCTCGGCTGGCGCGACATCACCAACGCCAGCAACGAGCGCACCTTCGTCCCGAGCGTCCTACCTCGCTCGGCCGTTGGTCACAAGTTCCCGCTCACGTGGCCGACGACGCCCGATCAGGCGCCGCTTCTGCACGCTGTGTGGTCGAGCTACTGCTTCGATTACGTCGCCCGCCAGAAGCTCAGCGGCACCGGCATGACGTACTTCATCGTCAAGCAGCTTGCTGCACCCGCGCCCGATGACTTCGACCTCGTCGTGTCCGCCGTCAGCAGTGGGCCGCTCAGGTACTGGGTCGAGTCTCGGGTGTTGGAACTGGCGTACTCGTCTACCCGCCTGCGGCCGTATGCCGCCGACTTGAAGGATTCCGGAGGACCCTTCCGCTGGGACAACCAGCGCCGCGAGCGATTGCGCGCCGAGCTCGACGCCGCGATGTTTCTGCTCTACGGCCTCGCCCGCGACGAGGTCGAGCACGTCATGGACTCGTTCTTCGTCGTGCGCAAGTACGAGGAACGCGACCACGGCGAGTTCCGCACCAAGCGCCTGATCCTGGAGACGTACGACGCCATGACCGCCGCCGCGGCCGCCGGCACCGTGTACACCAGCCCGCTCGACCCGCCCGCCGGCCACGGCCCGCGCCATGACCACTGACGGAGGCTTCGTCACCATGTCCGAGGGACCTCCGCGCGAGTCGATTCGTCTCGCGCTTCTCGTCGGGACGACGTTTCGGTTGCTGCGGGATGCCGCGGAGCCGCTTCGGCCGGCCGTCGCCCTGCAGCGCCTGGCCGAGACCCTGCCGCTGACCGAGTACGAGCTCAGCACCAACGACTCCGGAACGCGCCGGTTCGAGACCGGTGTGCGCTTCGAGGTCAGCGGCGCACGCGCGATCGGTTGGGTCGCGCGGGAGGGTGGCTGGTCCCTGACCGACGCGGGGCGCACCGCCCTGGGTGCGGCGATCTCCGACGACGACCTCATGGTGACCCTCCGCCGGGAGTACAACGCGCTCCAGCGCGCGCGCCGTCGTGCCCAGGCGGGGATGGAGGCCGACGCGAAGTCCGAGACGCTGCGCGCAGCTCTGGACCTGGTCGAAGCTGGTCTGTGGACGTCGTACGGCGACCTGGCGCAGCTCACGGGCCTGGCGAACCAGAACGTCGGAGGCTGGATCTCGCAGACCGACCACCCGGCCGCGTACCGGGTACTGACCTCCGACGGTCTCGTCTCGGACGGCTTTCGATGGAGCGACCCCGAGCGCACCGACGACCCCCGCGAGCTGTTGCGCGCCGAGGGCGTGGACTTCGACGATTCCGGGCGTGCGAGCCAGGCCGCGCGGCTGACGAGCTACGACCTACGGGAGCTGCTCGCCGAGTCGGCCGAGCCGGTCACCCGCCGCGCCTGGCTCGTGCGGGGCAACAACGTCAACGGTAAGAACCTCGTCCCGACGTGGCTCGAGCGAGGCTCGGTCTCGGTCGCGGCCAGCCAGATCCGCTCCCTCGCGCTGCCGTTGAGCCGCCCGGACATCGTCGCCGTCGTCGAGGAGGACTACGCGCAGAAGTCCTACAACACCCGCAACGAGAAGGTTGCGGAGCTCGACCTGTTCATCAACCGCATCCAGGTCGGCGACTTGGTGCTGGCCAACGACGGCGGCAGCTTCTATCTCGGGGACGTCACAGGTGATGTCACGTCGGTGCGGTCGTCCGACGACCGGTCGAACCTGCGCCGGAGCGTCGAGTGGCGTAACGCTGCCCACCCGATCGACCTGACCGACCTGCCCGCGGGGCTCAAGCCGAAGCTGTCCAGCCAGCACACGGTCGTCGACCTCACCAGCGAGCTCGCCGCACTTGCCGGACTGGTCGCGCAGGACGCGGCCGAGGCCACCAAGGCGGCGAAGACCGCACCGGTCGCGCTCGTCCTGCGCGCCGCGACGGACGAGCTCGCCGACGGGCTGCTCGTCGACCGAGGGTGGGTGCAGTCGGTGATCGACCTGCTCCGCGACCGTCGGCAGATCGTGTTCTACGGCCCGCCCGGCACGGGCAAGACCTACCTCGCACAGGCCATCGCCCAGCACCTGACCGACGAGTCGGCGGTGAAGCTCGTGCAGTTCCACCCCGCGTACTCGTACGAGGACTTCTTCGAGGGCTACCGGCCCGTGGCGCCCAAGGATGGGTCGACAACCGTCGGCTTCGCGTTGACGCCCGGCCCATTCCGTCGCCTGGTCGACGCCGCACGGGAGAACCCGTCGACGCCGTACGTCTTGATCGTCGACGAGATCAACCGCGCCAACCTCGCCAAGGTGTTCGGCGAGCTCTACTTCCTGCTGGAGTACCGCGACCGCGCCATCGACCTGCTGTACAGCACGGGTGACGAGGCGGGGTTCACCATGCCGTCGAACGTCTTCATCATCGGCACGATGAACACCGCCGACCGCTCGATCGCGCTGGTGGACGCGGCGATGCGCCGCCGGTTTGCGTTCAAGGCGCTGCACCCTGGCGTCGAGCCGACTCGCAGCATGCTGCGCCGGTGGCTCGACCGCCGCGGGCTGCCGCACACCACGGCCGACGTACTCGACCACCTCAACGACCTGATCCAGGACCAGGACTTCCGCATCGGCCCGTCGTACTTCATGCGAGACGAGGTGTACCGCGACGGCGGGCTGGAGACCGTCTGGGAGACGTCGATCCTGCCGCTCCTCGAGGAGCATCACTTCGGTGAGGGCATCGACGTCGAGGCGCACTACTCGCTGACGACGATCCGAGCGCGGATTGCTCGGACGGCGAGCTCGGCGTCCGACGCGCACCAGCCTTCCGACGGCACCGAGGCCCCGACGGACAGCCCCGCCCCATGACCGCCGTCGAGCTGGTCGAGAACGGACCGTCCGTCGAGGTGCGACTCGATGACCAGACCGGCCTCGCCCTGCGCGCCAGCGGACTCGTCACGGCGGTCCCCGCGGTCGCGTCCGGGTGGTGGGTCGTCGGGCCGGCCGCGAAGGTCGGGGTCGCGCGCGTCGCCGGGGTCGACCTGCTGGTCCGCCCGAAGGTCGACATCCGCCGGCTGCTCTTCCTCGTCGGCTACGCCCGGGACGGGGCCCTCTGGCGCGACGAGGACGTCGAGCTCGACGAGAACTCCGACCTGCTCACGGCCGTCGCATCGGCCTTCGCGCGCCAGGCGGAGAAGGCAACCGCCCAGGGCCTGCTGCAGGGCTACCGCGTCGAGGAAGTCGCCTCACCGGTACTCCGTGGCCGCATCCGCACCACCGACCAGCTCACCCGTCACCACGGGCTGCCCCTGCCGCTCGAGATCCGCTACGACGACTTCGACGTCGACATCCCCGAGAACCAGATCCTGCGTGCCGCCACCCACCGGCTCCTCCGCCTGGACGGGTTGCCGGCTGGCACGCGTCGGACGTTGCGACACCTCGCGCGCGCGTTCGCGGACGTGAGTGCTCTGCCGAGCGGGACTGTCCTTCCGGCCTGGTCGCGGTCGCGGCTCAACACGCGATACCAGGTCGCCCTCGGCCTCGGCGAGCTGGTCCTGCGCGGGAGCTCCGTCGAACAGGAGGCCGGGCTCGTCCGCATCGACGGCTTCATGCTCGACATGGCCAAACTGTTCGAGGACTTCCTGACCGAGGCGCTCGGCGCCGCGCTCACCGCCCACGGCGGGCGCTGCCGCGCGCAGGACCGGTGGCACCTGGACGAGGCAGCGTCGGTCTCGATGAAGCCGGACATCGTCTGGTACGGCCCGGGTTCGCGTCGGCCGACGGCCGTCGTCGACGCGAAGTACAAGGCGGAGAAGCCGAGCGGGTACCCGAACGCGGACCTGTACCAGATGCTCGCCTACTGCACCGTCCGCGGGCTCGCGCGAGGCCACCTGGTGTACGCGAAGGGCAACGAGACCGAGGCGCGTCACCGAGTCGTCGGCTCGAGGGTCGAGATCCACCAGCACGCCCTCGACCTCGACGTCGAGCCAGCGGCGTTGCTCGCCCAGGTCACCGACCTCGCCGCGACGATCGTCGCTCTCGGCGCCGAGCCGCTCGCAGGCGTCGCCTCCGGCACGCCCACCGCGCTCAGGTGACGGCGATGTCAGCCGGTCCCGGGATGCTGTGCAGCATGTCGATGGCGGATGGGAGCCCAGATGGTCAGGCGTAAGCGCAGCCGCGAGCTGAAGACGCCCGGCCGGGCATCGAGCGTCGAGCCGCCCGGGGCCGTCACCGTGCCGACCGGCCGCGTGGACATCGCCGATGACGACGCTGCTCGCCTCCTCGCGCACCGACTGCTGACGCCCGGACGGCGGTGGCCTGTTGCGGTCGTCACGGTCGCGAACGGGGCGAGCGAGGCGTACGCCGACGTGGACGCCCTCGTCGACGACCTGCGCGGGCTCGCTGAGGTCGTCGTCATGCCGACGTCTGACGTGTCGTGGGCGTTCTCGTCGGTGATGCCGCCTCTGACCCAGGTCTACGGCGGTGCTTCCCGTGTGTACCCCGTCGACCACGACTGGGTGTCGGCGCCGAGAACGGCGCCCCTGCGGTTCGCGTACTCGGTCCGCGAGCGCGACCGCGTGACGGACCAGATCCTCAGCGATGCGATGGCGGCCGCCGTTTCTGCGGGGCTGTACACGCCGCGGGCCTCCGTGGCGTCGCGTCCGGCGGTCGACGGTACCGTCGTGGGCCTGTTCGGCAGCAGAGCCATGGTCCGGCTCGATGACGGCAGCATGGCGACGCTCTGGGAGGAGCTCAGCGGGTTCGACGTGCCCCTCGAGCGGCTCGTCCGGAACGGCCAACGTGTGCGGGGACGGATCGACCCGGCCACCAGGCGGCTCGACCTCGAACCGCCGGACGAATGCGTACCCGCCAGCACGCGGCCCCGTTACCGTGCGGGTGTAGCGGTGCTCGCCGAGGTGGCCGCCGTCGACGACGCAGCGTTGACCTTGCGCCTCCAGCCGGGCACTGAGGTGGTCACCACCGCTGGCTCGGTGACAGCGAACGAGCTGGACCGGCTCACAGCGCTCTTCACCGTCGGCGACGTCGTCGTCGCGCGTGTCACCGACAGCGAGCCGGTGATCCAGCTGTCGCTTCTCGACGTCGACGACGACGAGGCGACGATGCAAGCGCCGGCGCTCCTCGACGGCGGACCGCCCTGGCTCGTCGCCCCCGCAGCGCCGCAGCTCTCTGCCCCTGCCGACGATGCTCTCCCTAGCCCGGCGCCGGATGCCGCGCTCGGCTTTCCCCCGGCGGAATCGGTAGACGCGGAACTCCAGTCCGAGGCCGGGCCTGTGCCGCAGGCTCCGTCGGCACCGGGAGGGCCGACGCCGCGCGACGTCCGCGCAGGCATTGCTGTTCGTCCGGCGGTCCGAGCGCCCGACGAGCCGGTCCCCGCTCCGTCGCCTGCAGATCGTGGAGCCGTCCGCGACCTGAGTCTCGCCCTCTCGGCCGAGCAGAGCCGCTCAGCCGAGCTGAGACGCCGCCTCGACCTAGCCCTCGGCGCCTCCCACGAGCTCACGGAGCTGCGCCGCCATGCTGAGCATCTCGAGCGTGAGCTCGACTCCGTGGAGGCGAGCTTGCGTGCATTCCGGGAGAAGTACCGACGGACCGACGTCCGGCGCCAGCAGCTCGAGCGAGCGGCCAAGGCGACGACGGGCAGCACGGACATCGACGACAGCGACCCTCGAGAATGGTTCGGCGACCCCGTCGACGCGCTCCGGCTCAGCGTGACGCAGGCATGGGCGCGCCGTGTCCCCGCCGGGGAGAAGCCGCGCTGGCCGCTCGGCGACTGGAAGGTCGGTGACCGCTTCGCCGACTCGCTCGACAACCTCGGACCGGTGTCGTGGCGCAAGCTCGCCGAGGTCGTGGCGGACGTCGTCGTCGCCGATCCCGCCCGGCTGTCCGCGCTCGAGAACCACGAGCTGCGAGTGACCGAGAGCGGCGGGGCGCCCGCGGTGGCGCGCAAGGACGGCGCGGTCTGCTACCGCGTCGCGCTGCAGCGCAACTCCCCGTCGGCGCGGCGCCTCCACTACTGGCGTCGCGGCGACCTTGTCGAGCTCTCGCGGGTCGTGCTGCACGACGACACCGCCCCCTGAGCCCTGCTGCGCCGTCGGCGAAACCGCATGTCAGTGGCCCGCTCTACGCTGCGGGCACCACTCGCCGCTGGAGGAACGCATGGTCAGGCACGGACGCGGGCGCGGACGTCCCGACCCCGGCATGCCGGATCTCTTCTCGTCGACTCCCGAGCCTCACCTCAGCCTGCAGCTCGGACATCTCACCTGGCCGGACCCCGCGTTGCTCCCCGTGAACCACGCCGGCGCTCACGTCCGCGACGTCGTGTGGGAAGACCTCGTCTCGTCTCGCGCGCCGCTGGTCCTGGCGGGCTTCGCCTCGATCACCAAGCTCATCGAGTTGGTCGCGGCGGCGGCGCACAGGGCTGACCATGGCTCGGTGCGCGTGCTGCTCGGCACGGAGCCGTTCGCGACGGAGCGGGTCGCCTTCGGGTCAGCATCTGCAGCGTTTACGGAAGACGTCCGCTCGTACTGGATCGAGCAGCACGGCGTCTCTCTGCTTCTGTCGGCCAAGATCGTGCAGACGATCGAGGCGCTCGACCAAGGCTGGTTCGAGGTGCGGTTCGTGCCGGGTCGCACTCGCCTGCACGCCAAGATCTACGTCGGCGATCGGGCGGCGACGATCGGGTCCAGCAACTTCACCGAGGCCGGCCTGAGCACGCAGTTCGAGGCCAATGTCCGCTACACGCGCTCGTCGGACTGGGAAGGTTACGACCGTGCGCGGAAGGCGGCGGAGAACTACTGGTCGGTCGGACAGCCGTGGGGCGAGGAGCTCCGTGCGCTGCTGCGGGACATGCTGCAGTTCGTCTCGTGGCAGGAGGCCCTCGCCCGTGCGTGCGCGGACCTGCTCGAAGGGCAGTGGGCGGCCGGGTACCTCGGCGAGACCGCCGGTCTCTCCCGGCTGTGGCCGTCACAGATCGCGGGGATCTCCGAAGCGCTGTGGGTCGTGGAGAACGTCGGGAGCGTGCTGGTGGCGGATGCCACCGGGTCCGGCAAGACGCGCATGGGCGCGCACCTCACGCGCGCCGTTCGGGACCGTCTGTGGAGCACGGGACGCGTCCGGGGTGACCTGACCGTGCTCGTCTGCCCTCCTGCTGTCGAAGACCAGTGGCGACGGGAGGCCGTGTCCTGTGGCCTGACGCTCAATACCGTCTCGCACGGCAAGCTCAGCCGGGCGTCGAAGCAGGGCCCCCGCGTCGAGGAAGGCGCGGTCGCGGCCGCGCAGATCCTTGCGATCGACGAGGCCCACAACTTCCTGGCCCGGGGCTCGAACCGCTCCGTTCAGGTCCGTGCTACTGCCGCCGACCACGTGCTGATGTTCACGGCGACACCGATCAACCGCAGCGCACAGGACCTGCTGTCGCTCGTCGACCAGCTCGGCGCGGACAACTTCGAGGATGCGACGCTGTCGATCCTCGACCGCCTCAACCGCCGACACACCGAGTGGAAGCTCACGTCCGACGAGCAGGCGCTTCTTCGGTCCGAGATCCAACGCTTCACCGTCCGGCGTACCAAGGGCATGCTGAACGAGCTCGTCGACGCGGATCCGAGCGCGTATCTGCACCCCGTGACCGGGCGCGTCTGCCGCTACCCCGAGCACGTCACCCGGACCTACGCGACCGGTGAGACGGAGCGTGAACGCCGCATCGCCGACGAGACTCGGGACGTTGCCGCCCAGCTCACCGGGATCGCGCGCATCGGGCGGACGATCACCCTGCCCGAGTGGCTGCGCCGGGAGTACACCGATCAACAGTGGCTCGACACCAGGGTCGGCGCTGCGCGGGGACTGGCCGCCCACCAGGTGCGGGCCGCGATGCGCTCGTCGCAGGCCGCGCTGCTCGAGCACGTCGTCGGCACCGACGAGGCCGTGCGACGACTGGGGATCAGCGGTCTGGCCAAGCCTCAGCCGACCGGCGACATGTACGCCAGCCTGATGGCGGCACAGGAGGCTGGGCCTCCGCGCATCGATCTCGCCTGTGAGCTCCCCGCGTGGCTCTCCGACGCCGCGGCATGGCGCGACGCGTGCGAGGACGAGGCGGACCGGTACCGCGTCCTGGAACGTCTCGCCCTCGACCTCGGCGACCGTCGTGAGCGGACCAAGGCAGCGTTCGTCGCCGACCTCGCGCGCCGACACGAGCGGGTCCTCGCCTTCGACCACCACCCGATCACGTTGGCTGTCATCAAGTCGCTGACGCCGCAGGTCGGGGCACCGGTGGTCGTGGCGACTGGCGGCGCCAGGAAGGAGCGCGAGGAGGTACGGCGGATCTTCGCCGTGGACTCGCAGACACGCGGAATCGCGCTCTGCTCCGACGCGATGAACGAGGGGATCAACCTCCAGGGCGGCTCTGCGGTGGTGCAGTTCGACATGCCCACGACGTTGCGCGTGGCTGAGCAACGGGTCGGTCGGGTCGATCGCATGGACAGCCCCCACGACCGCATCGAGGTGTTCTGGCCGGCGGACTCGCCGTCCTTCGCCACCCGCGCCGACGACCTGCTGGCGGCTCGCAACGAGGAGAGCGCGGCGCTGCTCGGGTCCAACCTGCCGATCCCGTCGACACCTGGGACGGTCGTGACTCCTGAGGACTTCGTGAGTCTGGCGGCCGCGGCGCGCGGCCAGTGGGACGGCCTGCAGGACGCCCTGGAACCGGTCCGCGCCCTGGTCTCCGGGCCGACCGCGCTGATCCCCGCCGAGACGTACGAGGCTCACCGCGACGCACGCCACCGAGTCCTGGCACGCATCAGTCCCGTGCGGACCCGGACCGCGTGGACGTTCTTCGCGGTCCGTGGCGCAGCATCCGGCGCGCCGCGATGGCTCCTGCTGGAAGACGGTCGCCGCGACGCCGTCGTCGGTTTGGACCGCGTGGCCGGGCGCCTGCGTGAGCTCCTGGTCGAGGACCCACCCAGTGCGTCGTTCGACGACCGCTGCGAGGACCTCCTTGCCCGCTTCCTCCTGCGCGCGGAGGAGATCGAAGTCGAGCTGCTTCCTCGCCGGCACCAGCGGGCACTCGAGCAGATGCAGCGAATGACCCGACGCTGGGCCGAGGCGGCGCGCCGCGGCGGGCGTACCGACGAGGCGGAGCGGTGGGAGATCGTGGCCGCCGTGGCTCGCGGAGAGTTCGAGGCCGGAACGGTGGATCTGCATCAGGCCGCCGAGACGTGGCTCACACTCGTGAAGCCGGCGCGGCTGGAGGCGCGGATCGAGCGACGACGGAGCCCTTACAGCCGCCTGGCGGACATCGAGCCGTTCCTCGATCGCGAACCGCTGGACCTCGTGGCGGTCGAGAGGTCGATGGCCCGACTCAGCATCTCCGAGCCGCTCGCCCAGCGCGTCGCGTCCTGCATCCTCGGGGTGCCCGCGTAGCGCCCAATCCGCCGAACGGGTTGCTCATCCTTGTCGCCCTCGCCAGGGCGATGACGGGTACCGACTCGCCACCTGGCACCAGTCGTCTCCGCGCCCAGGTTGCTGACACATCTTTGCCACAACAGCGTCCCAGGGACGCTCATCAGGCGCCCCGGAGACGCACAGCAGATGCAACCCATCCGGCAGGACCGCAGGTCCCAGGCCTGTGACCTGCGACGACACCCAGGAGGAACCGTGGACCAGGCTCTACTTCGACGTCTGATCGGCTGCTCCCGATCAGTTCGGCACGAGGGGCGTCCCGTTCGCGGGGCGCCCCTCGTGGCCTCTCGTCCGAAATGTGCGGGCATGACGCCGAAAGGATTCGGGACCTGGTCCCGCACCGATCTTCCTCAGGAAGGTGTGATCGATCACACCACGCTCGAGGGGAGACACAGTCATGTGGAGCGCACGCATCAGGGTGACGGCGCGGTGGGCGGTCGCCGCGCTCGTCGCCGCGGGGGTCGTGGCGGCCGTCGGGACCGAGGCGAACGCGGTGCAGACGACGACGAACGTCGCGTACGCACCGGCCGACCCGGCCGGCAGCCGCGGGCACCTGCTCGACCTGTACGTCCCCGACGGCGCCGGGCCGTGGCCGCTCGTCGTGTGGTCGACGGGCTCCGCCTGGACGTCCGACGACGGCAAGTCGGGGGCCAACGCCATCGCCCAGCAGCTCAACCCCCGCGGGATCGCGGTGGCGGGCGTCAGCGTCCGGTCGAGCTCGCAGGCGAAGTTCCCCGCCCAGGTGTACGACATCAAGGCGGCGATCCGGTACCTGCGCGCCAACGCGGCGCAGTACCGGATCGACCCTGCACGGTTCGCGACGATGGGCGACTCGTCGGGCGGGTGGGTCGCCGCGATGGGCGCCCTCACCGGCGGCGTGGCGGCGCTCGAGGGGCAGATCGGGACCACCGGCGTGTCGAGCGCGGTGCAGGCCGGTGTCGACTTCTTCGGCCCCACCGACTTCATCCGGCTCGCGCAGCAGGACCAGGGCGGCTGGATCGACCACAACAGCCCCGACGCGCCCGAGGCGCAGCTGCTCGGCTGCGCGGTCCCGTCGTGCCCCGACAAGGCCCGGCAGGCCGACCCGATCCGCTACGTCGACGCGAACGACCCGCCGATGCTGCTCCTGCACGGGCGGGCCGACAACGTCGTGCCGCACGCGCAGACCGAGATCCTGTACGACGCGCTCAAGGCCGCGTGCGTCGACACGCGGTTCTTCTCCGTCCCGGGCGCCGGCCACAGCCACGCGGACGTCACGAGCTCGTCGCGCTACGGCCAGCAGACGGTCCGCACGACGCAGGGGTGCCGTGAGACCGTCACGCAGGGCAGCCCGAACCCGAGCTGGGACACGATCGCCGCGTTCCTGAAGGACGCCTGGGCCGACGTCGACCCGGGTCCCGGCCCGACGGACGAGCCCACGCAGGAGCCCACCGACGAGCCCACCCACGAGCCGACCGGCGGCCCGACGGACGAGCCGACCGGCGGGACCACGAGCTCGCCCGCCCCGCAGGGCCGGTGCACCGCGACGTACACGGTCGTCAGCAGCTGGCCCGGCGGGTTCGTCTCCGAGGTGAAGGTCGCCGCCAACGCGGCGGTCGACGGGTGGCGGGTCGCCGTGACCCTGCCGTCGGGGACGGTCACGAACGTGTGGAGCGGCCAGTCGACGGGCACCTCACCGCTCACGGTCACCAACGCGCCGTGGAACGGGCGCCTCGGCGCCGGACAGAGCACCGTGTTCGGGTTCCAGGGCACCGGGTCGGGTGCGGGCGCCACGGTGACCTGCACGGCCGCCTGACGCGGAGCACGCGGGACCGGCGGGCACGGCAGCACGCGTGCCCGCCGGTC
>NZ_BJLP01000029.1 GCF_006538705.1 Cellulomonas uda
CCGGCCGAGCACGAACCCCGCTACGGCCGGCGCAACCCCGCCGCGACTACCGTCGCGGCGTCAGTTCTCAGACTCCCTGATGGCGATCTGCTCAGCCACCATCAGGACCGTCGAAAGGCACTGGCTCTGCACCGGCGCTCGACCATCGACGGGCAGCGCTCTCGACTTGCTCGCGTGCTCCCACGAGGACCACATGGAACGGGGTCGCGGGTCGATCCCACCATTCGCCGAGCTCGACCGGTTGAGCCCATCCCTCGGCTGCTGACGCCAGCGAGCGAGCCAGCCAGCTGAGCGCTGCGGCATCTGCGTCCGCGAGAATCTGCTCCGGTTCGGTGATGGTCACGACGTAGCCCTCGCCCGCAGGCAGCGTCTCCAGTTCGGCGATGCACTCGTTGAACGCATCTTCGTTCTCCCCGAAGTAGAGCGGGAACTGAAGCGCGGCGGCGAACTCGTCGAACAGGCCGCCGAGCGTTCGCATCTTGCGACCGCGGACGACACGAGCGGTCAAGCCGGACTCGAGCCAGCCGCTAACTGCGGATCCGACCGACTGGACGTCACCCTCGAGCAGCAGAGGCCGGAACTTGGCCTCGACCTTCTTCAGCGCCAAGTAGTCCGTCACTGTGTCGCCCCTCGGAACATCACGAACGTGTTGTAGTGATCGCCCGTCCAGTAGGCCGAGCCGTCGCTGCCGGTGACGATCCGCTCTGGCCCTCGCTTGACACCCTTGGCGTACGGATTCACGTCCCACTCTCGATACGTGACGCCTGGAGTCTCCGGCAGGCGACCTTGCGAGTTCTTGAAGACGGAGCCGCCCTTGTACCCCGGGAGCGGCGCGCCCTTCGCGTCAATCCGATTCAGGACCGACCATGCCTTCTGTGGCCCCGAGCCGATCGGCAGGACATGGTCTGCTGTCTTTGGGGCAACACCGGTAGCCACCACGATCCGGAGCCGCGGGGGGTCCTTCCCTAGCCGCTGACCTGCGGTGATGCTCGCTGATGGCTCGACGGCAACCTGGGCCGCGGTGCTTGATGCCCCGACGGCGTTCTGTGCCGTGGAGTGGGTGGCTGCCGACGCCGGTCCGGCGGTGAACAGGCCGAGGACGACGGCGAGAGCGGCGGCTAGGAAGGCCAGGACCCAGGCCGGCGCGTGGGCGCGGCGGGTCGAGGTGGTCATGGACCTGAGTCTGGCAGCGCCAGGGCCGGGAGCGGGGGCTCTGGGAGGCCCGTGTCGATGACGGCGGCGATGACGGAACCGATGACGCGGGCGCCCGGGGGCGATGACGGGGGCGGGCGTGAACACGTAGTGCAAGAGGAGTAGCAGCTCTGATCGTCCATGAATCGCGGACGACAGCGGAGTGGACCCCTGGGCCGGGTCAGGTCGGTGGGGTTGATCCGGGGTGTGGGCGGTTCTCTTCGTCGAGTTCTTGGCCCAGAGCAGCAAGCAGCTGGGACGCCGACACCTTCGGGGCGTCGTGGTCGTCGTGGCTGGTGAGGTTCACGAGGGCCGGGGCTCGTCGTGGGGGGTGGGTGGTGGCGGCGGGGAAGGTGGCGGTGTGGACGGCTTGCAGGGCCCTGATGCTCACCTGGGTGTAGATCTGGGTGGTGGACAGCTCGGCGTGGCCGAGCATGGCCTGGATGTAGCGGATGTCGGCCCCGCCCTCGAGCATGAGGGTGGCCAGGGTGTGGAGGAACAGGTGACAGGCCCCCTGCTTGCCGACCCCGGAGGCGGTGACGTGGTCACGGGCCAGCTGGGTGAGCCGGTCCAACGAGAACCCGGTGCCGTCCACGGTCAGGAACAGCGTCCCGTCGTCGTCCGCGCCGGCCAGGCGGGGCCGGGACGAGGTGAGGTAGCGGTCGATCCAGGACAGGGCGCGGGGTCCGATGGGGATCATCCGGTCCTTGCGGCCCTTGCCCTGGCGGACGGTCAACGTGCGGCGCTCGGTGTCCAGGTCGCGCAGGTTGAGGTGGGCGAGCTCGGCGCGGCGGATCCCGGTGCCGTAGAAGGTCTCCAGGATGGCCCGGTCCCGCTGCCCCGACGTGGTGGTGGTGTCGGGGATGGCGAGGACCTGCTCGGCCTCCCCGGTCGTCAAGGCGGGTTTGGGGAGGCGGTGCTCGACCTTGGGCAGCTCCAGGTCCGCGGCGGGGTTGGACGCCAGGTGGTCGTTCCTCACGGCCCATTTGAAGAACGCTCGGACGGGCAGCAGGCGGGCGTTCTGGGACCGGAACGACAGCGGCTGGCCGTTGGTCTTGCGGTAGTGGAACAGGTGGCGTTGGTAGCGGACCAGCATCGGGCGGGTCACCTCGACCGGGCGGGTCACCCCCCGGTCGGCGAGCCAGGCCGCGAGGGTGGCCAGGGCCTGGCGGCGGGCCCGGATCGTCGCCGGTGAGTAACCCCTGGCCGCGAGGTCGGTGCAGAACTCGCTCACCAGCGCGGGGAACCCGTGCCTGTCGCCGGGGTCGCCGGGGATGGTCTGGGGGGTGTGGGTCCCGCGCCGGCCCATCACCGGCCTCCCGCCGCGACCCGGGAGACACCGGCCCACGGACCCTCGGACACGTCGTGAGCGTCACCGGTGGGGTGCGACCGGGAGCCGACCAGTGGCCGACCGGGCCCCGACCAGACCCCGACCACCGGGCCTGGGGTCCCGGCCGGTCCGGTGTCGTAGGCGGACGGCGCATGGGTGCTTGGCTCGGAGGTGAGGGTGGTGGGGTCGGTCAGGCCGGCCAGGAACCGCCCCCCGACCTCGCCGGTGGTGGGTGGGGTCCAGGTGAGCTCGTAGCCGAACGCCCCGGAGGTCAGGCGGTGGACGACGAGGAGCTCGAGGTCGACCAGGCGGGCCAGGTGGACCTTCAGCTGGGTGTCCCCCCATCCCGCCCCCGTCGCGGCGAGGTGCTCGCGCAGCTGACGGCGGGTGAACCGCACCAGGTCGGCCGGGACCGCCAGGCAACCTGGCCCGCAGCGCGCGGCCGTCTCGGACCTGGGAGGACGGCAAACGGTAACCCAGCGTCCGGTCCGCGACCCCCACCTGGAACGTCTCGATCGCCTCCGGGTGGTCGATCCGCCGCCGCGCGAGGAACCCCTGCGCTGTCTCATGCCCGGCCAACGCCGCCGCGTAATGAGCGACCACCTGACCCACCAACACCCGATCCGCCGCATCCGGCGCCACCAACGCCGGCAGCTTCGCCGCCGTCGACCGCACCACCGGACCCGCCCCCGCCACCCTCGGCGCCGCCAGCACCCCCAGCGCCGGGGAGGACTCGCGCAACAGCTCCACCGCGTGCCGGAACGAGACCCCCTGGGCGGTCATCACCCAGTCCACCGGCCCACCACCGGCCTGACACGCCCCCAGGCAGTGCCACAAGTTCTTCCCCGGCGAGACCACCAGCGACGGCGACCCGTCGTCGTGGAACGGGCACCGACCCACCAGGTCCTTGCCCTGCCGGGACAGCTCGACCCCGCAACCCTCCACCAAACTGGGCCACCGACACCTTGGCCTTCAGCCGGGCCAGCTCGGCCTCCGGGATCCGCGCCACGCCGTGCCCTCCGAAGAACTCTCGATTGCGTTCGGTGGCAACAGGCCATGCCATGGTGGCAACAGCACACGCCACCGGAGGCACACATGACCGTCATCCACGCAGCACAATGGCCCTCACGTGACGACCACGGAGGCCACGACATGCCCAGCGCGTTCCAGCCCCACCGCCTGCGCGAGCTACGCACCCAGGCCGGCTGGTCCCAAGCCGACCTCGCCACCAAGATCGACTCCGACGCCCGCCAGGTCTCCCGCTACGAAGGCGGCAAGGTCGCCCCCGGCCTGGACACCGTCGTCCGCATCGCCGAGACCTTCGACGTCGCCGTCGACTACCTCGTCGTCCCCGACGCGCCCCGCCGGCCCCAGCACGCCCCCACCAACGCCCTGGCCGACCAGCTCACAGCCTTCGCCACCCTGCCCCCCGACGACCAAGCCGCACTACTCAAAGTCCTCGACGCCCTCGTCACCAAGACCAAACTCCGCGCCCTGACCACCGACGCCAGCTGACCAACCCCGTGCACGACGCAACGACGGTCGGCGCCGTAGACGTTCACTACGACGACGCGGGTAGAGCGAGAGCCGCCCTGGTCGCCTGTCGAGAACTCACCTTCTCGACGGTGTCCTCCGAGCACGTCGCCACCATCGCCCGGACGGCACCATACGAGCCGGGTGCACTCTTCAAGCGGGAACTACCGTGCATCCAAGCGGTCCTGGCACTCGGTCCACCGCTCGAGCTCCTGGTCATCGACGGCTATGCCACTCTCGATCCATCGGGCCGCCCAGGGCTCGGAGCGCACGCCGCGGCCGCAATCGGCATTCCGGTCATCGGCGTCGCGAAGACGCCCTTCCGCACCGCGACACATGCAGCCGAGGTGATCCGCGGCGCCGCGACCCGACCCCTCTACGTCACGGCCGCCGGAGGGCTCACAACCGCTGAGGCGGCACGGATCGTCGCTGCGATGACAGGACCGAACCGGCTCCCCGCCGTACTGGCGAGGGTGGACCTCCTCGCTCGCGGCCGCGTCCAGCCGATCAACGCCGAAGACACCTCCTGACTCGGCTTATCCTCCGGCCGGCCCGCGCCCAGACGAGATCAACGCGCAGCCAGCGCCGAGCGGATCAACTCGATCCGATCAGGCGCGACGACCTCGATCACTTCCAGGGCGTTGTCTCGCGCCCACCCTTCATGCGCCAGTGCCCATCGCGCGAGCAGCCAGAGCCCCTCACGCGCACGGTCCCTGCAGCGAGACTGCAGGGTCGAGTCCGTCACCGACGTGCCTCTCACGATGAAGAACAAGAGATCCAACATCCGGCCGCTTCGCCAGGACGGCTGGTCCTCCGTCAGAGCAGCAAGCACCACGGACACCGTCGGCTCAGCCGCCGAGTAGATCGTCCCCTGCGAGAAGACGTGCTCTTCGATCTCATTCCACGCCACCGACGCCTCGCCGACGTCCGAACTCACCAGGAGGTCGCGAAGCGCTGCTCCAAGCATGGTTGCTGAACCACCAGCCACCCGATACGTCGACCAATCGACGGCATCGATCACGCATTCGGCGATCGGCTTCACCACTTCAGTCTCCCCAAGGCCCGCCCGGTGCCCCTCCGGTACCCGGGGGGAACAGGGATCGCGGATAGACCTGACACCCCCGACACACGGTGCCTTCGACCCACTGCGGCCCCGCGCTGCTGTCGAGCGTGCGCCAGCCGAATGGGCGACTCATCGGAGCGCCAGGCTGCATCTGCTGGATACGTACCTCAGCGTGAACTCCGTTGAGGTTCCCAACCGTCTGGACGTTGCCATCGGCGTCGCGATAGCTCACGTACCAGGGGCTGCTCCGGTCCGGAGCGCCATTGGGCCTGTAGACGGGCGTCGGGTTGGGCACCGCGTCCGCCGCTCGTGCGGTGTTTGCGGCAACACCGGCTCGCGCGAGCGACGAAAGGCCCCCGACGTCAGCCCGGGCTCCCGCCTGGGTCTTGCCCGCAGCCTCGACAACCTGCGGGGGACCGCCGGGGGCGGTGTAGGTCCTCGTAGGTCCAGGTGTGGCGATATCCGGGGACGCCGAAGCGCCGTGCGACCAACGGTCGACGGCGTCGTATGTCATTGCACGGTCGTTAGGCCCGGGAGGCCCACGCTCCGCTGCGGTGTCGTCGAACGGCTCGGAAGCGCGGGTGCCGTCGTAGGCGTAGCCGGGGAACGATTCTCCTGGAGCGACAGCGACGGCGTTAGACGTTGGAGTTGCAAGCAGAGCCAGCACTGCGGCGATCACCGCGGCCATCAGGGTCCCGATCCTGCTACGCATCGGCAGCGTCTTCCCACAGATGATCGGTGAGCTCGCGGCGAGCGCCGAGCACCGCACCGAGACCCTCGAGGTCACGAATGACGTCGGGCTCGAGCCCTATCTCCCATTCGTAGATCTGGGTGCACAGTGTCTCGAAGGCTACGAGCCACTCGCCCACATCGATCAGCGACTGCACGTTGCTGATGTCATCCGGGGTGAGCCCAACGGCTGCGTCCATCGCCTTATGGAGTCGGACGGTCATCTGCTCGGGAGTCGGTGTCGTGGTCATGGAATCGGGAACCCCGTGATGATGCCCTCGCCGCCGGGTTCGAGGACGACCCGGATCTTGACCCCGTCTCGGACGCCTTCGACGGTGTATCTGACTGGCGCACCGCCGCGTGTGAACGCTGCGCCTGCTCGACCCGTTTGCTGAACCCAGGTGAGCGATGGGTCAGTCGCGATGTCCGAGATCGAGTGCATGATCTTGTCGTCCGACCAGCCCTTGGGGAACCAGGTGTTGCCGGCCTCCCCGCCATAGCGGTGGCCGTCAAGGATATGACTACGACGCGACGCTGACGCTAGGTCGACGAACTCGTCCGCAGACTTTGCGGCGGCCTGGGGCAGGTCAGGCGGTGTTGTCTTGGGGACCGTAGCATGGGGCGTCTCGCTGATCGTGGTGGTGGGGCGGGCTCCCTTGCCGGTCATGACGCCGATTCCGCCCTTGACGGGCAGGTACACGGTGGCGGCGGCGATCGCCGTGCTTTGGACTGCGCTGGTGGCGTGGAAGGCCGCCGCCTCGACGTTGCCGTCCTTGACCGCGTCCACGGTCGAGTAGCCGCTCGCGACCGCGCCGTACATCGGGTTCAAGGTCAACGTCGCAGACGTGTACCAGCCCCACGCGCCGCCACCGTTCTCCTTCGCGATGGCGGGCATCGCGGCGATGGACTGCACGACGGAGGCCGGGTTGAACGACTGCGCGACGGACGCGACGGTGTTGAACGTACCCTTGCCGAACCCGCTCAGGACGTCCCCGATCGAGCCCCAGCTGAACAGTCCGGTGGGGTCGGACCAGGTGGTCGGGTTGTTGTTCGCGTAGACGTAGGCGTTCCACTGCTGAGGGTTGGTCAGGTCCAGCACGGGGTCGACCGAGATGAACCGTCCGGTCGCCTCGTCGTAGTAGCGTGCACCGACCTGTGTCAGACCGGTGCTGGGGTCTCGGGTCTTGTCGAGGAACTGCCGCTCACCGGGCACGTCCACGCCCGCGCCGCGAGCTGCACAGCGCCGTAGGTGTTCCCCAGGTCGACCTGTCCGCAGCTCTGTGCGAGGACGAGCGCCGACTCGATGTCCGGTGCCTCGGTCTCACTGCACCCCGCCGACGACCCGCCGGCCACCTCACCGACCGCGTAAGCAGCCACCGCCACGAGCACACCCGCAAGCCCAGCGCCCATGACGCGAAGACCACGACTCGACACACGCACGAGCCCCCCCGGTCCCACTCAGCGAGGAGGGCGAACCACCGGGCTGGGCTGCGATCAGATCCGAACGCAGCGTGGTGGTCACGCACCCCGCTCACGGTCGAGATGTCCGCAGTTCACCCGATTGGACCGCTGACAACCTGTGGTCCGGGCGCCGCGGGCCGGCGGAGCCAGGGCACGCTCGGTCTGGCGCGGGCGGCTCGCAGGCCGCATTGTCGGTGCAGGGCCACCACCCCCGGCCCGCTCCGCTCGACGCCGCCTCACGAAGGACTGCCATGACGCTCTCGTCCGACACGGACCCCGACGGCCGCCAGGACGTGCCGGACCCGCGCCTCGAGCGCGAGGCGCTCGCACTCGAGGCGGTCGAGCTCGTCCGCGGCTGGGTGCGCGAGTCGGCCGGCCATCGGCCCGACTCGTCGGCCGCGCAGCTCGCGGCGGCGCTGCGGGACCCGGACGGGCTCGCGTTCGTCGTCGGGTTCGTCGACGGGGTGGTCCGGCCGCAGGACACGCGCGTCGCGGCGGCGGCGCTGCACGATCTGGCGGCGCGTGCGCCGCGGTTCCTGGCGCCTCCGCTGCGTGCGCTCCTGCGCGCCGGTGGTGCGCTGGCACCGGCGCTGCCCGACGTCGTGGTGCCCGTGGCCCGTCGCGTGCTGCGGCACCTCGTCGGGCACCTCGTGGTCGACGCGAGCGACCGCGGGCTGACCCGGGCGATCGCGCGGCTGCGGACGGAAGGCGTGCGGCTCAACATCAACCTGCTGGGCGAGGCGGTGCTGGGCGAGCGGGAGGCGCGACGGCGGCTGGACGGCACCATGGCGCTGCTCGCACGCGACGACGTGGACTACGTGTCGGTCAAGGTCTCGTCCGTGGTCGCGCCGCACGCGCCGTGGGCGTTCGACGAGACCGTCGCGCACGTCGTCGAGCAGCTGCGCCCGCTGTACCGGCTGGCGGCGTCCTCGTCGCCGACGACGTTCGTCAACCTCGACATGGAGGAGTACCGCGACCTGGACCTGACGCTCGCGGTGTTCCAGCGGCTGCTCGACGAGCCCGAGCTGCTCCACCTCGAGGCGGGTGTCGTGCTGCAGGCGTACCTGCCGGACGCGCTGCCCGCGATGCGGCGCCTGCAGGACTGGGCCGCGGCACGTCGCGCGCGCGGTGGCGCGCCCGTCAAGGTCCGGCTCGTCAAGGGCGCCAACCTGCCCATGGAGCGCGTCGAGGCCGAGCTGCACGGGTGGCCGCTCGCGACGTGGCACACCAAGCGGGAGTCGGACACGCACTACAAGCGCGTGCTCGAGTGGGCGCTGACGCCCGATCGCGTGCGCAACGTGCGGCTCGGTGTGGCTGGCCACAACCTGTTCGACGTCGCGTACGCGTGGCTGCTCGCCGGGCGGCGCGGCGTCCGGGACGCCGTGGACGTCGAGATGCTGCTCGGCATGGCACCGGGCCAGGCGGACGTCGTGCGGCGGGACGTGGGCGGGCTCCTGCTCTACACGCCCGTCGTGGCACCGGCCGAGTTCGACGTCGCGATCGCCTACCTCATCCGCCGGCTCGAGGAGGGCGCGTCGAGCGAGAACTTCCTGTCCGCGGTGTTCGACCTGGGGTCCGACGAGCGCCTGCTCGACCGCGAGCGCGACCGCTTCCTCGCGTCGGTCGCGGCGATCGACGACGAGGCGCCCGAGCGGCACCGGGTGCCCGACCGGTACGCCGCGGTCCCCCGCCCGACCCTGGGCCGGTTCGCGAGCACGCCGGACACCGATCCGGCCGTCGCCGAGAACCGCGCCCGCGCACGGGCCGTGCTGTCGCGTGTGCCCGGCTCGACGCTCGGCGTCGACGCCGCGGCGGGCGCGTGGCTGCGCTCGTCGGACGAGGTCGACGCCGTCGTCGCGACCGCGCGTTCCGGCGCCGCACGGTGGGCGGCCCTGCCGTCCGACGAGCGTGCGCGGGTGCTGCACCACGTGGGCGACGTGCTCGAGGAGCACCGGGACGTGCTCCTGGAGGTGATGGCGGCCGAGGCGGGCAAGACGCTCGAGCAGGGCGATCCCGAGGTCTCCGAGGCCGTCGACTTCGCGCACTACTACGCCGAGCTCGCACGCGGGCTCGACGGCGTCGACGGCGCGCGGTTCGAGCCCGTGGGGCTCACGCTCGTGACTCCCCCGTGGAACTTCCCTGTCGCGATCCCGGCGGGCTCGACGCTCGCGGCACTCGCGACGGGCTCGTCGGTCGTGCTCAAGCCCGCGGGTCAGTCGCAGCGCTGCGGTGCCGTGCTCGCAGACCTGCTGTGGCAGGCGGGCGTCCCGCGCGACGTGCTGCACCTGGTGCAGGTCGACGAGGGCACGCTCGGGCGGACGCTCGTCGCGCACCCCGGCGTCGACCAGGTCGTCCTCACGGGCGCGTACGACACGGCGGCGCTGTTCCGGTCGTTCCGCCCCGACCTGCGCCTGCTCGCCGAGACGAGCGGGAAGAACGCGATCGTCGTGACGCCCAGCGCCGACGTGGACCTCGCGGTCAAGGACGTCGTCTCCTCCGCGTTCGGGCACGCGGGCCAGAAGTGCTCGGCCGCGTCGCTCGTGGTGCTCGTCGGGTCGGTCGCACGCTCACGCCGGTTCCGTGACCAGCTCCTGGACGCCGCGTCGTCGCTCGTCGTCGGCGAGGCCCACGACCCGCGCACGCAGCTGGGGCCTCTCGTCGAGCCCGCCTCGGGCAAGCTGCTCGCGGGCCTCACGGAGCTCGACCCGGGCGAGGCCTGGGCGCTGGCGCCGCGGCGCCTGGACGACGCCGGGCGGGTGTGGACGCCCGGTGTGCGGGTCGGGGTGCGGCCCGGGTCGCGGTCGCACCGCACCGAGTACTTCGGGCCCGTGCTGTCCGTCATGACGGCCGCGGACCTCGACGAGGCGCTCGAGATCGTCGACGCCGTCGACTACGGCCTGACGGCGGGGCTGCACTCGCGCGACGCCGACGAGATCGCGACCTGGCTCGAGCGCGTCGAGGCGGGCAACCTCTACGTCAACCGCGGCATCACGGGCGCGATCGTGCGGCGACAGCCGTTCGGCGGGTGGAAGCGTTCGGCCGTCGGGCCGGGTGCCAAGGCCGGTGGGCCCGGGTACCTCGACGTCCTGGGCTCCTGGCGTCCCGCGCGGGCGCGCCGCGGTGCCGACGTGACCGACCCGCGGGTGCAGGCACTCGTCGCCGCGGCGCGCGCGGACCTGCCCCCGGCGTCGGCCGACGCGGTCGAGCGGGCCGCGCGCAACGACGCGCACGCGCTCGCGACGCGGTTCGCCCCGCGGGACGTCACGGGGCTGTCCGCCGAGCGCGACGTGCTGCGACACCTGCCCTACGGCCCGGGCGTGCTCGTCCGCCTCGCGTTCGAGGGGCCGACCGTGGGCGACGACCTCGTCGGGCTGCCCGGGCTGGTGCGGGTGGTCGCCGCCGCCGCGGCCGCCGGCACGCGCGTCGTCGTCTCGAGCGACGTACCGCTGCCGCCGCGGGTCGCGAACGCCGTCCGGACGGTCGCGGACGGGCTGCACGTCGAGGTCGAGGCCGCGTGGCTGGCCCGCGTCGCGGCGCTCGACGGCGCGCGCGTGCGGCTCGTGGGGGCCACCGAGGCGTCGGTCGTGGCCGCGACCGGCGGTCGCCCCGACGTCGCCGTGTGGGACCACCCGGTGACCGAGTCCGGGCGCGTCGAGCTCGCGCCCCTCCTGCGCGAGCAGGCGGTCGCGATGACCGCGCACCGCTTCGGGTCGCCGGATCCGCTGGCGCGCGAGGTGCTGCGTCAGCCGGCCGCGGCGGCTCCGGCCGACGCGAGCGCGCCGAGCCGGGACAGCGCGCGGTAGTACTTCTTGCGGTAGCCGCCGCGCAGCATCTCGTCGCTGAACAGGCCCTGCGTCCCGCCACCCCCGAGCAGCACGGGCACGTCACGGTCGTAGAGGCGGTCGACCAGCACGACGAGGCGCAGCGCGACCTCCTGCCGGGTCACCGGCCCGACGCCCGTGAGCCCGACGAGCGTCGTGCCGTCCAGCAGCGCCCCGTACTTCGAGGGGTGCACGGTCGCGAGGTGCGCGAGCAGCGCGGAGAAGTCGTCGAGCGTCGCGCCGGGGCGTCCGGAGACCGCCGCGCGCACGGCGTCGTCGGGCAGCGCGTCCCCGTGCTCGACGGAGCGGTGCCGGTAGTCCTCACCGTCGATGCGCAGCACGTCGAACCGCGCCGCGAGCGCCTGGATCTCGCGCAGGAAGTCCTCGGCGGCGAACCGACCCTCGCCGAGCGACTCGGGCAGCGTGTTCGACGTCGCCGCGAGCGCGACGCCGCGGTCCGCGAGCTCGCGCAGGAGGCGGGACATGAGGACCGTGTCGCCCGGGTCGTCGAGCTCGAACTCGTCGATGCAGACCAGGCGGTAGGCGGAGAGCGCCTCGACGGTCTGCCGGAACCCGAGCGCGCCGACGAGGTTGGTGTACTCCACGAACGTGCCGAACGCGGCGCGCCCACCCGCCGTGGTCACCGCGTGCGCGAGCGCCGCGAGCAGGTGGGTCTTCCCGACGCCGAAGCCGCCGTCGAGGTAGACGGCCTCGGGCGTGGCGCGCCTGCGGCGCCACCACGACGAACCGGCGGAGCCGACGACGGCGTCCGTCGCGCGGCGCAGGCGCTCGACCGCGGCGGCCTGGCTCGGGTGCGCCGGGTCGGGCACGTAGGACTCGAAGGACGCGCCCGCGAAGTGCGGGGGCGGGACGAGCTCGGCGACGAGCCGGTCGGCCGCGACCGTGGGGGCGCTCGCGGCGAGCGAGCGCACGGCCGGGTGGGGACCGTGCGTCGGGTCCGGCTGGAGGTCCGTCACGGTCGTCCAGGGTACGTCCACCTCGTGACCCATCCCGCGTCCGCATCGTGTCATGTGCGTCTCATCATCCGGTCTGGGACTCCCCGATCGGGCGACACCGTGTGAACCTCGACGCGTGATCGAGTCCGGGTTCGTGCGGTGCTGTCGGCCTTGTGCCGAGTCGGCTGCGCGTGCCCGCACGTCCATGTGCATGTGCTGCTGTCTGCGGAGCAACTGACCCCGCCCCCGTCCCCCACCCTGGGCGCGCGGTCTGTGCCCAGAGGGATGAACCCGGCTCGAGGCCGGGTCCTGAGCGCAGCCGAGCCCGTGAACGTCCTGGAGGTAGCGCCTCATGGCGCAGACCCGGATCGCACCACCCGCCGCCAAGCCCGAGGGCCAGTGGGCCTTCGACCCCGAGCGCACGCCGCTCAACGGCAACGAGGAGATGAAGCAGGTCGACGACGGCCTGTCCGTCCGGCACCGCATCGAGACGATCTACGCCCACGAGGGCTTCGCCTCGATCCCCGGTGACGACCTGCGTGGTCGCATGCGCTGGTGGGGCCTGTACACGCAGCGCCGGCCCGGCATCGACGGCGGCAAGACCGCGACCCTCGAGCCGGAGCAGCTCGAGGACGAGTACTTCATGCTGCGGGTGCGGTGCGACGGCGGGCGCCTGTCGCTCGCGCAGCTGCGGACCGTCGCGGGCATCTCGCGCGAGTTCGGCCGCGGCACGGCGGACATCACCGACCGGCAGAACATCCAGCTGCACTGGATCCGCATCGAGGACGTGCCGGAGATCTGGCGCCGCCTCGAGGCGGTCGGCCTGACCACGCAGGAGGCGTGCGGCGACGTCCCGCGCGTCATCATCGGCTCGCCCGTCGCGGGCGTCGCGGCCGACGAGATCATCGACGGCACGCCCGCGATCGAGGAGATCCACCGCCGGTACATCGGCGACCCCGCGTTCTCGAACCTGCCTCGCAAGTGGAAGACCGCGGTCAGCGGCTCGCCGCACCAGGACGTCGCGCACGAGATCAACGACGTCGCGTTCGTCGGCGTGGTCCACCCCGAGCTCGGCCCCGGCTTCGACCTGTGGGTCGGCGGCGCGCTGTCCACCAACCCGATGCTCGGCAAGCGGCTCGGCGCGTTCGTGACGCTCGAGCAGATCCCCGAGGTGTGGGTCGGGGTGACGTCGATCTTCCGCGACTACGGGTACCGCCGGCTGCGCACGCGCGCGCGCCTGAAGTTCCTGCTCGCCGACTGGGGGCCGGAGCTGTTCCGCCAGGTGCTCCAGGAGGAGTACCTCGGGTACGCGCTGCCCGACGGTCCCGAGCCGCCGCCCCCGCCGACGGGCCGACGCGACCACGTGGGCGTGCACCCGCAGAAGGACGGCCGGTTCTACATCGGCGCCGCACCCGCGGTCGGCCGGATCTCGGGCGAGGTGCTCGACGCGGTCGCGGACCTCGTCGAGCTCGCGGGCTCGGACCGCGTGCAGCTCACCACCGAGCAGAAGCTCGTCGTGATCGACGTGCCGGGCGACAAGGTCGACGCGGTGGTCGACGGCCTCGAGGCGCTCGGCCTGGAGGTGCGCAACGCCTCGACGTTCCGGCGTGGCACGCTCGCGTGCACCGGCATCGAGTTCTGCAAGCTCGCGATCGTCGAGACGAAGGCCAGGGCCACGGCCCTCGTCGGCGAGCTCGAGCGCCGCCTGCCCACGTTCGACCAGCCCATCACGATCAACGTCAACGGCTGCCCGAACTCCTGCGCGCGGATCCAGACCGCCGACATCGGCCTGAAGGGCGCGCTCGCGCAGGGCGAGGAGGGCTACCAGGTCCACCTCGGCGGCGGGCTCGGCCTCACCAGCGGTCTCGGCAAGACGCTGCGCGGGCTGCGCGTGCCGTCGTCCGAGCTGCCCGACTACATCGAGCGCGTCACGCGCCGGTTCGACGAGCAGCGCCTCGAGGGTGAGCAGTTCGCGCAGTGGGTGCACCGAGCGGCAGAGGAGGACCTGCGATGAGCGGCTCCGGCGAGGGACGCGCGGTCCCGTACTACTGCCCGTTCTGCGCGAGCGAGGACCTGTGGCCCGCGGGCGAGACCCACGGGCAGTGGGAGTGCCGCTCGTGCGCGCGCACGTTCGCGGTGCGGTTCGTGTCCGTCGCCGACCCGGGTGAGCGCACGCCGCGCCCGGCGATCGCGGGAGGTGCCCGATGAGCACGGCGACGCCGACCGCGGCCGACCTGTCCCCCGACGAGCTGCGCGAGCTCGCGACCCGCGCGGGCGTCGAGCTCGAGGGCGCGCACCCCGAGGAGATCCTCGCGTGGGCCGCGCGCACGTTCGGCCGCGACCTCGTCGTCGCGTCGTCCATGGGCGACGAGGTCCTCGTGCACATGGCCGCGCGGGCGGTGCCCGGGATCGACGTCATCTTCCTCGACACCGGCTACCACTTCGCCGAGACGATCGGCACGCGCGACTACTACGCCGACTTCACCGACATCCGGCTGCGCACGGTCCTGCCGCTGCGCACGGTCGCCGAGCAGGACGCCGAGCACGGCCCGCGCCTGCACGACCGCGACCCGAACCTGTGCTGCGCGCTGCGCAAGGTCGAGCCGCTCGAGCGCGGCCTCGCGCCCTACCGGGCGTGGGTCACCGGCATGCGCCGTGAGGACGCCCCGACCCGCACCGACATCACGGTCGTCGGCTGGGACGCCAAGCGTGGCAAGGTGAAGCTCAACCCCCTCGCCGCCTGGACGCAGGCGCAGGTGGACGAGTACGTCGAGACCCACGGCGTCGTGCTCAACCCCCTGAGGCAGGCCGGGTACACCTCGATCGGGTGCGCCCCCTGCACGCGCGCCGTCGCCCCGGGTGAGGACCCGCGGGCGGGGCGCTGGTCCGGTACCTCCAAGACGGAATGCGGTCTGCACACATGACGACGACCCTCGGCGCCACGTCCCCCACGCCGGTGGCCTCCCCGCTGTCCCCCACCCGCCTGACCCAGCTCGACGCGCTCGAGTCCGAGGCGATCCACGTGATGCGCGAGGTCGCCGGCGAGTTCGAGCGACCCGTGCTGCTGTTCTCGGGCGGCAAGGACTCGATCGTCATGCTGCACCTCGCACGCAAGGCGTTCTGGCCCGCCGCGGTCCCGTTCGCGCTGCTGCACGTCGACACCGGGCACAACTTCCCCGAGGTGCTCGAGTACCGCGACGCGACGGTCGCGCGGCACGGGCTGCGGCTCGTCGTCGCGCACGTGCAGGACGCGATCGACGACGGCCGCGTGAGCGAGCGCCCCGACGGGTCGCGCAACGCGCTGCAGACCGTCCCGCTGCTCGACGCGATCACGAGCAACCGGTTCGACGCGGTGTTCGGCGGCGGTCGTCGCGACGAGGAGAAGGCGCGTGCCAAGGAGCGCGTGTTCTCCCTGCGCGACGAGTTCGGCCAGTGGGACCCGCGCCGCCAGCGTCCCGAGCTGTGGGACCTGTACAACGGCCGCCACAAGCCGGGCGAGCACGTGCGCGTGTTCCCGCTGTCCAACTGGACCGAGCTGGACGTGTGGCGCTACATCGAGCGCGAGGGCATCGAGCTGCCCGAGATCTACTACGCGCACGAGCGCGAGGTGTTCGCGCGTGACGGCATGTGGCTCGCACCCGGCGAGTGGGGTGGGCCTCGCGCCGACGAGCGGCTCGAGACGCGCACCGTGCGGTACCGCACGGTGGGTGACATGAGCTGCACCGGAGCGGTCGACTCGTCCGCGACGACCGTCGCGGACGTCATCGCCGAGGTCGCCGCGAGCCGCCTCACCGAGCGTGGCGCCACCCGCGCCGACGACCGCGCGTCCGAGGCCGCCATGGAGGACCGCAAGCGGGAGGGGTACTTCTGATGCCCACCGCCCCCGGCCCCACCCAGACGAACGACGAGACGAGACCCGTGACGACGTCCCCCACCCCCGCCCCCGGCACCGCACCCGCCGCGCTGTCCGAGGGTGCCGCCGAGCACGCCTCGCGCGAGCTCCTGCGGCTCGCCACCGCCGGCTCCGTCGACGACGGCAAGTCCACGCTGATCGGGCGCCTGCTGTACGACACGAAGTCGGTGCTCGCCGACCAGCTCTCGGCGGTCGAGCGCGCGACCGCGGCGCGCGGCGCCGCCGCGGGCGAGGTCGACCTCGCCCTGCTCACCGACGGCCTGCGCGCCGAGCGCGAGCAGGGCATCACGATCGATGTCGCGTACCGCTACTTCTCGACGGCCCGACGCGCGTTCGTCCTCGCGGACACCCCGGGCCACGTGCAGTACACGCGCAACATGGTCACGGGCGCCTCGACCGCCCAGCTCGCGATCGTGCTGGTGGACGCGCGCAAGGGCGTGCTCGAGCAGACGCGGCGGCACGCCACCGTCGCGGCGCTGCTCGGCGTCCCGCACGTGCTGCTCGCCGTCAACAAGATGGACCTGGTCGACTTCGACGGCGACACGTTCCGCGCGATCGCCGACGACTTCGCCGCGTACGCGACGGGGCTGGGGCTGAGCGACGTGCTGGCCGTGCCGGTCTCCGCGCTCACGGGCGACAACGTCGTCGAGCGCTCGGCGCGCACACCCTGGTACGACGGCCCGACGCTGCTCGAGCACCTCGAGACCGTGCCCGTCACCGACGCGCGTGCCGAGGACGAGCTGCGCCTGCCCGTGCAGGTGGTCATCCGGCCGCGCACCGCGGAGCACCCCGACTACCGCGGGTACGCCGGGCGCATCGCGTCGGGCACCGTGCGCGTCGGCGACGCGCTGACGGTGCTCCCGTCCGGCAAGACGAGCCTCGTCACGGGCATCGACACGTTCGACGGCCCGCTCGACGAGGCGACCGCGGGCCGGTCCGTGACCGTGCGGCTCGCCGACGAGCTCGACATCTCCCGCGGCGACGTGCTCGTCCCCACCGGTGCGTCCGTGACCCTCGGGCAGGACCTCGTGGGCACCGTGTGCTGGCTGTCGGAGCGCCGCTCGGTGCTGGGCGCGCGTCTGCTCGTACGCGTCGGCACGCGCACCGTGCGCGCACTCCTGCGCGAGGTCGACGCTCGTCTCGACGTCGACACCCAGACGGTCGAGCTGCTCAGCGGCGTCGACACGCTGCACCAGGTGGACGCCACCGACACGTCGTCGGACGCCACCCCCACGGGGCTCGGGCTCAACGCGATCGGTCGCGTGCGCGTGCGGCTCGCCGAGCCCGTGCTGCTCGACGACTACGCCGAGCACCGCGGGACCGGCGCGTTCCTCCTCGTCGACCCCGCGGACGGCTCGACGCTCGCCGCCGGCATGGTCGGCCCGACGCTGCTCGACCGCCTCGCCCCCGAGGTCGTCGCGGACGAGACGGCCGACGCGGACTGGCTCGCGGGGGCAGGCATCTGATGCACCCGCTCCTGCTGGACCTGACCGGACGGCGCGTGCTCGTCGTCGGCGGAGGTCCGGTCGCGGCCCGCCGCTGCGCACGGCTCGTCGAGGACGGGGCCGACGTCCTCGTCGTCGCGCCCGCGCTCTGCGAGGACCTGGCGGCGCTCGCCGCGCGCGGCGGCGTGCGCTGGGAGCGGCGCGACTACGCCACCGGCGACCTCGCGGACGCGTGGCTCGTGCACACCGCCACGGGTGTGCGGGCGATCGACGACCAGGTCGCGGCCGACGCCGAGAACGCGCGCGTGTGGTGCGTCCGCGCCGACGACCACGCCGCGTCCTCCGCATGGACGCCCGCGGTGGCACGCTCCGGGGACGTCACCGTCGCCGTCAACGCGGGCGGCGACCCGCGTCGCGCCGCCGCGCTGCGGTCCGCGATCGCGCTGCTCCTGGACACCGGCGGCCTCCCGCTGCGCCACCACCGGGCGCCCGCCACGGGCTCCGTCACGCTCGTCGGCGGTGGGCCGGGTGACCCGGGGCTCATCACGACCAAGGGTCGGCGCGCGCTCGCCGAGGCCGACGTCGTGGTGGTGGACCGCCTCGGGCCGCGCGAGCTGCTCGCGGAGCTGCCCGACGACGTCGAGGTCGTCGAGGCGGGCAAGGCCCCGCACGCGCACACGCTCACGCAGACCCAGATCAACGCGGTGCTCGTGGACCGCGCGCGTGCCGGGCTGCGCGTCGTGCGGCTCAAGGGCGGCGACCCGTACGTGCTCGGGCGTGGCGGCGAGGAGGTCGCCGCGTGCGTGGCGGCCGGCGTGCCCGTCACGGTCGTGCCGGGCGTGACGAGCGCCGTCGCGGTGCCGGGTGCCGCGGGCATCCCGGTGACCCACCGCGGCCTGTCCCGTCAGGTCACGATCCTGTCCGCGCACGACACCGACCCCGACTGGTCCGCCCTCGCGCAGCTCGGCGGCACGCTCGTGCTGCTCATGGGGGTCGCGCGCATCGGCGCGTACGCCGACGCGCTCGTCGCGCACGGCACCGACCCCGGGACACCGGTCGCCGTCGTCGAGAACGGCACCCTGCCGAGCCAGCGCACGACGGTCGGCACCCTCGCGACCATCGCGGACCTCGCGCGCGAGCGCGCGGTGGCCAACCCCGCGGTCATCGTCGTCGGCGACGTCGCCGCCCTCGCCGACTCGCTGTGACCCGGGGCGAGCGCAGGCACCCTACGGTCTGACCATGACCGACTCCCCCGCGCTCGACGTCCTGCTGCACGCGACCGCCGCGCCCCCCACGCGGCTCGAGCCGCGGGAGGACGAGGCCGAGCTGGTCGCGCTGCTCGACGACCTCGCCCCCGGCCGGTCCGTGCGCGCCAACATGATCGCCACGCTCGACGGCGCCGCGACCGGCCCGGACCGCGTCACGGGCTCGATCAACGGACCGGCCGACCTGCGCGTGTTCACCGCGCTGCGCGCGCTGGCCGACGTGGTGCTCGTCGGCGCGGGCACGGTCCGCCAGGAGCGCTACCGCGAGCTGGACCTGCCGCCCGCGGTGGCCGCGACGCGCCGCGCGCACGGTCGGGGCGACCGCCCCGCGCTCGCCGTGGTCACGCGGTCCGGCGACGTGCCGGGCGCGCTGCTCGACGCCGAGCGCCTGCCGCTCGTCGTCACGTGCGCGACGAGCCCGCGCGTCGGGGAGCTGCGCGACCGGCTCGGCGACGGCCTCGTCGTCGCGGGACGCTCCGCCGTCGACCTGCGGGGTGCCCTCGCGGCGCTGGCCGAGCGCGGCCTGACCGCGGTGCTCACCGAGGGCGGGCCGACGCTGCTCGGGGAGCTCGTGTCGCTGGGCCTCGTCGACGAGCTCTTCCTCACGTGGAGCCCGACGGTCGTGGGCGGCCCCGCACCGCGGGTCCTGGACGGCGCGCCGTGGGTGCGCGACCCCCTGCCCGCGCGCCTCGTGCAGCTCCTGCACGCCGACGGCGTCCTGCTCGGGCGCTGGGACCTGCACACGGCCAGCCAGGACGCGCGTTCGCAACTAGGCTCGGCGACGTGACCGACACGATCCTGGTGCTCATCGAGGACACCCTCGCGCCCGTCGACGTCCAGCACCTGCTCGCCCTCCACGAGGGCGAGCAGCTCGCGTACCACGTGCTGGTGCCTGCCGACACCGACCGCCCGCTGCTGCCGACCATCGTCGACGACCTCGGGCTCGGCGAGATCAAGGGCGCGCTCGAGCGCCTGCGCGGCAAGGAGCCCACCGAGCGCGAGGCGACCGCGACGGCCGTCGAGCAGCTCTCGAGCACGCTCGCGGAGTTCGCCGCGGCCGGCCGGACCGCGACCGGCGAGGTCGTCGACGACGACCCACTGCCCGCGCTGCGCGCCGCCGCCGCGGCGCACGACGCGCGTGAGGTCGCGATCGTCACCTACCCGCACGCGTGGCTCGACACGTTCCACCGCGACTGGGCGTCCCGGGCCCGCGACGAGCTGCACATCCCGGTGCTGCACCTGTACTCGGGCACGTCCGAGCTCGGCTGACCGCGAGGATCTCGACGCTTGCGCCGACGCGGGTCAGAAGCCCGTGTCGGTGGGCTCCGGGTACCAGCGACGGAACTTGCGCACCTGGTTGACCGCTGCCGCGAGCACGTAGAACCGACGCCGCGGCGACAGGTCCTTGCGGTAGCGCAGCGGGTGCGCGGTGGCGCCCGCCCGGATCAGGCCGCGCACGCGCGCCGCGAGCTGCGGGTCCCGCACGTACCGCAGCAGGAGGCGGTGCGGCAGGATCGAGTAGAGCACCTCGCGGTCGACGACGACGGGATCGACCGCGCGGTTCTCGATGCGGTCCTCCACGACGAACCGCACCGGGTTGGCACCCGCCGCGGTCACGTAGTAGTTGTTCCGCCCGATGCGCGGGTTGACCTCGAAGAACCGGAACCGGCCCGTGCGCGGGTCGACCTTGACGTCGAAGTTCGCGAAGCCCACGTAGCCGGTCGCGGTGAGGAACCGGTGCGCCTGCTCGAGCATCGCGTCGTCGCGGTAGGTGACCATCGCGGCCGGGTTCCCCAGGCCGGAGGGGGTGTGCTCCTCGAGCAGCACGTGCGCGCAGCACGAGAGGGTCACGACCCCGCGCTGGTCCACGTACGCGGTGACCGAGCGCATCTGCGTGTCGTCGCCCGGAACGAGTTCCTGCACGACGAACCGGCCGCGGTACCCCGCCGCGCGCAGCGAACGCCACAGCGCCGCGAGCTCGTCGGCCGAGGAGATCTCGAAGACCTTCTTCTTCCCCTCGAACTCGACGTCCTGGTAGTCCGCGCTGCTCGCCGCCTTCGCGATCAGCGGGTACTCCAGGTCGACGGGAACGTCGGGCTCATCCGCGCCGAACGACTGGACGATCGTGCGCGGGACCGAGATGTCGAGCTCGGCGCAGATCTCCGCGAACGTCGCCTTGTCGCTGATGCGGGCCAGCAGGTCCGCCGAGAGGAACGGCACCGCGTAGAACGGCTCGAGCTCGGTGCGGTGCTCGACGACGACGCGCACGAGCCAGTCCGAGTTCGCCATCAGCAGCAGCCGGCGGTCCGGCAGGCGGTGCGCGACCTGAAGCAGACGGTCGACGAGCTGGCGCGGGTCGTGCCCGTCCGCGACGATCTCGTGCTCGACGATCTGCGAGTGCTGCACGGGACCGAGCGCGGCGCCCGCGACGACCACGGACGTCACGCCGTACTGCTCGTGGAACGAGCGCGCGAGCGCGTAGACACCGATGTCCGCGCCGAGGATCACGGGCTGGAGCGCACGCGCGTCCGTCCCGTGACCCCCGGCGGGGGCGCTGGCCTGCGTCACGCGTCCTGCTCGGTGCGGTCGCCCGACCACAGGGTGTGGAACGAGCCGTCACGGTCGGTGCGGCGGTAGGTGTGTGCGCCGAAGAAGTCGCGCTGCGCCTGGATGAGGGCGGCGGGCAGGCGCTCGGCACGCACGCCGTCGTAGTACGCGAGGGACGACGAGAACGCGGGGGTCGGCACGCCGTGCAGCGCGGCCCCGGCGACGATCCGACGCCACGCGGCCACACCGTTGCCGACCGCACCGGCGAAGTACTCGTCGGCCAGCAGCAGCGGCAGGTGCGGGGCGCGCTCGTACGCCTCGGTGATGCGGTTGAGGAACCGGGCGCGGATGATGCAGCCGCCGCGCCAGATGCGCGCCATGGCCCCGCGGTCGATGTCCCAGCCGAACTGCTCGGAGGCGGCGGCGATCTGGTCGAAGCCCTGCGAGTACGCCACGACCTTGGACGCGTACAGCGCCAGGCGCACGTCCTCGACGAACGCGTCCCGGTCGGTCACCTCCCACGGGGTGGTCGCCGCGGGCAGCACGCCGCGCGCGGCCTCGCGCTGGGCGACCCCGCCGGACAGCGCGCGCGCGAACGTGGCCTCCGCGATCCCGGTGATCGGGACACCCAGGTCGAGGCCGTTCTGCACGGTCCAGCGGCCGGTGCCCTTCTGCTCCGCCTGGTCCAGCACCACGTCGACGAACGCCGACCCGGTCGCCGCGTCCACGTGCTGCAGCACGTCGGCGGTGATCTCGATGAGGAACGACTCGAGGTCCCCGGTGTTCCACTCGGCGAAGATCTCGCCGATCTCGGCGGCGGACGCGCCCAGCCCCTGCTTGAGCAGGTCGTAGGCCTCAGCGATGAGCTGCATGTCCGCGTACTCGATGCCGTTGTGCACCATCTTGACGAAGTGCCCGGCGCCGTCCGGGCCCACGTACGTGCAGCAGGGCACGCCGTCGACCTTCGCCGCGATCGTCTCCAGGATCGGGCCCAGGCTCGCGTAGGACTCGCGCGTGCCGCCCGGCATGATCGACGGGCCCAGCAGCGCGCCCTCCTCACCGCCCGAGACGCCCGAGCCGACGAAGTGCAGGCCCTGGGCACGCAGCGCGTTCTCGCGGCGCACCGTGTCCGGGAAGTGCGCGTTCCCGGCGTCGACGACGATGTCGCCCTCCTCGAGGAACGGCACGAGCTCGTCGATCACCGCGTCGGTCGCCGCACCGGCCTTGACCATCACGACGACCTTGCGCGGCCGCTCGAGCGACGCGACGAAGTCCGCGACCGACTCGGACGGCACGAACGTGCCCTCGTCGCCGTGCTCGGCGACCAGCGAGGCCGTCTTCTCCCACGACCGGTTGTGCACGGCCACGGTGAAGCCGTTGCGGGCGAAGTTGCGCGCCAGGTTGCGGCCCATGACCGCGAGCCCGGTGACGCCGATCTGCGCGATCCCGACCTGACCGCCGGGGGCGATGTCGACCATGCTGTGTGGTGCTCCTTCGGTTCGTCGCCTCGGCGGGCGCGGACGTGTGGTGTGCCGGATGAGGTGCCGCCTCAGCCTAGTGCGCACGCCCCGACGCCCCGCCGGGACGATCAGGGGTCAAGATGTCTCACCGCGGGGCCGCGCCGAGCGTGAGGTCCTCCCGCATCGCGGCCAGCAGCGGGGAGCCCGCTCCGAGGCGCCGCTCGACGAGCGCGAGCGCCGACGCGTCGACCTGGTGCGCCGCGGCGCGGGCCGTGTCCTCGACCAGCCGTGCGAGCGTCGCGGCGGGCAGCGCCGTCGCGCGGTCGGACAGCACGAGCCGGACGAGGCGTCCGCGCGCGTCGACCTCCACGCGCACCTCGCCACGCCCGGAGCGCGCGGACGCGTGCTGGCGCGCGAACTCGTCGCGCAGCGCCTCGGCCGCCTCCGCGTGCCGCTCCGCGTCACGCACCTGCCGCGCGATGCGCTCGCTCGCCCCCTCGTGCCAGGCGCCCTCCACCCCGCCGTCCGGGCGGCCATCCGGGCGGCCATCAGGGCGGCCATCCGGCCCGCCGTCCGGCCCGCCGTCCGCGGCGGCGCCGGGTGCTGAGACCGTCGACGACCCGCTCGCGCGCGACGGCGCCGACCCGGCACGCGGCCTGCGGCCGCCCGTCCGCGCCGAGGGGACGAAGCCCCCGCCCGTGTCCCCCGTGTGTGGTCCGTTCGCGTCCATGACTGCTCCCCCGTCGCTCGTCGTCGGTGCGCCTCGTGCGGCACGGTCGGGACGGTAGCGGCGTGGCGAGGACGCCCGAGCGCGTCCTCCACAGGCGCTCGGCGCGCCCTGCACGCGCGCGTGGGTCCCGTTGCCTACGCTCGGCAACCATGACCCCCGCCGGCCCCGACGACGTCCCCGTCGAGTTCGTCCAGGCCCTGCGTTCGCTGCGTGCCGTCAGCGTCCGACCCGAGGTGCTCCTCGACGAGGTGCCGGGTCCGGCCCGCATCGCGCCCTTCTCGGCGGCGCTCACGGCCGAGGTGCGCACCGCGCGTCGCTCCGTCGCGGCCGCCGAGCTCGCGTCGGGCCGGTTCGTCGTGCTGTACGACCCGGCGGGCCAGGAGGCGTGGGACGGCCGGTTCCGGCTGGTGACGCTCGTGCGGGCGACGCTCGAGCCGGAGGTCGGCGCGGACCCGCTGCTCGCGGAGGTCGCGTGGACCTGGTTCCTCGACGCGCTCGCGAGCGTCGGCCTCGAGGCGCACGCCGCGGGTGGGACGGTCACCCGGGTGCTGTCCCAGAGCTTCGGCGCGCTCGAGGTGCGGGCCGAGCAGACCGAGCTCGAGATCCGCGCGTCGTGGACGGCGGCGGACGACGACCTGCGCGACCACCTGCGGGCGTGGGAGACGCTGCTGTGCACCGCGGCCGGCCTGCCGCCGCTGCCCGAGGGCGTGGTCCCGCTCGGTCCGCGCCACTGACGCTCGGTCCGCACCGCTGACGCGCAGCCTGAGCAGCGCACTCACGTCACCGGTGTGACGGATTCGTCCTACCGGGGCTCAAGTCCCCGGACCGGGGTGCCGATCAGCACGTCGTGAGCATCGAGCCGCTGCGCCGCGCACCCGTCGCCCGTCCTGCTGCCTCGGCGGGCCAGGCCGCGACGCGCCCCGCCGCGGCCCATCACATGTGCGTCGTGGTCACCGAGCTCGCCGACGGCGACGGGAGCTCGCTCGTGCAGAACCTGCGCCGCCGCGGGAGCCAGCGCGTCGTCGTGCTGACCCGCCGCGCGAGCCGCCAGGAGCTCGGCATCCTGCTCGCCGGCGGGGTGCGTGGCGCGGTCGCGGGCGCCACGTCGCCGTCGCTCCAGCGCACACCGGCCGCTCCCCCGCCCGCGCCGTCCCTGCCGGAGCTCACGACCCGTGAGCTGAGTGTCCTCAAGCTCGTCGCCCAGGGGCGCAGCAACCGGCTGATCGGCGAGGAGCTCGGCCTGTCGGCGCTGACGGTCAAGAGCCACCTCGCGCGCATCTCCCGCAAGTTCGGCACGGGCGACCGTGCCCACCTGGTCGCCATGTCGTTCCGTGGCGGACTCCTCGACTGACGCTGTCGTCCCACGACTTGCGGCGCGCTTCGCGTGGCAGCGCAGCCACGTCGCCTACGGTGGGAACATGCGACCTGAGGACGACGAGCGCGCGCCCGCCGGGACCGCGGACGTCGACTCCTCGACCGTGGCCGACCCGGCAGTGACCGACCCGGCAGCGACCGACGACACCACGACGCCCGGGACCCCCGCGGCGGTGCAGGTCGTCGCACTGACCGAGCCGGCCGAGGGCGTCCCGCCGGTCGTCGACACCCCCGAGGCGCTCGCCGCCGTGGTCGCGGACTTCGGCGCGGCGACCGGCCCCGTCGCGGTCGACGCGGAGCGCGCGTCGGGGTACCGCTACGGCCAGCGCACGTACCTGGTCCAGCTCCGGCGCGAGGGCGCCGGCACGGCGCTCGTCGACCCGATCGCGCTGCCCGACCTGTCGGCGCTGTCGGAGGCGCTCGTCGGCGTCGAGTGGGTGCTGCACGCCGCGTCGCAGGACCTGCCGGGCCTCGCGGAGCAGGGCATGCGCCCCTCGCGCGTGTTCGACACCGAGCTCGCCGCCCGGTTGCTGGGCATGGAGCGCGTGGGGCTCGCGGCCGTCGTGGCCGACACCCTCGGCCTCGGCCTCGCCAAGGAGCACTCGGCCGTGGACTGGTCCACGCGTCCGCTGCCGGTGGAGTGGCTGCGGTACGCGGCGCTCGACGTCGAGGTGCTGGTGGAGGTGCGTGAGGTCCTGGCGGAGCGGCTCGCGGTGAGCGGCAAGGCCGAGTGGGCCGCCCAGGAGTTCGAGGCCGTGCGGACCGCACCCGCGCCGCCTCCACGCGTGGAGCCGTGGCGCCGCGTCTCGGGCCTGCACGCGGTCCGGGACGCGCGTCGGCTCGCGGTCGTGCGCGAGCTGTGGGAGACGCGTGACACGAACGCGCGCCAGCGCGACCTGTCGCCCGGGCGCGTGCTGCCGGACGCGGCGATCGTCGCGGCCGCGCAGGCGCTGCCACGCGGTGTCGCGGCACTGACGGCACTGCCGGCGTTCTCGGGCAAGGGCACGCGGCGGCGCGCACCGCTGTGGCAGTCCGCGATCGACCGCGCGCTCGCGCTGCCCGACTCCGAGCTGCCGTCGGTGCGCGGGCCGAAGAGCGACGCGCCCCCGCCGCCGCGCGCGTGGGCGGACCGTGACCCTGCCGCTGCCGCACGGCTCGCCGCCGCGCGCGACGTGGTGGCGAGCCTGTCGGAGCAGCACACGGTGCCGGTCGAGAACCTCCTGCAGCCGGACCTGCTGCGGCGCCTGTGCTGGTCGCCGCCCTCCTCGCTCGACGCGGGGTCGATCGCCGAGCAGCTCACCGCCGGGGGCGCTCGCGCGTGGCAGGTCGAGCTCGTGGCGGGGCCGTTCGCGGCGGCGTTCGCGACCCTCGGGGCCTGAGTCGGGCCTGAGCCGGGCCTGAGCCCGGATCGCTGGGCGGGAACCCGCCCGGGGCCGGGCGGCGGATGTTACTCTCGGGTAACTTCGGCCCGGTGGGTCGAAGGTCCCGGCGTCCGTGCAGGTCGCGGGACACCCGCAGCGCTTCCCGGTCGTTGACCACCCCTGGACACCGTCGTCCCTCAGGAGGCCCCGATGCCCGCCGCCCCCGCCGTCCGTCGCACCGTGTTCGTCGACGGGGTCCGCACCCCGTTCGGCCGCGCACGCCCCGACGGCCTGTACGGCCACACACGCGCCGACGACCTCGCGGTCAAGACCGTCCGTGAGCTCCTGCGCCGCCACCCGCAGCTCCCGCCGGAGCGGGTCGACGAGGTCGCGATCGCCGCGACCACGCAGGCCGGCGACCAGGGCCTGACCCTCGGCCGCACGGTCGGCGTGCTCGCCGGGCTGCCGCGCAGCGTGCCCGGCTACGCGATCGACCGCATGTGCGCCGGCGCGATGACCGCGGTCACCAACCTCGCGGGTCAGATCGGCGTGGGCGCGGCCGACGTCGCGCTGGCCGGCGGCGTCGAGCACATGGGCCACCACCCCATGGGGTTCGACGCCGACCCCAACCCGCGCTTCCTGTCCGAGCGGCTCGTCGCGGCCGACGCGCTCAACATGGGCGTGACGGCCGAGAACCTGCACGACCGCGACGCGGGCCTCACGCGCGAGCGCGCCGACGCGTACGGGGTGGCGAGCCAGCGCAAGTACGCCGACGCGCTCGCCGCGGGCAAGATCGACCCGGACCTCGTACCCGTCGCCACGCGCGACCCCGAGCGGGGCTGGGGTCTCGCGACGGCCGACGAGCCGCCCCGTCCGGGCACGACCGTCGAGGCGATCGCCGCGCTCCCGACCCCGTTCCGCCCCGGCGGACGCGTCACGGCGGGCACCTCCGCGCCGCTGACCGACGGCGCCACCGCGTGCCTCCTGGCCGCCGAGGACACCGCCGCCGAGCTCGGCCTGCCGGTGCGCATGCGGCTCGTCTCCTTCGCGTACGCGGGCGTCGAGCCCGAGATCATGGGCGTCGGTCCGGTGCCCGCGACGCACCGCGCGCTCGAGCGTGCGGGTCTGACGATCGACGACATCGGGCTCTTCGAGATCAACGAGGCGTTCGCCGTGCAGGTGCTCGCGTTCCTCGACGCGTTCGGGATCGCGGACGACGACCCGCGCGTCAACCCGTACGGCGGTGCGATCGCCGTGGGTCACCCGCTCGCGTCGTCGGGCGTCCGCCTCATGACGCAGCTCGCCCGCCAGTTCGCCGAGCGGCCCGAGGTCCGCTACGGGCTCACGACGATGTGCGTCGGTCTCGGCCAGGGCGGCACCGTCATCTGGGAGAACCCGCACCACGCCGAGTACGAGCCGACGGCCACCACCGCGGCCGGCGCCGCGCCGATCGACGAGGAGGTCGCCCCGTGAGCGGCGAGACCACCCCCACGCCCACCCCCACGAAGAACGACCCCACGACCCGCGCCGTGGGCTCGCCGCGCGCCGAGCGCGTCGCGCACGCCCTCGCCCGCGACGTCCGCCTCCCCGACGGGGCGGGCACGCTCGCCCTCGTCACGATCGACAACGGCCTGGACCACACCAAGCCCACCACGTTCGGCCCGACGGGCATCGCGGAGCTCACCGCGACGCTGACGTCGGTGCGCGACCGCGTGCGCGCCGGCGAGGTCCAGGCGGTCGCGGTCACGGGCAAGCCGTACTACCTGGCCGCCGGCGCCGACCTCACGCAGGTCACGGGCGTCACGAGCCGCGAGGAGGCTCTTGCGCTCGGCCGGGGCGGCCACGCCGCGTACGGGCTCCTGCACGACATGGGCGTGCCGACGTTCGCGTTCGTCAACGGCGTCGCGCTCGGCGGCGGGTTCGAGCTCGCGCTGAACTGCGACTACCGCACGGCCGCCGCCGACGTCCGCGCGCTCGCCCTGCCCGAGACGGGGCTCGGCCTCGTGCCGGGGTGGGGCGGTGCGTACCTGGTCCCGCGGCTCGTCGGCGTGCAGGACGCGCTCGACGTCATCCTCACGCGCCCCGCGGCGAACAAGCCGTTCACGGCGCAGCAGGCGGAGCGGATCGGGCTGGTCGACGTCGTGCTCGACACGGCCGACTTCCTCGAGGAGTCCGTGCGCTGGGCCGCGCGCGTCCTGCGGGGGGAGGTCGTCGTGCCGCGCCGCGAGCTCGACGACGAAGCCACGTGGCGCGCGGTGACCGACGCCGCCCGCGCACGCCTCGACGCGACGATCCACGGCTCGCGGCCCGCTCCGTACCGGGCGCTGGACCTCGTCGCCCACGCGCGCGACCGCTCACGCGAGGAGGCGTTCGCCGCGGAGGACGAGGCGCTCGCCGACCTCATCCTGTCCGACGAGATGCGCGCGTCGGTCTACGCGTTCGGGCTCGTCTCGGGTGGCAAGCGACCCGTCGGCGCACCCGACGCCGCGCTCGCCCGCCCGGTGACGCGCGTCGGGATCGTCGGCGCCGGGCTCATGGCCGCGCAGATCGCGCTGCTGCTCGCGCAGCGGCTCGGGGTACCGGTGGTCATGCGCGACCTCGACGACGAGCGCGTGGCCAAGGGGCTCGAGGCGGTCCGCTCGGGCGTGGAGCGGCTCACGTCGACCGGCAGGCTGTCGCCCGCGGCAGCGTCGCGCCTGCTCGGCTCCGTGCGTGGCACCACGGACCTCGCCGACCTCGCGGACTGCGACCTCGTGATCGAGGCGGTGACCGAGGTGCTCTCGCTCAAGAAGCGGGTGTTCGCGGAGGTCGAGCAGGTGGTCTCGCCTGACGCGGTGCTCGCGACGAACACCTCCGCCCTGTCGGTCACGCAGATGGCGGCGGACCTGCAGCATCCCGAGCGCGTCGTCGGGCTGCACTTCTTCAACCCGGTCGCCGCCATGCCGCTCGTCGAGGTGGTGCAGGCCGAGCGCACCTCGCCCGAGGCCCTCGCCACGGGGTTCGCGGTCGCGAGCCGGCTCCGCAAGACGGCCGTGCTCGTCGCCGACCGCCCGGGCTTCGTCGTCAACCGCCTGCTCGTGCTGCTGCTCGGCGTGATCGTCGACGCGGTCGAGAAGGGCACGCCCGTCGAGGTCGCGGACCGCGCGCTGCGGCCGCTCGGCCTGCCCATGCCGCCGTTCGAGCTGTTCGACCTCGTCGGTCCGGCCGTAGGCCTGCACGTGCTCACCTCGCTGCGCGAGGACCTGGGCGAGCGGTTCCCCCGCTCCCCCGGTCTGGCCAGGCTCGTCGAGGACGGCACGACCGTCGTGCTGCCCGCCGCCGCCAAGGGCCTGCCCAAGCCTGTCGACCCGGCGATCCAGGCGACGTTCGACGCGGCCCGCGAGGCCGAGCCGCTCGGCGAACCGCTCGACGAGGCGGGCGTCCTCGACTCGGTGCTCGCGGCCCTCACGCGCGAGATCGGGCACATGCTCGACGAGGGCGTGGTCGCCACCCCGCAGCAGATCGACCTGTGCATGATCCTGGGTGCCGGCTGGGGCTTCCACCTCGGTGGGATCACGCCGTACCTGGACCGCACGGGCTGCAGCGAGCGGGTGCTCGGGCGCCGGCTGCTGCCGGACGGCGTGGCGAACGTCCCCACAGCGTGACCACGCGGCCGGACAGCGCGCTCTGACCACGACCTGACCGCACGACCTGACCGCACGACGACGCGTGAGGGCGGTCGCACCCACGGTGCGGCCGCCCTCACGCGCGGTCCCGCCTCCTCACCCACCGGACGTGACAAGGTTGTCCCCATGTGGCCCGATCTGACCTTCGTCGGCTCCCTCGACCCCCGCGCGGCCGTGGGGGCGTCGCGCCTGCTCGCCGGCCTCGTCGCCTGGCCCGAGATCACGACGCGCTGGCACGACGAGTCGGCGTGCGCCGGCATGAGCGTCGGGGCCCTCACCTGGCACCTCGTGAACCAGCCGCAGCGGATCGTCGAGACGCTCGCGGCCCACGACCCGCACGACTCCCGGTTGGCCGAGCCGATCCCCGTCTCGACGCACTACGCGAACGCCGTGTGGATCCGCGAGGACCTCGACGGCCCGTCGAACGTGGGTGTGCGCGAGCGCGGCGAGGAGCAGGCGGCCGCAGGCCCGCAGGCGGCTGCCGCCGCGGCGGTCGAGGTCGCGGCACGGCTCGACGTCGCGCTCACGACCGCGCCGCCTGTCGTCGTCGTGCCCTGGACCGGCGCGGCCATGGCGATCGAGGACTTCGTCGCGACCCGGCTGCTCGAGATCGTCGTGCACTCCGACGACCTGGCCGCGAGCCTGTCGGTCCCGGCACCGCGCTTCGCGCCCGAGGCGCTGTCGCCCGTGCTGACCCTCCTGACCGACCTCGCGCTGCGCCGGCACGGGCAGGACGCACTGGTGCGGACGCTGAGCCGCCCCCAGCGCGCTCCCGAGCAGGTCAGCGCGTTCTAGAAGACCTGCAGGCCGCGTGCGCGGAACTGACCGCGCACCCGCTCGACCAGCTCGGGGCTGGGCGGCTGCGTGTCCTCGAGCTCGTACCGCATGCCCAGCTCGGCCCACTTGTCGCGGCCCATCTGGTGGAACGGCAGCACCTCGACGCGCGTCACGCACTCGCCGAGCGACGCGACGTACTCCGCGACCTTCTCGACGTTCTCGACGTCGTCCGTCAGGCCGGGCACGAGCACGAAGCGGATCCAGACCTCCGTGTCGCCGCGCGCCGCGAGGCGCCGGCCGAACTGCAGCGTGGGCTCGAGCTCTCGGCCCGTGACGCGCTTGTAGGTCTCCGGGTCGCCGGACTTCACGTCCAGCAGGACGAGGTCGAGGTCGTCGAGCATCTCGTCGGTGCACTGCGCGCCCAGGTAGCCGGACGTGTCGATCGCGGTGTGCACGTCCATGGCCTTCGCGCCGCGCAGCAGGCGCCGCACGAACGCGGGCTGCATGAGCGGCTCTCCGCCGGAGATCGTCAGGCCGCCGTGCGTCGCACGCATGACGCCGCGGTAGCGGCTCACCCGCGCGAGCAGCTCGTCGGACGTGACGTCCGTGCCGCGGCGCATCTCCATGGTGTCGGGGTTGTGGCAGTACAGGCAGCGCAGCGGGCAGCCGGCCAGGAAGACCGTCATACGGGTCCCGGGCCCGTCCACCGCGGTGACGAGCTCCCACGAGTGGACCGACCCGACCTCGCCCGCACGCACGGCGGCGAGCCGCGCGGACCGGTCCTCGTTCGTGGCCTCCTCGAGGCCCTCGGTGCCCGCGCCCTGCACGCGCCCGTGCGCGCCGCCCACGAGCGGCATCCCCAGCGGGACGACCGGGGCCCCGACCTGCGGGTCGGTCACCGTGCTCATCGTCGTCTCCTCTGGGGGTGCGGGAAGGGGTGTCCGACCGGGGTGGGTCCGCGTGTCAGCGGGACGGACCCACCCCGGCGGCGTCGTGTCAGACCGCGCCGTGGAACGTCCGCGACAGGACGTCGAGCTGCTGCTCGCGCGTCAGCCGGACGAAGTTCACGGCGTAGCCGCTCACGCGGATGGTGAGCTGCGGGTAGTTCTCCGGGTGCTCCATCGCGTCGACGAGCGTCTCACGGTTCAGCACGTTGACGTTCATGTGGTAGCCGTGGGACATCGTGTACGCGTCCAGGAGGCCGACGAGGTTGGCGATCTGCTCGTCCCGCGTGCGGCCGAGGCCCGAGGGCACGACCGACGACGTGAGCGAGATGCCGTCCTGCGCCTGCGCGTAGGGCAGCTTCGCGACCGACAGCGCGGAGGCGAGCATGCCGTGCGTGTCGCGGCCGTTCATCGGGTTGGCGCCCGGGGCGAACGGCTCGCCGTGGCGCCGGCCGTCGGGCGTGGAGCCCGTCGCCTTGCCGTACACGACGTTCGACGTGATGGTCAGCACGGACTGCGTGTGCAGCGCGCCGCGGTACGTCGGGTTCTGGCGGATCTTGCGCATGAACGTCTCGACCAGGTACACCGCGATGTCGTCGGCACGGTCGTCGTCGTTGCCGTAGGTCGGGAAGTCGCCCTCCACCTGGTACTCGGTGACGAGACCGTCCGCGGTGCGCAGCGCGCGCACCTTCGCGTACTTGATGGCCGACAGCGAGTCCGCCACGACCGACAGGCCGGCGATGCCGCACGCCATGGTCCGCAGGATGTCGCGGTCGTGCAGCGCCATCTCGATGCGCTCGTACGCGTACTTGTCGTGCATGTAGTGCACGCAGTTGAGCGCGTCGACGTAGGTCTGGGCGAGCCAGTCCATCGTCTTGTCGAACTTCGCCATGACGTCGTCGTAGTCGAGGAACTCGCCCTCGACCGGCGCGGACACCGGGGCGATCTGCTTGCCCGAGACCTCGTCGCGGCCGCCGTTGATGGCGTAGAGCAGCGCCTTGCCCAGGTTCACGCGGGCACCGAAGAACTGCATCTGCTTGCCGACCCGCATCGGGGACACGCAGCACGCGATCGCGGCGTCGTCGCCCCAGTCGGCACGGATCAGGTCGTCGGACTCGTACTGCACGGCGGACGTGTCGATCGACACCTGCGCGCAGAACTTCTTGAAGCCCTCGGGCAGCGCGTCGGTCCAGAAGACCGTCATGTTCGGCTCGGGCGCCGGACCCAGGTTGTACAGGGTCTGCAGGAAGCGGAACGAGTTCTTGGTGACGAGCGTGCGGCCGTCCTCGCCCATGCCACCGATGGTCTCGGTGACCCACGTCGGGTCGCCCGAGAACAGGTTGTCGTACTCGGGGGTGCGCAGGAACCGGACGATGCGCAGCTTGATGACGAAGTCGTCGATGATCTCCTGCGCCTGCTCCTCGGTGATGGTGCCGGCGGCCAGGTCGCGCTCGAGGTAGATGTCGAGGAACGTCGACGTGCGGCCCAGCGACATCGCGGCGCCGTTCTGCTCCTTCACCGCGGCGAGGTAGCCGAAGTACAGCCACTGCACGGCCTCGCGGCCGGTCGTCGCGGGGCCCGAGATGTCGTAGCCGTAGGACGCGGCCATCTGCTTGAGCTCGCCCAGCGCACGGATCTGCTCCGCCAGCTCCTCGCGGGCCCGGATGACGTCCTCGACCGAGCGCTCCATGTCGAGCTCGGCCTTCTCGAGCTTCTTGGCGTCGATCAGCGCGTCGACGCCGTACAGCGCGACGCGGCGGTAGTCACCGATGATGCGGCCGCGACCGTACGCGTCCGGCAGGCCGGTGATGATGTGCGACGAGCGCGCGGCGCGCACGTCCGGGGGGTACACGTCGAAGACGCCGTCGTTGTGCGTCTTGCGGTACTTGGTGAAGATGTCGACGATCTCCTGCGGCGCCTCGTAGCCGTACGTCTGCAGCGAGGTCTGGACCATGCGCCAGCCGCCGTTCGGCATGATCGCGCGCTTGAGCGGCGCGTCGGTCTGCAGGCCGACGATGACCTCGTCGTCCTTCGCGATGTACCCGGGGGCGTGCGAGGTGATGGTCGACGGGGTCGCGGCGTCGACGTCGTAGACGCCCTTCTCGCGCTCCTCGGGGAACAGCTCGGAGAGCTTCGACCAGATGCCCGTGGTCCGCGCGGTGGGGCCGGCCAGGAACGCCGCGTCACCCTCGTAGGGCGTGTAGTTGCGCTGGATGAAGTCGCGCACGTCGACGTGGTCGACCCAGGGTCCGGCGACGAACCCCGCCCAGGCTGCAGGCGTCGTCGCCTCGAGGTTGTCGGTGCCGGGTACGGCGGTGGTGGACATCTTCGCTCCTCGTGGAATCGGTCCGGTACCACCGAACCTACGGAGCGAATGATGGGATGTCTCGGGACCCTGGTCCCGTACCCCGTGTGCCCCGAATCACACCTGTTCGCGTCAGCGGCGGGACAGAGCCGTCAGCACGTCCCGCGTGATGTCGCCGGGCGTGAGCCGCAGGGCCGTGACCAGCTGGTCGCGCGTCGCGTGCGGCAGGAACTCGCGCGGCACGCCGAAGGCCTGGACCGGCACGACCACGCCCTGCTCGACCGCCCGCTGCGCGACGTGCGACCCGACTCCCCCGTCCACGAGACCGTCCTCGACCGTCACGACGTGGTCGTGCTCGCCGACGAGCTTCGTGAGGGCCTCCGGGACCGGCAGGACCCAGCGCGGGTCGACGACCGTCACGTGCAGCCCGTGCGCCGCGAGCTGCTCGGCCACCTCGAGCCCCGTGCCGACCATCGACCCCACGCCGACGACGAGCACGCGCCGGGCGCCGGCGTCCGCGGCCTCGTGGCGCGCCAGCACGTCCAGGCCGTCGAGGTCCTCGAGCGCGGGGATCTCGGCCACGAGCGCACTCTTCGGGTAGCGGACCACGGTCGGTGCGTCGTCGACGTCCACCGCCTCGCGCAGCGCGGTGCGCAGCGTCGCCTCGTCGCGCGGGGCGGCCAGCCGCAGGCCCGGGACGATCGCGAGCATCGCCATGTCCCACATGCCGTTGTGGCTCGCGCCGTCGTCGCCCGTGATGCCCGCGCGGTCCAGGACGAACGTGACGCCCGCGCGGTGCAGCGCGACGTCCATGAGCACCTGGTCGAACGCGCGGTTGAGGAACGTCGCGTACACGGCGACCACCGGGTGCAGGCCGCCGAACGCCAGGCCCGCGGCCGAGGTCGCGGCGTGCTGCTCCGCGATCCCCACGTCGAACACGCGGTCCGGGAACTCCGCCGCGAACGGCGCGAGACCCACCGGCTGGAGCATGGCCGCGGTGACCGCCACCACGTCCGGCCGGCGCCGGCCGATGCGGACGATCTCGTCGGCGAACACGCTCGTCCAGCCGAACCGCGACGGTGCGACCGGCAGCCCCGTCTCGGGGTGGATCACGCCGACCGCGTGGAACCGGTCCGCGACGTCCTGCTCGGCGGGCGTGTAGCCGCGCCCTTTCTCGGTGATGACGTGCACGATCACCGGGCCGCCGAACGCCTGGGCGCGTCGCAGCGCGCGCTCGACGGCCTGCTCGTCGTGCCCGTCCACCGGACCGACGTACTTCAGGCCCAGGTCCTCGAACATGCCCTGCGGCGCGACGACGTCCTTGATGCCCTTCTTGAGGCCGTGCAGCGCGTCGTACGCGAGGCGTCCCGGCGGACCGGAGCGCGTGAGCGTGCGCTTGCCCCAGGACAGCACGTTCTCGTAGCTCTGCGTGGTGCGCAGCGCGTCGAGGTGCATCGCGAGGCCGCCGATCGTGGGCGCGTAGGAGCGGCCGTTGTCGTTGACCACGACGACGAGCCGACGGTCCTGCGCGGCGGCGATGTTGTTGAGCGCCTCCCAGGCCATGCCGCCGGTGAGCGCTCCGTCGCCGATCACCGCGACGACGTGCCGGTCCGAGCGGCCCTGCAGCTCGTTGGCCTTGGCGAGGCCGTCCGCCCAGCTCAGCGCCGTGGAGGCGTGGGAGTTCTCGACGACGTCGTGCTCGGACTCCGCGCGGCTCGGGTACCCGGACAGGCCATCGCGGCGCCGCAGCGCGGCGAAGTCCTGGCGCCCCGTGAGCAGCTTGTGCACGTAGGACTGGTGGCCGGTGTCGAACACGAACGTGTCCCGCGGCGAGGAGAACACCCGGTGCATCGCGATCGTCAGCTCGACGACCCCGAGGTTCGGGCCGAGGTGACCGCCGGTGCGCGCGACCTGGTCGACCAGGAAGGTGCGGATCTCCTGCGCGAGCGCGTCCAGCTGGCCCGGGCGCAACGCCCGGACGTCCGCCGGCGTGCGGATGGACGACAGCAGCGAACGTGCCACGCGGTCCTTGCCTCCCTCGTCCTGGTGCCCGCCCGCTCGCCCGTGACCGGTGGGCGCGGCGACGGCGGACGTCCCACTCTAGGCCGGGTCGGGCCCGCGCGTCGCGGCACGCCGCCGGCGCCGGAGCACGACGAACGCCACGACGAGCGCGACGAGCAGCACGAGGACGAGGAGCGGGACGAACACCGCGGCCAGGCTCAGCCCAACGGAGGTGCCGTCCTCGACCGTCGAGACGACGGGCGCACCGGCCCCCAGCGTCGCGGCGTTCACCACGGGCCGGACCGTCGCCTTGCCGGCGTGCACGAGCGCCGCGACGAGCACGCCGGCGACGAACGGCACCCACGCGTGCCGCTCGACCCAGTCCGACCGCTCGAGGTCAGCGGCGGCGGAGGTCGCGGCGAACACCACACCGCCGGACAGCGGCCGGATCGCGGTCTGCACCGCGTCGTTGACCGAGTCGACCACCGGCACCTTGTCGAGCACGACGTCCGCGAGCAGCAGGACGGTGCCGATGCCGATCGCCCACCAGGACTCGATCCACACGAGCGAGTCGGGCAGCGTCACCACATCGGTCAGGCGCGCGAGGAGCGCGACCACGAGGAACGGGATGTAGGCGTTCAGGCCCGCGGCCATGGACAGGCCGATCCCGGTGAGCGCGACGAGCATGACGGCGACCCTAGCGAGCCGGCGCCCGCGCGGCGCGTGTGGGCGCCCGGACCCATACTCGGGCCGTGACCACCACGTCCCGCACGCTGACCCTGCCCGACGGCCGTGTGCTGCGCGCGCACGCGAGCGACGCACCCCCGGACGCACCCGTCGTCGTGTGGCACCACGGCACGCCGCAGTCCGGCGCGCTGCTCGAGCCCGTGCTCGCCGCGGCCCGACCCCGCGGCCTGCGCGTCGTGTCCTACGCGCGACCGTCGTACGGCGGGTCGTCGCCCGCGCCCGGCCGGGACGTGGCGTCGGCCGCAGGCGACGTCGCGGCGGTGCTCGACGCGTTCGACGTGCCGCGAGCGGCGCACGTCGGGGCGTCCGGGGGCGGCCCCCACGCGCTCGCGTGCGCCGCGCTGCTGCCGGACCGCACGACGGCGGTCGTCAGCATCGCCGGGCTCGCGCCGTTCGACCCGGACTTCGACTGGGCCGCCGGCATGGCCTCGGACGCCGCGCTGCGAGCGGCGTCCGCCGGGCGCGGGGCCCGGGCGCGCGTGGACGACGACGGCGTCGCGGGGTTCGTCGACGCCGACTGGCACGTGCTGGACGGCCCGTGGGCCGCGCTCGGTGCCGACGCGGGACCCGCGGGCGCGGCCTGGCCCGACGGCGCGGTCGACGACGACGTCGCCTACGCCTCACCGTGGGGGTTCTCCCCCCGTGACGTGCGCGCGCCCGTGCTGCTCGTGCACGGCGGCCTCGATGGCGTCGTCCCGTCGACGCACAGCCGCCGCCTGCTCGGCCTGCTGCCGGACGCCCAGCTGTGGGAGCGCCCGCACGACGGGCACGTCTCGGTGCTCCGTGCGCTGCCCGTCGCGCTGGACTGGCTGATCGACACGCTCGGCGACTGACGGCGTCTCCCGCGGACCCGACCCGCGACCACGGCGGCGGACCGGCCGGTGGTACCCCCGCCGGGTAGCATGCATCGGAAAGGGGTACCCCTCATGCGATTCCTGCCCGGCCACTCGGCCACCTCCGACCTGACCTACGGCGACGTCTTCCTCGTCCCGACGCGGTCCGAGGTCACCTCACGTTTCGACGTCGACCTGGCGACGACCGACGGCACCGGCACGACGATCCCCGTGGTCGTCGCGAACATGACGGCTGTCGCGGGCCGCCGCATGGCGGAGACGGTCGCGCGCCGCGGCGGGATGGCGGTCATCCCGCAGGACATCCCGGTCGACGTCGTGGAGGACGTCGTGCGGTCCGTCAAGGGCGCGCACCCCGTCGTCGAGAGCGCGGTCGTCGTCTCGCCGCACGACACCGTGCACACCGCCCTGACGCTCATCGGCAAGCGGTCGCACGGCGCCGCGGTGGTCCTCGCGGACGGCCGCCCGGTCGGCGTCGTGACCGAGGCCGACTGCCAGGGCGTCGACCGCTTCACGCAGGTCGAGGACGTCATGACCGCGCACCCCACCACCGTCGACCTCGAGGTCGTCGAGGCCGGCGGTGCGCGGGGGCTCGAGGCGGCGTTCGAGAAGCTGCACTCGAGCCGGCGCCGGTTCTCCCCGGTGGTCCGCGACGGCGTGCTCGTCGGCGTGCTCACGCAGGTCGGCGCGCTGCGCTCGTCCATCTACCGCCCGGCGCTGGACGACTCCGGCCGCCTGCGCATCGCAGCCGCGGTCGGCATCAACGGCGACGTCAAGGCCAAGGCCGCGGCGCTGCTCGAGGCGGGCATCGACACGATCGTGGTCGACACCGCGCACGGCCACCAGCGCAAGATGCTCGACGCGCTCGCCGCGGTCCGCGCGCTCGACCCGCAGGTGCCGGTCGTCGCGGGCAACGTCGTGACCGCGGAAGGCACGCGCGACCTCGTCGAGGCGGGCGCCGACATCGTCAAGGTCGGCGTCGGCCCGGGTGCCATGTGCACGACGCGCATGATGACCGCCGTCGGACGGCCGCAGTTCTCGGCCGTCCTCGAGTGCGCCGCGGAGGCGCGTCGCCTCGGCGCGCACGTATGGGCGGACGGCGGCGTGCGCCACCCGCGCGACGTCGCGCTCGCGCTCGCGGCCGGTGCGTCGCAGGTGATGATCGGCTCGTGGTTCGCGGGCACGCACGAGTCGCCCGGCGACCTGCACGAGGACAGCTCGGGCCGGCTCTACAAGGAGTCGTTCGGCATGGCGTCCGCGCGGGCGGTGGCGGCGCGCACGCGCGGCGGCTCGGCGTTCGAGCGGGCGCGCAAGGCGCTGTACGAGGAGGGCATCTCGTCCTCGCGCATGTACCTGAACGCGCGCCGGCCGGGCGTCGAGGACCTGATCGACCACATCACCTCCGGGGTGCGGTCCGCGGCCACGTACGTCGGCGCCGCGACGCTCGACGAGCTCCACGACCGTGCGACGGTCGGCATCCAGTCGGCCGCCGGCTACGAGGAGGGCCGCCCCCTCCCGGACGGGTGGTGAGCGTGCGCCCGGTCCTGGTCCTCACGCACGTCCCGTACGAGGGACCGGGCATGATCGCGCCCGGTCTGGACGCGCCGGTGCGGGTGCGCACGGTCGTCGGGACCGCGGACCCCGCCCTGCCGGACGTCGCGGAGATCTCCGGCCTCGTCGTCATGGGCGGTCCGATGGACGCCGACGACGACCGCGGCCACCCCGGGCTCGCCGCCGAGCGGCGGCTGCTCGCGGCCGCGGTCGAGGCGGACGTCCCGGTGCTCGGCGTGTGCCTCGGCGCCCAGCTGCTCGGCATGGCGCTGGGCGCACCGCTGCTGCGACGGCACGGCACGGAGATCGGGTTCGCACCGGTCGACGTCCACCACGACGACGTCGTGCTCGGCCCGCTCGGCTCGCGCCCCACCGTGCTGCACTGGCACTCCGACGCGGTCGACCTGCCGCCGGGCGCGACGCTGCTCGCGTCGTCGGACGTCACGCCCGTCCAGGCGTTCCGCGCCGGGAGCGCGCTCGGCGTGCAGTTCCACCTCGAGGTCGACGCGTCGATGCTCGAGCTGTGGCTCGGTACGCCCGGGCTCGTGGGCGGCCTGGAGGACGACCAGGTCGAGCAGGTCCGCCTCGACGGCGCCCGCGTGCTGCCGACCCTCGTGCCCGCCGCGCGCAAGGTCGTGCAGCTGTTCGCCGAGCAGGTGCGGACGCGCGGGTGAGCTCGCCCGGCCGACCCCTGAGCCCTGCGGACGCACGCGACGAGCTCGTGGCGCTCGTCGAGCGCGGCGTGCGCTGGCCCGTGGACCCCGCGCGTGCGCTGCGCGACCCTGCTCGCGCGCGCCGGTCGGCCGTGCTGGTGCTGCTCGGGGTGCTCGACCACCTCCCCGCGCACGCACCGGGGGTGCCACGCGTGCCGGCCGACCTCGACGTGCTGCTGCAGCGCCGGTCCGCGACGGTGGGGCACCACCCCGGCCAGGTGGCGTTCCCCGGTGGCGGTCTCGACCCGCAGGACGCCGGCCCGCGCGAGGCCGCGGTGCGTGAGGCGGTCGAGGAGACCGGTCTCGACCCCGCGGGCGTCGAGGTGCTGGGCACGCTCGCGGACGTCCCACTCCCGGTGAGCGACAACCTCGTGACCCCCGTCGTCGCGTGGTGGGCGACGCCGTCCCGGGTCGCGGCTGTCGACCACCGCGAGGCCGTCGAGGTGTTCCGCACGCCGGTCGCCGAGCTGCTGGACCCGGCCCGACGCGGGGTCGTCGAGCACGCCGGTGTGCGCGGTCGGCTCCGGACACCCGCGTTCGTCGTCGGTGACGGCGTGCTGGTCTGGGGCTTCACCGCGCTCGTGCTGGACGGGATCCTCGACGGGTTGGGATGGACGGTCCCGTGGGACCGCACCCGGGCGTTCGAGCGGCAGAGGTTCGAGCCGAGCGGGCCCACGTGAGCGGCCCACGGCACCCGCTGATCGAGGTCGAGGTGAGCGCTGCGCTCGCGCGGGACCTGCTCGTCGAGCAGCACCCGGACCTCGCCGACCTGCCCCTGCACGGGCGCGTGCACGGGTGGGACAACATCACCTGGCGGCTCGGCGAGACGCTCGCGCTGCGCTTCCCGGTCCGCGAGGTGAGCGCGCCCCTCGTCGCGACCGAGCACCGGTGGCTGCCGCAGCTCGCCGCACGGGTACCCGTGCCCGTGCCGGCTCCGGTGCGCACGGGCCGCCCGTCGGCGCGCTACCCGTGGCCGTGGACGGTCGTGCCATGGTTCCCCGGGACCGTCGTAGCCACGACCGACGTCACCGAGCGCACGCCGTGGGCGCACGAGCTGGCCGAGGCGCTCGCGGCGCTGCACGTGCCCGCGCCCGCCGACGCTCCGGTCAACCCGTACCGCGGCTGCTCGCTCGCGTCACGCGCCGACGTCGTCGGCCCACGGCTCACCGACGCGCCCGGCATCCCGCACCGTGCGGCGCTCGTGGACGCGTGGCGCGACGGTCTGGCCGCACCCGTGTGGGACCGAGCGCCGGTCTGGGTCCACGGCGACCCGCACCCCGGCAACCTGGTGAGCGACGCCGGCCGGCTCACCGCGCTCCTCGACTTCGGCGACCTGGGGCACGGCGACCCCGCGAGCGACCTCGCGACCGGCTGGCTGACGTTCGACGTCGCGGGCCGCGAGGCGTTCGTCGCACGCACCGCACAGGTGCGTGCGTGGGACGACGCGACCTGGCGCCGGGCCCGGGCGTGGGCCGCCGGGCTCGTGCCCGTGTTCCTGGCCCACCCCGAGGAGTACCCGCTCATGGCGCGCGTCGGGCGGCACGCGGCGGAGCAGGTCGCGGCGTCCTGACCTGCGTCGGCGCGGTGTATACGCGTCCACATGTGACCCGAGGCACATGGACCGTTGGTCCCAGGTCGACGCGTCTTCGGTGGTGAACGATCAGTTCAGCGACCCGGACCGGTTCGCCGGAGCCACAAGCTCCGACCGAGGGATCAGACAAGGACTTCACACGATGTCGACGCCGACCGCTTCCACCACCAAGCTCCCCCGCCTGCTGGGCCTCATCGTCATCATCTTCGGCGCGATCTTCTTCGTCGCCGGTGCCGCGACCTGGACCGCCGTCTCGGTCAACCTCAAGGCCGAGAACATCACGGTCGCCGACGACGCCGCGGCATTCGCCGGCGGCCGCGTCGACACCCCGTGGGAGGCCTTCTCGCAGGCCGACATCATCAAGCACCACGCGCTGGACGCGACCGGCGGCAAGACCTACGCCGAGCTCGACAAGGAGGACCCGCTGCGCGCCGTCGCGATGAACGGCTCCTTCCTGCGGGCGTCGCTGTTCACCTCGGTCGTGGCCTTCGGTGTCGCGCTGCTGGTCATGGGCCTGGGCATCGTCCTCGCCGTCACGGGTGTCGCGATCCGCAAGCTCGCTCCGGCCGACGCGGCCGCGCCGAACGCGCCGACGCTCGCCTCCTCGGCGGTCTGACGCACCGCACGTCCCCCCACGACGAGGGCCCCTCCCGCTTCCCCCGGCGGGCAGGGGCCCTCGTCGTATCGCCACGCTGTACCTCGCGTACGAGTCGTCCGGCTACGACGACCTCGCCGCACACGGCCCGGGCCGCCCGCAGCGCCACGAACCCCGGACGACTGCTGACGCGGCACCGCGTCGTGGTCGAGCACACCCGCTGGTGGATGGTGTTCGCTCCACGTCAGCTTCACGTGACCCGCAGGGTGACCGTGCTCGACGAGCTCTTGACCAGGTACCGGCTCTGCGGCCAGAACGTGGCCCTGACGGGGAACGCGCCCGTGTCGTCGATCCGGATGTCGCGCGACGTGACGCGGCCCGTCGTCGGGTAGCGGAACGTGTACCTGCCGACGGACAGCACGACGGTCCCGCTGGTCTGCGTGACGCTCTCGGGCAGCGTCAGGGCGACACGCGCCGTCACCCGACCACCGCGCGCGACCGTCGTCGGCGACAGGGACAGCGAGACCTTCGGAGTCGCACCCACCACCAGGGTGGTCCGGGCGCTGGCCGCACTCGCCGATACGTACGCCGGGGCTGCGACGGTCACTCGGACGGAGATGCGCTTGCCAACGTCGGCCGTGCCGAGCCCGTACGAGGAGGATCGCGCGCCGGCCACTGGGGACCCGTCGCGGTACCACTGGTAGGCGACCGATGCGGGCGTCGTCGACCATGTCCCCCGGCTGGCGCGCAACGTCTGACCGAGCACGGTCCTACCGGTGATCCTCGGCGCCGACACCAGCTCGAACCGGCCCTTCTCCACCGGGCCGACCGCAGAGCTCGTCCGCGACACTGCTGTATACCCCGGCTTCCTGGCGGTGACCTGGACGCTCATGCGTGCCTTGTGGTCCGCCGGAGTCAGGACGTACGTCGAACCCGTGGCGTCGGGTATGGCGGTGGCGCCTCGGAACCAGCGGTAGGTCAGCGTGACCCCGGACGGCCAGCGGCCGCCGTCGGTGCGCAGCTTCGCCCCGACGCGCGCGACGCCCGTGACGGACGGTCCTGCGGTCGGCTTGAGGACGCCCTCCTGCACGAGGACGGAGGGAGACGTGGTCGTCCTGCGCACGGCACCCTGCGTGCCCGTGACGCGGACGGCCAGGCGCGTGCCGACGTCGGCGGCGACCGGGGTGTACGTCGGCCCCGTCGCACCTGCGATCGCCTTGCCGTCCCGTAGCCAGGTCGTCGCGGAGGTGTCGGGCGGCGTGCTCCAGACCGGCGCGCTCGGCCGGACCGCTACCCCCACGCGCACCTGCTCCGGAAGCACGGGTTCGGCCAGCGCGCGGAACGTCCAGTACCCGGCGACGACGGATGCGCTGACCGTCGCCGGACGGAAGCCCTCGACGACGACCGTCGCAGTCGCCGTGAGCGTGCTCCCCTCGTCGCTCTCGCCGACGACGTAGGTCGGTCCGGTCGCCGACCTGATCGTCCAGCCGTCTCTCGCCCACCGCCACGTGACCGTGGCGTCAGCCGGCCAGCCGCCGCCGGATGCCGTGAGCGGTTGCCCTTGTCGGGCGGTTCCCTCGACCTTGGCGGTCAGCCCGGTGAGCACCCCGGGCGAGCCCATCTCCCACGTCTTCGTCGTGGACCTCGACCGGTAGCCGGCCTTGACCGGCGTCACCCGCACCCCCAGCCTGCTGGGCACGTGCCCTGGCCCCGGGGTGTACTCCGGACCGGTCGCACCGGCGACGGGGACGTCGTCGCGGTACCACTCGTACCGGATCTCGTCGGGGACGACGCTCGACGTCGTCGACCTGACTGTCACGGGGACGCCGGGCGCTCCGCCCCCGTCGAGCCACACCCGGGGCAACGCGACGACGGGCTCGTCGCCCAGGTGGACACCGGACACCCGCTCGCAACCGGTGATGGTCACGTCGTCGAAGCTCCTCGGGGGCCAGGCGCCGTCCAGAGCACTCACCCTCACGTGGTAAGTGCCGGGGACAAGTCCCTCGACCGCGAAGTCGAGATCGCCGTAGAAGGTCGTCCACGTGCGAGGAGGCAGGCGCGGGTCGTCACTCCAGAGGCGCACCTCGACGCGGTCGTGCTCTGTGAGGGGCAGGTCCAGCCTGCCTTCGAAGGTCGCGCACGAGCCGCCGACGAGCAGTGCCAGCTCCGTGGTCTCACCCGCCGTCAACGTCACGGGCGTCGCGTCCTGCCAACGCGCGGTGCTCAGGCCCTCCGCGACGTGGTACTGCGCGGGACGAGGAACGGGGTTCGGGCCCGCGTTGACGCCCACGACGAACGTCCCTGCCGGCAACGATGCGCGGAACGGGCTGGCGGTGTAGACCTGTGTCCGGTACACCGTCCGGCCGTCGACGGAGTCGAGCAACGTGAGGTCGGCGACCCCGCCGACACCCTGGACGCCATCCCCCGTGACCGTCCCCGTGAGGGACGCGGGCGGGCTCGGGTTCACGAGCACGGTCGCGCCGGAAGCCACGGGGCGGGCAGCGCTCTCCTCCAGTGCGAGAGGGCCGTCGTCGTCGACGTACCACCCGGGCGCGACCGCCCCATCCACCCGCAACCGGTACTCGCGTCCGGCGCCGAGCCCACGCACCTCCAGGCTGTCCTCACGCTGCACGCACGAGCGCGCACGTTCGAGGTCACGTGCGTCGATCGCGGTGACGCACCAGAACCCGTTCCCCCCTGCCGGGGCCGCCAGGCGCACGGAGATCCCGGCCTCCGTCAGGCCCGGGACCTCGATCCCGTGCGCCGGGGGACGGAACACGAGCGCATCCTCCTGCTCCGTGACGAGCTCGCCGCTTCCGTCCACGAACCCTTCTGCCAGGTCCGGGGAGATCAGCTGCACGACGTGCGAGACACCGGGGACGAGCCCCCGTGCCTCGAAAGAGCCGTCTTCAGCCACCGGGACAGGCTCGAAGCAGTTCGCGTACGGGGCACTGCAGACCGCGATCAGCGATCCTGCGGAGACGCCTGAGATCACCCTCCCGGAGATCGCGGCCATCGCGGCCGGGCGCACCGTGATGTCACTCCCGGCCGGGATCCGCCACGCACGCACGCGATCCGGCGTGGTCGTGCCCTCGGGACTCGCGAGGTATCCGGGCTCCAGGAGTCCGCTGGTGTCGGCCACCTCCAGGGTCGCGGTCGCCCACGAAGGGACCCGCTCCTGCGTGAACCTGCCGTCGTCGACGGGCGTCCACAGGTCCCCTACGCGCAGGTCCATCGCGGTCGCGTCCCACGACACGCCCTCGGGCAGCTCGACCCGTCCGGTGATCGGCACGTAGTGACCGACGGGGAGGACGACGCCGGAGCGCGGCGGGATCGGCGTCGGGTCATCACTCACGGCGACGCCACCGCTGAAGTAGCCGGTCGGGATACCTTGCCCCGACCACCCGAGGCGGTACGTCGCTGTGGGGTCGAGCCCGTCCAGCACGAACGTGCCGTCCGCGTCGACCGTCGTCGACACCTCGCTCGCGCTCCAGACGTTGTGCGCCGGTGACGCGGCCGCGTGCACCGTGACCTCCGTCGGCGCCACGCCCGGGGCATCGGACAGGTCGAGCACGCCGGACATGGCGGCGGCGGCTCGAGGCCGGAGGACGGGCCGCTCACCCGGCGCCACTGGGCGTGCGTACGAATGCTGGGGCGTGAGCGGGAGCGCGTCGCCCTCGTAGTAGCCGGTCAGGACGGCCTTGTCCGGCCATCCGAGGCGGAGCTCGTAGCCTGCCCCTGTCACCAGGCCACCCGCGGTGAACGCACCGTCCGCACCCACAGGCGCGCTCGTCCGGGGCCACGGGTTGTCCGGCTCGTACACGTGCACGGTGGCACCGGCAGCCGTCGGGACGCCGGGCGGTGGGACGACGGTCCCGGACAGGACGGCGTCGCCGACGCCTGTGGCCGGCGTGAGACCCACCAGGCTGAGGACGATCGCGGCGACGAGTGCGACGACCGCCCGGCGCGTTCGAGTCAGATGATGCACCAGGATCCTGTTCGTCGGGCGGCACCCGCGCGCCGCGACCGATGGGAGTATCCCAGGCACCGTGCTCGGGGACCTGCCACTCTCGGTCGGGATCACCCGACCGGATGACGTCGCGACGAGGCCCGCCTCCCGCGGGCGCCGGAGGCGGGCCTCGTCGTCGGTGCGTGAGTGCGTCAGGCGACGCCGGCGACCTGGCGCAGGACGTACTGCAGGATGCCGCCGTTGCGGTAGTAGTCCGCCTCACCGGGGGTGTCGATGCGCACCACGGCGTCGAACGCGACCACGGTGCCGTCGGCCTTCGTCGCCGTGACCTTGACCGTCCGCGGCGTCACGCCGTCGTTGAGCGCGGTGACACCGGCGATGTCGAACGTCTCCGTGCCGTCCAGGCCGAGCGAGTCGGCGGACTCCCCCTCCGGGAACTGCAGCGGCAGGACGCCCATCCCGATGAGGTTGGAGCGGTGGATCCGCTCGAACGACTCGGTGATCACCGCACGCACGCCGAGCAGGCGCGTGCCCTTGGCGGCCCAGTCGCGCGACGAGCCCGAGCCGTACTCCTTGCCACCGAGGACGACCAGCGGGACGCCCGCTGCCTGGTAGGCGACCGACGCGTCGTAGATCGTCGTGTCCTCGCCCGTGAGGAGGTTCTTGGTGAACCCGCCCTCGACGCCGGGCACGAGCTGGTTGCGCAGCCGGATGTTCGCGAACGTGCCGCGGATCATGACCTCGTGGTTCCCGCGGCGCGAGCCGTAGGAGTTGAAGTCACGACGCTCGACGCCGTGCTCGGCGAGGTAGACGCCGGCCGGGCTGTCCGCCTTGATCGAGCCCGCGGGGCTGATGTGGTCGGTCGTGACCGAGTCGCCCAGCTTGGCGAGCACGCGCGCACCCGAGATGTCCGTGACGGGCTCGGGCGTGGCGCCCATGCCGTCGAAGTACGGGGGCTTGCGCACGTACGTCGACTGCGGGTCCCACGAGAAGACGTTGCCCTCGGGCGTGTCCAGCCCGCGCCAGCGCTCGTCGCCGGAGAACACGTCGGCGTAGTCGTCCTCGAACATCTCGCGGTCGATGGACGCGTCGATCGTGGCCTGCACCTGCTCGGGCGCGGGCCAGATGTCGGCCAGGAAGATCGGGTGCCCGTCCTCGGTGCGGCCCAGCGGGTCGGCCTCGAAGTCGAAGTCCATGGTCCCGGCGAGCGCGTACGCGATGACCAGCGGCGGCGACGCGAGGTAGTTCATCTTCACGTCGGGGTTGATGCGACCCTCGAAGTTGCGGTTGCCGGAGAGCACCGCGGCGACCGCCAGGTCGTGCTCCTGCACCACGGCCGACACCTTCTCGTCGAGCGGACCGGAGTTGCCGATGCACGTCGCGCAGCCGTAGCCGACCAGGTGGAAGCCGAGCTTCTCGAGGTACGGCCACAGGCCGGCCTTCTCGTAGTAGTTCGTCACGACCTGCGAGCCGGGCGCCATCGACGTCTTGACCCACGGCTTGGCGACGAGGCCCTTCTCGACCGCGTTCTTCGCGAGCAGCGCGGCGGCCATCATGACCGACGGGTTCGAGGTGTTGGTGCACGACGTGATCGAGGCGATCGCGACCGCACCGTGGAACAGCTCGAACGCGCGGCCCTCGCTGTCCGTGACCGAGTACGTGCGGGTCGCCGACGACGAGATCGCGGGCGAGTCCGACGCCGGGAACGACTCACGCTCGGCCTCGTCGACCTGGTTGAGCTCGGGCGCGTAGGTCGGCAGGTCCCGCTGGAACTGCTCCTTGGCCTTCGAGAGCTCGATGCGGTCCTGCGGGCGCTTCGGGCCGGCGATCGACGGCACGACCGTCGACAGGTCGAGCTCGAGGTACTCCGAGAACACCGGCTCGGTGTAGCCCTCTGCCGAGGGGTCGAGCCACAGGCCCTGCTCCTTGGCGTACGCCTCGACGAGCGCGAGCTGCTCGGCCGAGCGGCCGGTCAGGCGCAGGTAGTCGATCGTCACGCCGTCGATCGGGAAGATCGCGACGGTCGAGCCGAACTCGGGGCTCATGTTGCCGATCGTCGCGCGGTTCGCGAGCGGCACGGCCGCCACGCCCTCGCCGTAGAACTCGACGAACTTGCCGACCACGCCGTGCTGGCGCAGCTTCTGGGTGATCGTGAGCACGACGTCGGTCGCGGTGACGCCCGCGGGGATGGTGCCCGTGAGCTTGAACCCGACGACGCGCGGGATGAGCATCGAGACGGGCTGGCCGAGCATGGCGGCCTCGGCCTCGATGCCGCCGACGCCCCAGCCGAGCACGCCGAGGCCGTTGACCATCGTCGTGTGCGAGTCGGTGCCGACGCACGTGTCGGGGTACGCCTTGCCGTCGCGGACCATGACGCCGCGCGCCAGGTACTCGATGTTCACCTGGTGCACGATGCCGGTGCCCGGCGGGACGACCTTGAAGTCGTCGAACGCGGTCTGGCCCCAGCGCAGGAACTGGTAGCGCTCGCGGTTGCGCTGGTACTCGAGCTCGACGTTGCGCTCGAACGCGTCGGCGCGGCCGGCCACGTCGATCTGCACGGAGTGGTCGATGACCATCTCGGCCGGGGCGAGCGGGTTGATGCGCTCCGGGTCGCCACCGAGCTCGGCGACGGCCTCGCGCATCGTCGCGAGGTCGACGACGCACGGGACGCCCGTGAAGTCCTGCATGATCACGCGCGCGGGCGTGAACTGGATCTCCGTGTCGGGCTGCGCATCGGGGTCCCACGTGGCGAGCGCCCGGATGTGGTCCGCCGTGATGTTCGCGCCGTCCTCCGTGCGCAGCAGGTTCTCGGCGAGGACCTTGAGGCTGAAGGGCAGTCGCTCCAGTCCGGGGACGGCGGACAGGCGGTACACCTCGTACGAGGCGTCACCGACCTGCAGCGTTCCCTTGGATCCGAAGCTGTCGACGGTGCTCACGGGCGGCTCCTTCTGGGGCGAGTGCGCCGGGGACGGGGTCCTCCGGACCGCAGGGCGTCGATGCCAGCCTAGGCCGTGACGACGCCGGTGGGACGACCAGTTATCTCGACGTCAAGATACATGGTCGAAGGGCCTTCGCGCACGTCCGTCCCACGGCGCGGCGCGCTCGGCAGCGCCCCGCCGGGCACGATCACGAGCACGAGCGCGAGCGCGAGCACGGACGACGAGCACGTGGACGACTAGCACGAGGGCCGGGCGTCCGCAGCCGCCCGGCCCTCGTCGTCGCGCGTCAGCCCGACCCGGCTCCCCCGCCGGCTCAGTGCTCGCCGTCCGCCTTCGCCGCCTGGGCCGCCTCGGCGGCCTTGCGCTCGGCCTCGACGGCTCGCTGGTGCGCGCGCTGGTCGTACTCCGGCGTGCCCTGCTTGAACAGCTCCTCCGTCGCGACGCGACGCGCCTCGGCCAGCTTGTGGGCCGCGTCCTGCTCGCTCATGCCCGGCTCCTCTCGGCTCGTGTGCGGCCCCGGCCGGCACCGGCCGGGCCCGCCTCCACGCTAGGCGTGCCCGCGCCCGCGCGCACGGCAGCGACGCCCCGAACGGCGCACCACCGATACCGTCGGCGCACCACGGTCGGGTGAACCGTGCGTCGCGGGACGAACCCGGGCCTTTCGTGCCGTGCACGCGCATACGATGACGCAGCCCCCGAGTGCCCTGGCCACGACGACCGACCCTGAGGACACGACCGTGCACCTGCCCGACCGCCCCCGCACTCCCCTGCGACGACGAGGCAGGACCGCGTCCGTCGTGGTCGCCCTGCTCCTCGCGACACTGGCCCCGGCGCTGCCCGCGCACGCCGCCGACACCATCTCCGTGTCCGGCCGCGTGACCGACGAGGCCGACCAGCCGATCGCGGACCTGGTCGTCTCGATCAGCCCCGACGGCGGTGGCCGCGTGCTGTCGGCCACGACCGCGAGCGACGGCCGGTTCACCATCGCGGCCGTCCCGCCCGGCCGCAGCGAGCTCTCGGTCGACGACGACTGGGCGGCCGAGGACCTGTGGCGGCACCAGACGTGGGACGGCACCGCCGGGGTCGAGGCGTGGACGACGTTCGACACGGGCACGAGCGACCTGACGGGCGTGGCGTTCCGGTTGCGGCCGACCTCGGGCTTCGTCGGGCACGCGGTCGACGAGCACGGGGCCCCGCTCGAGAACATCGCGTGGGACGTCCTCGAGCAGCACCCGGACACCGGTGCGTGGCTCGGCCGCCAGTACGGGCCGCTGCTGACCGACGAGGGCGGTCGCATGTGGTTCGCGGCGGACCCCGGCACGACGTGGCGGCTCTGCTTCACCGACTCCTGGTACCAGCCGACCGACGAGGGCATGGGCAGGTGGACGCCCGCGGTCCGCCACACCGACGGGTGCTGGGACGCGGGCGGCGGGTCCGGCGTCGCGCTCGCCGACGCGAGCGACATCTCGTTCACGGACGTGGGTCAGCGCGTGGACGTCACCGTCGTCATGCCGACGGCAGGCAAGGCGCTGACCCTCGGCTACCCCGCGATCGTCGGCAGCACGGACACGGGGACGACGCTCACCGCGTCCCCCGGGACGTGGGGCCCCGGCACGGTGAGCCTGAGCTACCGCTGGTACACGTACTCGGAGGCCGGTGGGCGCGAGCAGATCCCGGGTGCGACGGCCGCGACGTTCACGACGACGAGCGCGCAGCAGGGCATGCAGGTCGGCGTCGAGGTCACGGGACGGCGCAGCGGGTACGCGACCGCCACCCGGCTCACCTCGCTGGGCCCGATCGGCCGGACCGCTCCGACGGTCACCTCGCCGCTGACGATCACGGGCACGCCCGCACCCGGCCAGACCCTCACCGCGTCGCACGGCGCCCTCTCGCCCGCCGGTTCGTCGGTCTGGTCCGAGTGGTACGTGAACGGCGTCCCGGCCGGCTACGGCACGACCTTCGCCGTCACGGCGGCGCACCGCACCGCGACCGTCGAGGTGCGCGCCCGGTTCACGGCGAGCGGCGGTGGCGAGCGCCTCGCGACGGCGAAGGTGCGGGTCCCGGGCCTGGCGTTCACGCCCGCGACCCCGACGGTCGCGGGCACCGCGGTCGTCGGCCAGACCCTCACCGCGAAGGTCGGCACGTGGTCGCCGACCCCGACGACCCTCACCTACCAGTGGTACCGCGGGAGCACGGCGATCAGCGGGGCGACCGGCAAGACCTACACGCTCAAGGCGGCGGACCGCGGCGCGAGGGTGAAGGTCAAGGTCACGGGCGCCCGCGCGGGCTACGACACGGCGTCGCGCACGTCGGCGAGCACGGCGACGGTCAAGGGCGTCCTCGTGCCCGCGACGCCGACCGTGAGCGGCACCGCGAAGGTCGGCCGGACGCTCACCGCGAAGGTCGGCACGTGGAAGCCCTCGGGCGTCACGTTCACCTACCGCTGGTACCGCAACGGCACGGCGATCTCCGGCGCGACGGGCAAGACCTACGTCGTGGCGAAGGCGGACCGTGGGGCGCGCCTGCACGTGCGGGTCACGGGCTCGCGGTCGGGGTACGTGTCGCAGTCGCGGTCGTCGGCGAGCACCGCCAAGGTCGTCTGACCTGCTCGCGCGCTGCGACGCCCGCCGGCCCAGGGGCTCGGCGGG
>NZ_BJLP01000030.1 GCF_006538705.1 Cellulomonas uda
CCGAGTCCGGGTACTGGCGGGTGCCGCCCGAGCGGCCCGCCGACCTGCCCGACGCGCAGTTCCCCGTCGAGGTCCTCCTCGCCGACCCGTCCGGGCACGTCGCGGTGTACGTCGGCGCCGTCGGCAACGGCCGCGTCGACCTCGCGTCCGACGTGATCGCGCGCACCGCGACGGGCGCCGACGTGACCGCCGCGAAGCGGCTCTACGGCCTGGTCAACGGCGAGCTCATGTGGGCGCACGACATGGCGGCGTTCGGCCGGCCCATGCAGTCCTACGCGTCGGCGCGCCTCGCGCGCGTCGAGGACGCGTGAACCGGTGACGGGCCCGGCGATGACCGAGGCCGCCGTCCCCGCCGAGGCCCCGTCCTACGAGGCGCCCCGCCACCGCAGCCCGCTGCTCGCGCGGCGCGGCGCGGTCGAGGGCGTCGGACCGGACGCCGGCGTCGCGTGGCACTACGGCGACCCGACCGCCGAGCAGCGCGCGCTCGCGCGCGGGGGAGCGGTCGTCGACCAGTCGCACCTGGGCGTCGTGCGCGTCGCGGGGCCGGACCGGCTGACGTGGCTGCACTCGATCACCACCGCGCAGCTCGCGGACCTGCCGCCCCGCACCTCCACCGAGCTGCTGGTGCTGAGCCCGCACGGGCACGTCGAGCATGCGGCCGGGGTCGTCGACGACGGCGAGGCGACGTGGCTGGTGACCCAGACACCCGCGGCGCTCGCGGCGTGGCTCGACCGCATGAAGTTCATGCTGCGCGTCGAGATCGCGGACGTGAGCGACGACTGGGCGGCGATCGGCGAGCCCGTCGCGGCCGAGGGCGGCCCCGACGAGCCCGTGACGTGGCGCGACCCGTGGCCGCACGTCACACCGGGCGGGACCCGCTACGGCCCCGCGCCCGACGAGCACCCCGGCGCCGACCGTGCCTGGCGGCTCGTGCTCGTCCCGCGCGCGGACCTCGTCCAGCAGGTCGCGGCCCGTGAGGCGACCGGGTGGCCGCTCGCCGGCACGTGGGCGAGCGAGGCGCTGCGGGTCGAGGCGTGGCGCCCGCGCGCCGCGTCCGAGGTCGACCACCGGACCATCCCGCACGAGCTCGACTGGCTGCGCACCGCCGTGCACCTGCACAAGGGCTGCTACCGCGGGCAGGAGACGATCGCGCGCGTGCACAACCTCGGGCGCCCGCCGCGGCGCCTGGTGTTTCTGCACCTCGACGGCTCCGGGCACCTGCTGCCCGAGCCGGGGGCCGCGGTGCACGAGACCACCGGCACGCCCGGCGAGCCCGGGCGCGAGGTCGGCCGTGTGACGTCGGTGGCCCGCCACCACGAGCTCGGGCCCGTCGCCCTCGCCGTGGTCAAGCGCTCGCTCGCCACCGACGCCGAGCTGCTCGTCGCGTGCGAGGGCGGGATGGTGTCCGCGGGACAGGAGGTCGTCGTGCCCGGTGAGGGCGTCTCGACCGACCGTCCCGCACCGCGCGGGCCCGTCGCCCGCGGGCTCGGCGTCCACCCCTCGCTCTGACCATGGGGGCCGCGCCGACGAGGCCCGCGACCGACGCCCCGCGCGGGGGCCTGCGCGAGCTGCGGCTCGTCGCCCGTGCCCGCTGGCGGCAGGGGATCGACCGTGTCCGGGCGGCGTGGTTCCCGATCCTGCAGGCGTCGGTGGCCGCGGGCATCGCGTTCGGCATCGGTCGGTACGTGCTCGACCACCCGTACCCGTTCTTCGCGCCCGTGTGCGCGTGGATCGCGCTCGGCTTCAGCGCCGACCGGTCGTTGCGCCGCGTCGCGGAGATCGCGGTGGGCGTGGCGATCGGGGTCGGGCTCGGGGACGCGCTGGTCCACGTCATCGGCACCGGGCTGTGGCAGGTCGCGCTCGTGCTGTTCGTCGCGGCGACGGCCGCGCGGCTCCTCGACCGTGGTGCGCTGCTCACCACGCAGGCCGGCGTGCAGGCCATGATCATCGTCGGCCTGCCGAGCATCGCCGCGACGGGCGGGCCGCTCGGCCGTTGGACCGACGCGCTCGTCGGCGGTGCCGTCGCGTTCGCCGTCGCCGTCCTCACCCCGTCCGACCCGCGGCGGCACCCCCGCGAGCTCGCCTCGCGCGCGACGCAGGAGGTCGCGGACGTGCTCGGCGAGCTCGCGCACGCGCTGGCGACGCAGTCGCCCGCCGATGCCGAGGACGCGCTCGTGCGTGCCCGCGCGTCGCAGCCGCGGCTCGACGAGTGGCGCGAGACCGCGACCAACGCGCGCGAGCTCGCGCGGCTGTCGCCCGCCGCGCGCCGGCACCGGGGCGAGCTCGTGCGGCTCGTCGGGGCGTCCGTGCAGCTCGACCGTGCGATGCGCAACACGCGCGTCATGACCCGGCGCGGGCTCGCGCTCCTCGAGGCGCCCACGGCACACGACCTCGTCGCGGCCGGGCAGCGGCTCGAGGCGACCGCGGCCGCCGCCGACGACCTGGCGTCGGCGTTCGCGAGCGGGCGCGACGCCGCGCGCGTGCGCGAGGCCCTGCTGCGCTCCGCCGCGGCCCTCGACCCGTTCACCATCGCGCCGGACGACTGGCAGGTGCAGAGCCTCGTGCTGCTGCACCGCTCGCTCGTCGTCGACCTGCTCGAGGCCGCGGGCGAGGACCCGGCCCGCGCCCGCGCCGCCCTCCCGGACCTCTGACCCTCCCCGCCGAGACCGCTGTTGCTCCGGGAATGGCCGCGGTGAGCCGGAACAACCGCGGGGTCGGCGATTCCTCTCCGGCCGAGACTCAGCTCCCTCCCTGGTCGAGCCCGTCGTTGCTCCGGGAATGGGGGACGTGAGCCGGAGGAAGCGCGGGGTCGGCGGACCGCTTCTCGTCGAGACCGTTGTTGCTCCGGGAATGGGGGACGTGAGCCGGAGGAAGCGCGGGGTCGCGGGTGCTGGGGGTGGGCCGGGGAGGGGGGAGCCGGTAGCGTGCCGCCGTGGAGGTCGCGGTCAGCGCGTTGCGCGCAGAGCTCAGGCAGTGGATCGAGACGGCGCGCGCGGGGCAGGACGTCGTGATCACCGAACGCGGCATCCCGGTGGCGCGGCTCACCGGCATCGAGTCCGCCGACCTGCTCGCGCGGCTCGAGCGCGACGGTCTGCTCGCGCCCGCCCGGGCGGCCCGCGAGCCTGCGCGGCCGGTCTCCGTGGACGGGACCCGCGACAGCGCACGGGACGGCGCGCGTGACGGGTCGCGGGAGGGGTCGCGGGACGGTGCACGCGACGGTGCGCTGTCCGGGCTCGTGCGGCGGCTGCGCCGCTGATGGCCGTCTGCTACTTCGACACCAGCGCGCTCGTGAAGCTGTGCGTCGCGGAACCCGGCTCGGAGCTCGCCGCGGCGCTGTGGGAGGGCGCGGACCTCGTCGCGACGTCCCGGCTCGCCGACGCGGAGGTGCGCGCACTGCTCGCCGGGGGGCGGCGGGCCGGCGTCATCGACACGCGTGTCGAGCGCGCCGCGCTCGCGCAGTGGGACCGGCTGTGGCCTGCGCTGCACGTCGTCGAGCTGCACGAGCCCGTCACCGCGGGCGCCGCGACGCTCGTCGGGTACCACGCGCTGCGTGCCGCGGACGCGTTGCACCTGGCGTCCGCGCTCGCGCTGCGGTCCGACGAGCTCGTCGTCGTCGCGTGGGACGAGCACGTGGCCGCGGCGGCCCGCGCCGAAGGGCTGCGCGTCGTGCCGTGACGCGGTGGACCGGCGGGGCGGAGGCCGCCGACGAGCGTGCGCGGGGCACCGCGCACCGCGCACGGCGTGCCGGCCACGGGACTGCGCGGGGTGACTGCGCGGGGTGACTGCGCGCGGCGCGTGTGGCCCGTAGGCTCGGCGCGTGGGAATCGTCGGAAGCCTCCAGTGGATCCTCTACCTGCTGTTCCTGCTCGCGATCTTCGTGCTGTGCGTGTGGGCGCTCGTCGACCTCCTGCGCCGCCCCGCGAGCGCGTTCCCCGCGGCGGGCAAGCGCACCAAGAACTTCTGGCTCGTGATCGTGGGCGTCGCGACGTTCCTCGCGTTCCTCGCGATGCCCCCGCTGCAGCTCATGCCGTTCCTCGGCCTGCTCTCGGCGGTCGCCGCGATCGTCTACCTGGTCGACGTCAAGCCCGCCGTGGCGCCCTACTCGCGCCGCAGGCCCGGTGGTCCGACGAGGTCGACGGGCGGCTGGTGATGTCCGACGTCGCGACGTCGGCCGTCCCGCTCGCGCGCGTGGTGCGCGGTGGTCTCGTCGAGTCGGTCCACGCGGGGCACGTCGTCGTGCTCGCACCCGACGGCGACGTCCGCCTCGCGCTGGGCGACCCTGACGTGACGATCTGGGCCCGCTCGTCGCTCAAGCCGCTGCAGGCCGTCGGGATGCTGCGGCACGGCCTCGACCTGCACGACGAGCAGCTCGCGATCGCGTGCGCGAGCCACAACGCCGAGGCGGGACACCTGGACACGGTGCGCACGCTGCTCGCGGCGCACGGCCTGACGGTGGCGGACCTGGACAACACACCCGACTGGCCGCTCGACCCCGAGGCGGCGTGGTCGTGGCGCGAGCAGGGGCACGGCCGTGAGCCGCTCGCGCAGAACTGCTCGGGCAAGCACGCGGCGATGCTCGCGACGTGCGTGGCAGCGGGCTGGGGCGTCGCGGGCTACCGCGAGCCCGGGCACCCGTTGCAGCGCGCGCTGCACGACGCGGTGGCCGAGCTCACGGGCGTGCCGGTCGAGGCGACCACGGTCGACGGGTGCGGCGCGGCGCTGTTCTCGACGAGCCTCGTGGGCCTGGCCCGCGCGTTCGGGCGGCTGGGCCGCGCGCCCCACGACCCGGCGCACGCGGGCACGCCGGAGGGCCGCGTCGCGGCGGCCGTCACCGCGCACCCGTGGCACGTCGCCGGGACCGGGCGGGACGCCACGCGGTTCATGCAGGCCGTCCCGGGGCTCGTCGCGAAGGACGGGGCCGACGGCGTCTACGCCGCGGGACTGGCGGACGGCGGCGCGGTCGCGCTGAAGATCGCCGACGGCTCCGCGCGGCCGCGGGCCGCGGTGCTCGCGGCGGCGTTGCGCGTCGCGGGGGTGGACCCCGCGCTCGTCGACGAGGTGGGCCGCACGCCCGTGCTCGGGCACGGCGAGCCGGTCGGGGCGGTCGAGGCCACGTTCTGACGCGCCCGACGAGGCGCCGGACGCGCCCGGGAGGCACCGGGCCGGGAGAGGCAGGGACATGCGAGCCGTCGTGCAGCGGGTCACGCGCGCGTCCGTGACGGTGGAGGGCGAGGTCGTCGGGGCGATCGACAGGCCCGGGCTGGTCGCGCTGGTCGGCGTCACGCCCGGGGACGGGCCGGCGCAGGTCGAGCTGGTGGCGCGCAAGATCGCGGAGCTGCGGATCCTGCGCGACGAGCGGTGCGCGGTGGACGTGGGCGCGCCCGTCCTCGTGGTCAGCCAGTTCACGCTGTACGGCGACACCCGCAAGGGGCGTCGGCCCACGTGGAACGCGGCCGCACCCGGTCCGGTCGCCGAGCCGCTGGTCGACGCGGTCGTCGAGACGTTGCGTGCCCGCGGGCTCGAGGTCGCGACGGGCGTGTTCGGCGCGGACATGGCCGTGGAGCTCGTCAACGACGGCCCGGTGACGATCCTGCTGGAGTCGACGCCGGAGGCGTGACGACTGAGGCGACGCCCGGGCACGGGAGAAGGCCCCTCGAAGTAAGCGTTCGAGGGGCCTTCCCGGGTGATCCCAGGCCGTCCGTCCGGTCGGGCGAACCCGGCCGTCCGTGTCGTCGCCGACGGGTCGGTGCGACCGGCGCCGCTTCGACGGTGCGGCTCCCACCCGGCACCCGGTGGTCCGGCGAACCGGTCCGCCGCGGGCGGGGGGACTGCGATCGACCTCCCGGCTCCGAGCGGCCCTCGCGTCGTCGTCCGCGAGCCTCCGGGTTGCCCCGTCGGTGTGGTCGCCCGTTCTCCGGTCGGCCCGGTCCCGCTGTCCCTGTCCCCGTCAGGGGCACCTCCCGAGGGGGGGCGGTTCCTGTCGGTTCTCGATCCGGCGGGGCCGATGAGTGATTTCTAGTCCTGCGTCCAGGACCCCGCAAGGGGCAGGTCAGGGGCAGTTTCGTCCACAGGTCCCTCCACACGGTCGTGCACAGGCCGGCCTGCGAGAACACCGGCCGAACACAGGGTTGTGGACAGAATTTGTGGACAAGTCGCGTGTCGTTCACCCGGTCGGCGGTCGCCCTCCTCGTACCCTGGAGGTCGGTGAGGGCCCCTCGGAGTAAGCGTCCGAGGGGCCCTCTCATGCGTGAGGCGTCTCACGGCGCCGGCGGGACCGTTGGCCGCGCGGACCCACCCGCACCCGGTCGAGGATGGGGGCATGAGGATCGACGCCTCGCTGGGGGACATCACCGAGCTGGCCGTGGACGTCGTCGTGAACGCGGCGAACTCCTCGCTCCTGGGCGGCGGGGGCGTGGACGGGGCGATCCACGCCGCGGCCGGGCCCGGGCTGCTGGAGGCCTGCCGCGAGCTGCGCGCCACGCGCTACCCGGACGGCCTGCCCGTCGGGCACGCCGTGGCGACCGACGCGTTCGACCTGCCCGCGCGGTGGGTCGTGCACACCGTCGGGCCCAACTGGCGCGCGGGTGAGCGTGACCCCGCGATGCTCGCGTCGTGCTTCCTCAGCTCGCTCGAGGTCGCCGTCGACCTCGGTGCGCGCACCATCGCGTTCCCCGCCGTCAGCGCGGGGGCGTACGGGTGGGACCTCGACGAGGTCGCGCGCATCGCCACGGCCGCCGTGCGGACCTGGAAGGTGGGTACCGCGCAGGACCGCCGGCCCGACGGCACGCCCAACGGGATCTCGCACGCGCAGTTCGTGCTGCACGACGAGCGCGCACTGCGCGCGTTCCAGGAGGCGCTGGCGGCCTGAGGCGAGCGCCTCAGCCGACGGGGCGTGCGAACCAACCGAGCACGGCCGCGACCACCGGCGGGTCCTGCGGGGAGTGGTCGCCCGGCACCGTGACCAGCTCCCACGGACCCGCGAGCGACGCCAGGTGGTGGCGCAGCTCGTCGGGGGAGCCGAACGGGTCACGCTCGCCGCTGACCGCGAGCACCGGCACCCGCACGTCCGGCAGGTGCCCGACGCGCAGCTGCTCGGGACGACCCGGGGGGTGCAGCGGGTACGACAGCAGGAGCAGACCCGCGGCGGGCTGGCCCTGCGCCACGGCCATCGACGCCATGCGCCCGCCGAACGAGCGCCCGCCCAGCACCAGCCGCGCCGGGTCCACGCCCAGCTCGTCGGCCCACGCGTCCGCGCGTTCCCGCAGGTGCGGGACGGCGGCCTCGGCGCGCTCGGGGCCACGGCTGCCGCGCTCGCGGTTGGCGAAGTCGAGCCGCAGCACCGGCAGCGGGGCGAGCGCGGCCTCGAGCGCGACGAGCGTGCGGTGGTCGCGGTCCGCGCCCGCACCCGGCGTGAGCACCACCCCGGCGACGGTCGTCGGGTCGAACGCGCGGTCGTCGGCCATGGCTGTCAGGGTAGCGACGCGTCCAGGCGGAACGCCGCGCGCAGGGTCGCCAGGACGCCGTCGTCGTCGTTCGACGGCGCGACGAACCGGGCCGCCGCGCGGACGTCCGGGTGGGCGTTGGCCATCGCGAACGACCACCCCGCGGCCTCCAGCATGCCGAGGTCGTTGAAGTAGTCACCGAACGCCATCGTCTGCTCGGGTGGGACACCGAGCCGGGCCTGCAGCGCGCGCAGCGCCCGGCCCTTGTCGGCGTCCGGGCCCATGACGTCGACCCAGTGCTCGCCCGAGACGAGCACGCGGTCGGGGCCGTCGAGCGGCGCGAGCAGCGGCCCTGCGCCGTGTTGCGCGTCGTCGACGTCGAAGACGGCGAGCTTGAGCACCTCGTCGTCCACCGCCTGCAGGTCCGCCACGTGCTCGAGGCGGCGGTAGTACGGGCGCACGTGGGCGAGGAACTCCTCGTCGGTCCGCTCGACGTACGCCGAGCGGACACCGCACAGCACCGCGCCGAGCCGCGCGCCCTGCGCGACCGCGCCGCGCACCAGGTCCACGCCGCGGTGCGCGGACCCGCGCGCGAGCGGCGCGACCGCCACCGGCTCGTCGTCCTGCACGACGAGCGCACCGTTCTCCGCGATGTACGTCAGGTCCCCGCGGTCCAGCTGCGCGCGCAGCGTCGCGTGCTGGCGTCCGCTCGCCGGGCACACCGTGACGCCCCGCGCGAGCAGCGCGTCGAGCACCGGGCGGAAGCCGTCCGGGAGGCGCTTGGCGGAGTCGAGCAGCGAGCCGTCCATGTCGAGCGCGACCAGGCGCACGGACGTCGCGTCGAGCGTCGAGCGCAGGTCGTCCAGGAGCGTGGCGGGCCGGGTGTCGGCGGTGCGGGCGTGGTTCGCGGGCTGGTCGTCGGGCACACCCGATCGTCTCAGGAGTCGCGCAGCGCGTCCTGCACGCCCTGCTCCGCGGGACCCAGGTGCACCGGCTCGCGTCCCGTCAGGCCGTCCCACCAGCCCTTGTAGGACGCCGCGACCTCCCGCAGCTCCCAGCGCCGCAGCTGCGCGGACCGCACCCCCGCCGACGAGACACCCACACCCTGCGTGTCGATGCCCGCCGCGGTGCAGGAGAACACCGCGCGGCGCACGTGGTAGTCCTGCGTGAGCACGACCGCGGCGTCCACGCCGAACACGCGGTGCGCACGCACGCACGAGTCGTGCGTGTCGAACCCGGCGTAGTCGAGCACCACCGCGGACGTCGGGACGCCGTTCGCGACGAGGTAGTCGTGCATGGCCGTCGGCTCGTCGTGACCCACCGAGCCGTTGTCGCCGCTCACGAGGATCACCTGCACCGTGCCGCGCTCGTACAGCGCACGCGCGGCGTCGAGGCGGCGGCGCAGGTAGGTGGACGGCGAGCCGTCGGGACGCAGACCCGCGCCGAGCACGATCGCGACCGGCGTGTCCCGCACGTCGTCGAGCGCCCGCAGCCGCGCCTGGCCGGTGCCCTGCACCCACGCGAGCGGGACGAGCAGCACGACGACGAGCGCGGCGGCGACGAGCAGGCGGCGGCGCCACCGCCTGCGCGCGGGCCGGGCGTGCCGCGCCGGCTCGTCGGGCGGCGCGGCGGGAAGCTGCTCCGCCTCGATGCTCACCCGCCCACCCTACGACCCCCCTCCCACCCCCGACCGCCGCCGCGCCACCCGCCACCGGTGGCCGGTCCGAAGCGGAGCTGGACCGTGAGTGGGTGGAGAAACGCTCGCCAGGCGAGCGTTTCTCCACCCGTTGCGGGAGCGGCGCACGCGGCGGGGCGTGGATGAGAGGTCTCTCATCGGGGACTCCTGGAGGACTCATGGTCGGTGGGCATCGTCGGGGGGGTCGCGCTCGGCGCGGCGGCGCACCCCACGACCCACCAGGAGGACCTCATGCGCACCCTTCCCCGTTCCGTCTGGATCGTCTCCGGCACGCTCGGCGCGGTCGCCGTCGCCGGCGGGTCCGCCTTCGCGGCGGCGTCGAGCACCCCGAGCACCCCCGCGCCGGTGGTCCCCGCGTCGTCGTCGGCGACACCGTCGCCCGCGGTCGAGCCCTCGGTCGTCCCGTCCCCCGCGACGCCGAGCGACGCCGTGCCGACGCCCGCGGGACCGTCCGCCGTGCCGTCCGGGTCGCCGAGCGCGTCCGTGGTGCCGTCGCCCGGCGCGGCCGACCCGTCGCGCACGCACAACTCGTCGGCCGTCACGACGGTCACGGCCCTCACGCCCGCGAGCCCCGTGACGTCCGCGAGCGCTGTGACGCCCGCGAGCGCGGTGACCCCCGCCAGCCCGGTGACCCCCGCCAGCCCGGTGACCCCCGCCAGCCCGCTGACGCCCGCGAGCCCGGTCTCGCCGGCCAGCGCCACGAGCGCGGAGGACTGAGGTCACTGGCACGCTGTCGACCATGACCGAGCCCGTCCGTCCCGAGGCGCCGCTGCCGCGCCCGGGCGGGCGGGCCGCGCGTGCGCCCGACGAGGCCGCGGCGTTCGGGGTCCTCACCGGTCCGCAGGCCGGTGACCTGCTCTCGTCGGTGCTCGGCACGACGAGCGCGCGCCTCGACTGGCGCGTCGAGGCGGTGCACCACCGGCCGGGCGACGGCGTCACCGTGGGCTACGTCGTCGCGACCCGTGGGCCGGGGCACGCGGGCGGGAGCGGCGCCGCCGCGCAGGCGACGGTCGAGTACGTGCTCGCGTCGTCGTCCCGGTCGGCGCCGCGGGACGCGCCGGGTGTGGTCGTCGCGCACGGCCCGGCGGGGGAGGTGCTGGTGTGGCGGCACCCCGACGACCCGGTGCTGCCCGCGCTGCGGCGGGCGTGCGACCCGGCGCTGCTCGCGTACGCGCTGCCCGGCGACTGGCCGATCACGTCGCTCGAGCTCGTCGGGTACCGGCCGCTGCGCCGTGCCGTGGTGCGCGCGGAGCGGGACGGCGTCACGTGGTTCGTGAAGGTGCTGCGGCCCCGGGACGGGCACGCCGACGACGTGGTCGCGCGGCACGTGCTGCTCGGCGCCGCGGGGGTGCCGGTGCCGCGCGTCGCGTACGCGTCCGACGACGGGCTCGTGGTGCTCGAGGCGCTCGCGGGCACGCCGCTGCTGGACGCCCTCGTCGCGGGCCGGGCACCCGCGCTCGCGGACGTGCTCGAGGTGGTCGCCCGGTTCCCGCAGGAGGCGCTCGCGCTCCCGCACCGGCGCCCGTGGTCGTCGCGGGCGCGCGCCTACGCCGGTGCGCTCGAGGTGCGTCCTGCGCTCGCGGGCCGGGCGCACGCGGTCGCGGCGGGGGTGCGCGCGGGGCTGCGGAGCACCGACGCGGGGCCGGTGGTGCCGACGCACGGCGACCTGCACGAGGGTCAGCTGCTCGTCGACGACGCGGGCCGGGTGACGGGCCTGCTCGACGTGGACACGGTGGGGCCGGGGCACCTCGTCGACGACGTCGCGTGCCTGCTCGCGCACGTGCACGCGGTGCACCCGTCGACGCCGGCCCTCGGTGAGGTGCTGCGGCGGTGGACGGACGAGGCGCGGGCGTTCGTGGACCTCGAGGCGCTGCGGGTGCGGGTCGCGGGGGTGCTGCTGTCGCTCGCGGCGGGTGCGGTGCCGGTGGGCGCCGAGGAGCCGCACACCGACTCCGAGCGGCTGCTCACGGCCGCGGAGGCGTGGCTCCCCTGACCGCCGCGCCGGTCACGCCTCGAAGCGGTAGCCCACGCCCCGGACGGTGGTGATGAGGTCCGGATCGAGCTTGGTGCGCAGGTAGCGCACGTACACGTCGACCACGTTCGACGACGGGTCGAAGTCGTAGCCCCACACGCGCGAGAGCAGCTGCTCGCGCGACAGCGCCGTGCCCGCGTTGCGCAGGAACGTCTCCGCGAGCGCGAACTCCCGCGCCGACAGGTCGACCACGCGTCCGTCGACGGTCGCGCGCCGTGCGCGCAGGTCGAGCGTGACGGACCCGCGTCGCAGCACCGTCGTGTCGTCGGCCGCGTCCTGCTCGGTGCGCAGCCGCAGCCGCACGCGCGCGAGCAGCTCCTCGAACCGGAACGGCTTCGCCATGTAGTCGTCGGCGCCGCCCTCGAGCCCGGCGACGGTGTCCTCGACCGACGAACGCGCGGTCAGGATGATCACGGGCAGGCGCGAGCCGGCGGCGCGCAGCCGGCGCAGCACGTCGAACCCGTCGCCGTCGGGCAGGGTGATGTCGAGCACCATGAGGTCCAGCTCGCCGGTCAGGGCGAGGTCCAGCGCCTCGCGGGCCGTCCCGACGACCGTCGGGGCGTACCCCGCGGCCTTGAGCCCCTTCGCGACGAACGACGCGATGCGCGCCTCGTCCTCGACCACCAGCACACCGCTCACGCGTCGCTCCCTCCGGTCGGGGGCACCACCGCGGCCGGGACGGTCACGACGAACGTCGACCCGACCCCCGGCTGCGACGACACGTCCACACGTCCGCCGTGCGCGCGTGCGATGGCCGCGACGATCGCCAGCCCCAGTCCCGCGCCCTCGGTCCCGGCGGCCTGCGCCGTCCGCTCGAACCGCTCGAAGACCCGCGCCTGCTGGTCGGCGGGGATGCCGACGCCCTCGTCGCGCACCCACAGCCGCAGCACCCCGCCGGCGACCGCGGACCCGAGCGTGACCGTCGAGCCCTCGTCGGAGAACTTCACCGCGTTGCTCGCGAGCTGCAGCCACGCCTGCGTGAGCCGCCGGGCGTCGACGAGGCACGTCGCGTCGGCGCGCTCGTCGACACGCCACGTGCGCGCACCGAGGCCCACCGCCTTGTCGAGCACCTCGTCGGTCAGGACGCCCAGGTCCGTGGGCGTCGGTTGCACGAACCCCTCACGGTCCGCGACGGCGAGCACCAGCAGGTCGTCGACGAGCAACCCCATGCGCCCCACCTCGTCGAGCGCGAGCTCGCGTGTGGCCCGCACGTCGTCGGCGTCGTCGACGTCCATGAGCTCCAGGTGCCCGCCGATGATCGTCAGCGGCGTGCGCAGCTCGTGGCCCACGTCGTCGAGCAGGCGGCGCTGCGCGGACATCGACGCCTGCAGGCGGTCCAGCATCGCGTTCACGGTGTGTCCGACCTCGCCGACGTCGTCGTCGGTGGTCACCGGGACCCGGACGTCGAGCGTGCCCTCGTCGATCCGCGCCGCGGTGTCCCGCAGCTCGCGCACCGGGCGCAGCACCCGGCCCAGCAGGAGCCACGCCACCACGCCGGTCACCGCGAGCGCCCCGGCGGCGACGCCCGCGTACGTGCGCCACGTCTCGTCGAGCGACGCAACCTCCAGGTCACGCACCGTCGCGGCCGCGAACAGGCCCGAGGGCGCCGCGGGGTCGTCGACGACGAGCGGGACCGTCACCACCCGGTAGTGGGCGCGCGCGGTCGTCACCGTGCGCAGCCGCACCGGGTCGTCCGCGGGGACCGTGCGCAGCAGCGCAACGAGCTCCGGGTCGTCCTCGAGGCGCACGGGCACCGTCGTCGGCGCGTACCAGGCGGGTGCGCCGTCGACGAGCGCGATGCTGCCGTCCGCCGGGTCCGGGAGCGTCTGCTGCATCGCGGTGCGCAGCACCTGGTCGACGGGCAGGTCGGCGTTCGCGAGCGCGATCGTGCGGAACTGGTCGGCCGCGCGGGCGAGCTCGGCGTCGATCGAGCCGTCGAGGTCCTGACGCTGGATCGCGTACGTGGTGAGGCCGGCGCCCGCGAGGCCGAGCGCGGTGACCGCGAGCGTGGTCGCCACCACCTTCGCGCGGACCGTGCGCCGCACACGCCGGCGGGGCTCAGTCATCGTCGCCGCCGCGGTGGCGACCGCGGTCGTCGTCGGGTTCGGGCGTCGCGTCGTCGTCCGGGTCGTCCGTCTCGTCGTCGTCCGGGTCACGGGGCTCCGCGGGCTCGACGGCGGCCGGCGACGGCGTCGCCCGGGGCGTGGACGACGTGGGCGCCGGGGTCGGCGTGCGCGCCGGGACGGGCGTCACGACGACCGGGTCGCCGATCGTGCGGTCCGGTGGCGGGCTGAGCGCCGCGGCCATCGCCCACGACGCCGACCCGACGACGAGCACCGCCAGCAGCACCGTCAGCACCGTCCGCAGTCCCCGACCCATGCGCCCATCGTGCCTGCCGCACATGAGGCGAGGATGAGACCGCCGCGCCGGTCAGCCGTCCGGCGCGAGCAGGTCGGCTCGCAGCACGGGCAGCTCGCGCACCAGGACGTTCCACAGCAGGTCCTTGTCGATGCTCACGTAGTGGTGCGCGAGCCGGTCCCGGATGCGCTTCAGCTCGCGCCACGGCACCCTCGGGCGCGCGGCCCTGAACTCCTCGTCGAAGGCCCCGCACGCCGTCTGCAGATCGATGAGCAGCGCCTTCGTCGCGAGGTAGGCGATCTCGTCGTCGCCCACGAACTCGTCGTACCCGCGCGCCACGATCCGGTCGGCCACGTCGAGCATCCGGGCGACGTCCGCCAGGGCGCGGGTCGCGCGCTCCGCCGGTGTGCTCACAGCGGGCGGGCGGTCGCCCGGGCCGACTCGACGACCGGGCCACGCCCGTCGTCGTGCACGATGTCGACCCGCACCTCGAGCAGGTCCTCGAGGTCGAGCTCCATGCGCATGACGTCGACGAGCGACGTCCCTGGCGCGGTGTCGACGAGGAGGTCGAGGTCGGAGTCCTGGGTGTCGGAGCCGGCAGCCGTCGACCCGAACACCCGGACGGTGCGTCCGCCGTGCGCCCGGACGATGTCCACGATCTCGTCGCGGTGCTCGCGCAACGCCTCGGAGGGGAGCGGCCGGAGCGCGGCGAGCACCCGGTCGAGCTGGACCGGCCCGAGCGGGCGGCGGCCGGTCTCGTGCGCGCTGATGTTGGGCTGCGGCACGCCGCTGCGGTGCGCGAGCTCGGCCTGCGTGAGGCCGCGCCGGCGCCGGCGCTCCGCGAGGTCGGTCGACACGTACCGACCATAGCGCGTCGCTATAGGGCTCGCGGGGTCAGCGGGTCAGGGTCGCGACGAGGGCGGGGACCGCCTCGTCGATCGGGGTGCGGATCACCTCGTCGGCCAGGTGGTCGTACGGCGTGGGCTCGGCGTTGACGATCACCAGCCGCGCCCCGGACTCGACCGCGAGCGGCGCGAGGCTCGCGACCGGGTGGACCGTGAGCGTCGTACCGATCGCGACGAACGTCTGCGCGTCCGTCGCCGCCGCGACCGCGCGGCTCAGCGCGTCCTCGGGGAGCTGCTCGCCGAAGTACACGACGTCCGGCTTGAGCACCCCGCCGCACTCGACGCAGCGCGGGTCCGGCTCGTCGGGCAGCCGTGCGAGCACCTCGCTCGTCGGCCACGTCGTCGTGCACCGCAGGCACGACGTGGTGGCGAGCGACCCGTGCAGCTCGACCACGTGCTCGTCGGACGAGCCCGCGGCCTGGTGCAGGCCGTCGAAGTTCTGCGTGAGGACCGCGCGCAGCCCGCCCGCCCGCTCGAGGTCCGCGAGCGCGCGGTGCGCGGCCGTCGGATGGGCGTGCCAGACCGCGTGCCCCGCCCACGCGCGCCAACCCTGCACCCGCACGTCGGCGTCGCGCACGTACGCGGAGATCTCCAGGAGCCGGGCGGCCGACGGGTCCTGCGTCCACACGCCCTGCGGTCCTCGGAAGTCGGGGATGCCCGACGACGTGGAGATCCCCGCGCCCGTGAGGACCGTGACCGTGGGCTCGTCGTGGTGGTGCGGCACGTCAGCCTTGCGCGTCGAGCCGGGCCGCGACGTCCGCGGGGAACCCGCCCGTCGCGATCGGACCCCAGCGCTCGGGCGTGATCCGGATCAGCGACTTGCCCTGCACCCGCATCGCCGCCCGGTACTCGCCCCAGTCCGGGTGCTCGCCCGCGATGCAGCGGAAGTAGTCGACCAGCGCGTCCTCCGCCTCCGGCATGTGCAGCACCTGCGCGGTGCCGTCGACCTGCACCCACGGGCCGTCCCACTCGTCCGAGAGCACGCACACGCTCACGCGTGCGTCACGCCCGGCGTTGCGCGTCTTGGCGCGGCCCGGGTAGGTGGAGATCACGATGCGGCCCTCGTCGTCCACGCCGCCCGAGACGGGCGAGACCTGCGGGCGGCCGTCCGCGCGCGTGGTGACGAGCAGCAGGTGGTGCCGCGGCCGGACGAAGTCCAGCAGCTCGTCGAGAGGGACCTGGGTCGTGCGGGCGATGGTTCGCGGCATACGACGACCGTACGACGAACTCAGCCGCGACCGTCGTCACGTGACGAGTACGAGCCCCTCACGGATCGCACCGCCCCCGCGCCACGGGTTGCGTGGGCGGGGGCGGCGCCGGGTGCGGGTGGTCAGCCGACAGGTTCGGGGACCCGCGCGACCGCCGGTGCGGGCTCCGGCTCGGGGCGGCGGGCCAGGCGGCTCGGCCACCACATGCGCGGGCCGATGTCGAGGTTGAGCGCGGTGACGAGCACGGAGCGGACGACGAGCGTGTCCAGCAGCACGCCGAACGCCACGGCGAACCCGATCTCGGCGAACCCGACCGCCGGCAGCGTGCCGAGCGTCGCGAACGTGCCCGCGAGGACCAGACCGGCGGACGTGATGACACCCCCGGTCGCCGCGAGGCCGACGAGCGTGCCCCGCCGGTGACCGACGCGCTGCACCTCCTCACGCACGCGCGTCATGAGGAAGATGTTGTAGTCGATGCCCAACGCGACCAGGAACACGAAGACGAACAGCGGGAACGACGAGTCGGCGCCCGCGAAGTCGAACACGTGGCGGAACACGAGCGCCGAGACGCCGATGGCCGCACCGAACGACAGGATCACCGTGCCCATGAGCACGAGCGGCGCGACGACCGAGCGCAGGAGCGCGACGAGGATCAGCAGGACCGCGAGCAGGATGATCGGGATCACGACGAGGTTGTCGCGGGCCGACGCGCGCTGCACGTCCAGGTTGATCGCGGTCTCCCCGCCGACCACGGCGTCCGCACCCGGCACCGCGTGCACGGCGTCCCGGACGCGGTCGATGGTGTCGAAGGCCGCCTCGGAGTCCGGCTCGCTGGTGAGCGTGCCCTCGAGGTAGGCGGTGCCGTCCGCGACGACGGGCTCGGTGACGCTCGTCGGGTCGATGCCCTCGACGCCCGCGAACGCCGCGCGTACGTCGTCGGCCGCCGACGCGTGCGCCAGCACGACGACGGGCGTCCCGACGCCACCCGTGAAGTGGTCGACGAGCACCTGCTCGCCGACGATCGACGGCTGCTCGGTGGTGAACGACTCCTCGGTCGACAGGCCCGTCGCGTTGAGCTGCAGGGCCCCGAACGACGCGATGACGAGCACCACGGACGTCCCGACCCACGTGCGACGCGGCCGCAGCGCGATGCGGTCACCCACGCGCGCCCAGAAGCCGTGCTCGGTCGGCTCGGCGTCGCCCAGGTGCGGCACGCGCGGCCAGAACACCCAGCGGCCGACCGTGACGAGCAGCGCCGGCAGGAGCGTGAGCATGACGAGCAGGCAGACGACGATGCCCGCGGCCGCCACCGGCCCCAGCCCGGCGGTCGAGCTCATCGTCGCGAACAGCAGGCACAGCATCCCGGCCGCGACCGTCGCGCCGGACGCGATGATCGCCGGGCTCGCCCGGTGCAGCGCGACCGCCATCGCGGCGTGCCGGTCACCGTTCCTGCGCAGCTCCTCGCGGTACCTCGCGGTGAGCAGCAACGCGTAGTCGGTGCCCGCGCCGAACACGAGGACGGTGAGGATGCCCGCGCTCTGCGCGTTCACGGTGAGGTCCGCGTTCTCCGCCAGCAGGTACACCACGGCCTGCGCGACGGTCAGCGCGACTCCCGCCGAGACCAGGGGCAGCAGCCACAGCACCGGGCTGCGGTAGGTGAGCAGCAGGATCACGATGACGACCGCGGCTGCGGCGTACAGCAGCGTCGAGTCGATGCCCTCGAACGCCGCCGCCGAGTCCGCCGACGCCCCGACCGGCCCGGTCACGTGCAGCGCCAGCCCCTCGGGGTTGTCCGCGCCCGCGGCGCGCAGCGCGTCGACCACGTCGATCGACTGGTCCCAGTCCTCCATGGACACCGGCACGATCACCTGCGCGGCCTCACCGTCCTGCGAGACCTGCGGCCCGACGACCTCGCCCGCGAGCAGCTCGACCGCGCCGAACGCGCGCACGTCGTCGGCGATCGCCTGCTCGTCCTGCGCCGTCAGACCTCCGGGCCGCTCGTAGACGACGACCGCCGGTGCGGTGTCCTCCGGGACGAACGCGGCGGCGCGCTCCAGCACCTGCGTGGACTCCGCGTCCTTCGGGAGCCAGCTGCCGGCGTCGTTGTCCTGCGCGTCGGTGAGCTTTCCCGCGAGCGGGCCGAGCAGCGCGAGCGCGCCCAGCCAGAACACGATGACGACGTACTTCACGTACCGGTGGGTGACCCACCCGGCGACCTTGACCATGACACGCCCCCTGGACTGCGTCGATGTGAGGGAGAGGAGACGGCGCGGACCGTGCGCCGAGGAAACGCTCCCGCACAAGGGGCGAACAGGGACATCCGGGATACCCCCGGTTCCGAGGTGGGGTTCCCCTGAGGTCTCGGGTCGGGGTCGGGCTCAGGCCCCGACCGGCTGGGCGGCGAACCGCTTGGCGACGTCGGCCAGCGCGAGGCTGCTGCCCGAGGCCAACTCCTGGCTGTCCAGCTTCGTCGTGAGCGCCAGCGTGGTGCCGTCGTGCAGGTCGAACGCGACCCGGACCGGGAAGCGCCGCGTGACACGGCCCGCGACGACGTCCTCGAACGGCACGAACCAGCTCCGCGCGGCGAGCTCGGCCGGTGACGCGCTCGCGGCCAGCGCGCGCAGGCGCTTGCGGCCCTCCTGGTAGCGCTTCGGGCACGGCACCAGGACGAGCCCGTGCGTCAGGACGAGCAGGTCGAAGTGGTCGCGGCCGACGACGACGTTGGCGACACCCGCGACCACGGCCGCACCCCGGGCGTCCGCCTCCGCGGACGCGGCGACCGCGTCGAGCTCGACCCCGAGCGCGACGAGCTGCGCCCGCAGCTCCGACGCGCCGCTCGGGCCCTGCCCGCCGAGCAGCGCGAGCGGCCGCAGGTCGAAGGGCGCGCCGTCGGGCCCGACGAACGGGTCGCGCGCGTCCCAGCGGTGCTCCCACCGCGCGGCCCCGCCCTCGACGAGCGCGCACCGCAGGACCGCCTCCCACACCGCCGTCGCGGGGGTCGCGCCCGTCTCGTCGGGGTCTGCGGCGGCGTCCATCCCGAGGTCGAGCAGGACCTCGTCGAGCCGCCCCTGCTCCGTCAGGTCGAGCAGGCCCGCCAAGGACCCGACCTCGACCCCGAGCCGCCGGCCCACGGCGCGGAACACGATGTCGGCCGTGTGCTGCGCGCTCGCCGCTCGGGCCCGCGGCGTGAGCTCGTCCCAAGGCAGGCGCTCACGGTCGGCGTACCGCACCACGGCCTCGGCGAGCATCCCGGTCAGGGCCGGCAGGTCGCGGACGAGCGTGCCGGCCGGGCGCGAGTCCCGCGGGACGACCGGGTCGTCGGCCAGCTCCATCGCGGCCACCCGGGCCGCCGTCGACGGGTGGCTGTCCCACCGGGCCTGCTCGTCCGACGGCGCGAGCGTGCGCAGCCGGTCCAGCTCGTCCCTGCGGGCCGCGAGCAGCGCGGCGAACCCGCTGAAGAACTCGTCGCTCGTCGGCGCCAGACCCGCCTCCCACGCGTCGGAGACGTACCGGTCGAAGTAGAACCGCCACGCGACCGACAGCACCTCCAGCTCGTGGAGCGTGCCGGCCGCGACCTCCCGCCCGGCGACCTGCACCGACACGGCATCCGCCTCGAGCTCCTGGCGGCGGCTGATCGCGGCGGACGCGAGCAGGTACAGCCGCCCGTACCCGCGCAGCACCCAACCGGCGACGCCCGTGACCTCCGCGGCCGCGGCGCCGACCGCCTGCCGGCCGCGGTAGGCGATGGGCGCGAGACGCGTGTGACCGTGCGAGTAGTGCCCGAGCTCGTGCGCGAGCACCGAGCGCAGCTGCGCGACGTCGAGCGCCTGCAGGAGCGGGAGGCCCACGTACAGGCGCCGCGTCCCCGCGACGAGCCCGAGCGCCCGCGCGTCCTCGGAGACGAACGCGTTCAGGTCGTGCACGAGGCGGACCTCGCGCGGGACGCTCGTGCGAGCAGCGGCCGCCAGCTCCTCGACCGTCGCCCACAGCTCGGGTGCGGTCTCGCGCGTCAGGACGACCCCCGTGGGCTCGTGCGTCTGCGCCTTGCTCACCTTGCGCATCGTCACGACGAACCCGAACGCCGCGGCCAGCGCGAAGATCGCGAGCTTGGCCCCGATGGTGTGCCCCGAGGAGATCAGCGCGACGCCCACCGCGAGGATCCCGAGGAACACGAGCGCGGCCGTGACGTAGAACCCTGCGATGAGCGCCAAGCACAGCAGCGCGCGGTAGGTGGTCTTCACGCGTCGAGTATGGCGAGCCGGACTCCCGGCACGGGGTCCTTTCGACCTAGTCGTCCCATCGTCCCCCCGTCCGGACGACGACGTCTTCGCGGACCGTCACCCGACGAGCGTGCTGCGGAGCTCGATGACGTCGAACGGCTCGAACGGCGTCGTCGTGTGGGCGGTCCCTTGGATGTCGCGCCATTCGCGGTCCGGGTCCTCGTCGACGCGGTACTTCCCTTCCCACGTCGTCGTGAGGATGACGGTTGCGGTGAGCTCTTGCGAGTAGGTGTGCGCGACGTCGAACGACGGGTAGGGCGCGCCGGGGTCGTCGGTCTCGAGCACCGCGCCGTCACCGAAGTCCCACGTGTACGCCACCGGGTAGACCTCGACGTCGATGCCGTAGCCCAGCAGTGAGGTGCGGAAGGTGCGGTTCTCGGGTTCGGCGTACACGATCAGCGCCTTGTTGACCAACGCCTCCGTGCCGGCAGGTTGGCGATGCGCTGTGAGCGGCTTGATCGTGAGACGACGCAGGTCGCGCTCGGTCAGCGCGGGCAGGAGGTCATCAGGGCAAGCCCATCCGGCCCGCATCTGCCAGAGTGTCCAGTCGTCACTCGTCGGCGTCGGCCGAGTCCGGACCCACAGGGGTTCGACGGGCGCCTCCCCCTCGCACCACGGGACCTGGACCGTGCCGTTCGGTGGGCCGCAGGGACCGTCGATGCCCGGCGTCAGGTACTCAGAGTTCACGTTGCACAGTGGTGCACGCGCGTACTGCTTCAGGGGATCGGGCTTGGCCTTCCAGGAACGTAGTTCCTGCTCCCCTTCGAACGCGTCGACGAGGACGACCTTGTCCTCGCCCATCTGCGACTTGGCCGAGGCCAGGGTGGGCGTCGCGGCGACGATCGTGGCGGCCGCGGTGAGCACGAGGGCGGTCCTACGAGTCGCGTTCACGAGTTCTTGCCCCAGTCATCGACCTGGACACCGTTGACGACCCACCGGCTGCCCGTCCAGGCGAGGCTGAAGTTCGCCTTGTACGAGAGCGTCTCGGGGAAGTCCTCGACGAGGGTGCCGTCTGCGGCGACCGTCTGCGACGGCGTCTCGATGTACTCGACCCCGACCACGAACTCTCCGCCACCCATGTCGAAGCCCGACGTGAAGCCGAGCTCGAAGGCGCCACCTTCGCCGTGGTTCCCGGCCCCATGAATCTCGGTGACGAAGTCGCGAACGCTCGAGCAATAGGTGCACGGTCGTCCGCTCAGGGCATCCCAGTCGGCGAGGTCCCCGGTGGCGACGACATACGGGAAGAGCGACAGGAAGTAGCGCGCGACGGCCTTCGCGTTCTCTTCGGTCGCCGGGCCGTCGAGCGCGGCAGGACGCTCGGGTGGGATGGTGACGTCCTGCTGGTCCGTCGTGGGACCAGGCGAGGGAGCCGGCGTCGTCGGGGACGGCTCCGGCCTCGCGGTGGCGGTGACCGCGGTCACGGGCGGTGTCGTCCCGAAAGGTTGCGGGCTCGCGTCGGTGCAGGCGGCGAGGGCGAGGGTCGCGAGGGAGATCAGCAGCGCGGTGGGCGTCCGGGACATGGGCGAAAACTACCCAACTCGGACACGCGACGGGTGGGGTGGTCCGCCGGGCTGTGGACAAGCGTCCTCGCGGGGCGTTGCGGCGCGTTCTCGAGCGCCATCCACACAGACGAGCGTGCGGATCTCGTCGATGAACAGCCATCTCTCAACCCTTACCGATGAGCCCCGAGGAACCGGATGTCACCCGACGAGCGTGCTGCGGAGCTCGATGACGTCGAACGGCGCGAACGGCGTCGTGGTCTGCGCCGTGCCGGTGATGTCCCGCCACTCGTGGTCCGGGTCCTCGTCCACCCGGTACTTGCCCTTCCACGTCGTCGTCAGGGTGAGGTGGGCGCTCAGCTCGTCGGCGTAGGTGTGCGCGACGTCGAACGAGGGGTAAGGGGAGCCGGGGTCGACCGTCGTGAGGCTCTGCCCGTCGCCGAAGTCCCACGTGTACTCGACCGGGTAGACGTCGACGTCGATCCCGAAGCCGAACAGGTCCGTGCGGAACGTGCGGTGCTCGGCGTCCGCGTAGACGATCAGCGGCTTGTTCACGAGCGCCTCCTCACCAGAAGGCTGGCGGTGCGCGGTCAGCGGCTCGATCGTCAGCCGGCGGAGGTCCTCCTGGCTGAACGGCGGCAGAAGATCGTCGGGGCACGCCCACCCCGAGAGCATCTCCCAGGCGCTCCAGTTCGTGCTCGTCGGCGTCGGGCGCGTGCGGCGCCACAGCGGCTCGACCGGCTCGTCATCGCCGCAGCCCGGGACGGCGACGGTGCCGTTCGGAGGGGCGCACGTGCCGTCGATCTCCGGCGTCAGGTACTGGGAGTTGACGTTGCACAATGGCGCACGGGCGTACGCGATCCGAGGGTCGGGATTCGCCTGCCATGCTCGCAGGGCGAGGTTCCCCTTGAACGCGTCGAGCAGCTCCACCACGTCCTCGCCGACGCGAGTACGAGGAAAGGGCGGTTCCGGGGTCGCGCCCGCGGTGACCAGCACGACGATCGCCGCAGCCGCCCAGAGGACGGCGTGGCGGCCGAGGCCCTTCACTGCTTGCCGGCCCACTCGTCCACCTCGACGCCGTCGACGACCCAGGACGAGGACGAGCGTCGGAGTTCGAAGTTCGCCTTCATGCTGTAGGTGTCCGGGAAGTCCTCGACGACCGACCCATCGGACGCGACGGTCCGGGACGGCGTCTCGAGGTACTCGATCCCGACGACGAAGCGGCCGTCTTCCAACGCGAACGCCGAGGTGAAGTTCAGCTCGAGCGCACCGCCGGTGCCGTGGTTGCCCTTGCCGTGGATCTCCTTGGCGGTCGCCGCGATGCTGTCGCAGAAACTGCACTCGGGGCCACTGAGCTGGTCCCACGTCGACAGGTCGCCCGTGGCGAAGACGTACGGCACCAGTGACAGGAAGTACCGCGCGACGGCCTTCGCGTTGTCCTCGGTGGCAGCGCCGACAAGGGCGGCAGGTGGCTGAGGCGGTGTCGTCATGTCCTGGTCCGGCCCTGCGCTGCTCGTCGGCGCGGCCGACGGGGACGGCGCGGTCGTCGTCGAGGCCGACGCTGTCGACGGTGGGGTCGTCGCGGCGGTTGCGGCCACGGTGACAGCTCTCTCGGGTTCGGGCCCGCCGTCGGTGCAGGCGGCGAGGGTGAGGGTCGCCAGGGCAAGCATCAGCGCGGCGGGCAGGCGGGACATGCGGGAAAAGTACCCAACTCGGACATCTGGCGGGTGGGGTGGTCCGTCGGGATGTGGACAACCGACCGGGCCGGGTCGCGTGAGCAGGTGGTCGGGGCGTGGGCTTTCACGCCTGCGGCGAACACGGGCCTATCGGCCAGGGTGCCGCCGTTAGCATCGAACAACGCCGCATCGTCGTCGGCCCCTGGCGCTCCCCACCGAAGCCGGGTCAGGGCGACGAGCACGCCGCTCGTGAGGAGTGCACATGTTCGAGAGATTCACGGACCGAGCCCGTCGCGTGGTCGTCCTCGCCCAGGAAGAGGCGCGGATGCTCAACCACAACTACATCGGCACCGAGCACATCCTCCTGGGCCTGATCCACGAGGGTGAGGGTGTCGCGGCCAAGGCGCTCGAGTCGCTCGGGATCTCGCTGGAGGCCGTGCGCGCGCAGGTGCAGGAGATCATCGGCGAGGGCCAGCAGGCGCCCTCGGGCCACATCCCCTTCACGCCGCGCGCCAAGAAGGTGCTGGAGCTGTCGCTGCGCGAGGCGCTGCAGCTCGGCCACAACTACATCGGCACCGAGCACATCCTGCTCGGGCTCATCCGCGAGGGTGAGGGAGTCGCCGCCCAGGTGCTCAACAAGCTGGGCGCGGACCTCAACCGCGTGCGCCAGCAGGTGATCCAGCTCGTCTCCGGCTACCAGGGCAAGGAGCCCGTGGCCGCGGGCGGGCCGCAGGAGGGCCAGCCCTCGGGCTCGGCGGTGCTCGACCAGTTCGGGCGCAACCTGACGCAGGCCGCGCGCGACACCAAGCTCGACCCGGTGATCGGGCGCGAGAAGGAGATCGAGCGGGTCATGCAGGTGCTGTCCCGCCGCACCAAGAACAACCCGGTCCTGATCGGCGAGCCGGGCGTCGGCAAGACGGCGGTCGTCGAGGGGCTCGCGCAGGACATCGTGCGCGGTGACGTGCCCGAGACGCTCAAGGACAAGCAGCTGTACACGCTGGACCTGGGCGCGCTGGTGGCTGGCTCGCGCTACCGCGGTGACTTCGAGGAGCGCCTGAAGAAGGTGCTCAAGGAGATCCGCACGCGCGGCGACATCATCCTGTTCATCGACGAGATCCACACGCTCGTCGGCGCGGGCGCCGCCGAGGGTGCGATCGACGCCGCGTCGATCCTCAAGCCGATGCTCGCGCGCGGTGAGCTGCAGACGATCGGCGCCACGACGCTCGACGAGTACCGCAAGTACGTCGAGAAGGACCCGGCCCTGGAGCGTCGCTTCCAGCCGATCCAGGTCAGCGAGCCGAACCTGCAGCACGCGATCGAGATCCTCAAGGGTCTGCGTGACCGGTACGAGGCGCACCACCGCGTCTCGATCACCGACGGCGCGCTGGTCGCGGCCGCGACGCTCGCGGACCGCTACGTCAACGACCGCTACCTGCCGGACAAGGCGATCGACCTGGTCGACGAGGCGGGCGCGCGCCTGCGCATCCGCCGCATGACGGCTCCGCCGGAGCTGCGCGAGCTGGACGAGGAGATCGCCGCGACGCGTCGCGACAAGGAGTCGGCGATCGACGAGCAGGACTTCGAGAAGGCCGCGCGCCTGCGCGACCAGGAGAAGCAGCTCGGCCTCAAGCGCCAGGAGAAGGAGAAGGCCTGGAAGTCGGGCGACCTGGACGCTGTCGCGGAGGTCGACGAGGAGCTGATCGCCGAGGTGCTGGCGAACGCCACGGGCATCCCGGTGTTCAAGCTCACCGAGGAGGAGTCCAGCCGGCTGCTCCACATGGAGGAGAACCTGCACAAGCGGGTCGTCGGCCAGGACGCCGCCATCAAGGCGCTCTCGCAGGCCATCCGCCGCACGCGTGCGGGCCTCAAGGACCCGAAGCGTCCCGGTGGGTCGTTCATCTTCGCCGGACCCACGGGCGTCGGGAAGACCGAGCTCGCCAAGGCGCTCGCGGAGTTCCTGTTCGGTGACGAGGACGCGCTGATCCAGCTCGACATGTCCGAGTTCTCGGAGAAGCACACGGTCTCGCGACTGTTCGGCTCGCCCCCCGGGTACGTCGGGTACGACGAGGGTGGTCAGCTCACCGAGAAGGTGCGCCGCCGGCCGTTCTCCGTCGTGCTGTTCGACGAGGTCGAGAAGGCGCACGCGGACATCTTCAACTCGCTGCTGCAGATCCTCGAGGACGGTCGCCTGACCGACTCGCAGGGCCGCGTGGTCGACTTCAAGAACACCGTCATCATCATGACGACGAACCTCGGCACGCGGGACATCGCGAAGGGCGTCATGACCGGCTTCCAGGCCGGCGGCGAGCTCGCGACGGACTACGAGCGCATGAAGGCGAAGGTCAACGACGAGCTCAAGACGCACTTCCGTCCGGAGTTCCTCAACCGCGTCGACGACGTGGTGGTCTTCCCGCAGCTCTCGCAGCCGGAGATCTTCGCGATCGTGGACCTGATGATCGCCAAGCTCGACAAGCGCCTCAAGGACAAGGACATGGGCATCGAGATCACGCCCGCGGCCAAGAAGCTGCTGTCCGAGAAGGGCTACGACCCGGTCCTGGGTGCCCGCCCGCTGCGTCGCGCGATCCAGCGCGACATCGAGGACGCGCTGTCGGAGAAGATCCTGTTCGGCGAGCTCCACTCGGGTCAGACCGTGATCGTCGACGCCGAGGGCGAGGGGCTCCTCGGGGAGTTCTCGTTCCGTGGGGTCGACCGGGGCACGGTCGACGCGGAGCCGGTGCCCGTCGGCGCCTCGACGGGGACGCCGGGGTCGGGCCGTGACCTGCCCGCCGCGCCGCCGATCGTGGCGTCGGGTGACGGCGGGTCGGGCCTGGCGCCTGCCTGACGCACACCTCAGCACGACACCGGCGAGGGCCGGGACCGCACCAGGTCCCGGCCCTCGCCGCGATCGGGCCTCTCGACCGCGCGCGCGGCGGGGCACCCCGACCGACCCGAACGGCGTGCCGGCGCGCATCCACCGGGAGGGCTGCGCCGCGCGCGGACGTCGGCGCGGCGTGCGGGTGGGCGCGCGCCGTGACACCCCGGCGGGACCCTGGTCCGGCTCGTCGTCGGCGCCGGGTGGCACCATCGCGGCATGACGCACGCCGATGACGCCGGTCGACACCTCGCGCAGGACGGGACGCAGGACGGGAAGCAGGCCGGCACCGCCGCCGGCGGTGCGCTGCCGCGCAGCACCCCGGAGGAGCAGGGCGTGGACCCGCGGGCGTTGGCCGCGCTGGTCGCGACGCTCGCGGGCGGTCCGCCCGAGCAGGAACTGCGCTCGCTCGTCGTCGTCCGGCACGGTCACGTGGTCGCGGAGGGTGGCCGCGCGCCGTACGCCACGGACCGCCCGCACGCGCTGTACTCGCTGAGCAAGACGTTCACGGCGACCGCGGTGGGCCTGGCGGTCGACGAGGGGCTGTTCGGGCTGGACGACCTCGTCGTCGACCTCGCACCGCAGGACGCCCCGACGAGCGGGCTGTCCGACGAGGAGCGCGCGCGGCTCGGCCGGCTCACGGTGCGTGACCTGCTGACGATGCGCTCGGGTCACGACACGGACCCCTCGGAGGCGGTGTTCCCGGCGCACCGGTGGGTCGCCCGGTTCCTCGAGCTGCCGCTGGCGCACGAGCCCGGGACGCACTTCGTCTACAACACGGCCGCCACGGCGGTGCTCGCGGCCCTGGTCGAGCGGGCGGCGGGTGTGGGGCTGCTGGAGTACCTGCGGCCCCGGCTCCTGGACCCGCTGGGCTTCGGGCCGGCGACGTGGGAGCTGTCGCCGGAGGGGCACGCGACGGGAGGCTTCGGGCTGTCGGCGGGGATGCGGGACGTCGCGAGCTTCGGCGAGCTGCTGCTGCGGGACGGCGTGCACCGCGGTCAGCGTCTGCTGCCCGAGGGGTGGGTCGCGCTCGCGTCGCAGGCCCACGTCCCGCCGGGGACGGCGCCGGGCGACGAGCGCAGCGACTGGGCGCAGGGGTACGGCTTCCAGATGTGGCGCTCGCGCCACGGGTACCGCGGGGACGGCGCGTTCGGCCAGTACTGCCTGGTGCTGCCCGAGCACGACGTGGTCGTGGCGATGTCGTCGGCGGTGCGCGACCTGCAGGTGCCGCTCGATGCGGTGTGGGAGCACCTGCTTCCCGCGTGCGGCGACGCTCCCCTCGCGCCGGACGACGACGGCCGGGCCGCGCTGGCCGACGCGTTCGCGGGACTGCGGGTCACGTGGCCGCAGGGTGAGCCGACGTCACCCCTCGCGGCACGTCTGGACGGCCGCCGCGTGCTGTTCGACCCGAACCCGCTCGGCGTCACGCACGCGAGCGTCACGGTCGGCGACGAGAGCGACCGGATCGACGTACGCCTCGAGTCCGAGCCGGTCGCGCTGAGCGTCGGGCACGGCGAGCCGGTCGTCGGCGAGCTGCCGCCGCGGTACCCCGGCATGCCCGGACCGGAGCCGGTCGCGGCGCACGCGGTGTGGACCGCGCGCGACGAGTACGTCGTCACCGTGCGCGCGCTCGAGGACACCCCGGTGCTCACGGTGACCGTGCGGGTCACGGGCGACGTGGTCGAGGCGACGCCGACGCTCAACGTGTCGTTCGGCCCGACCGAGCTGGCGACCCTGCGTGGTGTGCTGGCCGAACGCGCCTGACAGGATGGCGGCCATGCAGCACCTGGTCGTGATGGGAGTCGCCGGTTCCGGAAAGACGACGGTCGCCGTCCTGCTCGCCGAGCGGCTCGGCTGGACGTTCGCGGAGGCTGACGACTTCCACCCCGAGGCGAACGTCGCGCTCATGGCGGCGGGCACTCCGCTGACCGACGAGGACCGCGCGCCGTGGCTCACGTCGATCGCGGACTGGCTCGCGCAGCGGGACGCCGAGGGCGTGAGCACGGTGATCACGTGCTCGGCGCTGCGGCGTGCGTACCGCGACGTGCTGCGTACCGGGGGTGGTCGCGTGCGGTTCGTGCACCTCGCGGGGGACCCGCAGGTCATCGCGGTGCGCATGGCGGCGCGCACCGACCACTTCATGCCGCCGTCGCTCCTGCCGTCGCAGCTCGCGACGCTCGAGCCGCTGGAGGACGACGAGGACGGCGTGGTCGTGCCGATCGGCACGCCGCCCGAGCAGGTCGTGGACGAGGCGTTGCGCGCGCTGGGGCTCGCCGCGGCGCACTGACGCCGCCCCGCCCGAACGAGGCGAGGCGAGGCGGGCGAGGCGCCCGCGCCGGCCGTCAGTGTGCGGGCGGTGCCGTGCTCTCGCGCACGACCAGCTCGGTCGCGAGGTCGATCCGCAGGTTCGCCGGCGTGGACCCGCCCGCGATCTGCAGGAGCATCCGTGCGGCGGTCGCCGCCATCTCCTGCAGCGGCTGGCACACGGTGGTCAGCCCGGGCTGGACCCACTCGGTCACGGGCAGGTCGTCGTACCCGACGACCGACAGGTCGCGCGGCACGGACAGCCCGAGCTCGCGCGCGGCGCGCACGACGCCGAGCGCCTGGAAGTCGGCGCCCGCGAAGATGGCGGTCGGCCGGTCCTCGCGGCTGAGCAGCTCGCGGCCGTGCTTGTAACCGCCGTCGACGAAGAAGTTGCCGTAGCGGACCAGGTCCGGGTCGAACGGCAGACCGGCCTCGTCGAGCGCGGAGCGGTAGCCGTCGATGCGCGCGCGCGAGCACAGGACGTCGCGCGGGCCGGAGATCACGGCGATGCGGCGGTGGCCCAGGCCGAGCAGGTGGCGCGTCGCGGCGAGGCCGCCCGCCCAGTTGGCGGAGCCGACGACGGGCACGCCCGGGGGCTGCTCGCCCGCGGTGTCGACGACGACGAACGGGATCGAGCGCGACTTGAGCTGCGCGTGCTGCGCGGGGTCGAGCTCCGACTGCACGAAGATGACGCCCCGCGGCCGGCGCGCGAGCACGTCGTCGAGCCACTCCTGCGGCGGACGGTGCTCGCCGCCGAGCTCGGACAGCACGACGCCGATGCGCGCGGGCCCGGCGACGGTCTCGACTCCCTTGATGATCTGCAGCGCCCACGGCGAGTCGAGCTCGTGGAAGACGAGCTCGATGAGGCCCGAGCCGGTGCCCGACGAGGAACGCCGGCGCCGGTAGCCGTGGCGCTCGATGACCTCCTCGACGCGTGCGCGCGTCGCCGCGGCCACGTCGGCCCGCCCGTTGAGCACCTTCGACACGGTGGGCACGGAGACGCCGGCCTCGGCGGCGATCGCCGCGATCGTCGTCTGGCCGCGTCCGCTCTCGGCGCCGTCGCCGACAGCGGTGCCCGGCGCGGACGTGGTGGTCACCTCGTCCGGCTCGATCGTGGTCATCTCCGGGACGCCCTTCTGCTGGGCCGACACTTTCGAACGCGACGGTAGCACCGTGCGCGTCGGCGCCGGTGCGGGCTCGCGGGAGGACTCGGGCGCGTCGGCGCGCGCGTGCCGGCCTGCGAGGATGGGCGGGTGCTCCACCTGGTCTACTTCGAGCCGCGCATCCCGGGCAACACCGGCAGCGCCATCCGCCTGGCCGCGGGCACGGGCGCCACGCTGCACCTGGTCGAGCCGCTGGGCTTCGACCTCAGCGAGGCCAAGCTCAAGCGGGCCGGTCTGGACTACCACGACCTCGCGCACGTCGTCGTGCACCCGGACCTGGAGGCGATGCTGGACGCGCTGCCGGGGCGGGTGCTCGCGTTCACGACGCACGCCACGCGCTGGTACACGGACGTCGCCTACCGCGACGACGACGTGCTGCTGTTCGGCCCGGAGCCGACGGGCCTGCCCGACGACGTGCTCGCGCACCCGAGGATCACCGAGCAGGTGCGCATCCCGATGCTCGCGGGCCGCCGCTCGATGAACCTGACGAACGCGGCGGCGGTCGCGGCCTACGAGGCGTGGCGTCAGCTCGGCTTCCCGGGCGGCGCGTGATGGCCGGGGCGTCGCCGATCGAGAGCGTGGACCGTGCGCTGCAGGTGCTCACGACGCTCGCGGAGGCAGGGCCTCGCGGTCTGGTCCTCGCGGACCTCGCCGCGCGGCTCGGCGTGCACAAGACGACCGTGCACCGCACGCTCGCGGCGCTGCGGCTGCGCGACTTCGTGACGCAGGAGCCGGGTGGGGCGTACGCGCTGGGCGGCGCGGCGGTCGCGCTGGGGGAGACGTACCTGGCGGGTGACAACCTCGCGGTGCTGCTGCACCCCGCGCTCGTCGCGCTGTCGCGGGACGTCGCGGAGCTCGTCCACCTGGGGGTGCTGGTCGGCACCGAGGTCGTGTACCTCGACAAGGTGGAGCCGGACCGTCCGGTGCGCGTGTGGTCGCAGGTGGGGCGCACGGTCCCCGCGGCGCGCACGGCGCTCGGGCGCGCGCTGCTGGCGTTCCGCGGGACGGACCGCGCCGCGCTCGCGGGGTACGTCGCGCCGGGCGACGCGGAGCGCGTGTGGGCCGCGCTCGAGGGCGCACGGGCGACGGGTCGGGCGGTCGAGGACCAGGAGAACGAGCCGGGGATCGGGTGCGTGGCGGTGCCGGTGCTGCGCGGCGGTGCGCCGGTCGCCGCGGTGAGCGTGACCGCGCCGGTCGAGCGGCTCGGCGAGGAGCGGGTGGTCGAGGTGCACGCCCGGATGCGCGCCGTGCTGCCGCCGCTGCTGCCCGCCGGGCTGCACCTGCCCGCCTGAGCGGGCGGCCTCGCCGGGCTCGCCGCTCTCGTGGCAGGATGTTGCGCGTAGCGACACCGTCGTTTCGCCTACCGCAACGGAGCATCCGTGGACGTCCTCGTCGACCTCGCCCGGCACGTCCTGGTCCCCGTGGTCGTGGTCGACGACGCCGCCGACGCGCCCGCGCTCGGCGACGCGCTCGTCGCGGGCGGGCTGCCCGTCGCCGAGGTCACCTTCCGCACCGCAGCCGCACCGGACGCCATCCGCGCGCTCGCCGCGCGCGGCGACGTGCTCGTCGGCGCGGGGACGGTCCTGACGCCCCGCCAGGTCGACACGGCCGTCGCGGCCGGCGCGCGGTACGTCGTCGCGCCGGGCACGAGCCGCGCGGTCGTCGAGCGCTGCGCCGAGCACGGCGTCGCGGTGCTGCCCGGGGCCGTGACGGCCACCGAGGTGCAGGCGGCGCTCGAGCTCGGCGTCACGACCGTGAAGTTCTTCCCCGCGGGGACCAGCGGCGGCGCGGCCGCCATCGCCGCGCTCGCGGCCCCGTTCCGCGACGTGCGCTTCGTGCCCACGGGCGGCGTCGGACCCGGGAACCTGCACGAGTACCTCGCCCTGCCGTGCGTCACCGCGGTCGGCGGCTCCTGGATGGTGCCGCGTGACCTCGTCGCCGCACGCGCCCACCACGCGCTGCGCACGCTCGTCGCCGACGCCGTCGCGCTCGCCGACTCCCGACGACCGCGCGCGACCCGCTGACCGACCGCCCCAGGAGGACCCCGTGCCGCACACCCGGCTCGCGCTGCGCCCCGCCACCGCGACGCGCTACGACGTCGTCGCGCTCGGCGAGGTCATGCTGCGCCTCGACCCCGGCGAGGGGCGCATCCGTACCGCCCGGCAGCTGCGCGTGTGGGAGGGCGGCGGGGAGTACAACGTCGCGCGCGGCCTGCGCCGGGCGTTCGACCACCGTGCCGCGGTCGTCACGGCGCTCGCCGACAACGAGGTCGGGCGGCTGGTCGAGGACCTCATGCTGACCGGCGGGGTCGACACGAGCCTCGTGCGGTGGGTCCCGTACGACGGCGTGGGGCGCGACGTGCGCAACGGTCTCAACTTCACCGAGCGCGGGTTCGGCGTGCGCGGCGCGGTCGGCGTGAGCGACCGCGGCCACACCGCGGCGTCGCAGCTGCGGGCCGACGACGTGGACTGGGACCACCTGTTCGGCGAGCTCGGCGTGCGCTGGCTGCACACCGGCGGGATCTACGCCGCGCTCTCGCCGACCTCGGCCGAGACCGTGCTCGCCGCCGTGCAGGCGGCCCGGCGCCACGGCACGGTCGTCTCGTACGACCTCAACTACCGGCCGTCGCTGTGGCGGTCGATCGGGGGGCAGGCCCGCGCGCAGGAGGTCAACCGGGCGGTCGCGCCGTTCGTCGACGTCATGCTCGGCAACGAGGAGGACTTCACCGCGGCGCTCGGGTTCGAGGTCGAGGGCGTCGACGCGTCGCTCGCGCACCTCGAGGTCGACGCGTTCGCCGCCATGATCGAGCGGGTCGCCGCGGCCTACCCGGGCCTGGCGGTGATCGCGACGACGCTGCGCACGGTCCGCTCCGCGACCGTGAACGACTGGGGCGCGATCGCGTGGTCGCGCGCCGAGGGGCTCGTGCAGGCCACGTACCGCGAGCGCCTCGAGATCCTCGACCGCGTGGGCGGTGGCGACTCGTTCGCGTCCGGCCTGGTCCACGGGCTGCTGGAGGGTCTGCCGCTGGCGACGGCGGTGGAGTACGGCGCCGCGCACGGCGCGCTCGCGATGACGACCCCCGGCGACACGTCGATGGTCACCGAGGCCGAGGTCCTCAGGCTCGCGGGCGGGGGCTCGGCGCGCGTCGACCGCTGACGCCGCTGCCTCGGCGGTGCCCGGCCCGGCGCACGGGGCATCCGAAGGGTGGACACGGCTGCCGGTGGCGGGGGCCTGCGGGACTACGGTAGCGTCGTTCCGTGACACGGGGTGCCGCACTGCGCGGCTGAGATCACACCCGTCGAACCTGATCTAGGTAGCACTAGCGAAGGGATGTCGCGCATGACCCGCATGCGTCCGCACCGCACGCCCCCGCCCGCGAGCCCACCCGGCGAGCGCACGCCGCTGCGCACGTAGCCCCGCGCCCCGACGACGCTCTCGCGTCCGTGCGGGGCATCCCATCACCGCCCGTCGGTGCAGCGACCGCTGCAGCCCGCGCCGCCCGCGAGCGGCGGGCCTGCCGCCACGTCGGCACCGAGGGGTGGGTCCTGCGCGCGTCCGTCGTCCGGGGGCGCGTCGTCGTGCGTGCGGCGGTCGTCGCACGCGTTCGGTCGGTCGTATTTGGAGGTGTCGATGGTGCGGTTGCGGGGACGTGCGTGGGGGGTCGGGGTCGTCGTCGGGGTGGCGCTCGCCGTCGGGGGGTGCGCCGGCGGCTCGTCGGCCGACGACGGGCGCACGCGGGTACGGTTCGCGCTCGACTGGACGCCCAACACCAACCACACCGGGTTGTACGTGGCGCTCGCGCGGGGCTGGTTCGCGGACGCCGGGCTCGACGTGCAGGTGCTGCCGTACAGCGACACCGCACCCGACCAGCTCGTCGACGCGGGCGCGGCGGAGGCCGGGATCAGCACGCACGACTCGTCGCTGATCGCGCAGGCCGGGGGCGCCGACGTGGTCGCGGTGATGGCCGTGCTCCAGCACTGGGCGACCGCGATCGGGGTGCGCGCCGACGACGCGCGCATCACCCGCCCGCGGGACCTGGACGGCCGCGTGTACGCGGGCTTCGGCTCGCCCGGCGAGGTCCCGCTGCTGCAGGAGGTGATCCGCGCCGACGGCGGCACGGGCGACTTCACGACGGTGGTGCTCGGCTCGTCGGCGTACGAGGCGCTGTACGCCGGGAAGGCGGACTTCACCATCCCGTACGTCGCGTGGGAGGGCGTCGAGGCCGAGCGCGCTGGGACACCGATGCGCTACCTCGAGTACACCGACTTCGGGTTCCCGGACGCCTACGCGGTCGTGGTCGACGCCTCGCGGCGGTGGGTCGCCGACGAGCCTGAGGCGGCGCGCGCGTTCGTCGGGGCGCTGCGCCGCGGGTACGCGTGGGCCGCGGAGCATCCCGACGAGGCCGCCGCGCTGCTCGTGGAGCAGAACCCCGACGCGTTCGGCGACCCCGAGCTCGTGACGCGCAGCCAGCGCATGCTGTCCGCCGACTGGTTGCGCGCCGCGGACGGCTCGGTCGGCACCATGACGCTCGAGCAGGTCGCGGGGTACGGGGACTTCCTGTTCGACGCGGGGATCCTCGCGGGGCCGGATGGCGAGCCCCTCGCGCAGCGTCCGGACTGGTCGACGACGTTCACGACCAGCCTGCTGGGGTCCCCGTGACGCGCCGCGCCGCCGAACGCGCGCTACCCGTGACCGTGGTGCTCGTCGTGCTCGGGGCGGGGTGGCACCTCGCGGCGCTCACGGTCGCCAACCCGCGCCTCCTGCCGACCCCCTCCCGCGTGGTCGAGCAGGCGTGGGCGCAGCGCGACGTGCTCGCGGAGCACACCGCCGCGACGCTCGGCGTGACCGCCGCGGGCTTCGCGGTCTCGGTCGTGGTCGCGTGGGCGCTCGCGCTGCTGGTCGACCTGGTCCCGGGCCTCGGACGCGGGGTCGTGCCGGTGCTCGTCGCCTCGCAGACGATCCCCGTCGTGGCGCTCGCGCCCCTCGTCGTGCTGTGGTTCGGGTTCGGGCTGCTCCCCAAGGTGCTCGTCGTGACGCTCGTGACGTTCTTCCCGCTCGTCGTCGGGCTCGTCGAGGGGCTGCGTGCGGCGGGTCCGGGCGCGACCGCGCTGCTGACGAGTATGGGTGCCTCGCGCTGGCAGCAGCTGCGCTGGGTGCGGCTGCCCGGCGCGCTGCCGCGGTTCTTCACGGCGCTGCGCATCGCGGTGACGTACGCCGTCGTCGGGGCCGTCTTCGCCGAGTACGTGGGCGCGGTGCGCGGCCTGGGGACGTACATGAACATGCAGCGCGCGGCGTTCCGGACCGACCTGGTGCTCGCGGCCGTCGCGCTGTGCGCGCTGGTCAGCGTGGTGCTGTACGGCCTGACCTGGGCGCTCGAACGGGCCGTCGTGCCGTGGGCGCACCCCCGGGCGGTGGCCCGTGCGTGACTTCTTCGAGGTGCGGGACGTGCACGTCATGCGCAGCGGCGCGCACGGGCCGCTGCCGGTGCTCGGCGGTGTGGACCTGCGTGTCGGCCGCGGCGAGCTGGTGTGCGTCGTCGGGCCCAGCGGGTGCGGCAAGAGCACGCTGCTCGGGGTCGTCGCGGGGCTGCTGCGCCCCGCGCGCGGACGCGTGCTGCTCGCCGGGCGCGACGTCACCGGCACCCCCGCGCACACCGCGTACATGCCGCAGCAGGATCTGCTGTTCGCGTGGCACACCGTGCTCGACGGCGTCGCGCTCGGCCTGCGCGTCCAGCGCGTCGGGCGGCGGGAGGCGCGCGCCCGTGCACGTGACGTGCTCGCGGAGTTCGGGCTCGAGGCGTTCGCCGACGCACGGCCCGACGAGCTGTCCGGCGGCATGCGCCAGCGCGCCGCGCTCGCGCGCACCGTGCTCCAGGGCCGCGACGTCGTGCTGCTCGACGAGCCGTTCGGCGCGCTCGACGCGCTCACCCGGCTCGACGCGCAGCGCTGGCTCGCCGCGACCTGGCGCGCGCACCGCTGGACGGGCCTGCTCGTCACGCACGACGTGGGCGAGGCCGTCACGCTGGGCGACCGGGTGCTGCGGCTGTCCGGCCGGCCCGCGGTGGTCGCGCAGGAGGTCGCGGTCGACGAGCCGCGGCCGCGCACGCCCGGCGTGCCCGACGAGCGCGTCGTACGGACGGTCCTGGCCGGCCTCGGCGTCGTGCCCGACGAGCGTGCGCCCGACGAGCGTGAGCCCGACGAGCGTGCCCCCGGCCTGCCGGTGCGGCTCCCGTGAGGCCGCCGCCCGCCGCGGTGCGCCCCTGGCTGAGCACGCTCGCGCTGATCGCCGGGTGGGCCGCGGTGTGCGCGAGCGGCCGGGTGGACCCGCACGTGCTGCCCGCCCCCGGCGCGGTGCTGCGCGCAGCGCGGGACCTCACGCTCGACGGCTCGCTGCCCGCCGCGCTCGCGGTGAGCGGCACGCGCGTCGCGGTCGGGGCGGGCGCGGGGGTCGCGGTGGGGCTGCTGCTCGGGGTGCTCGCGGGGCTGTCGGCAGTGGCGCATGACGTGGTCGACCGGCCGCTGCAGGCGGTCCGCGCGGTCCCGTTCACGGCCGTGACCCCGCTGCTCGTCGTGTGGGTCGGGCTCGGCGAGCCGCCGAGGCTGCTGCTCGTCGCGGTCGCGGCGCTCGTGCCGACGTACCTGGCGACCGTCGGCGGCGTGCGCGGCGTCGACCCCCGGCTGCGCGAGCTGGCGGCCGCCCACGGTCTGGGCCGACGTCGCACCGCGACGCGCGTGCTGCTGCCCGCGGCCCTGCCCGCCGTGCTGGTCGGGCTGCGCCTCGCGCTCGGCACGGCGTGGGTCGCGCTCGTCGTCGCGGAGAGCGTCAACGCGTCCGCGGGCGTGGGCGCGTTGCTGACCGACGCGCGGACGTACGCGCGCACGGACGTCGTCCTGCTGTGCGTGCTCGTGTACGCCGCGCTCGGTCTGCTCACGGACGCCCTCGTGCGCGCGCTCGAGCGTGCGCTGCTCGTCCCGGTCCCCGCCGGGCCGACCGCGCGGCCCGCGCCACCCGCTCTCTCCGTCCCAGACCCCGCCGTCCCCGTCCCCGTCGTCGGCCACCCGTCCACCACCCCCGGAGGTCCGCACCCATGAGCCGTCACCGTCCCCTCGTCGCCGTGCTGCTCGCGGCCGCCCTCGCCGGGTGCGCCGCGACCGCGGACGGCACGCCGACGAGCACCCCGACGAGCGCGCACGACCGACCGGTCCGCGTCGGCGTCCTCACGACGCAGAACCTCCTGACCCTCGCGGCCGGCGACGGCACGCTGCACCGCGCGCTCGACCGCGCCGGAGCGCACGCCGAGGTCAGCGAGCCGTTCGCGGCGTTCGCGCCTGCGGCCGAGGCGATGGCGGCCGGCCGGGTCGACGTCACGTCCGGCTCGACCACGGCTGTCGTCGCGGCGCTGGCCGGCGACCCGGACCTCGTCGTCGTCGCGGTCGAGCGCACCGACGGCGACACCCAGGGGATCGTCGCGACGCGCGCGAGCGGCATCGAGACCCTCGACGACCTCGCGGGCCGGTCCGTCGCCGTCAACCGGGGCGGCACGGGCGAGTACCTGCTGCGCCTCGCGCTGCGCCGCGCGGGACTGCGTCCGCAGGACGTCGAGACCGTGTACCTGGCGCCGCCCGACGCGGCGGCGGCGTTCGCCGCGGGGCGGGTGGACGCGTGGGCGACGTGGGACCAGTACCTCGTCTCGGCGCAGGTCGACGGCGCGCGCACGGTGGCCCTCGCGCGTGACCTGGGCTCCGACAACGCGACCGTGCACGTCGCGCGGCGCGCGTTCGTCGACGCGCACCCGCAGGCGGTGCGGGCGCTCGTCGACGCGCTCGCGGACGAGGCGGACGCGCTCGCGGTGGACCCGACGCCGCTCGCGGACGCGTACCGCGCCGCGGGGGCGTCGGACGCGGTGGTCGAGGGGCTGAGCGCGCTGCGCACGCCGCGCCTCGTCCCCGCCGACGACGCGTTCGCGGCCGAGCTCGCGCGCGTGGCCGACCTGTACGTCGAGGAGGGCCTGCTCGCGGAGCCGGTCGACGTGTCGCGCGCGTGGCACGACGTGCGCGGGTGACGGTGCGCGTGCGCGGGCTGCGCCGCGCGTACGCCGACGGCCGGCACGTGCTCACCGGGCTGGACCTCGACGTGGGGGCGGGCGAGCTCGTCGCGGTCGTCGGGCGCAGCGGGTGCGGCAAGACGACGCTGCTGCGCGCGCTCGCGGGCCTGGACCGCGACGCGCACGCCGACGAGCTGGTGCGGCCGGACCGCGTGGCGGTGGTGTTCCAGGAGCCGCGTCTCCTGCCGTGGGAGCGCACGTGGCGCACGGTCCTGCTCGCGGACGAGCCGGTGCGCCGCGCCGACCGGCCGCGCGCCGTGGCGGCGTTGGCGCGCGTCGGGCTCGCGGACCGGGCCGACCAGCGTGCGGGCACCCTGAGCGGGGGGCAGGCGCAGCGGGTCGCGCTGGCCCGCGCGCTCGCGCGCGACCCGGACCTGCTGCTGCTCGACGAGCCGTTCGCGGCGCTCGACGCGCTCACCCGACGCGAGGCGCACGCGCTGCTGCGCGAGGTGCGCGCGCAGCGGCCCGTGGCGACGGTCCTGGTGACGCACGACGTGGACGAGGCGTCGGCGCTGGCCGACCGGGTCCTGGTGCTGCGCGACGGGCGCCTGGACCGTGGCGTCCGTCCCGGACCGGGCGCGGCCGAGGCGCTGCTGACCGCGCTCGGCGTGGTGCGACCGGCCGCGCACGCAGCGGCGGGGGCGCTCGCGGCTCAGTGACCGGGGAACGCCCGCAGCGCGGAGGCGACCGCGGAGCGGAACCCGACGTGCTCCGCGAGGTCCGCGCCGAACACCGGCTCGACGCGCAGCAACCGGTCCGCGAGCCCGTCACGAGGGCCCGCTGCCGCGTCCGCGAGCGTCGCGGCCAGCGGGTCGTCGAGCGGCACCTGCTGCCCGGCGACGACGAGCGTGCCGGACGTCGCGGCGCGCACGTACGCCATCCAGGCGGCGACGACGAGCGCCGCGTGCTCGGGCACCGCGCCCGCCGCCAGGCGGTCGCGCACCGTACCCAGCAGGCGCTGCGGCAGCTTGACCGACCCGTCCATGGCGACCTGCATGGTGGTGTGCCCGGTCGCGGGGTTCGCGAACCGGTCCAGCAGGGAGTCCCGGTACGCGACCAGGTCCGCGCCGTCCGGGGCGTCGAGCGTCGGCAGCACGTCGGTGTCGGTGAAGGCGCGCGCCCACGCGCGCAGCTCGTCGTCCTCGACGGCCTGCGCGATCGTCGCGTGGCCGCGCAGCGCACCCGCGTACGCGAGCAGCGAGTGCGTCGCGTTGAGCAGCCGCAGCTTGGCGCGCTCGTACGGCTCGACGTCCGCGGTGAGCGTCGCACCCGCCTCCTCCCACGCGGGCCGCGGACCGGCGAACGCGTCCTCGAGCACCCACTGCGTCCACGGCTCGCCGACCACGAGCGCCTCGTCGGTCAGCCCGAGCAGCCGCTGTGCGCGCTCGCGGTGCGCCGCGGTCGTGGCGGGGACGATCCGGTCGACCATGGTCGACGGGAAGCGCACGGACCGCTCGACCCAGGCGCGCAGGTCCTCGTCGCCGACCGCGCCCAGCAGGTCCTCGACCACGCCGGCCAGCACGCGACCGTTCCCGGTGAGGTTGTCGCAGCACACGACCGTGAGCGGCCCGGCGTCCGCGCGGCGCCTGCGGTCGAGCGCACGCACCAGCAGTCCCGTGGCCGAGCGGGCGGCGGTGTCGCCGCGGTCCCGCAGCGCGGCGAGGTCGGCGAGCACACCCTCGTCGGACAGGTCCGCGCGCCCGTCCGCGCCCAGCCGGTAGCCCTTCTCGGTGACCGTCAGCGTCACCACGTGGGTGTCCGGCGACGCGACCGTGGTGAGCACGTGCGCGGTGCCGGGCCCCGTCGGGCCCGGGAACACGGCCTCGCGCAACGCGGCCACGACGCGCAGGTCCTCACGCCCGCGGTCGAGCGTCAGCACGCCGTAGAGCCCGTCCTGCGGCGCCACCTGGTCCACCACGCGCGCGGAACGCTGCGTGACCCCGAGGACGCCCCAGCGGTCGTCACCCGTGGCGGCGGCGGCGTCCTCGGTGAGCACCGCCTGGTGCGCGCGGTGGAAGGCACCGAGACCCAGGTGGACGATCCCGGTCCGCGCCGGGACCAGGGGCGGGCCGCTGACACCGGGCCGGGGGAGGGCCGCGGCGAGCGTGGCGCGGGACAGACGGTCGGTCACGTGGGTGGCCTCTCGCGGGGGTGCGGGTCCAGGCGGGGCACTCGCGTGCCCGAGCCGTGTCGCGCCCGATTCCATCACGGCGCCCTCCCGGAGGAAACCGCCTACCGCCTGCCGCGCCGCGAGGCCCGTCCCCTACTCTCGTCCGCATGGCCGGACCCGTGACGCTGAGCGACGTCGCCCGTGAGGCAGGCGTCTCGCTCGCGACCGCCTCCCGCGCGATCAACGGCAGCCCCACGCGCACCGTCGGGCCCGAGCTGCGCACGCGCGTCCTGGCCGCCGCCGAGCGTCTGCGCTACTCGCCGGACGCGAACGCGCAGGCCATGGCGCGCGGCCGCACCACGTCGGTCGGGCTCGTCGTGCACGACATCGCCGACCCGTACTTCTCGACGATCGCGCGCGGCGTCGCGCACGCCGCCGGACGGGCGGGGCTCCAGGTGATCCTCGCGAGCACCGAGCAGGACCCGCTGCGCGAGGTCGAGCTCGTCGGGCTGCTGCGGCGCCAGCGGGCGCGCGCGATCGTCATCGCCGGGTGGCGGTACGACGACGAGGCGAGCACGAGCGCGCTGCGCGCCGCGCTCGACGAGTACGTCGCCTCGGGCGGTGCCGCCGCGGTCGTCGGGCAGCCCGTGCCCGGCACCCACACGGTGCGCGTCGCCGACGCGGACGGCGCCCGGGCGCTCGCCCGGGCCGTGGTCGAGCGCGGCTACCGGGACGTCGCGGTGCTGGGCGGCCCCGCGGAGCACCTGACCGGGCGCGAGCGGCGTGAGGCGTTCTGCGCCGAGCTCGAGGCGCTCGGCGCCCGGGTGCCCGCCGAGCGTGTGCTCACCGGTGGGCCGGACCACGCGGGCGGCGCGGAGGCCATGGCACGCCTGCTCGCGTCCGGCGCGCGCCCGCAGCTCGTCTTCGCCGTGACCGACGTCATGGCCCTCGGGGCGCTCGCGGCGTGCCGCGCCGCGGGCCTCGTCGTGCCCGACGACCTCGCGCTCGCCGGGTTCGGTGACATCACCACGCTGCGGGACGTGGTCCCCGGCCTGACGACGGTGCGCATCCCGCTCGAGGAGGTCGGTGCGGCGGCCGTGCGGCTGGTGCTCGAGGCGGGACCGGACGCGGCCGTGGCCGGCGCGCCGCGCGTCGTCGAGGTCGCGACCGAGGTCGTCCTGCGCGAGTCCACGCCGCCCCGGACGTGACGGCCGGGGCCACGCGCGTCGTCGGATAGCGTGCAGACGCACCGTCCGACGAGAGGAACCGCCCGCATGGCCACCGAGCCCGCCTACCGTGCCGACGAGACGCGCTACGACACGATGACGTACCGACGCGTCGGGCGCTCCGGGCTGCAGCTGCCCGCGCTCTCGCTCGGGCTGTGGCACAACTTCGGGCACGGCACGCCGTTCGAGACGCAGCGCGCCGTGCTGCGACGCGCGTTCGACCTGGGGATCACGCACCTCGACCTCGCGAACAACTACGGCCCGCCGTACGGCTCCGCCGAGGAGAACGTCGGCCGGGTGCTCGCGACCGACCTGCGGCCGTACCGCGACGAGCTCGTCGTCTCGACCAAGGCGGGCTACGACATGTGGCCCGGCCCGTACGGCGACGGCGGGTCGCGCAAGTACCTGCTCGCGTCGCTCGACCAGTCCCTCGTCCGGATGGGTCTGGACTACGTCGACATCTTCTACTCGCACCGCATGGACCCGCACACGCCGCTCGAGGAGACGATGGGCGCGCTGCACACCGCGGTCACGTCGGGGCGCGCGCTGTACGCCGGGATCTCCAACTACACGCCGTCGGCGACGCGCGAGGCCGCCCGGATCCTCGCGGACCTCGGCACGCCGCTGCTCATCCACCAGCCGAGCTACTCGATGTTCAACCGGCACGTCGAGCAGGTCGCGGACGGCCAGAGCGAGACGCTGCTCGACGCGGTCGGGGACCTGGGCGTCGGCATGATCGTGTTCTCGCCGCTGCAGCAGGGCCTGCTCACCGGGCGCTACCTGTCCGGGTCGGTGCCCGCCGGCTCGCGCGCGTCCGTCGGCCACTTCCTGACGGCGGACGCGATCTCGCCGACCTACCTCGAGCGGGCCCGCGCGCTCGCCGCGATCGCCGAGGGCCGCGGGCAGTCGCTCGCGCAGCTCGCGCTGTCCTGGGTCCTGCGGGACGACCGCGTCACCTCGGCGCTCGTCGGGGCGTCGTCGGTCGCGCAGCTCGAGGACGACGTCGCGGCGCTCGCGGCCCCGCCCCTGACCGACGACGAGGTCGCGGCGATCGAGCCGTTCGCGGTCGACGGCACGCACGCAGGCGCCTGAGTGGCGACGCCCGAGTTCATCCTCGCGCTGCGGGAGAAGATCGGCACCGACCCGCTGTGGCTCACGGGCGTCACCGCGGTCGTCGTGCGCGACGTGCCGGGCTCGTCGTCCCGCGAGGTGCTGCTGGTGCGCCGCGCCGACAACGGCGCGTGGACTCCCGTGACGGGCATCGTCGACCCGGGTGAGGAGCCCGCGGTCGCGGCGGCGCGCGAGGTGCTCGAGGAGGCCGCGGTGCACGCGCGCGCGGTGCGCCTCGCGCTGGTCGAGGTCATCGCGCCCATGACGTACGCGAACGGCGACCAGGCGCAGTACCTCGACCTCGTGTTCCTGCTGGAGTGGACGGGCGGCGAGCCGCACCCGGCCGACGGCGAGAACCTCGAGGCCGCGTGGTTCGCGCTCGACGCGCTGCCGCCGCTGTCGGCGTCGATGCGCGACCGCCTCGACGCGGCGCTGGCGGACGAGGTGGCGACCCGGTTCCGCACGGCTCCCGCGGCCGTGCTGCCGCAGGCCGCGGGCGGTGACCGCCGCGAGGCGCGCCCCGCGTCCGACGAGCGCGTGCTCACGCGCGTGGCGGTGCGCCGCGCGGACCCGCGGGACGCCGCCGCCCTCACGCGGCTGCGCCGCGTCATGCTCGCCGCGATGGACGTGCCGGGCTCCGACGAGACGGCGTGGCAGGACGCGTGCACGCGGTGGTTCGCGCAGCGCCTCGCGGCGGGGACCGTCGTGGCGTTCGTCGTCGACGGGGAGGCGGCCGACGGGACCAGCGGACCGGTCGCGTGCGCCGTCGGTGACTTCCAGGACCACGCGCCCGAGCCGTGGAACCCGTCGGGCCGGCGCGGGCACGTGTTCAACGTGTCGACCGAGCCCGCGCACCGGCGCCGCGGCTACGCACGCGCGTGCGTCATGACGCTCATGCGGTGGTTCCACGACGAGACCGAGGTGACGCGGGTCGGGCTGTCCGCGACACCCGACGGACGCGCGATGTACGAGCACCTGGGGTTCGCCGAGCCGTTCGGGCGCGAGCTGGTCTGGCGCATCGCGCGCTGACCGGCCCGACGAGGCACCCCGACCCGCGTCACGAGCCGAGCAGCACGTCGCCCCCGTCGACGGTCACGCGGTAGACCCGCAGGTCCCGCGGGTCCTTGCCGACCGGGTCCAGGCACTGCCCGGTCTCGAGGTCCCACACCTGCTTGTGCATGGGCGAGGTGAGCGTGGGCCGCCCGCCGCGGTCCCCGACGATGCCGCGGGACAGGACGTTCGCGCCGCTGAACGGGTCACGCTGCTGCACCGCGAGCACGCGGTCGTCGGCCAGACGGAACACCGCGACGGGCACCGACCCGCCCAGGAGCACGCCTGCGCCCCGCTCCGGCGTGAGGGCGTCGAGCGTGCACACCCGCTCGGCCACGGCGGTCGTCGCCCGGCCCTCCGGCGGCGCGGCCACGACCTCGAGCGGCAGCGGCACCCGCTGCCCGCGGCGCGGGACGTACGCGAGGTCGGGGTCCGTGCGCTCGGGCGCGTTGAGGTAGGGCGTGAACTGCGCGACCTTCGCGGGGTCGTCGAGGGTCGCGCGCCACTCGTCGACGTACCCGGCGACGTGCCGCTCGATCTCGGCCTCGAGCTCGGCCGCGACGCCGTCGCGGTCCTCGACGACGACGGCGCGCAGCGCCGCCATGCCGCCCGGGTACGCCGCGACCCACGGCGCGGTGCGCTGGAGGCGGTCGGCGGAGCGGATGTACAGGGCGAGGAACCGGTCGATCACGCGCACGAGCGTGTCGTCGTCGAGGTCCTCCGCGAGGAGCTCGGCGTGCCGGGGCGTGAACCCGCCGTTGCCGCCCACGTACACGTTCCAGCCCTGCGCGGTCGCGATGACGCCCACGTCCTTGCCGCGCGCCTCGGCGCACTCGCGCGCGCAGCCCGAGACGCCGACCTTGAACTTGTGCGGGCTGCGCAGCCCGCGGTAGCGCAGCTCGAGCCGCACGGCCATGGACGACGAGTCCTGCACGCCGAACCGGCACCACGTCGAGCCCACGCACGTCTTGACCGCTCGCAGCGACTTGCCGTACGCCTGCCCGGACTCGAAGCCCGCCTCCACCAGCCGCCGCCAGATCTCCGGGAGCTGGTCCTGGCGCGCGCCGAACATGCCGAGCCGCTGCGCGCCGGTGACGCGCGTGAACAGCCCGAAGTCCGCGGCGACCTGCGCGAACGCGAGCAGCTTGTCGGGCGTGACCTCACCGCCCGGCATGCGCGGCACCACGGAGTACGTGCCGTCCTTCTGGAGGTTCGCGAGCAGGTGGTCGTTGGTGTCCTGCAGCGCCGCCTGGTCGGGCTGCAGCACGTGCCCCACGCCGAGCGAGGACAGGATCGAGGCGACCACGGGCCGGCAGATCGCGCAGCCGCGGCCCGTGCCGTGCGCCGCGACGATCTCGCTGAAGGTCCGCTCCGCGCCCGCGCGCACCAGCGCGAACAGCTCGGCGCGCGGCATCGCGAAGTGCTCGCACATCGCGTTCGACACCGCGACGCCCGCCTGCTCGAGCGAGCGGTTGACGATCGTCGTCACCATCGGCACGCACGAGCCGCAGACCGTGCCGGCGCGCGTGCACGTCTTGACCTCGCCGACCGAGCGGCAGCCGTGCTCGGTGACCGCGCCGCGGATCGTGCCCGCGGTGACGTTGGCGCACGAGCAGACCACGACGTCGTCGGGCACCTCGAGCGTCGCGGGCGCACCGCCCTCGGGTGCGAGGAACGCGGACGGGTCGGCGCCGAGCGCGCGGCCCAGCAGCGGGCGCAGAGACGAGTACAGCGCGATGTCGCCGACGAACACGCCGCCGAGCAGCGTGCGCGCGTCGTCGGACACCACGAGCTTGCGGTACGTGCGCGCGACGGGGTCCGCGAACGTCACCTCGAGCGCGCCGGGGGTCAGGGCGAGCACGTCGCCGAAGCTCGCGGCCTCGACGCCCACACCCTTGAGCTTGGTGCCGTCCGCGGGCCGCACGTACGTCGTCGTGCCGCCGAACAGCTGGTCGACGACCACGTCCGCCATCGTGTTGCCCGGCGCGACGAGGCCCGCGCACTCGCCGTCGTGCGACGCGCACTCGCCGATCGCCCACACGCGCGGGTCGGACGAGCGGCACGTCGGGCCGACGAGCACGCCACCGCGCTCGCCGATGCCCAGCCCCGACTCGCGCGCGAGGCGGTCGCGCGGGCGGATGCCGGTGGAGAACACCACGACGTCCGCGTCCAGCACCTCGCCGGTCGACAGCTCGAGCGAGGCGACCGTGCCGTCCGGCCCGGCGAGCACACGGGACGCCGCGGTCGTCGTGCGCACGTCGATGCCCGTGTCCCGGACCAGGACACGCAACGCCTCGCCGCCGCCCGCGTCGAGCTGCACCGCCATGAGCCGGTCCGCGAACTCGACGACCGTCGCGCTCGCGCCCAGGTTCTGCAGCGCGGCGGCGGCCTCGAGCCCGAGCACCCCACCGCCCACGACGACGCCCCGGACCGGGCGGCCGAGCTCCGCGCGGCGGCGCGCGACCCAACCGGTGATGGCGTTGATGTCGTCGAGCGTGCGGTACGCCAGGACGCCGGGCAGGTCGGCGCCGTCGGTGCGCGGCACCCACGGCCACGAGCCGGTCGCGAGCACCAGGTCGTCGTACGCGACGACCCGGCCCGAGCGCGTCGTGACGGTCTGCGCGTCGCGGTCGAGGGTCGCGACCGCGTCGCCCGTGACGAGCTCGACGCGCTCGTCGTCCCACACCGACGGGTCGAGCGTGAGGTCCTCGACGCTCGCGCCCGTGATCGCGTCGGACAGGTGGACGCGGTCGTACGGCGCGTACGGCTCGTCGCCGACGACCGTCAGCTGCCACCCCCCGCCGCGCGCGACCATCTGCTCCGCGAACCGGTGCGCCACCATGCCGGCCCCGACGACGACCACGCGCCCGGGCTCCTGCTGCTCCCTCATGCGGCCATTTTCGACGACGGGGGTCGTGCTTATCGGGCCGTACGGCCCACGTGGACGCACAGTGTCCACGGGCCCGCTGTGAGGTCGCCGGACGCGGTGCGCGGCCGGGTCCTGGACCACCGCGTCCGGACGCCGCCCGGGTTGTCTAGGCTCGTCCCGGGCTCGACGACCAGCGCACCCGGCGCGGCGGCCCGGCAGAGCGGGGAGATCATGGGTTTCTTCACCAAGGACGTCACGGGACCGCAGGAGGGCCTCGCGCCGCTCAGCCGCGACCGGATCACCGCGAGCCTCGACGCGCGCGAGCTGAACTACGGCATCGACGACGACGGTGACGTCGGCGGCGTCTGGGACGGCCACCTGTTCTACTTCTTCGTCCTGGGCCAGAAGGGCGAGTACCTGCAGACCCGCGGCCGCTGGAACCGGGTGATCGGCGTCGAGCACCTCGACGAGGTCACGCGCGTCGTCAACGCGTGGAACGCGGACCGGCTGTGGCCCAAGGGGTACGTGCGCGTCGAGGACGACGTGCTCGGCGTCTACGCGGAGCACACCGTCGACTACGAGCACGGCGTGAGCGACGCGCAGGTCGACCTGCACCTCGCGTGCGCGATCTCGACGAGCCTGCAGCTGTTCGAGCACCTCGACGAGAAGTACCCCGAGCAGGCCGCGGCCGCGCGGGCCCAGCAGGAGGCGGCCGAGCAGGAGCAGGGCGGCGCGTGAGCGAGGACCTCACCGCCGCGGGTCGTGCCTTCCAGGTCGACCTGCGCGGCGTGGTCGACCTGCTCGCCCGGCACCTGTACTCCGGCCCGCGCGTCTACGTGCGCGAGCTGCTGCAGAACGGCGTCGACGCGATCACGGCCCGGCGCCTGCACGACGCGGACGCCCCGGCCCGGGTGCGGCTGCGCCCCGGGCCGGGCGGCACGCTCGAGGTCACGGACACCGGGATCGGGCTCACGCCCGCGCAGGCGACCGAGCTGCTGGCGACCGTCGGCCGCTCGTCGAAGCGTGACCTCGACCTCGGGCTGGGCCGCGAGGAGTTCCTCGGGCAGTTCGGCATCGGCCTGCTGTCCGCGTTCATGGTGGCCGACGAGATCGAGCTCGTCTCCCGCTCCGCGGTCGAGACCGACGAGCCGCCCGTGCGCTGGGTGGGGTACGCCGACGGCCGCTACGACCTGACGGTGCTGCCGCGCGACGCGGACGTGCCCGCCGGGTCGACCGTGCGGCTGCGCGCGCGCCGCGACGCCGAGCACTGGCTGTCGGCCGACACGGTGGTCGCCCTCGCCCAGGAGTTCGGCAGCCTGCTGCCCGTGGACGTCGCGGTCGAGGTGCCGTTGCCCGACGTCACGGGCGGCGCGCCCGCCACCGCGTGGCGGCGGGTCTCCGAGCCGTCCCTGCCGTGGCTCGCGACCTACCCCGACGAGGCCGCGCGCACCGCCGCGCTCGCGGCGTACTGCGAGCGGACGCTGGGCTTCACGCCGCTCGCGCACATCGACCTGTCGGTGCCCCTGGCCGGGCTGACCGGGGTCGCGTTCGTGCTGCCCACCGCGGTCCCGCCCGGGGCCGGCAGCCGCCACCGCGTCTACCTCAAGCGCATGCTGCTCGGCACGCACGTCGACGACCTGCTGCCCGAGTGGGCGTTCTTCGTCCGGTGCGTGGTCGACACGAGCGTGCTGCGCCCCACCGCGTCACGCGAGCAGCTCTACGGCGACGAGCTGCTGCTCGCGACCCAGGAGGCGCTCGCCGCCCAGGTGCGCGCGTGGACCGTCGCGGCGCTGACGGCGTCGTCGACCGGCCTCGCGGGCTCGTCGGACCCCGACCTCACCGCCGCCGCGGGCATGCCGCCCGCGACGACCCGACGCATCGTCTCCACCCACCACCTCGCGCTGCGCTCGCTCGCGACCACGGACGACGAGGTGCTCGACCTCGTCGCGCAGGTCCTGCCGTTCGAGACCACCGACGGCGCGACGACCCTCGCGCAGGTCCGCGCGGACGTCGGCGAGGTGCTGCACACCACGCGCGTCGAGGACTTCCGCCGCGTCGCCCCCGTCGCGCGCGCACAGGGCATGACGGTCGTCAACGCGGGTTACGTGTACGACGACGAGCTGCTCGCCCGGCTCGCGCTGCGCCCCGGCTGGCAGGTCCGTGAGCTGCGCGCGCAGGACGTCGCGCAGGTGCTCGGCGCCGTCGAGCCGCACCGAGAGCTCGAGGTGCTCGACCAGGTGCAGGCCGCCGCCGCGGTGGTCCGGCCGCTCGACTGCGCGCTCGTCCTGCGCAGCTTCGAGCCCGCCGAGGTCCCCGCGGTGCTCCTGCAGGACCGCGACGGCGAGCACCAGCAGGACGTGCGTCGCACCGTCGCCGCGCAGGACGACCTGTGGGGCGGCGTCCTCGCGGGGTTCGTCAGCGGCGAGGACGAGCCCGCCCGCCGGCTCGTCGTGAACGACGCGAACCCCACCGTGCGGCGGCTGCTCGCCGCCGACCCGGCCGACCCGGTGCTCGTCGCGGGCGTCCGGTCGATGTACGTCACCGCCGTGCTGCTCGCGGGCGAGCCGCTGCGCGCGCGTGAGGCCGAGCTGATGAACGACGCCATGAGCGTGCTGCTCGAGGCGGGGCTGACGCGGCCCGGTGCCGCCCTGCCCGACGAGACCCAGGAGGACGTGTGACGCGCTCGACCGACGAGGCGAACCGGGAGATCTCCCGCGTGCGCAAGATGCCGTACGGCATCGCCCGCACGCAGGCCGCCGAGCAGCAGGTGCGGCTGGTCGAGGCCGAGGGGCCCGACGAGGTCCGCGCGTACGCGCTCAACGTGCTCGTCCAGTCGTTCGTCTGGGGCGGCGAGGTCGAGCGCGCGTACCTGCCGTTCACCAAGGCGGTGCGCTGGTACGACGAGCACCCGGAGCACTTCGACGCCGAGGACACCCACGGGTTGTTCTGGTCGTTCAAGTGGATGGTCGGGCACCTGTCGGACTTCCCCGACATCCCCGCGGAGCAGATCGAGGCGACGCTCGCCGACATGGAGCGCCGCTACGCGCTCGCGGGCCTCGGGCGGGACGCCGTCGCGTTCGAGGCCTTCGGGTGGGCGCGCCTGCGCGGCTCCGACGACGTCGACGCGCTCTACGAGGAGTGGGTCCGCACACCGCGCGACGACTACTCGCAGTGCCGCGCGTGCGACCCGGGCGACCGCGCGTCGTACCTCGTCGCGCGCGGCGACCACGACGAGGCCGTGCGGCTCATCCAGCAGACCCTGGACTCGGGTGTCACGTGCGCGACCGAGCCGGCCGACATGCTCTCGACGCTCGCGCTCGTGCACCTCGACGCGGGCCGGGCCGACGAGGCCGTCGCCGCGCACCGGCGCGCCGTTGCGGCGCTCGCGGGCTCGCCCTCCGACATGACCGGCGCCCGCGGCGCACGGTTCGTCCTGCTGGCGCGCGGCGGCCAGACCCGCCGCGCGCTGCGTGCCCTGACCGAGGACGCGCACCTGCTGCTCGCGGCGGACACCCCGAACGCCCGGTTCGACTTCCTCACCGACGTCGTGGCCGGCACCGCGGCCCTGCTGCCCGGGGCCGGTGCGGAGCCGGTCGCGTTCGAGGGCGTGGCCGCGTCCGACGTCGCCGGGCTGCACGCGTGGTGCTTCACGGAGGCGGCCGCGCTCGCGGCGGCCTTCGACGCGCGCAACGGCACCGACCGGTTCGCCCGGCGGCTCGCCGAGGCCCGCGAGACCCGACCCGCCGACGTGACGCTCGACCTCGCGGTCATCCCGACGGGCGCGGCGGCGCGGCCCGTCCGGCCCGCCCCCGAGGTCGTCCTGACCGACGCGGGCGCCGGCCCGCTCGGCGCCGACCCCACGTCGCTGCCCGGCGGTCTGCTCGACGGCTCCGGGCTCGTCACCGCCGTCGAGTCCGGCCCGGACCGTGCCGAGCGGCTCGTCCGCGAGGGCGACCTCGTCGCCGCCGCCGCCGTGTGGCTCGAGGAGTCCGCGTCCGCCGAGGCCGCCGGCCTTCTGGCCGACTCCGGGCTCGCGCTGGCCGAGGCCGCGCGCTGCGCGCAGGAGGCGGGCGACGACGAGGGCGCCGCGGCCACCTACCCCGCCGCGGTGGCCCGGATGCGCGCCGGGGGAGTGGGCGTCGAGGTGGTCACGACCGTCGTCGTCGCGTGGGCGCCCGTCGCGGCCGCGACCGGCGGCGCGCAGGCCGTCCTCGCGGCCGTCGACGCGCTGCTCGCGGAGCTCGACGCGTCGGACGGGGCCGGCGCCGACGCGGGTGCGCCCGCGGACACCGGTGCCGAGGTCGCCGGGGCGGGCCTGGCCGAGCGCCGCGAGGCGGTCCGGCGCCGGGCGCGCGCCGACCTCGACGACACCGCGGCCCGGGTCCTGGCGTCCACGGGCTCCGAGCGCGCCGCCGAGGCCGCCGCACGCGCCACCCGCGCCGCGGAGGCGTACGCCGGTGCCGGGCACGTCGCCGACGCCGCGCACGCGTTCTGGCTCGCGGGCCGCCTGCACGACGGCCTGGGCCAGGTCGACGACGCGGTGTGGAACCTGGAGTCCGCGGTCGAGGGCTTCTCGATCGCGCACCAGGCCGCTCCTCGCGGCGAGGCGGCCTCCGCCCTGGTCTCGGTGCTCCGAGCCGCGGGCCGCGACGACCGCGCCGAAGAGGTCCTCCGCACCCTCACCCGCTGACCCCGCCGCTTCCGCCCCGCCGGG
>NZ_BJLP01000031.1 GCF_006538705.1 Cellulomonas uda
GTCCGGCCGACGTGCTCGTCGGCCGGACGAGTCCGACTGACGAGCCGGCCCGGCGTCAGGGGGACGGGCCGGCGTCAGGGGGACAGCGTCAGTGGGACAGCGTCAGGGGGTCGGCAGGAGCGTCGCGTAGTCGGGCAGCGTGCCGTCGAGCACGGGGACCTGGACGGCGGTCGAGCCGGCCGTGTCCACGTCGATGCCGACGAGCGCGACGCCGCCCGGCGCGGCGGGCGTCTGCGAGACGCGCACGTCGACCTTCGTGTCGTCCTCGTCGCTGCCCAGGCTGCCGGTGAGCAGCACGGTGCCGCGTGCGGGGACGTCGACGGTCGTCGCGTCGGCGGCGGGGGCCGCGTCGCCTCCCTCGCCGGGGGCGCCGAACGTCACGGTGACCGTGACCCCGTCCGCGCCGGTGTTGGTCAGCGCGCCGAGCAGCACGCCCTCCTCGCCCTCGGCCGCGCTCAGGATCATCAGGTTCGACGCGCGCACGTCGCCCAGGCGGACCGAGACGCCGTCGGAGGCGTCGTACTGGTCCTGCGTCTGGATCGGGTTCGTCGCGGAGCAGCCGGCGAGCACGAGAGCGGCGGCGAGGCCGGTCGCCGCGACGGCGGCGCGGGCCCGGCGGGACCGAAGGGGCCGGAGGGACCGAGGGGACCGACGGGAATGGTGCGAGCTCACGATGACTCCTGCGGACGGGACGGCCGGTGCGGCGCTCGGGCGGTCCGGGCGTCCCACGCGAGGCTCGCGGGACCGTCGTGGAGCGGGGCCAGCCTATCGGGCGGCGGCGGCCCGGAGGCGTCCGGACGGGCGCGGGCGGGACCTTCGGCCCTCGCGCGTGCGTGAGACCGGCCACCCCATCGGGGACGAAGGTGTCGACGGCGGGGGTGCCTGGGCCCTTCGGTGTGCGGGAGAGGCGGCCGGGCCGTCGGAGGACTGTCCCGGCCGCCCCACCTGGGCGCGCGTCCGGGATGCCGCGGCGCCCCTCGCGCGCGAGCGCGCGCGGATCTGCAAGTCTCTGACCTGCGACGACGCTCGTCCTGGGGGTGTCGCGGCGGCAGCACGGGCCGAAAGGGGCCGAAATATACCGTGCTAGGATGGGTCGCCTGCGAAAGGGGACACCTGCAGATGACTTTCACGGTTGGGGAGACTGTCGTCTACCCGCACCACGGTGCAGCGTTGATCGAAGAGATCAAGACCCGGACCATCCGCGGCGAGGACAAGATCTACCTCAAGCTCAAGGTCGCCCAGGGCGACCTGACCATCGAGGTCCCTGCCGAGAACGTCGATCTCGTGGGTGTTCGCGACGTCGTCGGCCAGGAGGGCCTGGACCGCGTGTTCGAGGTCCTGCGCGCTCCGTACACGGAGGAGCCGACCAACTGGTCGCGCCGGTACAAGGCGAACCTCGAGAAGCTCGCGTCGGGTGACGTCATCCGCGTCGCGGAGGTCGTCCGCGACCTGTCGCGCCGTGACGCCGACCGCGGGCTGTCCGCGGGCGAGAAGCGCATGCTGGCCAAGGCCCGCCAGATCCTCGTCTCGGAGCTCGCGCTCGCGGAGCACACCGAGGAGGAGAAGGCCGAGGCCATCCTCGACGAGGTCCTCGCCTCCTGACGCCCTCGGGCGTCCGGGCGGGGTTCGTCACGCGCGGGTGCGCGACGTGCTGCGGTGCGTGACGTGCTGCTGCGGCGGGGGACGGGTGGCGGTCGCGTGAGCGTCGTCGCCGTGCTCACGGCTGCCGGGAGCGGATCCCGCCTCGGGCACGCGCTGCCCAAGGCGCTCGTGCCGGTGCGCGGCGAGCCGCTCGTCGTGCACGCCGCGCGGCGGTTGCTCGACGCCCGGGACGCGCGGGGCCCGCTCGTCGACACGGTCGTCGTGACGGCGCCGCCCGAGCACCTCGCGGCGTTCGGCACGGCGTTGGCCGCGCTCACGGTCGACCCGGGCCGGGTGCGGGTCGTGGCCGGGGGAGCGACGCGGCAGGCATCCGTCGCGGCCGGCCTCGCGGCGCTCGTGCCGCCCGCGGGGTCCTCCGGCGCAGGGCCGTCGGACACAACGTCGTCGGACGACGACGAGGCGGCGGACGTGGTGCTGGTGCACGACGCCGCACGCCCGTTCGTGCCGCCCGAGCTCGTGGCGCGCGTCGTCGCGGCCGTCGAGGCGGGGCACGACGCGGTGGTGCCCGGGCTCCCGGTGACGGACACGGTCAAGCGCGTCGGCGCCGAGCTCGCGGGCGCGGCGCCCGTGGTCGGCACCGTCGAGCGTGCGCAGCTGCGCGCGGTGCAGACGCCGCAGGGCTTCCGGCTGGGTCTGCTGCGCCGCGCGCACGACGAGGCCGCACGGCACGCGCACGACGAGTCGCTCGCGGCGACCGACGACGCGGGGCTCGTCGAGCGGCTGGGCGCGACGGTCGTCGTCGTGCCCGGCGACGAGCGCGCCGCGAAGATCACCACCGCACGCGACCTGCGGGTCGCCGAGCTGTTGGGGGACGCATGACGACAGGCTCCGGGCAGGCCCGGGTCCCGCTGCCGCGCACCGGCATCGGTGTGGACGTGCACGCCTACGACGAGGACCCCGCGCCGGGTGCGGTGCTGCACCTCGCGGGGCTCGAGTGGCCGGGCGAGCGACCGCTCGCGGGACACTCCGACGCGGACGTGGCCGCGCACGCGGCGGCGGACGCGCTGTTCTCGGCGGCCGCGCAGGGCGACCTGGGCTCGAACTTCGGTACCGCCGACCCGCGCTGGGCCGGGGCGTCGGGGGTGTCGCTGCTGGCCGAGGCGTCGCGCCGGGTGCGCGCGGCCGGGTTCCTGATCGGCAACGTGTCGGTGCAGGTCATCGGCAACCGGCCGAAGCTCGGGCCGCGGCGCGCGGAGGCTCAGGCGGTCCTGTCGATGGCGGTGGGCGCGCCCGTGACCGTCTCGGCGACGACGACCGACGGGCTCGGGCTCACCGGGCGGGGCGAGGGTGTCGCGGCGATCGCGACGGCGCTCGTCGTCCCCCAGGGCTGACGCGCGGGCTCAGGGCCGGCCGGCCGTCGGCGCGCGGTGCTGCCCAGCAGCACGCCCGCGACGACGAGGGCGCCCCACGCGAGCTCGGCCGGTGCGGTGGCCTCGTGCAGCAGGAGCCACGACGAGCCGATGCCGACCACCGGCACGAGCATCGAGAACGGTGCGACGACGCCGGCGGGGTGGCGCGACATGAGCGCGGTCCACACACCCGACCCGCCGACGGTCGCGACGAGCACCGTGAACGCGAGCCCGCCGAGCGCGGCGAGGCCCGTGGGCGTGGTCAGCCCGTCGAACGACGCGGTGATCCGGTCCGGCCCCTCGAGCGTGAGCGACAGCGCGAGCATGGGCACGGGCGGGACGACCGACATCCAGAGCATCAGGCGGAACGACTCGCGCGGTGCCGCGCGGGTCGCGAGCCGGTTCCCGAGGTTGCCGAGCGCCCAGCCCAGGCCGCCGCACAGCGTGAGCAGCACCGGCACGAGCGTCGCGCCGCCCTCGAGCCCCGCGCGGTGCAGCGCGATGCCCGTGAGCCCGACCACCGCGACGAGCACCCCCACTGCCTGGCGCGGCGTGACCCGCTCCCGAAGGAGCGCGGCGGCCAGGACCACGGTGAACGGGGCGGACGACTGCAGCACGAGCGACGCGAGCCCGGTCGGCATGCCCGCGTCCATCGCCGCGTACAGGAACACGAACTGGAGCACGCCGAAGCCGGTGCCGTAGAGCAGGAGCCACCGCACGGGGACGCGTGGGCGGGGGGCGAGCAGCAGGGTGGGCACGGCGATGACCGCGAACCGCAGCGCGACCGCGAGGAACGGCGGGAACTGCTGCAGCGTGAGGTGGATCGCGGGGAAGTTCAGGCCCCACGTCACGGCGACGAGCAGTGCGAGCAGGCGGTCGCGGGTGGGCATGACGACGAGCGTGCGCGTGCTGAGCGTGCAGGACAAGCGAAAAGTCGTGAACTGACGATGTAGCGTCGCTTCATGGACGTGCGGGGACTGCAGGCGCTGCGCGCGGTCGCGACCCAGGGCGGCGTGACCGCCGCGGCCCGGGTGCTGCACCTCACGCCGTCCGCCGTGTCCCAGCAGCTCGCCCACCTCGAGCGCGGCGTGGGCGTCCCGCTCACCGAGCGCGCCGGTCGGGGCGTGCGGCTCACCGCGGCGGGCCGTGCGCTGGCCGATGCGGCGGTCGACGTCGCGGTCGCGGTCGAGCGCGCGGCGGCGGCCGTCGACCGGCTGCGCGCCCACCCGGGCGGCACGGTCCGCGTCAGCGCGTTCGCGAGCGGGGCGCAGCTCCTGCTGCCCGGCCTGCTCGCCCGCGCCGCGGCGCTGCCGGGGGTCGTCGTCGAGTGCTCGGACGACGACGTGGCGCAGGACGCGTTCGTCGCGCTCACCGACGAGATCGACGTGGTGGTCGCGCACCGCGGCGACGACTCCCCGGGCTGGGGGCCCGGCGTCGTCGTGCGGCACCTGCTGCGCGAGCCGCTCGACGTCGCGCTCGCCCCCGCGCACCCCCTCGCGGGGCGCGCCGCGCTCGAACCGCGCGACCTCGCCGACGAGGACTGGGTCGCCGTGCGTGAGGGGTTCCCCGTGGCGCGCGTGCTCGACGCGATCGGGGCACGAGCGGGCGTGACCCCGCGCGTGCGGCACCGCATCAACGACTTCCACGTGGTGGCGGCGCTCGTCGGGGCGGGGCACGGCGTGTCCCTGCTCCCGCGCTACACGTTCGGCGCCGACCCGCGCGTGCGGCTGGTCCCGCTCGCCGGCGTCCGCGCGGGCCGCCACGTCGAGGCCCTGCTGCGCCCCGACCGTGCCGAGCGCCTCGTCGTGCAGCGCGTCCTCGGCGAGCTCGAGGCGCTCGCCGCGAGCCTCACCGCACCCGCCACCTGACGGCCCGCGCCGCGCGGTCCGGGCGGGAGCGCGCGTCAGGGGAGCAACACGAGCTTGCCGCGCGCGTGGCCCGCACGGGAGTCGGCGTGCGCCTGCGCGACGTCCTCCAAGGGGTAGGTGCGCGTCACGTGCACGTCGAGCGTGCCGTCGGTCGCGAGCTCGACGAGCTGCGCAGGCGCCGCCTCGCGGACCTCGGTGCCCGGGTCGGCCCCGGGCCCGCCCCCGAGGAGCTGGATCCCGAGCTCGCGCGCGCGGGCGAAGCCGGCGATCGTCGCGATGCGCGTGCGGTCCGCGACGAGCTCGACCGAGGTGTCCAGTGCCTCGTCGGACCCGACCGCGTCGATCGCGGTGGTCACGGGGGAGCCGAGCTCGCGCGCCGCGGCCCGGACGCGGTCCGCGAGCGTCCGGCCGTCGGGCGCCCCGTCGGACCCGCTGCCGGACCCGCTGTCGGACTCGCTGCCGGACCCGCTGGGCCCGCCGTACGCGACGGGGACCGCGCCGAGCGCGCGCAGGTCGTCGTGGCTCGCGGGGGACGCGGTCGCGACGACGCGCGCCCCGCGCAGCTCGGCGAGCTGCACGATCATGCGACCCACCGATCCCGAGCCGCCGTGCACGAGCACCACGTCACCGTGGCCCGTGCGTGTAGCGGTCAGCGCGTGCACCGCGGTGGTGCCGGCGACGAGCAGCGCCGCGGCGGGCGCCCAGCCGAGCGCGCGCGGCTTGCGGACGGTCGCGAGCTCGGGCACGACGAGCCGGCGCGCGTACCCGCCGCGCACGGGCCACGCCACGACCTCGTCGCCCACCGCGAGCCATCGCACGTTGGGGCCGAGGGCCGCGACCACGCCCGCGACCTCGGCACCGAGCCGCATCGGCAGACGCGCCGGGTCGGCGCCCATGGCGCCCGAGTACACCTTCCAGTCGATCGGGTTGACCGCCGCGGCGCGCACGTCGAGCAGGACCTCGCCGGGACCGGGCTCGCCCGCGTCCGCGTCGATCAGGCGGAGGTTCTCGGGGCCGCCGTAGGCGACCGCGGCGACGACTGTGGTCGGGTGCACGGAAGGCAGCGTGCCGCACCCGCCGGAGCGGTACCAGACCTGGGGACGACCGAAACGGGTCAGGACCGGGCGACCACCCGCCCGGGTGACACGAGTCAGGGACGTGGGCCGAAGACGCGCGTGAGGTAGTCGTTGTCGAAGACGCCGTCCGGGTCGGCGGCGGCACGCACGCGCTGCGCGTCCGCGAACCGTGGGTACAGCTCGGCCAGGCGCCGCGCGTCGAGCCAGTGCAGCTTGCCCCAGTGCGGGCGCCCCTCGTGCTCCGCCATGATCCGCTCGACCGCCGAGAAGTAGCGCTGGTACGGCAGACGCCAGTACTGGTGCACCGCGACGTACGCGGTCTCGCGCCCGTGCGCGGTCGACAGCCACACGTCGTCGGCCGCGGCGAACCGCACCTCGCCCGGGAACGGCAGGTGCTCGCCCGACGTCTCGACCCAGCGGTCGATCTCGGCGAGCACGTCACGCAGTGCGGCCCGGGGGACGGCGTACTCCATCTCCCGGAACCGCACGCGACGCGGCGACGCGAAGACCTCGGGCGAGGGCGCCACGTAGCGGCGCGCCGAGAGGCTGCGCGCGGCGAGCTGGTTGATGCGGCGCGTCGCGGCGGGCACCGCGGTCGCGATGCGGTTGGTCACCTCGAACACCGAGTTCGACAGCAGCTCGTCGTCGACCCACCGGCGCACCGGGTTGAGGCCCGGCCCGTCCTGGACGCGGTTGTTGCGCTTGGTCAGCGCGCGCCGCGTGTGCGGGAACCAGTAGAACTCGAAGTGGTCGTTGCCCTCGACCAGGCCGTCCGGGCCGTCGAGCTGCTCGAGCACGTCGTCCAGCGCCCACGGCTCCTCGACGGCCTCGAGCAGGAACGCGGGGACCACCTCGAGCGTGACCGCGGCGAGCACGCCGACCGACCCGAGACCGAGGCGGGCGAGCTCGAACAGCTCGGGCTGCTGCGTGGGCGAGGTCTCGACGACGTCGCCCGCGGCGGTCACGAGACGCGCGCCGACGACCTGCGTGGCGAGCCCGCCGAGGCGCACGCCGGTGCCGTGCGTCCCGGTGGAGATCGCGCCCGCGATCGATTGCTGGTCGATGTCCCCGAGGTTGCGCATCGCGAGGCCGAGCGCGCCGAGCGCGCCGTTGAGCGCCGCGAGCCGGATGCCCGCGCCGACCGTCACGAGCGCGGAGCCGTCCGGGCGGCGCTCGACGCGCTCGATCGCGTCGAGCGCGTCGAGGTCGAGCAGCACGCCGTCGGTCACCGCCGCGGCCGTGAACGAGTGGCCCGCACCGACGGCGCGGACGTGGAGGCCCTCGTCGACCGCGCGCGAGACGGCACGCGCCAGCTCGTCGACGTCGCTCGGGCGCTCGCGGCGCACGGGCGTGGACGAGGCGGTGCGCGCCCAGTTGACCCAGCGCGTCGTCTCCATCACTGGCGACTGTGGACTGAACACTTGTCCAAGTCAAGCGGAACGTCCATGCTTGGCTATCGTTGTCGCACGGTGGCACACCGGTCGCGGGCGGGGGCCCGGGCCCTGGCCGGTGCAGTGGAGGGGACCACATGAACCGCATGCCGGTGGCCGAGCGGCGCGAGCAGCTCATCGAGGCCGCGATGACGGTCGCGAGCAGGGACGGGATCGAGGCAGCGACCGTTCGGGCGGTCGCCGCGGAGGCCGGCGTCTCGCTCGGGGTCGTGCACTACTGCTTCCAGGACAAGTCCGAGCTGATGCGTGCGATGGCGCACGCGATCACCGAGCAGAACGCGCAGGCCGACCTGTCCGACGTCCCCGAGGGCTCGCCCACCGAGGCCGTCATCGAGGCGGTGGTCACCGCGCTGTGGACGCAGATCACCGCGTCCCGCGGCCCGCAGCTGCTCTCGTACGAGCTCACGACGTCGTCCCTGCGCCACCCCGAGCTGCGCGAGGTCGCGATGGAGCAGTACCGCGGGCAGTGGTCGGCGGCCGAGGCCGTGCTCGAGGAGATCGCACGCATCTCACGCGTCCGGTGGGTCGTCCCGGTGCCGCGCGACGGTCGCGGTCGTCGACGGGCTGTCGCTCGCATGGCTCGTCGACGGCGACGACGAGATCGCGCGGCAGACCATCGCGGGGTTCGGCACGTTCCTCGCGACGCAGGCCGAGCCGCTCGAGCCGGCGGGCGTCGAGGAGTGACCGGGGCGCTCACGCGGTCCCGCGTCGCCGGGTCCGTCGCGTTCGGTGCCCAGGGGTACGTGCTCGTCACGATCCTCGCGAGCCTGCCCGACGTGAAGGACCGCTACGGCATCGGCGACGACCAGATCACCGCCGCGGTGCTCGGCGTGCTCGTCGCCGCCGCGATCGGCACGGGCATCGCGGACTACGTGAGCCGGCGCTCCGGCAGCCGCGTCGCGCTCGCGGCCGGTCTGGCCGGCATCGGGCTGACCGTCACGCTCGTCGCCGTCGCACCCAGCTATGCGTTCGCCGTGCCCGCGTTCGCGCTGTACGGCCTCGCGCTGGGCATGGTCGACGCGGGCACCAACATGCAGGCCGTCGCCATCCAGCGCGCCTACGGCCGCCCGCTCCTGTCGAGCTTCTACGCGTCCTGGTCCGTCGGAGCGATCATCGCGACCCTCGTGTGCTCCGCGACCGTCGGGCGCTGGTCCGTCGACCCCGTGATGCTCGTGTTCCTGCCCGGCCTGCTCGTCGGGCTCGCCGCCGCCGCGCTCGTGCGCCGCGACGGGCTGCGCGTGCACGACGCGGTGGACCCCGCCGACTCCGACCACGTCCGGCTCGTCGGCTCGACCCCCGTCCCGTGGCGTGCGATCACGCTGCTCGGCGTCGCGCTCGTCGCGTTCTACGTGGCCGACAACGCCGCGCAGACGTGGGGCAGCCTCTACGTGCGCGACACGCTCCGTGCGGCGGACTGGCTCGGTCCGCTCGCGCTCGGCGCGTACCTCGCGACGACGCTCGGCTCCCGCGTCGTCGGCGACGGCGCCGTGCGGCGTTGGGGGCGCGTGCGCGTCGTGCGCGTCGCCGGGTCGGTCGCCGCGGTCGGGCTGCTGCTCGTCGTCATCGCGCCCGGTGCCCTCGTCGCGATCGTCGGGTTCGCCGTGGCGGGTGCCGGGCTCGGCCTCGTCGCGCCCCTCGCGTTCGCCGCCGCGGGCGAGCTCGCACCCGAGCACGCCGACGCCGTCGTCGCGCGGCTCAACGTCTTCAACTACGTGGGGACGCTGCTCGGCGCGGTGCTCGTCGGCGCGATCGGCTCGACCAGCACGTTCCGATACGCGTTCCTGGTGCCGGTCGCGGTGTCGCTCGTGATCGTCGCGCTGTCCGGCAGGTTCGACTCGCCGGCGCACGAGGCCGCCCGCCGCGCCGCCGTGCCGACACCTGCGCCTGCACCGGCACCTTCACCTTCACCTTCACCGGCACCGGCACCGGCACCTGCACCGGCACCGACGCCGACCCGGCAGGACCAGGGCGTCCACGCACCCACCAGCGAGGAGACGTCGCATGACGCTCGGTGACCGGCTCGACGCCGCCACGGGCCACCTGCCCGCGCCTCTGGCGGTGGTCGACCTCGACGCGCTCGAGGCCAACGCGAGCGACCTCGTCGCCCGCGCGGCGGGCACACCCGTGCGCGTCGCGTCGAAGTCGGTGCGCGTGCGCGCCGTGCTCGACGCCGTCCTCGCGCGCCCCGGCTTCGCGGGCGTCATGGCGTACTCGGTCCGCGAGGCGGTGTGGCTCGCGCGCGAGGGCGTGACCGACGTGCTCGTCGGGTACCCGAGCGTCGACACGGGCGGGCTCGACGAGCTCGCCGCCGACCCCGTGGCCGCGGCGGCCGTCACGCTCATGGTCGACGACGTCGCGCAGGCCGACCTCGCCGCGAAGGCGGCCGCCGCGCACGGCTCGGCGCTGCGCGTGTGCCTCGACGTCGACGCGTCGCTGCGCGTCGGGCTCGGGCGGCTGCGCGCGCACCTCGGTGTGCGGCGCTCGCCCGTGCACACGCCCGACGACGCCGCCGCGCTCGCGCACGCCGTGGTGCAGCGCGACGGCCTGAGCGTGCGCGGCGTCATGTTCTACGAGGCGCAGGTCGCGGGCATGCCCGACTCGAGCGCCGCGGTCCGCGCGGTCAAGCGCCTGTCGGTGCGCGACCTCGCACGGCGGCGCGGGCTCGTCGTCGACGCGGTCTCGCAGGTCACCGGCGAGCGGCTGGAGCTCGTGAACTCGGGCGGCTCGGGCTCGGTCGAGACGTCCGTGTCGGACCCGACCGTCACCGAGGTCACGGCCGGGTCGGGGCTGTTCGTGCCCACGCTGTTCGACCACTACCGCTCGTTCGAGCCGCGGCCCGCCGCGTTCTTCGGCCTCGACGTCGTCCGTGTCCCGGCGCCGGGGTTCGCGACGACGTTCGGCGGCGGGTACGTCGCGTCCGGTCCGCCGACCGCGTCCCGCCAGCCGCGGCCCGTGTGGCCCGCGGGGCTCGCGCTCACGCCGCGCGAGGGTGCGGGCGAGGTCCAGACCCCGCTGCGCGTGCCCGCACGCGCCGACCTGCGCATCGGGGACCGCGTGTGGTTCCGGCACGCGAAGTCCGGCGAGGTGATGGAGCGGTTCGACCGGGTGCACCTCGTGCGCGGCGAGGCCGTCGAGCGCACCGTGCCCACGTACCGCGGTGAGGGCCGGACGTTCGGCTGACGAGCGGGCCGGTAGCCTTGCCGACGTGAGCCTTCGCCTGTACGACACCGCCACCCGCACGGTGCGCGACTTCGTCCCCCGGGTCACGGGCGAGGTCGGCATCTACCTGTGCGGGGCGACCGTCCAGGCGCCGCCCCACGTCGGGCACGTCCGCTCGGGCGTCGCGTTCGACGTGCTCGTGCGCTGGCTGCGCCGCCAGGGCCAGCGCGTCACGCTCGTGCGCAACGTGACGGACGTCGACGACAAGATCCTCGCGAAGTCCGCGGACGCCGGCGTCGCGTGGTGGGCGTGGGCGATGACGAACGAGCGCGCGTTCACCGCCGCGTACGACGCGCTGGGTGTCCTGCCCCCCACGTACGAGCCCCGCGCGACCGGGCACGTGCCCGCGATGGTCGAGCTCATGAGCACGCTCGTCGAGAAGGGGCACGCCTACCAGGCCGCACCCGGCGACGTGTACTTCGACGTCCGGTCGTTCCCCGAGTACGGCGCGCTGACGCACCAGCCGGTCGACGACATGGTGCCCGCACCCGACGACGCCCCCACGGGCGGGGCGAAGCGCGACCCGCACGACTTCGCGCTGTGGAAGGCCCCCAAGCCCGGTGAGCCCGAGACCGCGTCGTGGGACACGCCGTTCGGGCGCGGCCGCCCGGGCTGGCACCTCGAGTGCTCCGCGATGGCGGCGCGCTACCTCGGGTCGGAGTTCGACATCCACGGCGGCGGCCTCGACCTGCGCTTCCCGCACCACGAGAACGAGCTCGCGCAGTCCCGCGCGGCCGGTCAGGGCTTCGCGCGTTACTGGCTGCACAACGGCTGGGTCACGCAGGGCGGCGCCAAGATGAGCAAGTCGCTCGGCAACGGGCTGCTCGTCGACCTCGTGCTGCAGACCGTGCGGCCCGTCGTCCTGCGCTGGGCGCTCACCACCGTGCAGTACCGCTCGATGCTCGAGTGGACCGACGACACGCTGCGCGAGGCGGAGGCCACCTGGGACCGCGTGGCCGGGTTCGTCGAGCGGGCCGCCGAGCGCACGGGCGCCGCGTCCGCCGACGAGGTCGCGTCCGCGACCCTGCCCGACGAGTTCGTCGCCGCGATGGACGACGACCTCAACGTGCCGGCCGCGCTCGCGGTCGTCCACGAGACCGTGCGCACGGGCAACACCGCGCTCGCCGCGGGCGACTCGCTCGCCACCCGCGACGCGATGGTCACCGTGCGCTCCATGCTCGACGTGCTGGGCCTCGACCCCGGCTCGCCGCAGTGGCGCTCCCACGGCGCCGACGAGCGGTACGCGCACGCGCTCGACGAGCTCGTCGAGGCGCAGCTCGAGGCCCGCGCCGCGGCGCGCGCCGCACGCGACTTCGCCACCGCCGACGCGATCCGGGACCGGCTCACCGCCGCCGGCGTCGTCGTCGAGGACTCACCCGCGGGCGCCCGGTGGACGCTCGCACCCCGATCGGAGGACTGATGGCCGGCAACTCCTCGCGTCGCGGCGCGACGCGCAAGGGCGGCAAGAAGGGCTCGTCGGTCGGGACCGGCGGGCACAGCCGCAAGGCGCTCGAGGGCAAGGGCCCGACCCCCAAGGCCGAGGACCGCGTCTACCACGTGGCGCACAAGCGCAAGATCGCCGCCGAGCGCCCCGCAGGCGCGCGCGGCACGTCCGGGCGGCCGTCCGCCGCCGCGTCGCGGTCCGCCGCGGGCGGCAAGGGCGGACGCAAGTCGTCGACCCACGAGATCGTCGCCGGCCGCAACTCCGTGCTCGAGGCGCTGCGCACCGGCGTGCCCGTCACCACCGTCTACCTCGCGGCGCGGCTCGAGGCCGACGACCGCACGCGCGAGATCATCTCGATCGTCGCCGACGCGGGCTACCCGCTGCTCGAGGTCTCGCGCCTCGAGCTCGACCGCCTCACCGACGGCGCCGTGCACCAGGGCGTCGCGATCCAGGTCCCGCCGTACCCGTACCGGGACGACGAGGACCTGCTCGACATCGCCGCGGCCACGGGTGCGCCCGTGCTCGCCGTCGCGCTCGACGGCGTGACCGACCCCCGCAACCTCGGCGCGGTGCTCCGCTCCGCGGGCGCGTTCGGGGCGCACGGCGTGATCGTGCCCGAGCGGCGAGCCGCCGGCGTCACCGCCTCCGCGTGGAAGGTGTCCGCCGGTGCCGCGGCGCGGGTGCCCGTCGCCCGGGTCACCAACCTCGCGCGGACCCTGCAGGAGTGGAAGAAGTCCGGTGTGTTCGTCGTCGGGCTCGACGGCGGCGGGGACGTCGCGGTCGCCGACCTGCCCTACGCCGGTGACCCGCTCGTGCTCGTCGTCGGCTCCGAGGGCAAGGGGCTGTCCCGGCTCGTGCGCGAGCAGTGCGACGCGATCGCGTCCATCCCCATCACCTCGGACGTCGAGTCGCTCAACGCGGGTGTCGCGGCCGGCATCGCGCTGTACGAGGTGGCACGGCAGCGCGCCTGAGCGCCGCAGCCGTCCACTCACCCCGGGGTCGAGGCCTCGGGGCGCCGCCGGTCAGCCGATGAGCGTCTCGCCGTCGATCGTCGGGATCGACTCCGTCTGGTCCCGCAGGTCGCCGGGCTGCACGCCGAGGATCGACTGCTCGTCGGGCCGGTTCGGCAGGATGTTCTTCACGTAGCTGCGCGCGACCTCCTGCAGCGGCACGTCACGGTGCTGCTGCTGCGACAGGAACCAGCGGTGGTCGAGCAGCTCGTGGAACACCTGCGCGGGCTCGAGCTTGCCGCGCATCTCCTTGGGCACCATGCGCACCGCGGGCTCGAAGATCTCCGTCAACCAGTCGTGCGCGACGAACGCCTCGTCCTCCATCTGACGGTCGGTGGCCGCGCGGTACTCGTCGAGGTCGTTCAGCAGGCGGCGCGCCTGGTTCTCCTGCACGTCCAGCCCCGTGAGCCGCATGAGCCGGCGCGAGTAGTGCCCCGACTCCACGACCTTCGGCTGGATGCGCACCGTGGTGCCGTCCACGTCCGTGGTGATGTCCAGCTCGCCCACGTCGAAGCCCAGGTCGTTGAGCCGGTCGATGCGTGCCTGCACGCGCCACCGCTCGCCGTAGCTGAACGACTCGACCTCCGTGAGCGCCGTCCACAGGTCCCGGTACCGCACCGCGAGCGCGTCGCCGATCGCGACCGCGTCCACGTCCTCGTCGAGGAACTCGCCCGCCTGCAGGTCCATGAGCTCGCCGATGATGTTCACGCGCGCGACCTCGAGGTCGTACCCGCGCTGGCCCTCCGTGAGGCGCTCGTGCAGATCGCCCGTCTCCGCGTCCACGAGGTACGCCGCGAACGTCTCCGCGTCCCGGCGGAACAGCGTGTTCGACAGCGACACGTCGCCCCAGTAGAAGCCCGCGAGGTGCAGCCGCACGAGGAGCACGGCGAGCGCGTCGATCAGCCGGGTCGCGGTGTCCGGCCGCAGCGACTGGCTGAACAGCGAGCGGTACGGCAGGGAGAACTGCAGGTGCTGCGTGATGAGCACCGCCTCGAGCGGCTCGCCCTCCGGTGAGCGGCGTCCCGTGATCACGCCGACCGGCTCGACCGACGGGACATCCAGCCGACGCAGCTGCCGCAGCAGCTCGTACTCCCGGTACGCGACCGTCTCGCCGATCTCCTTGATGGCGATGACCCGGCCCGACAGGCGTGCGAACCGCACGATGTGGCGCGAGATGCCGCGGGGGAGCGCCGCGAGCGTCTCGGCGGGCCACCCCTCGAGCGGGATGTGCCAGGGCAGGTCGAGCAGCGCCGGGTCGGGGTTGGCCGCCGTGATCTGCAGGCGCTGCGGCGTGGTGCTCATGGGCTCCATCCTGCCAGCGGGGCCCGACGGCGCGATCGTCGGAACCCCACAACGAACGCGGGGAGGGCGTGAAGATCCCCGACCGGTCTCGCGCGGACCGGGCGGCGGGCGGGGGGAGGATGCAGGTCAGGCGGTCCGCACAGGCAGGAGGGGCGGCCGGGCCCGAAGGCCACGACCGCCCCTCCCGAGGTGCGTGCGAAGGTCAGGCGTCGATGCGCTCGCCCGAGCCCGCGTGGAACAGGTGCTGCTCGCCCGCGCGGATGCGGATCGCGACCGTCTCGCCCTTGGCCGGGACCTGACGCGGGTCGACGCGCACGATGACCTGCGCGTCGCCGGCGCCCGAGTGGACCGTGTTGGTCTGGCCGAACTCGTTGGTGAGCGAGCCGTAGACGAACGCGTCAGAGCCGAGCTCCTCGACGATGTTCACGATGACCGGGACGGCGTCCGGCGTGCCGGCGGGCACGACGTCGACCGACTCGGGGCGGAAGCCCAGCGTGACGTGGTTCTTGTCGTCCTCGGTGAGCTGCGAGATGACCTCACGCGACAGCGGCACGCGCGAGCGGCCGAGCGACGCGTGGCCGTCGAGCACCGGGAACGTGCCGATGTTCATGGCCGGCGAGCCGATGAAGCCGGCGACGAAGACGTTGGCCGGCGTGTCGTACATCTCGCGCGGCGTGCCGACCTGCTGCAGGATGCCGTCCTTGAGCACCGCGATGCGGTCACCCATGGTGAGGGCCTCGGTCTGGTCGTGCGTGACGTAGACCGTGGTGACGCCGAGGCGGCGCTGCAGCGACGCGATCTGCGTACGCGTCTGCACGCGGAGCTTCGCGTCGAGGTTCGACAGCGGCTCGTCCATGAGGAACACCTGGGGCTGACGCACGATCGCGCGACCCATGGCGACACGCTGACGCTGACCACCCGAGAGGGCCTTCGGCTTGCGGTCGAGGTACTCGGTGAGGTCGAGGATCTGGGCGGCCTCCTCGACGCGCTGGCGGATCTCCGCCTTCGGCGTGCCGGCGATCTTGAGCGCGAAGCCCATGTTGTCGGCGACCGTCATGTGCGGGTACAGCGCGTAGTTCTGGAAGACCATCGCGATGTCGCGGTCCTTCGGCTGGACGTCCGTGACGTCGCGGTCGCCGATGAGGATGCGGCCCGCGTTGACGTCCTCGAGGCCCGCCAGCATGCGCAGCGAGGTCGACTTGCCGCAGCCCGAGGGGCCGACGAGGACGAGGAACTCGCCGTCCTCGATGTGGAGGTCGAGGGCGTCCACCGCGGGACGCTCCGTGCCGGGGTACACCCGGGTTGCGTGGTCGAACGTGACCGTAGCCATGGTGCTACCAATCCCTTCACCGGCAGGTACGTGCCGGACGATCCGTCGTGGAGGGTGTTCAGTGTCTTCACTGACACGGCCGACGCGGAAGGACCCGCACCGGCCTTCGCACATCCTGCCACACGCCGGTGTGACCTCCGTCATCCGGAGGTCCCTGGTCCGCACCGTCAGGGGCGTGCTACGACGAGCGCCGGGCGCTCGAGGCCGCTCTCGGGGGCGGCGAGCACTCCGCCGGTCGGCCACAGGCCGTACTCCGCCCCGGGCACCGTGCCCTCCCAGACCCGCGCGCCGCTGTCCAGGTCCAGGGCTCGCACGCGGTCCGACGTGCCGAGCGCCAGCACCCGGCGGCCGTCCGTCGCGAGCCACGACGCGAAGTCCCCGGCGGATGCGGACCAGACCTCCTCACCCGTGCGCGCGTCGACGGCGGCGACCGTGCCCCCGGCACCGAGCAGGTACACCCGCCCGTCGAGCACGAGCGGGTCGGGGCTGAGGACCGTGCGGTCCCACAGCGCGTCGCCCGTGGCGGCGTCCCACGCGTGCACCGAGACGGCCGCGCCGTCCTGCCGCACCGTGAACGTCACGTCGGGTGCCGTGCCGTCGTCCACCGACGCCCGCGTGACCCAGCCCGCCTCGACGCGCCGGTCGCCGACGACGAGCGCGCCGTCGTTCAGGTCGCTGCCGAGCACGGGGCTCACCATGACGACGCCACCGCGTGCGAGCGCCGCGAACTCGCCCTCGGCGAGCTCGCCCTGCGCGACGAGCGCGCCGCTCGTGTCGAGCAGCCACCACGGGGCGTCGAGCGGGGTCAGCAGGATGCGGTCGCCCAGCACGTCGATCGCCTGGCCAGTGGTGTATGTGGGCGCGTCCCGGTCGAGGGGCTCGTCGGCGGTCCACGTCCACTCGAGCGTCCCCGCCCGCGGCCCCGTGCCGACCCGCGACTGGACCGTCCAGAGCTCGCGCTCGGGGCGCAGCGGGTCACGGCCCGGGTCCGCCGTGACGATCGACGTCCCCGACGTCGTCCAGCCCGCCGCGCCGAGGTCGCGCTGCTCGAGCACGGTCCCGTCCGTCGCGTCGAGCACGACGAGCAGGTCGTCGACCCCGGAGCCCGCGAACACCGTGCCGGTGGTCACCACGCACGCCGCGGCCTGCGTCCCCAGCGGCCGGCACGTCACGTCGAGCGGCTCGAGGTCCTCGCGCACAAGGGTCTCGAGCGCCGGCGGCACCGCGAGGTCCCGGCGCCACACGATGTCGCCCGTCGCGCGGTCGAGCGCCTCGACGCGTGCGGTCGTGCGGCTGTCGGGGACCGCGCGGTGCACGAGCAGGACGCCGCCCACCTGGACCGGGGCGTACAGGGCCTCGAACCGCACGTCGTCGCGCATGCGCGGCGGGCCGTCGAGCGGGAGCAGCACGCCCGGCACGTCGTCGAACCGCGTCGCGCGCGCCTCGCGACGCTCGTCGAGCACGTGCTGCGCGACGACCGCGCCGACGACGAGCACCGCCGCGCCCCCGACGACGAACCAGCGCCCCCGGTGCCGACGACCCGGTCCCTGGTCTCGTCCCTGGCCCGCGCCATCGGCGTCCGCCGCGTCGATGTCCGTCGCGTCGATGTCCGCCGGGTCGACGTCCGCCGTGTGCGCGGTGGCGGGGTCGTCGTCCAGCTCGACGACGGTCGTCCGCTCTCCCCGGCCGCGCCTGCCGCGCCGGACGCCCCACCCCCGGCGTCCGGCGTCACCGGGCTGGGCCGCGGCGCGCTGGCTCGACGACCGCCCGGCGGGCGGCGCGGCGTCGCGCGGGCCCGGGTCGTCGTCCTCGAGCTCGACGGGCCGCATCGGGGCCACGGCGCCTCCTCGGCCGGGGTGCCTGCCGCGGTCCGCCCGGGACCGACGACACCGTCCGACCCGCGACCGACCCGCGACCGACCGCACGTGCGCGGTCGATGCCCAGCCAACCACACCCCCTGGCCGCGCCCGGCCGAACCGCCCCGCCATCGCCCTGGTGCCTCAGCCCGCGCTCCACCGCCCGGCGGGTGCACGCGGGACGGCCGCACGGGTCCGAGGCGAGGGCGTCAGCTGGGGTCCGGCGGTCCAGCGGACGGCGGGTCCAGCGGACGGCGGGTCCAGCGGACGGCGGGTCCAGCGGGCGGCGGGGTGGCTCAGATGTGCGGTGCGCTGTGCGGGTCAGCCGGGCAGGGTGTCGTCGAGGGCGGCTAGGGCGAGCGTCATCTCGTGCGGGTCAGCCGGGCAGGGCGTCGGCGAGCGCGGCCAGTGCGTGCGTCATCTCGTGCGGGTCGGCCACGCGCAGCCTGGCGGCGGTGTCGCCAGGACCGACCTTGACCGTGACGTCGTGCTCGCCGAGGGCCTCGAACGCGTGCTCGTCGGTGACGTCGTCGCCCGCGTAGACCACGACGCGTGCGCCGAGCTCGTCACGCAGCGCGCCGAGGGCCTCGCCCTTGCTGGCGTGCAGCACGGAGATCTCGACGACGTCCTTACCGCTCAGGACGCCCGAGCCGAGCTCGGCGCCCAGCGCGAGCGCCTGCTCGTGCGCCGCGGCCGCGTCGGCGCGCTCCGCGAGCCGGGTGTGCAGGACGACGGCGGTGGGCTTGGTCTCGACCCAGATCCCGTCGCGTCCGCGCGCGATGGCCGACGCCTGCGCGCCGAGCGCGGCGAGCCGGTCGGCCTGCTCGTCGGTGAGCCGGACCACGTCCCGGTCGAGGCCGTGCCGCGTCACGCGCGCCCGCTCGGCACCGTGCGAGCCGATCAGGTACGTGCCCACCGGGACCTCGGCCAGTGCGTGCAGGTCGTGCAGCGCGCGCCCGGACACGAGCGCGAGCGCGACGTCGTCCGCCTCGGCGATGCGCCGCAGCGGCTCGACGCCCTCCGGCAGCACCCGAGACAGCGACGGGTCGTCCTGCAACGGGGCCAGCGTGCCGTCGAAGTCGAGCGCGACGAGCAGCGGCCGGGCCTTGGCGTCGTCCGCCAGCGCCACGAGCGCGTCGACGACCGCCCCACGGTCACGTGGCGCAGGAGACGGCGCTGCCGGGCGGTCGTGCGGTGCGGGAGACGGCGCTGCCGGGCGGTCGTGCGGTGCGGGGGTAGGCGTGGTCGGCCCCTGGTCGGGCTGTGCGGGGGCAGCCGTCGTCGGCTCCATGTCGGGCGGTGCGGGGGTCGGCACCGCGGGGTCGGGCCGGCCGGTCGACGCGCCCGTGCTGGCGTCAGACATGGCTGTCTCGCTGGGGGACGGCGGTGAGCACCGCGAGGAACTCGCGAGACCAGGCGTTGACGTCGTGGCCGAGCACGCGCCGCCGCAGCCGGCGCATGCGCTTGCGGGCCTCGCGCGGGTCGAGGTGCGCGGCGTACGTGATCGCGTCCTTCATCCCGTCGATGTCGTGCGGGTTCACCAGGATCGCGCCCGCGAGCTCGTCGGCCGCACCGGTGAACTCGCCGAGGACCAGCGCGCCGCGGTCGTCGGACCGTGCGGCCGCATACTCCTTGGCGACCAGGTTCATCCCGTCGCGCAGCGCCGTCACGAGCATGACGTCCGCGGCGAGGTACAGCGCGGCCATCTCCTCCATGGGGAACGACTGGTGCAGGTACTGCACGGGTGCGTGCCCCACCTGGCCGAAGTCGCCGTTGATCCGGCCGACGAGCAGCTCCACCTCGTCACGCAGCTGCGCGTAGGCGCCGACGTTCTCCCGGCTCGGTGAGGCGACCTGCACCAGCGTCGTCTCGCTGGGTGACAGGCGGCCGTCCTGGAGCAGCTCGCCGTACGCCTTGATGCGGTGCCGGATGCCCTTGGTGTAGTCGAGGCGGTCGACCCCGAGCAGCAGGATCGTGGGGTTGCCGAGCTCGTGGCGGATCTCGACGGCACGTTCCTGCACGGCGTCGGTGCGGGCGAGCGCGTCGAACGCGGCGGAGTCGATCGAGATCGGGAACGCCGCGGCGCGCACGTGCCGCTCGGTGCGGCCGTGCTCGTCGGTGATCGTGACGACCTGGCCACGTGTGGTCAGGTCGGTCAGGCGGCGGACCACGCGCACGAAGTTCGCGGCGTCCCCACCTCGCTGGAACCCGATGAGGTCCGCCCCGAGCAGTCCCTCGACCACGGCCTTGCGCCACGGCAGCTGCGCGAAGATCTCGAGCGGGGGGAAGGGGATGTGGTGGAAGTACCCGATCCGCAGGTCCGGGCGGAGCTCGCGCAGCAGCGCGGGGACGAGCTGGAGCTGGTAGTCGTGCACCCAGACCGTCGCGCCCCGTGCGGCCTGCGCCGCGGCGGCCTCGGCGAACCGGCGGTTCACGCGCCGGTAGGCCTCCCACCACTGGCGGTGGAACGCGGGCGGAGCGATGACGTCGTGGTACAGCGGCCAGAGCGTGTCGTTCGAGAAGCCCTCGTAGTACCGCTCGACGTCGTCAGCCGAGAGCGTCACGGGCACGAGCTGGGTGCCGTCGACCTCGAACGGGTCCAGCGTGAGGTCGGGCGACCCGCCCCAGCCGACCCACGCGCCGTCCGCCTGGGCCATGACCGGTGCGAGGGCCGTCACCAGCCCTCCCGGGGACCGGGTCCAGGTGGGCTCGCCGTCCTCGCCGAGCGACACGTCGACGGGCAACCGATTCGCGACGACCACGAGGTCGTAGCCATCTTTAGGCACAGCAGACACTGCATCTCCTGGGTTGACTGAATCTTGACCCTAGTCGGTGCCCCCGCGACCCCGCCTGCCGAACGACGCACGTCACACGCAGGCCGAGCCGCCCGGGGCGAACCGCCCTCGACGCGCACTCCAACCGCAGGTGACGCGGCTCGGACCGCCGGTCGCCTGGCCGGTCAACCGGGCGGCTCGCGGCTCGGACCGTTGTGGACCGTGCCCCGGCGCCCCCGGAACACGTAGCGCACGCCGAGACTCGCCAACCCGGGGCCGGGCTCCGGAGCGGACTCCCCGGTGCTCCCCGGCAGCTCTGCGTGGGCAGGTGCCCGGTGGTCCGTCGCGCGAGGTGGGGGAGCCACCCGTTCGACGTCGAGGTCGAGCGCATGCACCAGGTGGTGGTGGTGCGAGCAGAGCAGCACGGCGTTGTCCAGGTCGGATCGCCCGCCGTCCCGGTGCCACCAGCGGACGTGGTGCACGTGGCAGTACCGAGCGGCGACCGAGCAGCCGTTCCACGCGCACTGCCGGTCGCGTGCGACCACGGCGAGCCGCTGCGCGGGCGTGAACATGCGCCGCGTGCGCCCGACGTCGAGCGGCAGACCGCCCGCGTCCATGACGACGCGCGTCATCGCGCAGTCGCACAACGCGGCCGCGAGCTCGGTGCGCGTCAGGACCGTCCCGTCGTCGCTCACCGCGGGCGCCACCCGCTGATGCTCACCCCCGAGGGTCTCCGCCGCGTCATCGGGCGGCCCGGCCGCACCCACGCCATGCCCCGCACCGGCGCCACGCCCCGCACCGGTACGACGGCGTGCCTGGTGCTCACGCACCGCGTGCCACGTCTCGGCCGGTACGAGCAGGCTCACCTGCGCGGCGGGCGCGCTCACGGCGCCGTCGGGAGCGACCGCCGCCGCCGGGCGGTCGTCTTCCCCGCCGGCGCGGCCGGACACGTCGGCGTCGGGTGCCGGCTGCGCGCGGTGCTCACCGGCATGGAACCCACCGGTCCCGGATGCACGGGCCCCGAGCCCACCCGCCAGCGCGTGCTGGGCCAGGGCCGTCAGGGCGTCGGCGCGCGCCTGGTCGCGTGTGCGGTCGTCGTCCTCGCGGTGGCCCGTCGCGTCGAGCGCGCGGGCGAGCACCTGACCCGCGAGCGGGTCGAGGAGCCCCTTGAGCGCGGTCCCGCGTGGACCGTGGCTCAGCGTGAGGTGCCGCGCGCGGCGTGCGTCCTCTCGCTCGTCCTCCGCCCGGTCCGGGTCGTGCTCCGCGACCAGCGCCGCGACGTGCCGGGAGAACTGCCGTGCGTCGGTCTGCTGCGCGAGCTCGACGAGCTGCTCCTGCGTCCGCTCGTCGGCGAGCACGCGCGCGACCTGGTCACTCGCACCTGCGAGCGCCTGGCCGAGCACGTCGAGGTGCCCGCAGGGCACGGCGTGCTCGGCCACCGCCACGCCGACGAGCGGCAGCCGGTCCATCGCGTGGGCCGCGGCGACCTCCCGGGCCGCGGCGAACCTCGTCGTCCCCGACAGCCGTGCCCGGGTGTCCACGAACGCCCGCTCGGCCCCTGCGCGAGCGGCCGCCGCGTGCTGCGCGAGGAGGACGGGCCCCCGCGCGGCGGTGACGAGGCTCGCCACCTGGTCCAGCGCCCGCACGACGCGCGCGCACGCCGCCCCGTCCCACGCCCGGGAGCCGCGAGACCGCTCGGCGACCGCGCGCAGCTGCTCCGCGACCTGGGCGAGCGATGCGAGCACGTCCGCCGCCGCGGAGGCGCGCGACAAGGCACCCCCCACCGCCACGGCCTCCGACTCGAACATGTGTTCGATGATACGCAACCCGGACGAACCGCACCACCGCCTGTCCACACCTCGGGCACCGGTCGTGCCCCGCGCACCGCCCGTCCAGGACCAGCGCGCCTGTTCGCACGCACGCCCGCAGCCGCCTAGCGTGACCTGGCATGGAACGGATCGGCCTCGCGCCGGGGGCGCAGATCGGCGGCTACACGGTCGTCGCCCCCCTCGGCTCCGGGGGCATGGGCACGGTCTACCGGGCGGTCGACGACGGTGGCACGGCGGTCGCGCTCAAGCTCCTCCACCCGCAGATCGGCGCCGACGCGCAGGGCCGCGACCGCCTGCGCCGCGAGGTCCTCGCGCTCCAGCGGCTGCGGCACCGGTCCGTCGCGTCCGTCCTCGACGCCGAGGCGGACTCCACGGAGGCGTTCATCGTCACCGAGCTCGTCGCCGGCGCGAACCTCGAGGACCACGTCCGCGAGCACGGGCCGTTCGGTCCCGACGACCTGCGCGACCTCGCGCGCGACCTCACCGACGCCCTCACCGCGGTGCACACCGCGGGCGTCGTGCACCGCGACCTCAAGCCCACGAACGTCGTCGTCGGCGAGGACGGTCCCGTGCTGATCGACTTCGGGATCGCGCAGGCCGCGGGCGACCGCTCGGCCCAGGTGACCACGGCGGGCCTCGTCGTCGGCACCCCGGGCTACCTCGCGCCCGAGCTGCTCGACGGCGCCGAGCCCTCGCCCGAGACTGACCTGTGGGGTCTCGCGGCGGTCCTCGCGTTCGCCGCGACCGGCCGGCCGCCGTTCGGGACGCGCCCATTGCAGACCGTCCTGGCGCGTGCCCGGGCGGGGGACGCGGACCTCACCGGCCTGGGGCCGTTGACCAGTGACGCGCTGCGCCGCGCGCTCGACCCCGACCCCGCCGCGCGGCTCGACGCCGACGACCTGGTGGCCGCGCTCGCGGTGGCCGCGGTCGACGGCGACCCCGTCGAGACGGGCCCCGGCGGGGCGGTCGTGGCGGACGCCGCCGTGCCCGCCGCCGTCGCCGCGACCGTCGCGCTCGCCTCGACCGGCGCGGGCGCTCGTGCGGACGACGAGGACGACGACGACGCCTCCGACGAGTCCGCCTCCGACGAGTCCGCCTCCGACGAGTCCGCCCCTGACGAGTCCGCCCCCGACGGGTCCGACGCCGACGACGACGTCCGCGCAGACTCCGACGACGACGTCCCCGCCGACTCCGACGACACCCACCCCGACGACGAGGGCCGCGACGACCAACCCCCGCCGGAGGCGTCCGCCGCGAACGAGGCCGACCCGGCCGACGAGGAGTCGGACGACGACGCAGTCGCGGACGACGCGGACGACGACACCGACGAGGATGAGGAAGACGAGGAAGGCGAGGACGAGGACGACGATTCGTCGGACGACGGCTCGTCGGACGACGACGAGCGCGATGCCACGAGCACCGTCGCCCTGACCGCCACGGCGCTCGCGGACGCGGGCCCCGCGAACCCCGGCAAGGAGCCGGGCACGGTCGTGATCGACACGCGCAGCCTCCCGGTGCAGGACGGCCACACGCGCGTCCTGCCGGCCGGCGACCCGACGACCGTCCTGCCGGCGGGCCCCTCGGCGACATCCGCCGGCCCAGCGGCCGACGACCGCGCCGGCGCGACGTCCGGGAACACGCTCGACCGCTCCGTGCGGGACGGCTCGGGGCGCGACGCGACGGTGTTCGAGAACCCGGACCTGGACGAGCTGGACGACCTGGCGCTCGACCCGCGGTACGGCCAGCACCTGGCGGACGACGCGTTCGACCGTGGCGGGCCCCAGGTGTGGCACTCGCGAGACGGGGAGGCGGACCCGGAGGCGCAGGAGGGCGTCGACTGGATCGAGGACGACCTGGACGCCTCGGAGGTGGTCCCGGACGGCTCGGGTTACGTGCGCCCGCCGGCCCGCCGGCGCTGGGGGTCGCTGCTGGCGCTCGCGGCGCTGGTGGGGGCGCTGGGTGCGCTCGCGCCGGTGGTGACGGTGGGCGTGCTCGTCGTGCTGCTGGTGCTGGTGCGGACGGCCGGGACGGCCGTCGAGGCGATGTACGGGCGGCGTGAGCAGCGGGGGGTGCGCGCCTCCGACGTGCCGCGCACGGTCGTGGCGACGCCGTGGTACCTGGTGCGGGCGGTGGTGGCGCTCGTGCCGTCGCTCGTCGTCGCGTCGTGCGTGACGGTGCTGGTGGGCGGGGTGGTGGCGTGGCTCGTCGACAACGGGACGTGGACGATCGGGGACCTGCGCTCGGGTGACCCGGTGGACGGGGGGACGGCGGCGCTCGTCGTGGCGTCGGCGGTGCTGCTGTGGCTGGTGGTCGCGTGGTGGGGGCCGCTGTCGCGGATGACGCGCACGGGTGCGCGACGCGTGCTCGCGGTCGTCGCGCCGGGGCGTCTGGGTGCGGCGGTGCTCGTGGTCGCGTGCGTGCTCGCGGCGGTCGTCGTGGCGTCGCTGGTGTCGAACGGTGCGGGGACCGTGTGGTCGCCTGCGCCGACGCCCACGGTCCCGTGACCTGCGGCGGGTGTGCGGCAAGGCGCTGAACCGTGCCAGTTCGGGGTCGGGCCGACAGGTCCGTGCCGACGCACGGGTTCGACCCGTACCCTGTGCCGTGTCGCCCACCGACCGAGGAGATCCCGTGCCCACGAACGACCCCAGGCCGACCAAGGCGCAGCGCCGCGACGAGGCTCGCGCCAAGGCCCTGCAGATGCGTCAAGAGCAGGAGCGCCGCGCGCGGCGCACGAAGATCCTGACGGCGAGCCTGCTCGTCGTCGTGATCGCTGCGGTGGGCGTGTTCGTGGGCGTCACGATCAAGAACAAAGCGGATACCGAGGCGAAGTACAGCGACGTGGTCTACGGCGGCAGCGAGTCGCAGGTGGTCGCGCCGAAGCTCGCGGACGTGACGGCGCCGTCGACCGCGAACGACAAGGGCGGCATCCCCATCAGCGCGGCCGGCGTGGGTGAGCAGGGCGCGGACGACGTCGTCGTGACTGTGTACTTCGACTTCATGTGCCCCTACTGCGGCATGTTCGACGCCGCGAACGCGGCGGACCTCGAGGAGCTCGCCGCGTCCGACGGCGTGACGGTCGACTACCGGCCGGTGTCGTTCCTCGACGGTCAGTCGAAGGGCACCTCGTTCTCGACGCGTGCGGCGAACGCGCTCGCGGTCGTCGCCGACAAGTCCCCGGAGCACGTCCAGGACTTCATCACCGCGATGTACGAGAGCGAGCCCAAGGAGGGCACGACGGGTCTGACGGACGACAAGATCGCGGAGATCGCGGTCGGGGTCGGCGTCCCGCAGGATGTCGCGGACACGTTCACGGACACGGTGGACGGCACGTTCGAGGTCGGCAAGGACGCCGAGGAGAAGACCGGCACGTGGCGCACGTTCGCGCCGTGGGTCACGGCCGCGACCCAGCAGATGGCGATCGACCGCGGTGGGGTCGGTACCCCGACCGTCCTGATCGACGGCCAGGAGTGGCCGGGCGAGGGCGAGGACAAGGGGGCCCTGTACCAGCAGGGTCCGCTGCGTGCCGCTGTCGAGTCCGCGCTGGCCGCGAAGGGCTGACGTCGACCGACGGGCCCGGCCACCGCTCGCAGGAGCGGGGGCCGGGCCCGTCGTCGTCGGTGGCGCCGGTGTGGAGCCCCCTGTCGGATTCGAACCGACGACCTGCTGTTTACAAGACAGCTGCTCTGGCCAGCTGAGCTAAGGAGGCGAGGGCGGTCAGCCTACCGAACCGCGCACGGGATCAGGTGCCTGTGCCCGTCTCCTCGAGCAGCCGCAGCGCAGCGCTCACGCGCGGGTTGCGTGACGGGTCGGCGTCGATGCCGAGCGTGGCGTACAGCGCGTTGACGTGGTTCTGCACGGACTTCTCGGTGATCCCGAGCTGTTCACCGATGCCGGCGTTGGACAGCCCGGACGCGAGGAGTCGCAGGACCTCGTACTGCCGGTGCGTGAGCCGGGCGACGTCGGACCCGGCGCGCGGGGTCGCGCGCGCGAGCAGCTCGGGGTCGAGCACGGTCACGCCGACTGCGGCGGAGCGCACCGCGGACAGCAGGAGCTCCTCGCTCGTGGAGCTGTTCTTCGACAGGTAGCCCCACCCGTCGGCGACGTCGGGCGGCAGGTCGAGGAGCAGGTCCATCGCGTCGTGCGCGGACAGCAGCAGGACCCCGAGCCGGGGCTGCTCGCGGCGGAGCATGACGCCGAGGGCGATGCCGTTCCCGTCGGGCAGGTCGATGTCGAGCAGCGCGACGTCGACGCTGCCGGGCCGCAGCGCGGCGCGGGCCTCGGCGAACGTCCCCACGGACGCGACGACCCGCAGGCCGGGCATCTGCGCGAGGGTCCGCTCGAGCATCGAGCGGAAGAGCGGCTGGTCCTCGACGACCGCCACTCGGATGACCTCGGCCAGGGGTGTGCTCATCGGGTTCAGTATCGTCGGCTCGGGCGGAGTGCGCGTGCGGACACGGCGGACCGGGCCCGACGGGTAGGAGGACGATGGTCGAGGGGGCGCCGACGAGGCGGGGTGACGTGACCGCGGACCGCAGGGTCCTCCTGCGGCTCACGGGCATCGTCGCGCTCGGGTACGGCCTGGGGGCGTCGATCCAGGCGGCGTACGTGTACTCGAACCTGATCCCCGCGTGGCAGGACGTGAGCGTGTGGGCGCGGGTCGCGGCGAACGTGCTGGCGGTCCTCCTGCTGGTGGGTGCGCTGTGGGCGATGGGTGTGTACCGCTGGGTGTCGTTGGCGCGCATCCTGGGCGGTCTGGTGTTGGCGTCGGTGGTCGCGGCGGGCGGGCGCACGGCGGCGCAGGAGCTGTTGAGCGTGTACTCGAACCCGGAGCGCGCGACGATCGAGGCGGAGTTCGTGGCGGGGCTGGTGCTCGCGCTGGTGTCGGGCTGCATCGGGGTGTGGGGGATGTCGGCGCGGCGGCGCAGCCGTGCGCACCTGAGGCGCGCGGAGCGTGAGGCGCTCGAGGTGGAGCACGTGCTGGAGGCGCTCGAGGCCGAGGAGATCCGGGTGCGCCGCGAGGTCGCGGAGGGTCTGCACGGCTCGTTGCAGGGCAAGCTCGTGGTGGTGAACGCGCATCTCGACGAGGTCCTGGGCCGGTTGGTCGAGCGCGGTGCGGACCCGGACGACGTGGAGACGCTGCGCCGGGTGCGTGACGAGCTGGACGTGGTGCGGGAGCTGGATGTGCGGCAGATGAGCCGGCTGCTGTACCCGGAGCGCCTCGAGCTGGGCCTGGTGCCGGCGGTGCGTGCGCTGCTGGGCCGGCTGCCGACCGCGATCGCGACGCGCCTGACGGTGGCTCCCGAGGTGCGCACGGTCGACGACCCGGTGCAGGGCACGCTCTCGACCGCGCAGCGACTGCTCGCGGTGCGGGTGGTCGAGGAGGGCGTCACCAACGCGTTGAAGAACGGACCGGCCGCGACGATCGTCGTCGCGCTCGCCGTGGTGGACCGCGCGCTCGTCGTCGCGGTGGAGAACGACGGGCCGTCGCCGGACCCGTCGCGGGGCAGCGACCCCGACGGGGGCACCGCGCGGCTCGCGTCGCGGCTGCATCTGGTGCGTGGGACGGTGCGTCTGGAGGCGCTGCGTCCCCGGGGCGCGCGGTTGGAGGCGCGGCTCCCGCTCTGAGATGTCACCCGAACGGCCGCGTCGCAGGTGGCGACCGCTTTCTCGGGAGATGTCCGGATACCTGGACGGTTGTCCAGGGTGAAAGAAATCGGCATACCCGGCGCGGTGGGTGGCAGCACCTCACCCGGCCATGGGAGCGCTCCGACAACCGTCCTACCGTCGATCTCGTCCGCGTGAGCGGGCCGCTCGGCGCCCACCCCCGGAGCCGCCGTCCGCCTCCCCCCTCCAGGAGAACCCCATGCGCACCAAGAACAACCGCCGCAAGGCCATCGCCGTCGGCCTCGCGCTCGTCGGCGTCGCCGGTCTGTCCCTCGCCTCCGCGTCGCAGCTCAACCTCAGCTGGGGCGGCCAGTTCCAGGCCGGCAACGTGACCGTCTCGGGCGAGTGCCAGTCGTCCGCCGTCGCGGTCGCGTTCAGCGCCCCCACGTTCGACGGGACGACGACGAACCCGTGGAAGGTCCCGAACATCACGTTCAGCTCGATCGACGCCGCGTGCGCGACGCAGGGCGCGAAGTACTCGGTGGCCTACAAGACCACCGGTGACTGGCAGGCGCTCGCCACGGGCAACGCCGCCGCCGGCGTCCTGACCGTCGCGGCCCCGTCCGGCGTCGACCCGGCCTCGATCACGGGCTTCGCCCTCTCGCTGCACAGCTGACCCGAGGCCTCGTGCCCGGCACGGTCGTCGCCGCAGCACCCGACGCGCCCCCCGCGCGTCGGGTGCTGCGCGCTGTCCCGACCGTCCTGTTCTACGCGGCCGCGCTGCTGGCGGCGTGGTTCGTGTGGCCGACGAGCCTGGGTGGCTGCACCACGCTGACCTATGTCAACGGTCACTCGATGGAGCCGACCTACCACACGGGCGACATCGTGATCTCGCGCTGCGGCGAGCCCGAGGTGGGGGACGTGATCGTCTACGCGCCCGCCTCGGAGCACGGCGTGCGCATCATCCACCGTGTCATCGGCGGTGACGCCGACGGGTGGGTGGTGCGCGGCGACAACAACTCGTTCACGGACCCGTTCGAGCCCGCGGGCGACGAGGTGCTCGGCGTCGCGCAGGTGCACATCCCGAAGATCGGGCTCGCGCTGCGCGTCGTGACCAACGCGTACCTGTGGCTCGGGCTGCTGTTCCTGGCGCTCGCGCTGTGGGCCTGGCCGTCGAAGGACGCCGAGCCCGTGGACGACGAGCCCATGGACGACGAGGACATAGCCGACGAGGACGTGGCCGACGAGCCCGTGGACGACGAGCCCGGGGACGACGGCTCTGCCGAGCGCGGGTCCGACGACGAGGCCGCGGGTGGGCCGGGCACCGGCTCCCACCCCGACGCCGCCTCGACCGCTCCCCCCGACTGACCGGAGAGGACCGACATGCCCACGCGTGCCCGAGCCCCGCGACGCCACCCGGTGGTGGCGCTGCTCGTCGTGCTCGCGCTCGCGGTCCTGTCGGTCGCCGGTGCCCAGGCGGCCGGGCTGTCGCTGATGTCTCCGGTCCGCCCGACGGCGAAGCAGCTCGCGCGTTGCGCGCCGGGCCCGGTGACGGTCAGCCCGACGGGCACGTCGAGCGCGGGCCAGTTCACGCAGGTCGCGGTGTCGGGCCTCGCGGGTGGGTGCACGATCGGTGCGGTGCGGGTCGCGTCGGGCTCCACGGGTGCGTGGACGCAGGCGTTCGTCTCGTCGTCGTCGTCCGCGATCACGGGTGGCGCGTTCACCGCGACGGGCCCGGCGTTCACGCCCCCGGTCACGGGGAGCGGGCGTGCCTGGGTGACCGTCAACGGCTGGCCCGTCCCCGCCACGTGGGCCTACACGCCGCCCGCCGGTCCCGTGAGCCCCGGCAACGGGAACACGGTGATGCCGAACATCGAGTGGACGCTCGTCACCAACAACCCCGTGCAGGTGTGCTTCACCGCGACGGTCTCGACGACGTCGACCACGCCCGTGCCGTGGCAGCTGAAGATGGACCTGGCGCAGGCGCCGTTCAACGGGACGACGAGCCAGTTCACGCTGCTCAACGCGCCCGGCGGTGCGGACATCGCGTGGAAGCTCGGCATCACGTACGACCACACCGCGATGACCGCGCTGATCGCCGGGAAGCCGGACGTCGACGCGCCGGTCACGACGATCACGAGCGCCACGACGCTGCGCTTCCAGGTGTGCAACTACAACCTGCCGCCGGGTGTCCAGACGCCGTCGGCGTACACGGTGACCTACTCGAACAGCCCCGCGTGGACCGCGACGCGGGCGTGCGTGACGGCGACCGTCACGGGTAACGGCACGTCGCGGTTCTTCTTCGGGTGGACCGCCGAGATCGACATGTCGGCGGCGCGCGCCGCGGTGGGAGGGTCCGGGTGGTCGGAGCTGACCGACAACTTCTGGCAGCTCACCCGCACCGACCTGGGCGGCAACAAGTTCCGGTTCACGAGCAACACCGCGGCGAACATCTCGGGTACCCAGACCTACGTGTTCACCTACTGCGCGACCCGCTGACGGGCCGGGCTCAGCCCTCCTCGGACGTGACGGGGGCGGCCGCGGGCCGCTTCGGCGTGCGGGTGTCGCCCGACGAGCGCCCGTGCAGCCGCCGGGTGGCCCACGGGTAGACGTGCTCGCGTGCCCAGCGGGCGTCGCCGCGCAGCCGGTCGAGCCGTGGCGTGGGCGGCTGCGGGGCGAGCGGGTCGTCCCAGCGCTCCTCGTCGGGCGGCAGGCCGAGCGCGACGAGCGCGGCCTGCGCGACCCGTGCGTGCCCTTGCGTGGTGAGGTGGATGCGGTCGTCGGCCCACATGCGCCAGTCGCGCAGGGAGCGCATGCCCCACAGGTCGAGGACGTGCGCACCGTGCCGGTGCGCGATCGACCAGATGTGCGTGTTGTACGTCGCGACCCGCGAGCGGGTCGCGCGCAGGAGCCCGCTGTCCACGGTGTCGACGCCGGTCCCGAGGAGCACGTCGACGCCTGCCGCGCGCAGCCGGGCGACGGCGGCCTCGAGGTCGCGCGCGAGCCGGTCGACGTCGGCGGCGGGCCGCAGGATGTCGTTCCCGCCGCCGATGAGGCTCACCAGGTCGGGCTCGAGGCCGAGCGCCGCCGGGACCTGGTCGCGCAGGATCGGGCGCAGCAGCCGCCCACGGATCGCGAGGTTCGCGTACTCGAGCGGCGCCCCGCCAGCGGCGACCCGCCGTGCGGACAGGCGTGCGGCGAGCACGTCCGCCCAGCCGCGCAGGGGGGCGGTCGGGTCGGCCGGCGCCCGTCCGTCGGGCGAGTCCCACAGCCCTTCGGTGAACGAGTCACCCACGGCCACGTACCGGCTCCAGCGCACACCCTCGTCAGTCGACACGACGGACATTCTGCCTCTCCGCCAGCGCGACCGCGGTCGACCTCGACACGGCGATCGACCTGCGCGGCTGTTCCCGGAGTGGACCGCCGCCCCGGGACGTACGTCGAGATCGACCTCGTCGAGGCAGGTGCGCAGAACGGTGCGACGCCGAGCTGCACGCGCTGACTACGGCAGGCGCCAGTCGACGGGGGTCCCGCCCTGCGCGACCAGCAGGTCGTTCACGCGGGAGAACGGCCGCGAGCCGAAGAACCCGCGCGACGCGGACAACGGGCTGGGGTGCACGGACTCGACGGTCGGCACCCGGCCCAGCGCGGGCTTGAGGGTCTGCGCGTCGCGCCCCCACAGGATCGCGACGAGCGGTCCGCCACGCTCGACGAGCGCGGCGATCGCCCGGTCGGTGACGGCCTCCCACCCCTTGCCGCGGTGGGAGGCGGGTGCGCCCGGCCGGACGGTGAGCACCCGGTTGAGCAGCATCACGCCCTGGTCCGCCCACGGCGTCAGGTCGCCGCTCGTCGGGGCGGGCGCGTCGAGGTCGTCGACGAGCTCGCGGAAGATGTTGGCGAGCGAGCGCGGCACGGGCCGCACGTCGGGCTGCACGGAGAACGACAGCCCCATGGGGTGCCCGGGCGTGGGGTACGGGTCCTGGCCGACGACGAGCACGCGCACGTCGGCGAGCGGGCGGTGGAACGCGCGCAGGATCGCGTCGGGTGCGGGCAGGTACTCGCGGCCCGCGGCCACCTCGTCGCGCAGGAACCGCCCGGCGGCGTGCACGTGGGCCTCGACGGGGGCGAGGGCGGCGGCCCAGTCGGGTGCGACGAGCTCGGACAGCGGTGCGGGAACCACGCGCTGGACCCTACCGGCGGGCGGGTGAACCGCGGGCGCGGCCCGCGGCCGGGCTCGGGCGGGCGAATGACACCGGTGTGGTTCGCGGCCTATCCTGGCGCTCATGGACGCAGCCCTCTCGACCGCACAGCTCGAGCCGATGCCCGCGGGCGAGGTCGACGGGCTGAGCGAGCGGGACGCGCAGATCCTCGCGTTCGAGCGTCAGTGGTGGAAGTACGCGGGCGCCAAGGAGCAGGCGATCCGTGAGCTGTTCGACCTGTCGGCCACGCGGTACTACCAGATCCTCAACACGCTGATCGACGACCCGGCGGCCCTGGCGCACGACCCGATGCTCGTCAAGCGCCTGCGCCGGATGCGCCAGTCGCGTCAGCGGGCCCGCACGGCGCGCCGGCTGGGCGTCGACGCCTGACCCCGCTCGCACGGCTCGCCCGCGCGTCGTCACCCGTGCGTGAGCGTGTCCGACGCGCCGGTGCATGCGCACGGCGTCGGGCCGGATAGCCTTCCTGCCGTGAGCAAGGCCGACTACCCGTACCCGGACGACGAGTTCGACGCGCCCCCGGACCCCACCGCCCCCCGCGGTGTCCACCGCGCGCCCCGTTCGGCATGGAGCCGCTGGTGGCCGTTCCTCGCGGTCCTGGTGCTCGCACCGGCCCTGGCGTACGGCATCGTCGCGTTCGCCACGCGCGGCGGCGACCTCCCGATCTCGTCCGGCGGCAGCGACGCCGACGAGACGCCGGCGCCGACCGCCACCGCGCCGCAGACGCCGGGTGCCGAGCCGACGGGCGAGGAGACCGAGCCCGCGGGTGAGCAGGAGCCGACGCAGGAGGAGACGAGCGCTCCCGCGCCGGACTTCGCCACGACGGTCACGGTGTACAACGCGGCCGGCATCCAGGGCCTTGCCGCGAAGGGCGCCGAGCGGCTCGAGCAGGCCGGCTTCACCGAGGTCGTCCCGACGAACTTCACGGGCACCAAGCCCGAGGCGTCGACGGTGTACTACGCCTCCGAGGAGGACTCGACGACCGCCTCGGTGGTCGCCTCGGCCCTCGGGATCTCCGCGGTGGAGCTCGACCCCGCGCAGGCGCCGTCGGGCGTCGTCGTGGTGCTCGTCTCCGCGCTGCCCTGAGCCGTCCTCCACAGGTCTGCGACGGGCTCTGTTCGCGGCGGGTGCGCTCCCACTAGGCTTCGGCGCACCCCGCGCAGCGGCGTGGGGGGTTCTCCCCAGCAAGGAGCTGACGGCATGGCGCACGGCACGGTGAAGTGGTTCAACGCGGAGAAGGGCTACGGCTTCATCACGCCGGACGCGGGAGGTGCGGACCTGTTCGTGCACTTCTCCGCGATCCAGGTCGACGGGTACCGGAGCCTCGAGGAGGGTCAGCAGGTCGAGTTCGAGGTCGGGCAGGGCGCCAAGGGCCCGCAGGCCGACCAGGTCCGCCCGCTCTGAGCCTCACCTCGTAGCTCACCCGGTAGCTGCCCGCGGCGGCGGTCAGCGGTCGAGGGCGTCGATCGCCAGCAGCGCGCACGCGGCGCTCCAGGTGAGGGGCGCGACGGCCGCCGGCCTGCCGTCCGCGAGGATCTTCTCGGGGATCGAGCCGGTCGGGGTGCGGTGCGTCTCGACGGCCGCGAGCCAGGCCCGGGCGCGCTCGTCCTCGCCGTTCTCCGCGGCGACCCACGCGTACAGGGTGGTCTGCGGTGTCCACGTGACGCCGTCGCGGCGCCACTCGCCCGCGGGGGCGACGCCGAGGGGTCGGCTCATCTCGGTGATCGAGCGCAGCCACGCGTCACATCCGCCCGCGGCGGGCGCCTGCCAGAACGGCGCGAGGACGAACGCCGAGGCCGCGTCGTGGGCGGCGCCGTCCGGGTAGCGGGTCCAGCCGGCGGGGCCGAACGTCTCGACCGCGGCCGCCCCCGCGGTGCGCGCCGTGCGCTGCGCGAGGAGCGCCCGCTCGTCGTCGCCCGCCTCCCGCAGCACCGCGACGGCCTGCTCGAGCCCGGCGACGAGCGGTGCGACCGTGCCGAGCGTCAGCCGGGTCTCGTCGCGCTCCCAGTAGTCCGGGGACGCCGGTGGCAGCCCGCGAGGGTCGAGCAGCGCGGCGGTGCCGTCGACCGCGGCCGCGACGAGCGGGGCGAGTCGGTGCGCGGCCGCCGTCCGGGCGGTGCCCGGTGGCACCTCGTCGAGCACGAGCCCCGCGGCCCACATGGCCCAGCCCTGGCCGTCCGTCTGGGGCGTGCGGTCGTCGGGCGGGCCCGAGCCGTCGGGCAGGTAGCGCGCCTCGAACCCGCCGTCGGCGCGCTGGGCGTCGGCGAGGAAGCCCAGCACGTCGAGCGCGTCGGCCGGGTGCCCGGTGCGCGCGAGCGCGACGGCGACGAACGACGCGTCCCGCGGCCACACGTACCGCCAGGCCGGCGTCCAGCCCGCGACGACCGCGCCGTCCGGCAGCAGCAGCGTGCGCAGGTCCAGCAGCGCGTCGCGCGCGAGGTCCTCGAAGGGGCCGCCGGCGCCCGGGACCGTGCCCTGCGCGAGCCAGGCCGCCTGCTCGTCCGCGAGCCGACGTGCCGCGGCGACGCCGGGCGCACCCGCCTCGCCGCGCAGCACCGAGCCCAGGTGGCCCACGCGCGGGTCGAGCACGCGTGTGCCGTCGAGGTAGGCGACGTCGGCGTCGGCGGGGAGATCGACCACCGAGCCGTCGGGGGCGAGCGCGACGCCGGTCTGGTGCAGCGGGACCACCGCGTACGGGAGGGCCGCAGGCTCCGCGGCCGCGGCCGCGGGCCGGGCCGCAGTGACCGGGAGCACGGCGGCGGCGACCGCCCCGGCGGCCGCCAGCGCGCCGACGACGAGACGCGTGCGTCGTCGGCTGCGGGAGGTGCGGGCGTCGTCACCGGGCACGTCCCGGACCTTAGCCGAGCGGGGCGGTCCGGACGGCCCGTTCGGACTCGCGTCCGCGGGCCCCGTCGTCCGGGTGCCGTGGGCCGGGTGTGTTCGCGGTGCGTGAAGGGCGGTGCGCGGACGGGGACGCGTGCTTGCACTCGCAGGGGTCGAGTGCTAACCATTGACTTAGCACTCTCGGGTTGAGAGTGACAGAACCACCCCGGCCGTCAGGTGAGGCGTCGGGTGTGCGGGACAAGACCGCGCGCCCGGTCGTCGTCCGTCGCGGGCACCGACCGGCCGACCCGAACCCAAGCGAAGGATCGCTCGCCACATGGCCAAGATCATTGCCTTCAACGAGGAGGCCCGCCGCGGCATCGAGCGGGGTCTGAACGTCCTCGCCGACACCGTGAAGGTCACGCTCGGCCCGAAGGGCCGCAACGTCGTGCTCGACAAGAAGTGGGGCGCGCCGACGATCACGAACGACGGTGTCTCCATCGCCAAGGAGATCGACCTCGAGGACCCCTTCGAGAAGATCGGTGCGGAGCTCGTCAAGGAGGTCGCCAAGAAGACCGACGACGTCGCCGGTGACGGCACGACGACGGCGACCGTCCTGGCCCAGGCGCTCGTGCGCGAGGGTCTGCGCAACGTCGCGGCGGGTGCGAACCCGATCGCGCTGAAGCGTGGCATCGAGAAGGCCGTCGAGGCCGTCACCGCCGCCCTGCTCGCGCAGGCCAAGGAGGTCGAGACCAAGGAGGAGATCGCCGCCACGGCCGCCATCTCCGCCGGTGACACCGCGATCGGCGAGCTCATCGCCGAGGCCCTCGACAAGGTGGGCAAGGAAGGCGTCATCACCGTCGAGGAGTCCAACGCGCTCGGCCTCGAGCTCGAGCTCACCGAGGGCATGCGCTTCGACAAGGGCTTCCTGTCGGCGTACTTCGTCACCGACCCGGAGCGCCAGGAGGCCGTCCTCGAGGACGCGTACGTCCTGCTCGTCGAGGGCAAGATCTCGAACGTCAAGGACCTGCTCCCGCTGCTCGAGAAGGTCATCCAGTCCGGCAAGCCGCTGTTCATCGTGGCCGAGGACGTCGAGGGTGAGGCCCTCGCGACCCTCGTCGTGAACAAGATCCGTGGCCTGTTCAAGTCGGTCGCCGTCAAGGCCCCCGGCTTCGGCGACCGCCGCAAGGCGATGCTGCAGGACATGGCGATCCTCACGGGTGGCCAGGTCGTCAGCGAGACCGTCGGCCTCAAGCTCGACACGGTCGGCCTCGAGGTCCTCGGCCAGGCGCGCAAGATCGTCGTCACCAAGGACGAGACCACGATCGTCGAGGGCTCGGGCCAGGCCGACCAGATCGCCGGTCGCGTCACGCAGATCCGCGCCGAGATCGAGAACTCGGACTCGGACTACGACCGCGAGAAGCTGCAGGAGCGCCTCGCCAAGCTCGCCGGCGGCGTCGCCGTCATCAAGGCGGGCGCGGCCACCGAGGTCGAGCTCAAGGAGCGCAAGCACCGCATCGAGGACGCCGTGCGCAACGCGAAGGCGGCCGTCGAGGAGGGCATCGTCGCCGGTGGTGGCGTCGCGCTCATCCAGGCCGGCAACACCGCGTTCGCCGACCTCGCGCTCGAGGGTGACGAGGCGACGGGTGCCGCGATCGTGAAGCTCGCGATCGAGGCCCCGCTCAAGCAGATCGCGATCAACGCCGGTCTCGAGGGTGGCGTCGTGGCCGAGAAGGTCCGCAACCTGCCGACGGGTCACGGCCTCAACGCCGCGACCAACTCGTACGAGGACCTGCTCGCCGCGGGCGTCAACGACCCGGTCAAGGTCACGCGCTCCGCGCTGCAGAACGCGTCGTCGATCGCCGCGCTCTTCCTCACGACCGAGGCCGTCGTCGCCGACAAGCCGGAGAAGGCCCCCGCGGCCCCCGCCGGCGGCGGCGAGGACTTCGGCGGCGGCTTCTGAGCCGACCGCTGAGCCTGCCTCAGCCGGTCCTGCCCGGGCGCGTCGCACGCGCCTGACGCAGCACTGCACGACCCAGGACGGGCCGGTCGCCTTCGGGCGGCCGGCCCGTCCGGCATGTGCGGGCCGACCGGCGGGTGCGGGGGGCTCGTCGGCGCCCGGTATCACCCGGTAGTGTCGTTCCGCCGTCCGGTGAGGCGGCCTGGCGCGACGGGGCGGGGGGCTTCCGGTGACAGGACTGTGGCGTGACGTGTCGGATCTGGGGACCGTGGCGACCGTGCTGGGCGTGGTCGTCGGCGGTGGGGTGTTCCTCGGCTCGTGGGCGTACCGGGGGGTCGAGCGCAGCGCGTCCGCGGTGTGGCGGTCGGTCGGCGAGGCGCTGGTCGTCGCGTGGGCGATCGCGCTCCTCGCGGTGATGCTGCGCCCGTTGCCGTACCCGAGCGACCCGGGACCGGACCTCGCCCCGTTCACGGGGATACCCGCGGGCCTCGACGCCGGCTCGTGGGAGGTGCCCGCGGTGCAGCTCGGCGGGACGGCGCTGCTGTTCGTCGTGGGTGGGGGTCTGCTCTCGGCGCGGCTGCGGTGGGGTGTCGTGCGGCCCGCGCTCGCGATGGCGGCGGTCGCGGCGCTCGTCGAGGGGCTGCAGCACGTCCTGCACACCGGGCGGCACGTGGCGACCGACGACGTGCTCGTCGCGGCCCTCGCGGGTGCGGTCGGCGCGGCGGTCGTCGTCGCGCTGCGCGGTCGCGCGGGACGGACGCGCGCGCGGCGGGGGACCGGTGTGCTGCGCGCGGAGGCGATGGGCTGACGCGCAGCCGGCGCTTTCACCCGCTGTGACGCGGCCGTGCGCGGCTAGCCTCGGCGTGTGCAGGACACCGTCGTCACCGTCGAGGGCCGGTTCGAGCACCGGCACGCCGCGGAGCGGGGGACCGTGTCGCTCGACGTCGGCTTCGAGTCCGACGTGCGCGACGACGCGGTGCGCCGCACCACGCACGCGCACGCGCGGCTCGTCGACCAGGTCCGGTCGATGCACGACGAGAGCGCCGGGCCGGTCACGTGGTGGGCGTCGCAGCGGGTCGCGGTGTGGGCGCAGCGCCCGTGGAGCGACCAGGGTGCGCGCCCGCCGCTCGTGCACCACGCGTCGGTGCAGCTCGAGGCGACGTTCGCGGACCTGGCGCGGCTCGCGGCGTGGGTCGAGCAGGTCGCGGTGCTCGACGGCGTCACTGTGCTGGGCGTGCAGTGGGCGCTCACGGACCCGACCCGCACGCGCCTGCTCGAGGACGCGCGCGAGCGCGCGGTCGCGGACGCGATCGACCGGGCGCGCGCCTACGCCCGCGCGCTGGGGATGCGGGACGTGCGGCCGCTCGCGGTGGCCGAGCCGGGGATGCTGGGCGACCCGGGTCCGGGCTCACCGGGCGACGAGCCGCCGGTCCTCGCCGCGGCGCGCGCGATGGTCGCGGACGCCGCCGAGGGTCGGCTCGACCTCAAGCCCGACGAGCTGTCCGTCGCCGTGCGGGTGCACGCGCGGTTCGCGGCGTCCTGAGGGTCGCGCGCTACTGGCGGTAGGAGGCCAGGAAGTTGCCCAGGCGCTCGACGGCCTCGCCGAGGACACGCGCCTCGGGGAGCGTGACGATGCGCAGGTGGTCCGGGTCCGGCCAGTTGAAGCCGGTGCCCTGCACCAGCAGGATGTGCTCGCTCACGAGCAGGTCGTACACCAGGCGGGCGTCGTCGTGGATCTCGTGCACCTCGGGGTCGAGGCGCGGGAACAGGTAGAGCGCGCCGTCGGGGCGCACGCACGTGACGCCCGGGATCGAGGTCAGCCCGCGCCAGGCGACGTCGCGCTGCTCGTGCAGGCGTCCGCCGGGCGCGACGAGCGTCTCGATCGACTGCACGCCGCCGAGCGCGGCCTGCAGCGCGTGCTGCGCGGGCACGTTCGCGCACAGTCGCGTGGACGCGAGCAGCTGGATGCCCTCGAGGAACCCGGACGCGTGCTCCCGCGGTCCGGTGACGACCATCCACCCGGAGCGGTACCCGGCGACGCGGTACGTCTTCGACAGCCCGTTGAACGTCAGGCACAGCAGGTCGGGCGCGACGGACGCGAGCGGCGTGTGCACGGCGCCGTCGAACAGGATCCGGTCGTAGATCTCGTCGGCGAGCAGCAGCAGCGAGTGCCGGCGCGCGATGTCGGCGAGCGCGACGAGCGTCTCGCGTGAGTACACCGCACCGGTCGGGTTGTTGGGGTTGATGACGACGAGCGCCTTGGTGCGCGGCGTGACGAGCGACTCGAGATGCTCGAGGTCCGGCTGCCAGCCCTGCGACTCGTCGCAGCGGTAGTGCACCGGCTTGCCGTCGGACAGCGACGTCATCGCGGTCCACAGGGGGTAGTCGGGGGAGGGGATCAGCACCTCGTCGCCCTCGTCGAGCAGCGCCTGCATGACCATGGTGATGAGCTCGGAGACGCCGTTGCCGAGGTAGACGTCCTCGACGTCGAACGTCGGGAAGTCGGGCTCGGTCTCGTAGCGCGTGACGACCGCTCGCCGCGCGGACAGGATGCCCTGCGACTCGCTGTACCCGTGCGCGGTGGGGATCGCGGCGATCATGTCGCGCACGATCTGGTGCGGCGCCTCGAAGCCGAACGCGGCGGGGTTCCCCGTGTTGAGCTTGAGGATCGCGTGGCCCTCCGCCTCGAGCCGTGCCGCCTCGGTGAGCGTCGCCCCGCGGATCTCGTACAGGACGTGCTGCAGCTTGGCCGACTGGTCGAGGGGACGCAGGTGCATGAGGGCAGCGTAGGCCCGGCCGCGCCCGTGCCGGTGCCCGCGCCCGGCCGGGACGGGCGTGACCGGATCGGGACACGTCCGAAACACCCCGTTCACGCCTTCGGGTCGGTGCCCGAAACACCCGGTCCCTACCGTCCTGCGTCATGGGCACAGGGATGTATACACCCCGGGACACAGCGCGGTGTCGCGCGGTTCCTGAGCCCGCGTCCGGTTCCGCTCGTGAGCACAGCCCCGACGAAAGGGTCTCCTCCGTGACCAGATCGATCCGCACCACCCGCGCGCTCGCACTGTCCTCCGGGGCGCTCGTCGCCCTCCTCGCCCTGTCCGCCTGCGGCTCCCGCACGGACGACGAGGCGTCGTCCACCTCGGCGGCGTCATGCGTCAAGACGGACGGCGACAGCATCAAGATCGGCTTCCTCAACTCGCTGTCCGGCACCATGGCGATCTCGGAGCAGACCGTCCGGGATGCGCTCGACCTCGCGGCTGAGGAGATCAACGCTGCGGGCGGCGTGCTCGACAAGAAGCTCGAGATCGTCGCGGAGGACGGCGCGTCCGAGCCCACGGTGTTCGCCGAGAAGGCGGAGAAGCTCATCAAGTCGGACTGCGTCGCGGCCGTGTTCGGCGGCTGGACCTCGTCGTCGCGCAAGGCGATGCTGCCGGTCTTCGAGAGCAACAAGAGCCTGCTGTTCTACCCCGTGCAGTACGAGGGCCTCGAGGCGTCGCCGAACATCTTCTACACGGGCGCGACGACGAACCAGCAGATCATCCCCGCGATGGACTACCTCAAGGAGCAGGGGGTGACGAAGGTCTTCCTCGTCGGTTCCGACTACGTGTTCCCGCGGACCGCGAACAAGGAGATCATCGCCTACTCCGAGGCGAACGGGATCGAGATCGTCGGCGAGGAGTACGCGCCGCTCGGCCACACGGACTTCTCGACGATCGTCACCAAGCTCAAGGGCTCGGGCGCCGAGGCGGTGTTCAACACGCTCAACGGCGACTCGAACGTCGCGTTCTTCAAGGAGTACAAGAACGTCGGCCTGACGGCGGAGACGACGCCGGTGGTCTCGGTGTCGATCGCCGAGGAGGAGGTCGGCGGCATCGGCGTCGACAACATCGTCGGCCAGCTCACTGCCTGGAACTACTACCAGACGGTCGAGAGCCCGCAGAACGCGACCTTCGTCAAGGCGTTCAAGGCCAAGTACGGCGACGACCGCGTGACCTCCGACCCGATGGAGGCCGCCTACACCTCGCTCTACCTGTGGAAGGGCATGGTCGAGAAGGCGAAGTCGTTCGACGTCGCGGACGTGCAGGCCGCGGCGGACGGCGTGACGTTCGACGCCCCCGAGGGCACGGTCACGGTGAACGGCGACAACCACCACATCGCCAAGACCGCGCTCATCGGCAAGATCGACGCCGACGGCCTGATCTACCCGGTGTGGGAGTCCGACGGCCCGATCGACCCGGACCCGTTCCTCGAGGGTTACGACTGGGCCGAGGGCCTGTCCTGACCCACCCCTGACGGGCGGTGGCCCGGCGTTCTCTCCGTGCGCCGGGTCACCGCCCCCTCCCGCGGGAGGTCGGCCGCGTCCCACCCGGGACGCAGGAAGGACGGGGTGCATGGAAGCCCTGGTCTCCCAGCTCTTCGCCGGGCTGAGCCTCGGGTCGGTGCTGCTGCTCGCGGCGCTCGGCCTGGCGCTCACGTTCGGGCAGATGGGCGTCATCAACATGGCGCACGGCGAGTTCATGATGGCCGGCGCGTACACCGCGTTCGTCGTGCAGAAGGTGGTCGCCGACGCGGGCGTCTCGCTGCTCGTGTCGCTCGTCATCGGGTTCCTCGTCGGCGGTCTGCTCGGCCTGGTCCTCGAGGTCACGTTGATCTCCCGCATGTACCACCGGCCGTTGGACACGCTGCTCGTGACGTTCGGCGTCGCGCTCGTGCTGCAGCAGCTCGCGCGCGACGTGTTCGGTGCGCCGAACGTCGACGTGCGCGCCCCGGCCTGGCTGTCCGGCGCGGTCGAGATCCTCGGCGTGGGCGTGCCGAAGACGCGGCTGTTCATCCTCGGCCTGGCGACTCTCGCGGTCGTCGCGCTCGGCCTCGCGCTCAGGCTCACGCCGCTCGGACGCCGCATCCGCGCCACGGTCGCCAACCGGGACCTCGCCGAGACCGCGGGCATCTCGACGCGCGCGACCGACCGGCTCACGTTCTTCCTCGGCTCCGGGGTCGCGGGGGTCGCCGGGGTCGCGCTCACGCTGCTCGGGTCGATCGGCCCGACGCTCGGCACCAACTACATCGTCGACGCGTTCCTCGTCGTCGTCGTCGGCGGCATCGGTCAGCTCAAGGGGGCCGTGATCGCGGCGCTCGGGCTGGGGCTGCTGCAGGCCGGCATCGAGTACTCGAGCACCGCGAGCCTCGCGAAGGTCCTCGTGTTCGTCATCATCGTCGCGTTCCTGCAGGTCCGGCCGCAGGGGCTCGTCGCCGTCCGGACGAGGAGCCTGGCATGAGCGCGGTCGCGCGGATCTGGGGCCACGAGCGGGCGCGCCTGCTCGTCGGGGTGGGCGTGGCGGGCCTGCTGCTGTTCGTCGTCGCACCCGGTGTGCTGTCGGACTTCCGGCTCAACCTGCTCGCCAAGTTCTGCTGCCTGGCGATGGTCGCGGTCGGCATCGGGCTCGCGTGGGGGCGCGGCGGGATGCTCACGCTCGGGCAGGGCGTGTTCTTCGGCCTCGGCGGCTACCTCATGGCGATGCACCTCAAGCTCGCGGACGCGGGCCCGGGCGGCGTGCCGGACTTCATGCTGCTGTACGGCGACGGCACGGTCCCGGCGTGGTGGGAGCCGTTCCGCAGCCCGGTCGTCACGGTGCTCGCGATCCTGCTGCTGCCCGCAGGCCTCGCCGCGCTGCTCGGCCTCGCGGTGTTCACGCGCCGCGTGCGCGGTGCGTACTTCGCGATCCTGTCGCAGGCGCTCGCCGCCGCGTTCGCGATCCTGCTCATCGGCCAGCAGAAGGTCACGGGCGGGACCAACGGGCTCAACGGGTTCCGGTCCTTCTTCGGGTTCGACCTGGCCGACCCGGTGAACAAGCAGATGCTCTACTACATCGCCGCGGGCACGCTGCTGGTGATGGTGCTCGTCGTGCGCCTGGTCATGCGCTCGCGGTACGGCGAGCTGCTCGTGGCCGTGCGCGACCAGGAGAACCGCGTGCGGTTCCTGGGCTACGACCCGGCGCTCGTCAAGGTGCTCGCGTACGCGCTCGCGGCCGCGTTCGCCGCGATCGGCGGGGCGCTGTTCGCGCCGATCGTCGGGATCATCTCGCCCGCGGACGTGGGCGTCGTGCCGTCGATCGCGTTCCTCGTCGGCGTCGCGATCGGCGGACGCGCGACGCTCCTCGGCCCGGTCGTCGGGTCGATCGCGGTCTCGTGGGCGGAGACGAGCCTGTCCGAGCGGTTCCCGTCGTTCTGGACGTACTTCCTGGGCGGGTTGTTCATCGTCGTCGTCGCGTTCCTGCCGGACGGCTTCGCGACGCTGGGCAGGCTGCGGCTGCGGCGTCGTCGTCCTGGTCCCGACGAGCCCGTGGGCACGTCCGACGAGGAGCACGCGTCCGACGAGCAGGCGTCCGACGAGGACGAGCACGACGAGGCCACCGCGAGCGCCGGGAGGACGGCATGAGCGACGACACGACATCCGCGGCCGACGAGGTCGAGGTCCAGCTCGACCCGCAGGCCCTCGAGGCCGTGATCGCGGCACCCGAGTCCCGGTTCCGGCACGACTACCTCGAGGTGCGCGGGCTGCGCGTCGAGTTCGACGGCTTCGTCGCGGTCGACGGGGTCGACCTCACGGTCACGCAGGGCGACTTGCGCTTCCTCATCGGGCCCAACGGCGCCGGCAAGACGACGATCGTCGACGCGATCACGGGCCTGGCCCGGTGCAGCGGCTCGGTGCGGTTCGGCGGCGTGGACCTGGTCGGCAGGCCCGCGCACCGCATCGTGCGGGCGGGTGTGGGACGCACGTTCCAGACCGCGAGCGTGTTCGACGAGCTGTCGGTGCTGCAGAACCTCGACATCGCGGCGGGCTCCGGTCGGCGCCTGCCGACCCTGCTGCGGCGGCGCTCGGGGATCCCCGACGAGGTCGCGCAGGCGCTCGAGACCATCGGCCTGACCGCGCTCGCGGACGCCCCGGCCGGGGTCCTCGCGCACGGCCAGAAGCAGTGGCTCGAGATCGGGATGCTCCTGGTCCAGGACGCGCGGCTGCTGCTGCTCGACGAGCCCGTCGCCGGCATGTCCCACGCCGAGCGCGAGCAGACCGGGCAGCTGCTGCGACGCATCGGCGAGCAGCGCACGGTCGTCGTCGTCGAGCACGACATGGAGTTCCTGCGGACGTTCGCGTCGTCCGTGACGGTGCTCCACCAGGGGCGCGTGCTCTCGGAAGGGTCGGTCGCGCAGGTGCAGGCCGACCCGTCGGTCGTCGAGGTGTACCTGGGCCGGGGAGCCGGCGCCCGGGGCGCCGCAGGGGAGGTGGCGTGATGCTGGAGCTGACCGGCGTGCATGTCGGGTACGGGCGCACCGCCGTGGTGCACGGCGTGGACGTCGCGGTGGACGCGGACTCCGTCACCGCCGTGATGGGCCACAACGGCGCCGGGAAGACGACGCTGCTGCGCGCCGCGGTCGGGCTGCTGCCCGTGCGCTCGGGCAGCGTCCGCCTCGACGGCGACGACGTCACGAAGCTGCGCCCGCACCAGCGCGTGCGCCGCGGCCTCGCGTACGTCCCGCAGGGGCAGCAGTCGTTCGGCACGCTCACCGCGCGCGAGAACCTGCAACTCGTCGCGGACGGTGCGGGTGCGGCCGGGCGGCGCCGGCTCGACGAGTCGCTCGACCTGTTCCCGGCGTTGCGCGGCCTGCTGGGACGACGAGCGGGCCTGCTGTCCGGCGGTCAGCGTCAGCAGCTCGCCATCGCCCGCGCGCTCATCACGGGCCCGAAGGTGCTGATCCTCGACGAGCCGACCGAGGGCATCCAGCCCAACGTCGTGCAGGAGATCGAGGACGCGATCACGACGTTGACGGCCGCCGGCGGGCTCGCGGTGCTGCTCGTCGAGCAGCACGTGGGGTTCGCGCTGTCCGCCGCGTCCCGCTACTACGTGCTCGAGTCCGGGCGCGTTACGAGCGAGGGCGCGGGCGGCCTCGACCAGGAGGAGGACGTGCGTGCGGCGATGGCGATCTGACGTCGCCGCGTCCACGGGCGGCTCGCGTCAGCAGGGGGGATACGCTCCATGTCCATGAGCACCGGACCGGGCTCCGAGCCGGCCGCACGGGAGAGCACCAGCACTCCCACCGACGGCCTGTCGCTGCGCGAGATCGTCTACCACCGGTTGCGCGACGAGATCCTCAACGGCCGGATCAGCCCGCGCGAGCGCCTCACCGAGCCCAAGCTCGGCAAGGCGTTCGAGGTGTCCCGCACCCCGGTGCGCGAGGCGCTGTCCCGCCTGCTGTCCGACGGGCTCGTGGAGCGCACCGACTTCGGGTACGCCGTCGTCGTGCCGTCGCTCGAGGACCTGCGCAACCTCTACGAGCTGCGCATCACGCTCGAGCTGCGCGGCATCCAGCGGGCGATCGAGAACCCGTCCGTCGTGCACGACGAGGCCGCGCTGCGCGCCGAGCTCGAGTTCTGGGTGGGCCTGCGCGACGACCCGCCCGCGCCGGACCCGTCGTTCGTCCTGCTCGACGAGCGCTACCACCAGGTCCTGTCCGCGTCCTCCGGCAACGCGCAGCTCACCGAGGCCCTCGTCGCCGTGAACCAGAAGATCCGCGCGGTGCGCATGCACGACTTCGTCGAGACCTCCCGCATCGCGACGACCATCGACGAGCACGTGGAGATCGTCGAGCTCGTCCTGGCCCGCCGCCTGCCCGAGGCGCTCACCGCGCTGCACAAGCACGTCGGCGAGTCCCTCGAGGTCGTCATGGAGCGCGCGACGAGCGCCATGACCCGCATGGCCCTCGCCGGCTGACCCCGCGCCGGCGCACCCGCCCCGCCGACCCCGCGTTTCCTCCGGCTCCGGCGCGCCATACCCGGAGCGATGACGGTCTCGGCGGGGTGGTCCTCGTCGACCCCGCGTTTCCTCCGGTTCCGGCGGACCAGACCCGGAGCGATGACGGTCTCGGCGGGGTCGGGGGTGCAGGTGGCGTAACGCCGCGTTCACACCCGGCGTCCGGAGTCGAAACATCCGGTTCGTACCGTCCCGGATACGTCGGTGTATACGCACCGCGACCAGGGACGACGACGAGGAGACGGCATGGTCGGCACGCTGCTCGTCGCGAACCGGGGGGAGATCGCGGTGCGGATCATCACCACCGCGCGGCGGCTCGGGTGGCGGACGGTGGCGCTGTGCACGAGCGAGGACGCGGCGGCGCCGCACGTGCGGCTGGCCGACGACGTCGTGCACCTGGGTGCCGACCCGCACGCGTACCTCGACGGCGGGCGCGTGCTGGACGCCGCCCGCCGGTCGGGGGCGACCGCGCTGCACCCGGGGTACGGGTTCCTGTCCGAGGACGCGGTGTTCGCGGCGGACGTGGAGAGCTCGGCAATCACGCTCGTCGGGCCGACGCCCGGCCAGGTCGCGACGTTCGGCGACAAGTTCCGCGCACGGCAGGCGGCGCTCGCGGCGGGCGTGCCGGTGCTCGCGGCGTCGGGGCTCGTCACGACGGCCGACGACGCCCTGCGCGCGGCCGAGCAGATCGGCTACCCGTTGATGCTCAAGGCCGTCGCGGGCGGTGGCGGGCTCGGGCTGCGCAGGTGCGCGGACGCCGCGACGCTGGCCGCGGCGGTCGAGGAGGTGCGTCGGGTCGCGGCGCAGCGGTTCGGCAACCCCGCGATGGTCGTCGAGCGGCTCGTGACGCGTGCGCGGCACGTCGAGGTGCAGGCGTTCGGCGACGGGTCGGGGCGCATCGTGACGCTCGGGACGCGCGACTGCTCGTTGCAGCGCCGCCACCAGAAGGTGCTCGAGGAGGCGCCCGCGCCCGGTCTTCCCGACGAGCTGCACGCGCAGCTGCGCACGTGGGCGCGGGACCTGCTGGCCGCCGCGCGGTACCGCTCGGCGGGGACGGTCGAGCTCGTCGTCGACCTGGACCGTGGCGAGGCCGCGCTGCTGGAGGTGAACGCGCGGCTGCAGGTGGAGCACACCGTGACCGAGGAGGTCACGGGCGTGGACCTGGTCGCGTGGATGCTGCGGCTCGCGGACGGCGAGGACGTGCTCGCGGGCCGACCCGACGACGTGCCGACCGCCGGGCACGCGGTGCAGGCCCGCGTCTACGCGGAGGACCCGCGGCGCGGCGGCCTGCCCTCGACCGGGACGCTCACGCACGTCACGCTCCCGCCCGTGCGGGTCGACACGTGGGCCGAGCCGGGGCAGCGGGTGACGCCGCACTGGGACCCGCTGCTCGCGAAGGTCGTCGTCCACGGTGACGACCGTGCGCAGGCGTTCGCGCGCGCGGCGCACGCGCTCGCGGGCACGCGCGTCGACGGGGTCGAGACGAACCTGCCGCAGCTGCGGGCGGCCGTGGCGCACCCGCGTGTGCTGGCGGGCCGGGTGGACACCGCGCTGCTCGCGGACGTCGTCGACGACGAGCCGTGGGTCGAGGTGCTGCGCGCGGGGGACATGACGACCGTGCAGGACTGGCCGGGGCGGCGCGGGCTGTGGGAGGTCGGCGTGCCGCCGTCCGGCCCGATGGACGACCTGTCGTTCCGGCTCGGGAACCGTGCGCTCGGCAACGACGAGGGTGCGCCCGGGCTGGAGTGCACGCTCACCGGGCCGCGGCTGCGGTTCAGCCACGCCGCGACGGTGTGCGTCACGGGAGCGCCCGCGCCGGTGCGCGTGGACGGCCGCACCGTGGAGCAGTGGGAGCCCGTCGAGGTGCCGCCCGGGGGAGTGCTCGACGTGGGCGCGCCCTCCGGCGCCGGCCTGCGCACGTACGTGCTGCTCGCGGGCGGCCTGGACGTGCCGCGCTACCTGGGGTCGGCCTCGACGTTCACGCTCGGCGGGTTCGGCGGGACCACGGGTCGCGCGCTCGTCGTCGGCGACGTCCTGCGTCCCGCGACCCTCGCGGACCCGAGCCCGGACCGGGCGCCGGTCCCGGCGGAGCTGCGGCCCCGGTTCACGCACGCCTGGCGGCTCGCGGTGCAGGAGGGCCCGCACCCGGCGCCGGACTTCCTCACGCGCGAGGACATGGCCACGCTCCTGGACGCGACGTGGCAGGTGCAGGCGCACGCGAACCGCACGGGCATCCGCCTGTCCGGCCCGCGGTCGCGCTGGGCCCGCCCCGACGGCGGCGAGGCGGGCCTGCACCCGTCGAACGTGCACGACACCCCGTACTCGGTGGGCGCGCTCAACATCAGCGGCGACACCCCGATCCTGCTCGGGCTGGACGGCCCGTCGCTCGGCGGGTTCGCGTGCCCGGTGACGGTCGTCTCGGGGCACCGGTGGAAGCTCGGCCAGATCCGCCCGGGGGACACCGTGCGCCTCGACGCGGTCCCCACCCGCACGGCCGAGCGCCTGCGCGCCGACGAGCGCCTGCGCGCCGCGGCACTGCTGCCGCCGGGTGTCGCGACCGGACCGGACGGCGACGACGGCGTGCTCGCCGTGGTCCCGGGCGACGCGAACGACACGGTCGGGCGGCCACGCGTGCGCTACCTGCGCGGCGGCGACGACAACGTGCTCGTCGAGTACGGCCCGCCCGTGCTCGACCTGGGCCTGCGGGTGCGCGTGCACGCGCTCGCGGAGGCGCTGCGCGCTCGGGTGCGCGGCGGGCTCGTCGGGGTCGTCGACGTGACGCCGGGCGTGCGGAGCCTGCACGTGCACGTCGACCCGGACGCCCTGCCGGTGCGCACGCTCGTCGGCGTGCTCGTCGAGCTCGAGCACGCGCTGCCGCACACCGACGACCTCGTCGTGCCGTCGCGCCGCGTGCACCTGCCGCTGTCGTTCGACGACCCCGTCGTCGGCGCAGCGGTCGGGCGGTACGTCGCGGGGGTGCGGCCGCACGCGCCGTGGCTGCCGTCGAACGCGGAGTTCGTGCGGCGCGTCAACGGGCTCGACTCGGTGGACGACGTGCTCGCGACGATGCTCGCGGCCGAGTACCTCGTGCTGGGCCTCGGTGACGTGTACCTGGGCGCGCCCCTCGCGGTGCCGCTCGACCCGCGGCACCGGCTGCTGACGACCAAGTACAACCCCGCGCGCACGTGGACCGCGGAGGGCACGGTCGGTCTGGGCGGGCAGTACCTGTGCGTGTACGGCATGGACTCCCCGGGCGGGTACCAGCTCGTCGGGCGGACCGTGCCGGTGTGGTCGTCGTACGCGCAGCACGGGGCGTTCGAGCCCGGGGTGCCGTGGCTGCTGCGGTTCTTCGACCGGATCGTGTGGCACGCGGTCACGCCGGAGGAGCTGCAGGGGTGGCGCGAGGACCTCGCGTCCGGGCGGCGCACGCTCGAGGTCGAGGACGGCTGGTTCTCGGCGCGCGAGCACCGTGAGTCGCTCGCGCGGGACGCCGCCGAGATCGCGGCCGTGACCGCTCGCCGCGCGCAGGCGTTCGCCGCCGAGCGCGCCGCGTGGGCAGCGGCGGGCGAGATCGACGCGCCCGACGAGGCCGCGACCGCACCCCCGGTCAGCGTCGCGACCCGCACCGCCCCGCCGGGGTGCGTGCTCGTCGAGGCGCCCATGGTCGGTGCGGTGTGGCGCGTCGAGGCGCAGGTGGGCGAGCGCGTGCGGGCGGGCGACGCGCTCGTCGCGCTCGAGGCCATGAAGCTCGAGCTCGCCGTGCCGGTTCCGGTGGACGGGCGGCTCGTCGAGGTGCTGGTCGAACCCGGTCAGCAGGTCGCGCCCGGTGAGGCGCTCGCGGTCGTGGCGGTCGGCCCGTGACGACGAAGACGAAGGAGGTCCCGTGCACCTGACGCCGTCGGACACCGAGAAGCTGCTGCTCGCGGTCGCGGGCATGGTCGCGCGCGACCGGCTCGCGCGCGGCGTGCGGCTCAACTACCCGGAGACGGTCGCGCTGCTCACCACGTGGGTGGTCGAGCGCGCCCGCGAGGGACGGTCGGTCGCGGACCTCATGGTCGAGGGCCGGCAGGTGCTGGGCCGCGACGACGTGATGGACGGTGTCGCGCAGCTGCTGCCGGACGTGCAGGTCGAGGCGACGTTCCCCGACGGGCGCAAGCTCGTCACCATCCACGAGCCGATCGCGTAGGGGGCGGCACATGGCAGGCACGACGACGAGCGGGCCGGGCGCGGTGCGGCTCGCACCGGGCCGCGAGGACGAGCCGGTGGTGCTCAACG
>NZ_BJLP01000032.1 GCF_006538705.1 Cellulomonas uda
CGGGTCGGTGGGCACGCGCGGGTAACCTGGGCGCGTGCCCACGCCCCGCGTCGTCGTGCTCGACTACGGCTTCGGCAACGTGCGCTCCGCGGTCCGCGCGCTCGCGCGCGCCGGGGCGGACGTCGAGCTGACCGCCGACAAGACCGCCGCCACCGAGGCGGACGGCCTCGTCGTGCCCGGTGTCGGAGCGTTCGCGGCCGTCATGGCGGGGCTGCGCGCGGTCGGCGGCGACCAGGTCGTCGACCGGCGCCTCGCGGGTGGCCGGCCCGTCCTGGGCATCTGCGTGGGCATGCAGGTGATGTTCAGCGAGGGCGTCGAGCACGGCAAGCACACCGAGGGCCTGGGGGAGTGGCCCGGTGTGGTCGACCGCCTCGAGGCGGACGTCGTGCCGCACATGGGCTGGGCGACGGTCGACGCGCCCGAGGACTCGGTCCTGTTCGACGGCCTGCACGACGAGCGCTTCTACTTCGTGCACTCGTACGCCGCGCGCGCCTTCCCCCTGACGGACTCGCCGACCGAGCGGCTCACCCCGCCGCTCGTGACGTGGTCCGAGCACGGCGACCGGTTCGTGGCGGCGGTCGAGAACGGTCCGCTGTCCGCGACCCAGTTCCACCCCGAGAAGTCCGGCGACGCGGGCGCGCACCTGCTGCGCAACTGGCTCGACTCGCTGCGCTGACCGCGCCCCCGCGCGGACGACCGGATCCGACCCACCCCGACCTGCCCTGACCCACCCCGACCCGCCCCGACCGTCCGGAGGACGAACTCGCATGACCGACCCCCGCCTCGAGCTGCTGCCCGCCGTCGACGTCGCCGACGGGCAGGCCGTCCGCCTCGTGCAGGGGGAGGCGGGCTCGGAGACCTCGTACGGCGACCCGCTGTCCGCCGCGCTCGACTGGCACGCCGGCGGCGCCGAGTGGATCCACCTGGTCGACCTGGACGCGGCGTTCGGACGCGGCTCCAACGCGACGCTGCTCGCCGAGGTCACGGCCGAGCTCGCCGGCAAGGGCGTCAAGGTCGAGCTGTCGGGCGGCATCCGCGACGACGCGTCCCTCGAGCGGGCGCTCGCCACGGGTGCGACGCGCGTCAACCTCGGCACCGCCGCACTCGAGGACCCGGCGTGGACCGCGCGCGTGATCGCCTCGCACGGCGCGCAGATCGCGGTCGGCCTCGACGTGCGCGGCACGACCCTCGCGGCGCGCGGCTGGACGCAGGAGGGCGGCGACCTCTGGGAGGTGCTCGCGCGCCTCGAGGACGCGGGCTGCGCGCGTTACGTGGTGACCGACGTGACGAAGGACGGCACGCTGCGCGGGCCGAACGTGCAGCTCCTGCGCGACGTGTGCGAGCGCACGCAGGCGCCCGTGGTCGCGTCCGGCGGCATCTCGAGCCTCGAGGACCTGCGCGTGCTGCGCACGCTCGTGAGCGCGGGCGTCGAGGGTGCGATCGTCGGTAAGGCGCTGTACGCGGGGGCCTTCACGCTGCCCGAGGCGCTCGACGTCGCGGGGCGTCCCTCGACGGAGGGCTGACGCGTGGCCGGTCGCGAGCTGCCGCCCTCGTCGCCGTTCGCGTCCGACGACGGCGCAGCGGACCCGCGGGTCGCGGCGGCGCTCGCGTCCCTCGGCGCGGGCGAGGGCTCGCTCGCCGAGGTGGTGGCCGCGCTCGCCGGCACGCGCGTGCTGGTGCCCGTGCTCGCGGAGCTCGACGTCGCCGACGTCGTGGTGCACGACGGGCACGAGCACACGGTCGACAAGGAGGCGTCGACGGGCATCGTCGCGCTGCGGACCCCCGACGGGCGCCGCGCGCTGCCCGCGTTCACGTCGGTGGCGACGATGGCCGCGTGGCGCACCGACGCGCGTCCCGTGCCCACGGACGTCGCCCGCGCCGCGCTGTCCGCGATGCAGGAGGGCTGGGAGGTCGTCGTCGTCGACCCCGGCGGGCCGGTGCCCGCGCTGCTGCCGCGGCCCGCAGTCTGGGCGCTCGCCAAGCAGGAGGCGTGGGTCCCCGCCGTGCACGCGGGCGCCGTGGCCGACGACGTGGCCGCCGCGGTCTCGCGGGCCCTCGCCCCCGTCGCGGCAGTCGTGCGGGCGGACGTCGAGCCCGGGCGGCGGGCCGAGCTCGCGGTCGTGGCGACGCTCGTCGCGGGCCTCGACCGGGCCGCACTCGAGCGCGCGGTCGAGCAGGTCAACGCCGCGCTCGCCGCGGACGAGGTCGTGGCCGAGCGCGTCGACTCGCTCGAGCTGCGGCTGCGCAGCGCGGCCTGACGCGCGGGCCGTCAGCGGTCGGCGAACGCCGCCACCGCGTGCGACACGGCCTTCGCGACAGCGGTCACGGCCAGCGCGGCCCCGGCCGACGCGACCGCGGCCACCGCGACGAGCTGCCCGCCGAGGATCACGCGGTTGAGGTCCAGCGCCGGGCGCCAGTGCACGCCGTCGTCGTCGACGACGAACACGCCGACCGCCTTGACGTGCGCCCCGTAACCGCCGCCACCGCCGTGGCCGCCCCCGTACCCGCCGTGCGTGTCCGGGTCCGTGTCGTCGTCGCCCGACGTGGACGCGTCCTCGTCGGCAGGCCCGTCGTCGCCCTGGCCGGCGGCGTCCCACTCCTCGACACCGCGACCCCGCGCCGCCCACGCGCGTGCGCGGCGCGCCCAGCCGCCGGTCGGGAGCGCCCCGCCGCCCTCGCCGTCGCCCGCGCCGAGGCCCGTCGCGGCCCACACGCGCGCCACGGGGATCACGGTCACGCCGTCGCGCTCGTACGCCTCGCCGAACACGCGGCGGACGGTGAACGTCTCGTTCGCGGCGGTCGCGAGCGCCGACGGGTCGAAGCGAGGGACGTGTGCCATGGCTGCCTCCTGCGGTCGGGTCGGGCGTCGCGGTGCGAGCCCCGTGCTCGATCCTGCGCGCTCGTGCCCGCGAGGTCCACCCCCGCTCGCGGGTCGTGCTAGCCGGTGCAGGTGGGTGCGGGGGAGACCTGCTCCTCGTCGTCCAGGAGGCTGCGCAGCGTGCTGACGGGGATGACGAAGCTCGTGCCGTCCTCGCCCCGCGCGTAGACGACCCCGACGACGCGCCCCTGCGCGTCGAGCACGGGCGACCCGGAGGAGCCGAGCTCGACCCGCGCGTCGGTCACCAGGACCTCGCCGAGGTTCTCGTCCAGCGGGTCCGTGGTCGCGCCGATGACCTTGCCGGTGGTCATGGTGAGCTGGCTCCCGCGCGGGTAGCCGACGATCGTGACCTCGGCGCCCGGTGCGGGGTCGAGCGGGGCGAGGCCGCCGTACGCGGGCAGCGGGTCGACGGTGCGCACGAAGGCGAGGTCGGCGAGCGACGCGGTGCTCGCCGCCTGTGCGCGGACGTCCCGCCCGTCGTACGTGCTGATCTCGAGCGCCGCGGACTCCGAGACGACGTGCCGGTTCGTCACGAGCGTGTGGTGGTCGATCGCGAACCCGGACCCGGTGGACAGCGAGCCGCAGCCGACGTTCCGAATGCGCACCGACATGCGGATCGCGGCGTCGAAGCCGTCGGGCGACAGCGCGCTGCCGGGCCGGGGCGAGGGCGACGGCGAGGCGAGCGGCGCGGACGTGCCGGCCAGCGTCGTCGGGACCGGGTCGGGCAGCGGCGGCAGCGCACCGCACGCGGCGAGCGCGAGCCCGGTCAACCCCGCCAGCACGGCCGTGACCGGCGTGCGCGGCGCGGGCCCCGACGACCGGGACGGCCGCGAGCCCGCCCGCGACGGGCGACGCGCCGGTGTCACGGTTCGAGCTCGTGCTGGAGCTGCTCGTTCGCCTCCGTGGCCTGACCGCACAGCGCGTCGACGTCGTCACGGAACCGGCGCAGCGCGGCGGGCTCGTGGGCCTCGGCGTTGTCCATGTACCGGATGAGCTGCTCCTGGCCGGCGATGCACGTCGCGAGCGCGGTGGCCACCTTCCCCGCGGCCTGGGACACGCGCGCCTGGTAGTCGGCGAGCTGCTGCTGCGCCGCCGAGTCGTCACCCAGCTGGGCCTTCTCGTCCGCGAGCTCGGTGATGCGGTCCTGGGCGGTGCCGAGCTGCTCGCGCGTGTCGTCGAGCACCTCCTGCGCGGCCGCGAGGTCGCCCTGCGTGCGCTCGAGGTCCGCCGCGGCGGTCACGGCGAGCGTCTCCCAGCCCGCGCTGGTCGCGCGCCACTCGTCCGTCGTGCGCCACAGGTACGCGACCAGCGCGCCGCCGGCGACGAGCGTGAGCGTCAGGCCGGCTGCCAGCACCGGCACGGCGCGCGGGCGGCGACGTGCGTGCGCCACCGACGGTGCGTCGCCCGCAACCGTGTTCCGAGGCGGGGCGGCGGGTTCGGGGGGTGGTGGCGGGGGCGGCACGTCGTCGTGCGGCGTCCGCGCGGCGTGCGCCACCCAGCCGGGGGTGCCCGACGCTCGTCCCCCGCTCGCGCGCGCGTCCTCCATCGGCACCCGCACAGGATAGGCACGCGGGCCGGAGCACGCCGCACGACGGGTGACAATGATGGGATGTCTTCCTCCTCCTACGGGGCCGTGCTGCGCCTGCCCGCGGTCGCGCGGCTGTATGTGGTCGGGTTCGTGTGCCGCATCCCCGCGGCCATGGTGGGGGTCGTCCTCACGCTGCACGTCGTCACGTCGCTCGACCGCGGCTACGGCCAGGCGGGAGTCGTCGCGGGCGCGTCGACGATCGGCATCGCGATCGGCGCGCCGTGGCGCGGGCGGCTCGTCGACCGCCTCGGCCTGCGGCGCGCCATCGCGCCCTCGGTCGTCGTCGAATCCGCCGTCTGGCTGGTCGCGCCGCACCTCGGCTACCACGCGCTCGTCGGCGCGGCGTTCGTCGCCGGGCTGTTCCTCGTGCCGGTGTTCTCGGTCGCCCGCCAGTCGCTCGCGGTGCTGGTCCCGCCCGCGCAGCAGCGCACGGCGTTCGCGCTCGACTCGGTGCTCGTCGAGCTCACGTTCATGCTCGCGCCCGTCGTCGGCGTGCTCATCGCGACGCAGGTCTCGACGACCGCGGCGCTCACCGTCGTCGGCGTCGCGACCGTCGGCGGCGGCGTCCTGCTCATGTGGGCCGACCCGCCCACCCGATCGCAGCGACCAGCGCCCGTGCTGCCCGCGGACCTCGACGCGCCGGCGCACGGGCTGGGCGCGGCCGCGCCGGCGCGCACGCGCGTCGTCACGCCTGAGCTCGTCGTGCTGCTCGTCGCGGCCGCGGCGGCGTCGTTCGTGCTCATCGGCACCGACGTCGCGCTCGTCGCGTCGCTCAACGACGCGGGACGCCCCGGCGACGTCGGCTGGATGGTCGCGCTGTGGGCGGGCGGCTCGGTCGTCGGCGGGCTCGTGCACGGTGCACGGTCGAGCTCCCCGCCGCCGCTCGTGCTCGTCGTGCTGCTCGCGCTGGCGGTCGTGCCCGCCGCGTTCGCGCCCGTGCCCGTGTGGCTCGCGCTCGCGGTGTTCGTCGCCGGCCTGCCCTGCGCGCCGACGCTCGCCTCGATCAACGCGACGCTCGTGCGCATCGCGCCCGAGGAACGTCGCGGTGAGGTCATGGGCTGGTCGGGGACCATGTCGACCGTCGGCAACGCGCTCGGCGCCCCGCTGTGCGGGTGGGTCATCGACCACGTGCACCCTGGCGCGGGCTTCCTCACGGCCGCCGTCGTCGGGGGCGGGGTCGCAGCGGGCGGGCTCGCGGTCCAGCACGTGGTGCGGCGCCGCCGGGGCGGCACGCGAGCGCTCGCGGCCGCGGAGGTCAGCTCACCGGGCCGGTGAGCTTCTCGCCGGGCCCCTCGCCCGGTGCGTCCGGGAACGGCGACGCCTCACGGAACGCGAGCTGCAGCGAACGCAGGCCGTCGCGCAGCGACCGCGCGTGCTGGTTGCCGATGTCCGGTGCGGACGCGGTCACGAGCGCGGCGAGCGCCGTGATGAGCTTGCGGGCCTCGTCGAGGTCCAGGTACTGCCGGCCGTCGCCGTCCGGGCCGTCCTCGGCGAGGCCGCACTTGACGGCGGCGGCGCTCATGAGGTGCACCGCCGCGGTGACGATCACCTCGACCGCGGCGACGTCCGCGATGTCCCGGGTCGCGTCACGGGCGGGGTCGTGGGGCGTGGCCTCGTCGCTCATGCGCTCATCCTCGCACCCGCCGCGCGGCGGCCCGCGCGGGGCGTGCGTGGTGTGCGTCTCGTCGCCGGACGCGGACGACCCCCGCACCTGGGCGTGCGGGGGTCGTCCGTCGGTCGCTCGCGCGGGCCGCTCGGTGGTGGCTCAGGCGACGGGCGTCGCCGACGTCGCCGGGGTGCCGGTCTCGACGGGCGCGGTGCCCTCGAGCCGGGCGCGCAACGCCGCACCCAGGCCCGCGTCGACCTGCGTCCAGTACTGGACGGCCCGCTCCCGGATGTCCGCGCGGCGCACGCCGCCCACGTGACCGGTGATCGTGTCCAGGAAGCGCGCGCGGGCCGCGTCGTCGAACACCTCGCGGTAGAGCGTGCCGGCCTGACCGAAGTCGTCGTCCTGCGCGTGCAGCGTGGCCGCCGCACGCGTCAGGTCGCCGTCCGACTCCCAGCCGCCGTCCGTCGCACGCGTCGGGTCGGCCGCGGGGCCGCCCGACGAGTTCGGCGCGTAGACGGGCGTCGTCGCCGACTCGAAGTGGTAGCGCGCCGCGCCGTCCTTCGAGTACGAGTGCACGTCCGCGCGCGGTGCGTTCACCGGGAGCTGCGCGTGGTTGGTGCCCACGCGGTAGCGGTGCGCGTCGGCGTAGGAGAAGATCCGCGCGAGCAGCATCTTGTCGGGGCTCGCCGCGATGCCGGGCACGAAGTTGCTCGGCGCGAACGTCGCCTGCTCGATCTGCGCGAAGTAGTTCTCCGGGTTGCGGTTGAGCTCCATCACGCCGACCTCGACCAGCGGGTAGTCCGCGTGCGGCCAGACCTTGGTGAGGTCGAACGGGTTGAAGCGGTACGTCGTCGCGTCCGCGTACGGCATGACCTGGACCGACAGCGTCCAGCGCGGGAAGTCGCCGGCCTCGATGTGCTCGTACAGGTCGCGGATGTGCACGTCCGCGTCCGAGCCCGCGAGCTGCGACGCGTCCTGCGGGCTCAGGTTCTTGATGCCCTGCTGCGTCTTGAAGTGGTACTTCACCCAGAAGCGCTCACCCGCGGCGTTGATCCACTGGTAGGTGTGCGAGCCGAACCCGTCCATGTGGCGCCACGACGCCGGGATGCCGCGGTCGCCCATGAGCCACGTCACCTGGTGCGCCGACTCCGGCGACAGCGACCAGAAGTCCCACTGCATGTCGTTGTCGCGCAGGTGCGAGCCCGGCAGCCGCTTCTGCGAGTGGATGAAGTCGGGGAACTTGATCCCGTCGCGGATGAAGAACACGGGCGTGTTGTTCCCGACGAGGTCGTAGTTGCCCTCGGACGTGTAGAACTTCAGCGCGAAGCCGCGCGGGTCGCGCCACGTGTCGGGCGAGCCGAGCTCGCCGGCGACGGTCGAGAAGCGCGCGAGCATCTCGGTGGTCGCACCCGGCTGGAACACCGCGGCGCGCGTGTACGAGGAGACGTCGCCGGTCACCGTGAACGTGCCGAACGCGCCGCCACCCTTGGCGTGCACGACGCGCTCGGGCACCCGCTCGCGGTTGAACTGCGCGAGCTTCTCGACGAGGTAGTGGTCGTGCAGGACGATCGGGCCGTCCGCGCCGACCGACAGCGCGTGCGCGTCGGAGGCGACGGGCGCGCCGGAGTTCGTCGTGGTGGCGGGCACGTGAGACATGGGTGTCCTCTCGCAGGTGCGGGCGTGACGGTCCACGGCCCGGCGGTGCCGGTCCGTGTCGTGGGGGACCCGCGGCACGCGGTGCGTGACGCGGACGGGTGGGGGAGCGGTCGGGGGAGCTACCCGGTGGTGTGCGGGTCGTCGCCGCGGCAGTGCGCGCACAGACCCCAGAACGTCACCTCGGCGGCGTCGACGGCGAAGCCCGTGGTCCCGCTCGGTTCGAGGCAGGGCGCCTCACCGACGACGCAGTCGACGTCCTCGACGGCGCCGCACGCGCGGCACACCACGTGGTGGTGGTTGTCGCCCACGCGACGCTCGTACCGCGCGGGGTGCCCGGCGGGCTCGATGCGGCGCACGAGGCCCGCCTGGGTGAACGCGGCGAGCACGTCGTAGATCGCCTGCACGGAGACCGACGGCATGCGGGTGCGTACCCCGCGCAGCACAGCGTCGGCGTCGGCGTGCGGCGAGGCCGTCAGGGCCTCGAGCACCGCGAGCCGCGGCGCCGTGACCCGCAGGCCTCGGCTGCGCAGGAGCTCGTCGTCGTTCATGGGACCCACCCCATCACAGAAACTGGAACGATTCAAGTAATGGAACAGTTCCAGGTGTGGTCGTCGCCCCTGCCGGGCCGGTGCCCGCGCCGCGCGCTCGCGAGGTGCCGGGTCGCATCACCCCGATGTGTCGGCACGTCGTTGTGTCTGGTAGCCTCGTCCACCGACTGACCTGTGCTGTGTCCCGACGCCCGTGAGGGTCCGGAGCGCGGCCCAGGTGCACAAGTGGAGTCTCTCCCACCTTGGTCCCGACCGTCCGGCGCGAGCCGGCGACAGGGTCCGGGTCCGGTCTACGACGTCCGCCGTCCCGGCTCTCGCCGGGAGGACGCGCGTCGTGCGTGCGCATGCTCGTCGTGCGCCGGATCGACAGAGGCCTCCACCTGTACCCGGGACGGAGGCCTTCTTCGTCCCCGGCGGTCCGTCACGACGAACCTGGAGGAGCACCCATCAGCGAGCCCCGCATCAACGATCGGATCCGCGTCGCCGAGGTCCGCCTGGTCGGCCCTGCCGGCGAGCAGGTCGGCATCGTCCGCGTGGAAGACGCACTGCGCCTGGCCCAGGACGCCGATCTCGACCTGGTCGAGGTCGCCCCCGACGCGCGCCCGCCCGTGGTCAAGATCATGGACTACGGGAAGTACAAGTACGAGGCCGACATGAAGGCCCGCGAGGCCCGGCGGAACCAGGCCAACACGGTTCTCAAGGAGATCCGCTTCCGGCTCAAGATCGACCCGCACGACTACGCCACCAAGAAGGGCCACGTCGAGCGGTTCCTCAAGGCCGGCGACAAGGTCAAGGTCATGATCATGTTCCGTGGCCGCGAGCAGTCGCGCCCGGAGATGGGCTTCCGCCTGCTGCAGCGGCTCGCCGCCGACGTCGCCGAGTTCGGCTTCGTCGAGAGCTCCCCGAAGCAGGACGGGCGCAACATGATCATGGTGATCGGCCCGACCAAGAAGAAGGCCGAGCAGCGCCAGGAGCAGCGTCGTCAGGCGCAGGCCGCCGCGGCGCGCGACGCCAACGCCGCCGCGAAGGCCGCGCAGGCCTCCGCGTCCGACGCAGACGACGACGCCGAGGAGGCATCCGTGGTGAGCGCCCCGGCGCCCGCCGCGGTGGTCGCCGAGGCCCCCGCCGCGGTCGAGACGGACGCGACGGACGAGGCGTCGGACGAGCCGACGACCGGCGCGACGGAGGAGGGCGACGAGGGTACGACGCAGGCGCCTGCCGCCGAGCCCGTGGCCGAGAAGCCGGCCCGCCCGGCTGCCGCTGCCGCACCCCGGTCGGCAGCCGCCGCCAAGCCCGCCGCTGCGTCGAAGCCTGCTGCTGCGCCGAAGCCTGCTGCTGCGCCGAAGCCTGCTGCTGCGCCGAAGCCTGCTGCTGCGCCGAAGCCCGCTGCTGCGCCGAAGCCTGCTGCTGCGCCGAAGCCGACGGCGACGCCCAAGCCGAGCGCCACGGCCGCCAAGCCCGCCGCGCCGCGGCCGGCACCCCGGCCCCGACCGAGCGCGCCGCGCAGCACCGACTGACCCGAGACGGCCGGGACGCCCCCGCGGACCGGCCCCCGAGCGAGTCGCACGAACCCGTGCGATGCGAACGACAAGGAGACACGGCAGCCATGCCGAAGAACAAGACGCACTCCGGTGCCAAGAAGCGCTTCCGCGTGACGGGGACGGGCAAGGTCATGCGTGAGCAGGCCAACGGTCGCCACCTGCTGGAGCACAAGTCGAGCCGCCGCACCCGCCGCATCGCCGGTGACGTGGTCGTCTCCGCTGCCGACACCCCCAAGATCAAGAAGCTGCTCGGCAAGTGACTCGTCCGGGCGCCCCTCGGCGCCCGGGGTCCTTCCGGCCCTGACCAAGCAAGGAGCATCACGTGGCACGCGTGAAGCGGGCGGTCAACGCCCAGAAGAAGCGTCGTTCGACCCTCGAGCGGGCCAGCGGTTACCGCGGCCAGCGCTCGCGTCTGTACCGCAAGGCGAAGGAGCAGGTCACCCACTCCCTCGTCTACTCCTACCGTGACCGCAAGGCGCGCAAGTCGGACTTCCGCAAGCTGTGGATCCAGCGCATCAACGCTGCGGCCCGCGCGGAGGGCATGACGTACAACCGTCTGATCCAGGGCCTCAAGCTCGCGGGCATCGAGGTCGACCGCCGTGTCCTGGCGGACCTCGCGGTCAACGACGTGGCGGCGTTCAACACGCTCGTCAAGGCGGCCAAGGACGCGCTCCCTGCCGACGTCAACGCCCCCAAGGCGGCCTGACGCGACACGCGTGAGCAGTTCTCCCACGAAGCCCCCGGCCCGGTGCCGGGGGCTTCGTCGTCCCCGCGCGGCACGACCCGCGATGATGGACCCGTGGACGCACGAGACCTGCTGACCAACCCGCGCAGCGACCGGGTGCGCGCGGTGCGCGCGCTCGCCGGACGCGCGGCGCGCGAACGGCACGGCCGGTTCGTCGTCGAGGGGCCGCAGGCCGTGCGCGAGGCCGTGTCACCCACCGGTCGCGTGCACGTGCGCGACCTGTACCTCACCTCGGCGGCGGCGCAGCGGTACGACGAGATCGTCCAGGCCGCCGCGCGGCGCGGGATCCGGACCACGCTCGGCGGCGACGCGGTCCTGGCGGCGATGAGCCCGGACGCCCAGGGCGTGGTCGCGGTCGCAGACCTGCTCGAGCCAGGGTCGGACGTGGTGCTCGCGGCCGCCCCGCGGCTCGTCGCGGTGCTCGCCCAGGTCCGCGACCCGGGCAACGCGGGCGCGGTCATCCGGGCGGCGGACGCCGCCGGCGCGGGCGGCGTGCTGCTGAGCGCCGCGAGCGTGGACGTGCACAACCCGAAGGTCGTCCGCTCGACCGCCGGCTCCCTCTTCCACCTCCCGGTCGGTCACGGGGTCGCCACGCGCGACGCGGTCGCTGCGCTGCGGGCCGCCGGGCTCGCGGTCCTGGCCGCCGACGGTGCGGGGGAGCACGACCTCGACGACCTGCTCGACGTCGCGGGGGCGGCGCCCGCGGGCGTGCCCGACCTGGCCGCGCCGACGGCCTGGCTGTTCGGCAACGAGGCGTGGGGTCTGCCGGACGCCGACCGTGCACTCGCGGACGCGGTGGTCCGCGTGCCCCTGCACGGGCGTGCCGAGTCGTTGAACCTCGCGACGGCGGCGACCGTGTGCCTGTACGCGAGCGCCCGGGCGCAGCGGCGTGCGCCCGCGCTCCCGCGACCGGGAGCGGGTCGGGCCTCGTGAGGGCGTTCGCGGCCGTGTGGCCGTCCGACGAGGTGCTCGACCACCTGGACCTCACGCTCGCGAGCGTGCGCGGCGGTCCGTCGGGCCCGTCGTCGGACGTGCGCTGGTCCGCGCGCGAGACCTGGCACCTGACGACGTCGTTCTACGGGGACGTGCCCGACGGCCTCGTGCCGGACCTGGTCGCGGCGCTCGACGCGGCCTGTGCGGGCCTCGCGCCCTACCCGCTGGGCCTGCGCGGTGCGGGGGTGTTCTCGCACCGGACGCTGTGGGTCGGCGCGGCGGGTGCGCTCGACGCGCACCAGCACGTCGTGCGCGCGTCCCGCGACGCGGGCGAGCTCGTCGGCGCGCAGCAGGACGCCCGGGTGCGCGAGCGCCCGCACCTGACGATCGGCCGCGCGCGCCCGGGGAGCGGACCGCCGCGCCGCCGCTCGTCGCGACCCGCGGCCGAGGGCGAACGTCCCAGGGACACCGCGCGGCCGGGGGACGACCCGCTCGCGGCGCTCGTGCGCGCGCTCGCGGTGTACGAGGGCCCGCGCTGGAGCGTCGAGGAGGTGCGTGTCGTGGAGTCCATGCCGGGCGCGGGGCGCGGCGGCGGCCCGCTGTACCGCACGGTCGAGCGCCTCCCGCTGCGCGGCGCCGGTTCCTGACGCGCGGGGACCCCGACCTGCCGATGGCGGCGATCGCCGACGCGAGCGCACTGACCGTCCTGCACCCGGACAGGCGCTTCGGTCTCGTCGCCGAGGTCACGCCGACGAGACCGTGGGCACCGCCTGGGCGTGTCGGCGTACGTCCCCGAGGATCTCGACGATCACGCGCACGTCGGTAGCCGGGAACAGGTCGGTCGGTCCGGTCGGTGCGTGGTCGACGAACGGCGTCTCGAAGAGTCGGGACGGGTCCATGACCCCACTGGCGGTGAGCTCGTCGACGATCATCCGCACGAACCGCACCTGGTTCACCGAGAACTCCGCACTGCCGAGGTAGTGCGCGAACGACTCCTCGACGGCGGACCGTTCCAGCCCGACGAGCCTGCGAATGAACAGACCGAGTCCGTTTTCTTTCTCGGCCGCCCATGCGATGTCGGAGACCTGTCCGGCGCCGCTGGCGAGCAGCATGGCCTGGAGGGCTTCGAGATCGGCCTCGGTGAGCTGCTTGTTGCGGCGCAGCTTCTGCAGGACGAGGTCGTCGATGTGGTCCCGAAGGTAGGCCTGCGCCTTGGCCCGGAATCGGTCCCAGTTGGTGCCAGGGGTGACCTGCGGCAGCTCGACGACGGTCGCTTCGCCGAGGGTATCCTCGAAGTCGCTGTAGACGCGCTCACGACGGATCTTCTCGATGAGCCGCACCAGGGACCGCAGGCGCTGGCGCGCGAGCTCGAGCATCGGGAGGGTGACGTCGATCCACCACTCCTCACCGGCGACGGACTCGATCAGCTCGAGGTGGGCGGCGACGACGGGGATGTTCGCCTGGGCGCGCAGGGCGTCGGCGATCGCCTGGACCTGCCCGTGCAGCCGGTCGGCGGCGGCGACGTCGCCTTCCAGGGTGGCGAGCTGGCAGCGCAGCATCAGCAGGTCGAACCGCTTGGCGTCGAGGTCCTTGTCGTTCGCGGCGTGCGACGACGGCAGCCCCGCGAGGTGGTTGAGGACGTCCTGCGCCTGGTCCTTCGTGAGCACGCTCCAGGCGTCAGCGTCCGCGTATCGCTCGACGTGCTTGCGGTGGGGCCGCACGACGAAGTTGTCGAGGTTCATCCCCGCGACGAACGCGTGCAGCGCCGCCGCGGTCTCGGCACGCAGCTCGGGGTACGACGACGCGGCGTCGAGGCCGGTGAGCAGCCCGAGCCGCGCCTCGACGATCCGCTGGGTGAGCGACTTCTGGACGGACCCCTCGGTACCGGGCAGGTTCTGGCTGAAGTACTCGAGGTTGCCGCAGAAGTCGAAGACGTAGAAGTCGCTCTTGTCCTTCCCCGGGCCGAAAAGGCCGGGTCGCAGCCGGGTGCCGCGCCCGAGCATCTGCCAGAACTTCGTCCTGGACCGAACTGACTTGAAGAACACGAGGTTGGCGACCTCGGGCACGTCGATGCCGGTGTCGAGCATGTCGACGCTGATCGCGAGGTGCGGGGCCTTCTCCGGCCGGGAGAAGTCGTCGATCAGGGACTGCGCGTAGGGGCTGGCGTGCGTGATGACACGTGCGAAGTGCCCCGCGTGCTCGGGGTACTGCACGTCGAACACCTGCTGCACGAACTCGGCGTGCTCCTGGTTCTTCGCGAACACGATGGTCTTGGCGAGCCGGTCCCCGCCCGCGACCTTGTGGCCGCGCGTCATCAGCTCGGAGAGCACCTTCTCGATCGTGTCCTCGTTGAACAGGAACCGGTTGATCTCCTCGGCGCCGACCTCGTCGGGGGCGCCGTCGTCACCCCAGTCGAGCAGGTCCCACTCGTCCTTCTCCTCCTGGCTGAGCTCGGCGTACGTGATGCCGGCGCGCAGGAACTTCGTCCCGACGGAGATGGCGACGGGCGGGACGAGCCACTGGTCGGCGATCGCCTCGTCGAGGCCGTAGGCGTCGGTCGGCACGCCGTCCTCGAGGTGGAACAGCCGGTAGGTGTTGTGGTCGACCTCGTCCTTCGGCGTCGCCGTCAGCCCGACGAGCAGCGAGTCGAAGTACTCGAAGATCGCGCCGTACTTCGCGTACACGGACCGGTGCGCCTCGTCGATGACGACGAGGTCGAAGTAGCCGGGCCCGAAGCGGCGCACGCCCCCGTCGACCTCGTCGATGAGGTTCATCATCGACGGGTAGGTGGATGCGTACACCCGCCCCTCGGCCGCCTTCTCGGTCACGAGGTTGACCGTGGTGACGGCGGGCAGGTTCGCCTTGAACGCGTTGACGGCCTGGTTCACGAGAGCCGTACGGTCTGCGAGGAACAGGACCCTCTTGACCCATCCGGCCTTCATGAGCTGGTCGACCAGCGCGATCACGGTGCGCGTCTTGCCGGTGCCGGTCGCCATGACGAGCAGGGCCTCGCGCTGCTTGCGGTCGAACGCGTCGCCGACGGCCTTGATCGCGCGCACCTGGTACGGGCGCCCCGCCACCGCGGTGTTCACGGGGGCGGCGGCGAGATCGCCGCGGGTCTGACGGCGCTGGATCATCAGCTCGAGCTCGTCGCGCGTGTAGAACCCCTGGACCTCGCGCGGTGGGTACCCGGCCGCGTCGTCCCAGAGCCAGTGCTCGTACCCGTTGGTGTAGAACACCACCGGACGCCGCCCGTACTGCTTCTCCATGCAGTCGGCGTACAGCTTGGCCTGCTGCTGCCCGACCTGCGGGCTCTTCGTCGTGCGCTTCGCCTCGACGACGGCGAGCGGTCTACCGTCAGCACCCCACAGCACGTAGTCGACGAACCCGGTGCCGTTGGCGTTCGGCAGTCCCGTGACCGGGTACTCGCGGTCCCTGACGTCCGTGAGCGGCCAGCCGGCCTCGTGGAGCAGCAGGTCGACGAACAGGCGGCGCGTGTCCGCTTCGGTGTAGTCGTGCTGGTCCGACGCCGCCGATGATGCCTGCGCGGTCCTGATCTGCTCGCGCAGTGCGGCGATCTGTGCCTGGTGGGCCTGGAGCAACTCGTCCCGCTCGGCGAGTGCCTTCGCGTGCGCCTCGTCCTGGGCCTTGAACTTTGCGGCGAGCCGGACGAGCTCGTCCTGGGTCAGCGGTGCTGCCTTCGCGGCAAGCGTGGGATCGAACACGGACGGAGTCGGGACGGTGTCGCGTACCGACGAGTGGTGGAACGCGGCCCACACGACCACGTGGTGGAGCTCACGCAGCACGTCGAGCGCAACCCGCGCTGCGATCGGCCGGGGGTCGTGCACGGCGGCGTTGCCGACCTTGCGGACGAGGTTGAGCTTGGTCCCGATGGCGTGCCCGGTTACCTGCTTGAACGCCGCGTCGTTGACCATCGCGGACAGGTCCGCCCGGTACGGGGGCTGCAGGGCGAGCACGTCGTAGAGGTGCGGCACGAGCACCTCGACCGCGCGCCGTGCGTAGAAGCACGCTGAGCGGGGATCGGTCGTGAGGTACGACTCGGCCCGCGCACAGTCCTGCCAGACGGTCGGCCAGACATCTTTTACGAAGCCGAAGTTGCTGTTCAGCGGCTGCACGACACCCACCCTAGAGACGGCGGGTCCTATGGTGCTCGATTCGCGCGACGGCGGCGGGTGAAGGTCGACCGGTCGGCGCAGTCCGGGCGAGCGAGGCCCACCGACCGGCGGGGCTCCCTGTCCCGGCGTCGCTCGCCTCACGGCCGCTCCTCGCTCTCGACGACAGCGAGTGCGAGGGATCGGCGGCAGTGCTCGTCGACCGCCGTGTGCTCCTGAGGGTCCGGGCACGCGAGGAGCGCGGCGAGACGAAGCGCCGTCAGGAGCTCAGGCTCGACGAGCCCGAGCTCGGGCACGACGGCGTCGACGGCGCGGACCGCGACGTCCGCGACCACGGGTTCGAGACCCTCGGCCATCGTGCTACCGCAACACTCACGCATCGTCGACATGGCCGCGTCCTTCACGGCGTCGGCGATGCTGCCGACCACGCGGTCCTGCACGAGCTCGATGGCCGACAGCGCCCGCACGACGCTCACCAGGACCGTGCAGGCGACGTGCGCGGCCGTCCCCTGGTCGCCCGCCGAACCCCGGCCGCTGGCGAGGAGCACGAGGTCGACGACCTCGGCGCGGAGCTCGGGATGCTCGTCGAGCCAGGACTCGATGTGATCGAGATCGACGCCGAAGAGCGGCGGCCCAGAGTCGGGGGCCATGAGCCCGCCGGCGGCACCGGTTGCACGACCGCGTCGTGCGCCGGTCCGTCTCGGAGCAGCGCCGATCAACGCCGTCATCCTGTGTGCACCGTGGTTCGCGCCGGCGCACTCGCAACGGCACCGCGCCCAGATCGCATCCGTACAGGTCGTCGTGCACATGAGGGTTCGTCCTCACCGGGCGAGACCGTACGCGTCGCCCTCCCTGCGGCTCCTTCCGCCGCAACGCAGCAACGTCTCACGCGCCACCGACACGGCCGTCCGTCTGCGCGGCCTGCGCGCACACGCGGCACGTGAGACGACGTCGTACGACTCCGTGACCTGGACACCGACCCGGTACCGGATCATGAGGCGCGCGAGGCGGTCACCGTCGATCAGCACCACGCGTGCCGCGACCGAGTCCGCGAATATCCGCGCACCCGGTGAGTACCGCGCGGTCGTGATGAACACACCCTGGCTCGCCGAGTTCCCGGCCAGCGCGCCGACGAACGCCTGGATCTCCGGGCGCCCCACCGACGAGTCCGGCGCGTACCGCTTGGCCTGCACGTAGATGCGGGCCAAGCCGAGCGCGTCCTGGTCGATGATCCCGTCGATGCCGCCGTCGTTCGACAGCTGCGTGCGCGTCGCCTTGCCCTCCGCGCCGCCGTACCCCGTCGCCATCAGCAGGTCGAGCACGGCCTGCTCGAAGAACGCGGGGTCCTGCGCGTGCATGCGCGCCAGCAGATCGACGGCGACGTCCGAGTGGATACGGGCGACACCGGTCTCGATCTGCTCGTACGGGTCCAGCACGTGGTCCTCCGGCGCGTCGGCGTCCGAAGGCATGACGTCCGGCGACAAAGACTTCGGCCTGGCCGCCCACCATGCGGCGCCCTCGCGAGCGAACTCCCGCAGCTCGCGCTCGGTGATCTCCGACGGGAACCTCGCGGCGATCTGGGCGCCGAGCGGGTCAGCCGGTAGATGCCGCGCGACGGGCGCTCCAGCGCACCGACCCGGTCAAGGTAGGAGAGTGCCCATCCCACACGGTTCTGGTGCTTGGGCTCACCGCCCCGTGCCCGCCTCCCGACGCTGCCCGGGCGTCAGGCCCAGCTCTCGGCGACCAGCTCGAACAGCTCACGACGCTGGCGGGAGACCTGGTCGCCCAGGACGCGGAGCACCGGAACAATGCACTGGTCCCACCACGGCATGACGGACGCACTCACAGCTCACCTCGGAACGCCCGGGCCTGCAGCGACGCGAAGAGTTCATCGTCAACTGCGAGCGCCCGCACGACCTCGTCGCGATGGGCAGCGATCGCGTGGGCGCGACGAGCGAACTCGGCCTGCCGTTCGACGGGGACATCAGGCACACACACCGACCGGATGTTCTCGAAGTTGAGGCCGTCCTTCGTCTGGCCTCGATTCTCGTGCATGAGGCTGGCGCGCCCGCGAGTGGACTCAAGATAGTGCGCAAGAAAGAGCGGCGCCAGGCGAGGGGCACGAAGAATCGCCAAGTGCTGACTTATGTACGCCTTGCCGAGATCGTCCGGCACTACTGCCGTCCGGCCGAGATCCGCCGTGATACTCAGTAGAACATCGCCGGGTTGCACCTGCGTGCGTCGCGCTTCAGCGTTGTCGGGTGCGTCGACGAACGCCAGGTCCGACCGGTCAAGCGTCGCACCCCGGACATTCTGAATCCGGATGAAAACCGAACCCGAGTCCGCGTAGTACTTCGCCCAGCCGCGCGATCCACTGGTCAGGAAGGCAAGGTGTTCGCCGAGAGGCTGCCCATCCTCCGCGTCGCCGAACATGGCGTGGAAGGTGGACTGGGTCAGGGTGTCGAGGTGGGTGAGGATCTGGCGGCGCTTGGTGCGGGTCGCGTCGGCCTGGTCGAGGATCGCCGCGATTCGCCGCTGCTCCGCAATCCTGGGCAGTGGCACTTTGAAAGTGGCGAGGGTCGCCGGGCTCAGCCTGGGCAGGTTTGCACCGGTTGTCCGCGTCGCTGCATAGTCGACCATGGAGGGCTGCCGGAGGAAGTGGACGAGGTAGTCGCGGTCGAGGTTCGCTCCCGGTCTGATGGGAAGAATATCGGTGCTGCAAACGCCGGAGAAGGATGGCCTCGCGACTTTTCCAAGGTTGGGCCGGAGTTTGCCGAAGAGAACGTGCCCATCATCGAAGCGATGTTTCGCGCTGGCCAGTTCAGCGCCGCCAATGGAGTCGCTACCTATAATCTCGCCGCCGCGTGCGATGTGCTCCAGACCGAGGTATGGCGTGTCGCGGTCAAGGGTCGCGGGATCAACAACTGAACGTTCGATCGTCGCGACCTCGCCAAGTGCGACGCGCCTCACGCGAGCATCGCCTTCAGGTTGGCGACGCCTGCCGCGATCTCGGCGTCGAGGGCTTCGATGTCGGCGAGGATGTCCAGGGGGGCGCGGTGTTCGATCTCCTCGCGGACGATCTCCTTGTAGCGGTTGATCGACAGGTCGTAGCCCTGCGCGACGATGTCGGCCTTCGGGACGAGGAAGGACTGGTCGGTGCGGGCGCGGTCGCGCTCCGTCGTCGTGCGCTGGGACCAGCGGGTGAGCACATCCGGGAGGTCGTTGGGCTCGACGGGGTTGCGCTTGTCGTCGAGGGAGAATCCGTCGGCCTGGACGTCGTAGAACCAGACGTCGTCGGTGCCGCCGGACTCGGTCTTGGTGAAGAACAGGATCGCCGTCGAGACTCCGGCGTAGGGCTTGAAGACGCCGGAGGGCAGCTTTACGACCGCGTCGAGCTTCTGGTCCTCGACCAGCGTCTTGCGCAGCGTCTTGTGGGCCGTCGACGAGCCGAACAGGACGCCGTCTGGCACGATGACGGCGGCGCGGCCGCCGGTCTTGAGGAGCTTGAGGAACAGCGCGAGGAACAGCAGCTCGGTCTTCTTCGTCTTGACCGTGGCCAGCAGGGACTTCGCCGTCTGCTCGTAGTCGAGGGATCCCGCGAACGGCGGGTTGGCGAGGATGAGGGAGTACCGGCCCTCCTCGTCCGGCGCGGTCTCGGCGAGCGAGTCGCGGTAGCGGATGTCCGGCGAGTTGATGCCGTGCATGAGCATGTTCATGCTGCCGATGCGCAGCATCGTCGAGTCGAAGTCGTACCCGTGGAACATGCAGCGGTGGTAGTGCTTGAGTTGTGCCGTGTCGCTGAGTACCGCCGGGTGGTTCGTACGCACGTACTCCGCCGCCGCGACGAGGAACCCGGCCGTGCCGCAGGCGGGGTCGCAGATCTCGTCGTCGGGCCGCGGCGCCATCATCGAGACCATGAGGCCGATGATGTGCCGAGGGGTGCGGAACTGCCCGTTGACCCCCGCGCTCGCGATCTTGCTCAGCAGGTACTCGTAGAGGTCGCCGTTGGTGTCGCGCTGTTCCATCGGGATGTGGTCGAGCATGTCGATCACCTTGGACAGCAGCGCCGGGGTCGGGATCGCGAACCGCGCGTCCTTCATGTGCTCCGCATACGCCGAGCCGTCCCCGCCGACGGTCGTGCCGAGCTCGCGCAGGTACGGGAAGACCTGCTTGTCGACGATCTCGAACATCGACTCGGCGTCCTTGTTCCGCAGACGTGACCACCGCAGGTGCTGCTGGTTGTGCGCGAACAGGCGGTCGCGAATCGGCGCCCCGGTGAGTGCCGCCTTGTTCTCCTCGAGGGTCTCGAGGGTGTCCAGGCGGCGGATGAACAGCAGGTAGGTGATCTGCTCGATCACCTGCAACGGGTTGCTGATGCCCCCCGACCAGAAGGCGTCCCAGACGCGGTCGATCCTGCTCTTCAACTCGCCGGTGATCACAGGCGGCAGGCTAGCGGTCCCGAGGACGCGCTCGGGTCCGGGGTCGGCCGGCAGTCCGCCCGCGTCCGGAATGTCGCCTCGCTCAGGACAACGCGAGATGGGTCGTCAGACCCTCGTCGATCGCTGCGACGTGCTCCCTGCCCAGCGACCCCACACGGGCCACGAAGCGGGAGACGTCCACGGCCCGGACCTGTTCCGGTTGCGCCTTCGACGCATGGTCGAGCCCGGTCTCGGGGTCGGCGGGGACGAGCGTCTGGAACGAGAGGACGCGTCCGGTGGCCGAGGTCAGCGGGACGACGGTGATGACGCCTCGGCCGTGCTCGACCGCTGCCTGGTTGCCCGCGTCGTTCGACACGATGACGCAGCGTCGCGTCTTGGCCGCTTCGGAGCCTCGCGCGGGATCGAGCTCGACCGTCCAGATCTCGCCGCGCCTCACGCGGGGCCGTCGATCCCGTCGGATGCCACGCCGTCCCACGCGGCCGCCTCGCCCGAGTCGTCCCACTCGGCGTACGCCTGTGCGTACTCGGAGGCGAGCTCCTGCTCGCGGAGGGCACGCACCGCCGCGTGCAGAGCTGCTGAACGCGAGGCGAGTCCGTGCAGCTGCGCGTACTGCTCGAGGTACACGAGCTCGCCGGTGGGCAGGCTCGCGCTGAACTTCGTGGCGCCTCGATGCTTCGCACCAGTGGTCATACCGCAGATCGTACCCCGTGCGTGGTGCGAAGAGCGGCGCGCACCAGGAACACGCGTTGTCGCGTTCCGCGTCGCCGACCTCGTCACCGGTGTCCTGGTCACTACACCTAGACTTGCCCGCCGGTGGGTTGCGTGCACGCGCGCCCGCCGAAGACCATCGTTCGGAAGGTTCGGATGTCCGAGACCCCTGCTGCTGCCGACGGCAGCGCACCTGACCTGTCCCCGCTCGACGAGGCCGGCGTCGCCGCCGCGGTCGACGCGGCGCTCGCCGACGTCGCCGCCGCGGGCGACCTCGACGCCCTGAAGTCCGTGCGCCTCGCGCACACGGGCGACCGCAGCCCGCTCGCGTTCGCGAACCGCGCCATCGGCGGCCTGGCACCCGCCGACAAGGGCGTGGCCGGCCGGCTCGTCGGGCAGGCCCGCGCTCGCGTCAACCACGCGGTCGCCGAGCGCCAGGTCGTCCTCGAGGCCGAGCGCGACGCGCGTGTCCTCGTCGAGGAGACCGTCGACGTGACGCTTCCCGTGGACCGTCGCCCGCGCGGCGCGCGCCACCCGCTCGAGGTGCTCCAGCAGCGCGTCGCCGACGTGTTCGTCGCGATGGGCTGGGAGATCGCCGAGGGTCCCGAGCTCGAGGCGGAGTGGTTCAACTTCGACGCGCTGAACTTCGGTGTCGACCACCCCGCGCGCCAGATGCAGGACACGTTCTACGTCGCGGACCCCGCCGGGTCCGACGCGCCGTCCAACCTGGTCCTGCGCACGCACACGAGCCCCGTGCAGGCGCGCTCCCTGCTCGAGCGCGGCGTGCCGGTGTACATCGCGTGCCCGGGCAAGGTGTTCCGCACCGACGAGCTCGACGCGACGCACACGCCGGTGTTCCACCAGGTCGAGGGCCTCGCGATCGACGAGGGCCTGACGATGGCGCACCTCAAGGGCACGCTCGACCACTTCGCCAAGGCGATGTTCGGGCCCGACGCCCGTACGCGGCTGCGCCCGTCGTACTTCCCGTTCACCGAGCCGTCCGCCGAGATGGACCTGTGGTTCCCGCAGAAGAAGGGCGGGCCCGGCTGGATCGAGTGGGGCGGCTGCGGCATGGTCAACCCGAACGTGCTGCGGGCCTGCGGTGTCGACCCGGAGGTCTACTCGGGCTTCGCGTTCGGCATGGGCATCGAGCGCACCCTCATGCTCCGCCACGGCATCGGCCTCATGCACGACATGGTCGAGGGCGACGTGCGGTTCTCCACCCAGTTCCAGGCGGTGATCTGATGCCTCGCATCCCCCTGTCGTGGCTCGGCGAGCACGTCGAGCTCCCGGCCGGCCTGACGGCCGAGCAGCTCGCGGCCGACCTCGTGCGCGTCGGTCTCGAGGAGGAGGCGATCCACGCCGCCGCGGTGACGGGTCCGCTCGTCGTCGGGCGCGTCGTGGAGCGCACGCCCGAGCCGCAGAAGAACGGCAAGACGATCAACTGGTGCCGCGTCGACGTGGGCGACGAGCACAACGAGGTCGCCGAGGACGGCACGCGCGGCCCGCGGGGCATCGTGTGCGGTGCGCACAACTTCGACGTGGGCGACCACGTCGTCGTCGCGCTGCCCGGCGCGGTGCTGCCGGGGCCGTTCCCGATCGCGTCGCGCAAGACGTACGGGCACGTGAGCGACGGGATGATCTGCTCGGCGCGCGAGCTGGGCCTCGGTGAGGACCACTCGGGGATCATCGTGCTGAGCGAGCTCGGCCTCGACGCGCCCGTCGGCACCGACGCGCGCGAGCTGCTCGGGCTCGGCGAGGAGGTCCTTGAGATCAACGTGACCCCCGACCGCGGGTACTGCTTCTCGATGCGGGGCGTCGCACGCGAGTACGCGCACTCGACGGGGGCGGCGTTCACCGACCCGGGTCTGCCCGAGCCGGTCGACGAGCGTCCGGCCGGGTTCGCGGTCGAGATCGAGGACGACGCGCCGATCCACGGCGTGCCCGGCGCGGACCGGTTCGTCGCGCAGGTCGTGCGGGGCGTGCGGGCGCACGACCCGTCGCCGGCGTGGCTGCAGCGCCGGCTGCAGCAGGCGGGCATGCGTCCGATCTCGCTCGCGGTCGACGTCACCAACTACGTGATGCTCGACCTGGGCCAGCCGTTGCACGCGTACGACCTGGCGACGCTCGCGGAGCCGATCGTGGTCCGCCGGGCGCGCCCGGGCGAGACGATCCGCACGCTCGACGACCAGGTGCGCACGCTCGACCCGCAGGACCTGCTGATCACCGACTCGCCGGACGGGCGCGGCTCGCGGCCGATCGGCCTCGCGGCGGTGATGGGCGGCGGCGAGACCGAGGTCGGGCCGACGACGAGCGACCTGCTCATCGAGGCGGCGCACTTCGACCCGGTGTCCGTCGCGCGCACCGCGCGTCGGCACCGGCTGCCGAGCGAGGCGTCCAAGCGGTTCGAGCGCGGTGTCGACCCGCGCCTGCCGCGGGTCGCGGTGCAGCGGGTCGTCGACCTGCTCGTCGAGCACGGTGGTGGCACCGCGGACGTCGCGCTGACCGACGTGGACCGCACGACGCCCGTCGCGTCGTTCGAGTTCGACCTCGAGCAGCCGGGCCGGCTCGTCGGCGTGCCGTACACGCACGACGAGGTCCGTTCGGTCCTCACCGAGATCGGCTGCGAGGTGCGCGACGTGCGTCCGGGCGTCGTCGCGGTGACGCCGCCCACGTGGCGCCCGGACCTCACGACGGGGGTCGACCTGGTCGAGGAGGTCGCCCGCCTGCGCGGCTACGACGCGATCCCGTCCGTGGTGCCTCCGGCGCCCGCGGGGTTGGGGCTCACGTGGGAGCAGCGCGCGCGCCGCGGGATCGCGGACTCGCTCGCCGAGTCCGGGCTGGTCGAGGTGCTGAGCTACCCGTTCGTGTCGACCGAGCAGCTGGACGCGCTCGCGCTGCCGCAGGACGACGAGCGTCGTCGCGCGGTTCGCCTGGTCAACCCGCTCTCGGACGCGCAGCCGTTCATGCGCACCGACCTCCTCGTGACGCTGCTCGACACCGCGCGTCGCAACGTGGCCCGGGGCAACGTGGACGTCTGCGTGTTCGAGGTGGGTCTGGTCACTCGCCCGGGCGCGGGTGCGGGCGCCGCCGTGTCGCTGCCGGGCGGTGCGCGGCCGTCGCAGGAGGACCTCGCGGCTCTCGAGGCCGCGGTCCCGCCGCAGCCGAGGCATGTCGCGGGCGTGCTCGCGGGACGCGTCGAGCCGGCCGGGGTGTGGGGCGCGGGTCGCCGCGCCGACCACGGTGACGCGATCGCGGCGGTGCAGCGCGTGGCGCAGGTCGCGGGTCTCGAGGTGCGGCTCGTCGCGGACGGCGCACGTGCGCCGTGGCACCCGGGGCGGTGCGCTCGCGTCGAGACCGCCGACGGTGCGGTGCTCGGCTGGGCGGGGGAGCTGCACCCGAACGTCGTCGCGGCGCACGACCTGCCGGCCCGCGCGGCGGCCTTCGAGCTCGACCTCGACGCGCTGCTGGCGGCCGCGCCGCGCGAGGCGCGTCAGGCGCGCGGGGTCTCCACGTTCCCGGTGGCGAAGGAGGACGTGGCGCTCGTCGTGCCGTCCGGAGTGCCGGCCGCGGACGTGCTCGACGCGGTCCGCACGGGAGCCGGGGCGAGCGCCGCGGGCGACGTGGTCGAGGATGTGCGGCTGTTCGACGTGTACGAGGGTGACCAGGTCGCCCCCGGGCACCGGTCGCTCGCGTTCTCGCTGCGGCTGCGTGCCGACGACCGCACCCTCACGGCGGCCGAGACCGCCGGCGTGCGCGAGGCAGTCGTCGCGGAGGCGGGAGCACGGTTCGGCGCGACGCTGCGGGCCTGAGCCGCGCTGCTGGTCTGAGCGACGCGACGGCGGCCCCGGACGGCCTCCCACGGAGGTCCGCCCGGGGCCGTCGTCGTCCCCGGGCCGGTCCGCGCCGTTCCCCGCACGGGTGACGACGACCCGGCGTCACGTGCTCGTCATGGGACGTCCGATGAGTTCACCGCATCGTTACTCACCAGTAGTTGCGACAAATCGGGCTGCGCGTCAGGGTGAACGCGGGTCGCCCTACCGGGCGACCGCTCGTGCGTTCCCCGACGAAGGAGAGCCCCCGTGCTCCGTGGCACCAGATCGTTGACCGGGGGCATCGCCGCCCTCGCCGTCGTGCTCGCAGGTGCGGCCACCGCCGCCCCGGCGAACGCTGCCGTCTCACCGACGGCACCCGTCGTCGTCCACGAGGTGTACGGCGCAGGAGGCAACTCCGGGGCGGTCCTCGCCCGCGACTTCGTCGAGCTGTACAACCCGGGCGACGAGCCCGTGGCGCTCTCCGGCTGGTCGGTGCAGTACGCGTCGGCGACCGGGAGCTCGTGGACGAACACCACGCCGCTGTCCGGCTCGATCGCCGCGGGCGGCTACCTGCTCGTCGGCGGCGCGGGCGGGTCGAACGGCGCCGCGCTCGAGGTCGACGTCGACGGGACGATCAACCTGAGCGGGACCGCCGGCAAGGTCGCGCTCGTGAGCTCGACGACGTCGCTCACGTGCTCGACGGGCTGCGCCGGGCAGGACCCGGTGGTCGACCTGGTCGGCTACGGGCCGACGGCGTCGTCGTACGCGGGCTCGGGCCCCGCGCCGGCGGCGAGTGCGACCACCTCGGTCTCGCGCGACGACGAGCACACCAACACGGCCGACAACGCCGCGGACTTCACGGCGGGCGCTCCGACGCCGCAGCGCGCGCAGGGCGGCACCGACCCCGGCCCCGACCCCGACCCCACCGTCGTCCCGATCGCGGAGGTCCAGGGGACCGGTGACACGTCGCCGTACGCCGGCCGGACGGTCACGACCCAGGGCGTGGTCACCGCCGCGTACCCCACGGGCGGCCGCAACGGCTACGTCATCCAGACCGCCGGCACGGGCGGTGCCCTCGGCAGCCGCACCGCGTCCGACGCGATCTTCGTGTTCTCGGCGAGCACCGACGACCTCGTCACGATCGGCGACGAGGTGCGCGTCACGGGCGCGGTGAGCGAGTTCCAGGGGCTCACCGAGATCACCGTGACGAGCGCGGCGGGGCTGGAGGTCCTCGACTCCGACGCGAGCGTCACGCCGCTCACCGGCGCGTGGCCCGCGACCGCCGCGGCACGTGAGGCGATCGAGTCGATGCTCCTGCTGCCCACCGGCGACCTCACGGTCACGAACACGTTCTCCACCAACCAGTACGGGGAGCTCGGGCTGGCGACGGGCACCACGCCGCTGCTGCAGTGGACCGAGGTGGCCGACCCGCAGGACACCGCCGCGATCCAGGCCGTCAAGGACGACAACGCGGCCCGCGGCGTCGTGCTCGACGACGGCGCGACGACGAACTTCCTCAGCGCCGCGAACCAGGGGCTCGTCCCGTCGTACGTGTCGCTCGAGAGCCCGGTGCGGGTCGGTGCGTCGGTGACGTTCGACGAGCCGGTCGTCGTGACCTACGTGAACTCCACGTGGAAGCTCGACCCCACGCGCCCGGTGCAGGGTCTGGCGAACAGCCCGGTCACGGTCGAGAACACGCGGACCGACTCGCCGCGCGACGTGGGCGGCGACCTCACCGTCGCGTCGTTCAACGTGCTCAACTACTTCACGACGCTCGGCGCCCAGACGCCGGGCTGCGTCCCGTACACGGACCGCACCGGCGACGGCGTGACCGTGCGCGAGGGGTGCGACCCGCGCGGTGCGTGGGACCCCGCGGACCTCGAGCGTCAGCAGGCGAAGATCGTCACGGCGATCAACGCGCTCGACGCGGACGTCGTCGGGCTGCTCGAGATCGAGAACTCGCTCGTGGTCGACGGCGTCGCCGACGAGGCGCTCGGCACGCTCGTGGACGCGCTGAACGACGCCGCGGGCGAGGAGCGCTGGGCGTTCGTGCCCTCGTCGTCGCAGCTGCCGCCGGTCGGCGAGATGGACGTCATCTCGAACGCGCTGATCTACCAGCCCGCCGCCGTGGAACGCGTCGGCGAGTCCCGCGCGCTGGGCACCCTGTCGGGTTCCGGTGAGCCGTTCGACAACGCGCGCGAGCCGATCGCGCAGGTGTTCGCGCCGGTCGGCGGCGGCGAGCCGGTGCTCGTCGCGGTCAACCACCTCAAGTCGAAGGGCTCGGCGGGACCGCTGCCCGGCGATGCGGACGCGGGCGACGGGCAGGGCGCGTCGAACGCGTCGCGCGTCGCGCAGGCGACCGCGCTGCGGGACTGGGTCGCCGACATCCAGGGCGACGTCGAGTCGGTCGCGCTCGTCGGGGACTTCAACGCGTACACCCTCGAGGACCCGCTCCAGGTCCTGTACGACGCGGGCTACGCGGACGCGACGACCGAGCTCGCGCCGGGGGAGTACTCGTACTCGTTCGGCGGGCTGTCGGGGTCGCTGGACCACGTGCTGCTCAACGAGCACGCGCTCGCACGGGCGACCGGCGCGGACGTCTGGGAGATCAACGCCGAGGAGTCGATCGCGCTCGAGTACAGCCGGTACGACTACCACGGCGCGCTGTACTACGCGTCCGACGAGTACCGCTCGTCGGACCACGACCCGGTGGTCGTGGGGCTCGACGCGGGCGAGGCCGGCAGCACGGTCGACCTGACGTTCCTCAACATCAACGACTTCCACGGCCGCATCGAGTCCGCCGCCGCGGGGTCGAACACCGTCAAGCTCGCGGGCACGGTCGAGCAGCTGCGCGCCGCCGCACCGGGACCGGTCGCGTTCCTGTCGGCCGGCGACAACATCGGTGCGTCGCTGTTCGCGTCGGCGGTCCAGCAGGACCAGCCGACCATCGACGTGCTCAACGCCCTCGACCTGGCCGCCTCGGCGGTGGGCAACCACGAGTTCGACCAGGGCTTCGCGGACCTGCGGGACCGCGTGGTGGGCCCGGACGACGACCGCAACGCGGCGTGGGCGTACCTCGGCGCGAACGTCTACGCGAAGGGCACGACGGACCCGGTGCTGCCGGAGTACGCGATGGTCGACATGGACGGCGTCGACGTCGCGGTCGTCGGCGCGGTGACCGAGGAGACCCCCTCGCTCGTCACCCCGGCCGGGATCGCGGACCTCGACTTCGGCGACCCGGTCGAGGCGGTCAACCGCGTCGCGGCGCGGCTCACCGACGGCGACGAGGCGAACGGTGAGGCCGACGTGGTCGTCGCCGAGTACCACGAGGGTGCGAGCGCGGGCACGCCCGACGGCGCCACGCTCGCGCAGGAGGTCGCGGCGGGCGGCGCGTTCGCGGACATCGTCACGGGCACGTCCGCGGCGGTCGACGCGATCTTCACCGGCCACACCCACAAGCAGTACGCGTGGTCGGCGGACGTGCCCGGTGTCCCGGGTGCGACGCGACCCGTCGTGCAGACGGGCTCGTACGGCGAGTTCGTGGGCAAGGTCGTCCTCACGTACGACCGGGCGACCGACGAGGTCCTCGCGCACACCGAGGCGAACGTGGCGCGCACGACGACGGCGGACGCCGACCTGGTCGCGGCCTTCCCGCGGGTGGCCGAGGTCAAGACGATCGTCGACGCGGCGGTCGCGTACGCGAACGAGGTCGGCAGCGAGCCGGTCGGCTCGGTCACGGCGGACATCACGACGGCGTACTCCGGCGGCTCGTACGTGGACGGCGTCTACACAGGCTCCGGCCCGCTGCCGACGACGGGTCGCGACGACCGCGCGAGCGAGTCGACGCTCGGGAACCTGGTGGCGAACGCGCTGCGCGACACCCTCGCGGAGGACCGGTTGGGCGGCGCCGACATCGGCGTCGTCAACCCGGGCGGGCTGCGCAACGAGCTGCTGTACGCACGCTCGGGCGCCGAGACGACGGACGGTGTGGTGACGTACGCCGAGGCGAACGCCGTTCTGCCGTTCGTCAACAACCTCTGGACGACGACGCTCACGGGTGCGCAGGTCCGCACGATGCTCGAGCAGCAGTGGCAGCGTGACGCCGCGGGCAACGTGCCGAGCCGGCCATACCTGCAGCTCGGGCTCTCCGACAACGTGTCGTACACGTACGACGCGAGCCTGCCGGAGGGCAGCCGCATCACGTCGGTGACGATCGACGGCGAGCCGCTGGACGCGGAAGCCGACTACCGCGTGGGGACGTTCTCGTTCCTCGCGACGGGCGGCGACAACTTCCGGGTGTTCACGCAGGGCAGCGACACGCGTGACTCGGGTCTGGTCGACCGGGACGCGTGGATCGCGTACCTGCGGGCGCACCCCGGCCTGTCGCCCGACTTCGCGCGGCACGCCGTGGCCGTGAGCGACGCACCCGAGTCGGTCGAGGCGGGCGGCACGCTCGGGTTCGAGGTGTCGCACCTGGACCTCACGAGCCTCGGCTCGCCGCGCAACACGAGCCTGGACGTGCGGCTCGACGGTGAGTCGATCGGCACGGCGACGGTCACCGGCGGCGCGGCCACGGTGTCCGCGGTCGTGCCCGCGGGCACGGCGGCGGGGGAGCACGAGCTCACGCTCGTCGCTAGCCCCAGCGGCACCACGGTCCACCTGCGGCTCACGGTCGAGCCGGCGTCGTCCGGGCCGACCACCACGACGCTCACGATGACCGGCGACCCGGTCGCGGGCGCGACGCAGACGCTCGTCGCGACCGTGACGCCCGCGGGTGTGACCGGCACGGTGACGTTCGTCGACGGGAGCACCTGGCTCGGGACCGTCCCGGTGAAGCTCGGCCGGGCGAGCCTCGACGTCCGGCTGGGCGGGGGTACGCACGCCCTGCGGGCGGTGCTCGTCCCGGTCGACGAGGCATGGGAGGGGTCCGAGGGCTCGTTGTCCGTGACGGTCGCGAAGGCGACGTCGACGACCACGCTGTCCCTCGACCGGACGACCGTGTCGTTCGGCGGCACGGTCACCGCGACCGTGACGGTCACGTCGACCGGGGGCGCTCCCACCGGCGTGGTCCAGGTCCGCGAGGGCGCGAGGGTCCTCGGGGCGGGCACGCTCACGGGGTCGGGCGCGACGGCGACCGCGACGGTCGTGCTCCCGCGCACGCTCGCGCGCGGCACGCACACGCTCACCGCGGTGTACGGCGGCTCGGCGGACCTGACCGCCTCGACCTCCGCGCCCGTGCGGCTCACCGTCACCAGGGCGACGCCGACGATCGCGCTGTCGACCGCGTCGTGGACCGTCACCCGTGGCACGCGTCCGACCATCGCGGTCACGGTCGCCGGGGTGGCCGGTGCCCCCTCGCCGACCGGCAAGGTGACGCTCGAGGCCGGCGGCCGTCCGCTCGTCGCGACGCTCCAGAAGGGGAAGGCGACGTTCCGGCTGCCGGCGGTGACCCGTGACGTGACGGTCCGGGCCAGGTACCAGGGCGACGACTCGTACATCTCGGTGTCCGCGGTCCGGACGCTCGTCGTGAAGCACGGGGGGCACGGCCGCCGCTGACCCGAGGGACGCGGCAGCCGACACGCTCGAGGGGCGTCCGACCACCACGGTCGGGCGCCCCTCGCGCATGCCCACCCGTGCGGCCCACCGGCCGGTGGGCTCGCCCGGTGGTCGTCGTCGACGCGCCCGCCGACGCGCCTGACAACGCGCCTGCCGACGCGCCGTCCGGTGGGCGGACGGGGGGCGGACGGCGGCGGTGAGCGCGGGCTAGCCTGGCCGCACTGACACGGGGTGCCCTGCACGCAGGGCTGAGATCACACCCGCCGAACCTGATCTAGTTCGTACTAGCGAAGGGATGTCATCTCCATGACGTCTGCCGTCCCACCCTGCCCTCCCGCCGACGATCGCGCCGACGAGCGCGCCGACGAACCCGGCGGCGCCCCGCCCCTGAGCCCCGGCAGGCTCGCCGCCGACGCGGCGCAGGCGCTCGCGGCGGTCCGGGCACGCACGCCGCTCGTGCAGTGCCTCACCAACGAGGTGACCACGAACCTCGTCGCCAACGCGCTGCTCGCGGTGGGCGCCTCGCCCGCGATGACCGCGGTCCCGGGCGAGGCCGAGCAGCTCGCGGCCGTCGCGGGCGCGGTCCTGGCGAACCTCGGCACGCCCGGACCCGACCTGCGCGCGTGCCTCGAGCCCGCGGTCACCACGGCGCGGCGCGCCGGCGTGCCGTGGGTGCTCGACCCCGTGGCCGTCGGGGTGCTGTCGGTCCGCACGCGGCTCGCCGAGCAGCTCCTGGGCGCGCGGCCCGCGGTGGTGCGCGGCAACGCGAGCGAGGTCCTGGGCCTCGCGGGGCTCACGTCGTCGGGACGGGGCGTCGACTCGTGCGACGCCGTCGAGGACGCGCGCGTGGCCGCGGTCCGCCTCGCGCACGCGACGGGCGGCGCGGTCGCGGTGTCGGGCGCGGTCGACCTCGTCGTCGCGGGTGACGTCGCCGTGCGCGTGTCGGCGGGGGACCCCCTGCTGACGGCGATCACCGGCGCAGGGTGCGCGCTCGGCGCGCTCGCGGCGGCGTTCGCCGCGGTCACCGACCCGCTCACCGCGGCGGTCGGCTCCTCGCTGGTCCTCGGGCTCGCGGCGGAGCGCGCCGCGTCGGTCGCGCGCGGTCCGGGCTCGTTCCAGGTCGCGCTGCTCGACGAGCTGTACGGGCTGCGGCCCGAGCACGTCGTCGGGCTGGGTGACCGGCTGGTCGTCGAGCCCGCGCGCACCGGCGCGCGCCGGGCCGCGACCGCGCCCGTCGGGGCACCCGCGTGACCGGCGCGGCGGGTGCGTCCCGGCGCCCCCCGTTCCCGGGCGGTCCCTACCTCGTGCTCGACGCCGACGTGTGCGCGGCGGCCGGCCGCGCCCCGGCAGGCGTCGCGGCGGCGGCGGTGCGCGCGGGCGTCGGCGTGGTGCAGGTGCGTGCGACGCGCGCGGGGGTGCGCGACCTGGTCGCGCTCACGACGGCGGTGGCGGAGGCCGTGCGCACCGCGGGACCCGCGCTGCTCGTCGTCGACGACCGCGTGGACGTGGTGCTCGCGGCACGCGCCCGCGGTGCGGTCGTGGACGGTGTGCATGTCGGCCAGCGGGACCTGGAGGCCGCCGACGCGCGTGCGTTGCTCGGCCCCGACGCGGTCGTGGGCGTCTCGGCGGCACGGCCGCAGGACGTGCGCGCGGTCCCGGCCGACCTGGTCGACTACGTCGGGAGCGGGCCGGTGCGGCTGACGCCGACCAAGCCCGACGCCGACGTCGCGCTCGGCCTCGACGGTCTCGCCGCGGCGGTCGCGAGCACCCGGCTGCCGGTCGTGGCGATCGGCGGGCTCGACGCGCGTGACGTCGACGCCGTGCGGACGGCCGGCGCTCACGGGCTCGCGGTGGTCTCGGCGGTGTGCTCCGCGCCCGACCCGTCCGCCGCGGCCGCGGGGCTCGTCGCCACGTGGCGGCGGTCGGCGAGCGGCACGGTGGCGACGCCGGCGGGTGCGCGGTGAGCCCGTCGCGCGTGCGCGCGCTGTCCATCGCCGGCACCGACCCGACGGGCGGCGCCGGGATCCAGGCGGACCTCAAGTCGTTCGCCGCGCACGGGGCGTACGGCATGGCGGTCGTGACGGCGCTCGTCGCGCAGAACACCCGCGGCGTGCGCGCGGTCCACGTCCCCGAGCCGGAGTTCCTGCGTGCGCAGCTCGAGGCCGTCAGCGACGACGTCACGGTCGACTCGGTGAAGATCGGCATGCTCGCCACGCCGCAGGTCGCGCACGAGGTGACGGCGTGGCTGGACCGGCAGCGTGCCGCGGGGCGTTCGCCCGTCGTCGTGCTCGACCCGGTGATGGTCGCGACCAGCGGGGACCGGCTCCTCGACCGGGAGGCCGAGATCGCCGTGCGCGAGCTCGTGGGCCGCGCGGACCTCGTGACGCCGAACCTGCCCGAGCTGGCGGTGCTCGTCGACGAGCCGCGCGCGCAGACGTGGGCGCAGGCGCTCGACCAGGCGACCCGCCTCGCCCGCGGGTCGGGGACCACGGTCCTGCTCAAGGGCGGGCACCTGGGCGGGCCGACGAGCCCGGACGCGCTCGTCGGCCCGGACGGTGCGGTCGTCGAGGTCGCGGCGCAGCGCGTCGCCTCGACGAGCACGCACGGCACGGGGTGCTCGCTGTCGGCCGCGGTCGCGGCGCTGCGGCCCGCGCGCGACGGCTGGCCGGAGGCGGTGCGCGAGGCCAAGCAGTGGCTCACCGGGGCGATCGCGGCCGGGGCGCGGCTGGAGGTCGGCGCGGGCCACGGCCCCGTCGACCACCTGCACCACGCGCCGGGGCTGGGCGCCCGGCCGTTCACCGCGCAGGTGGCCGGTCTCGTCGCGGACGCCGTCGAGCGGTCGCAGGACCTGCCGTTCGTCCGGGCCCTCGCGGACGGGTCGCTGCCGGTCGACCGGTTCGAGGAGTACGTGCGGCAGGACGCGCTGTACCTGACCGGGTACGCGCGGGTGCTCGCGCGGGCGAGCGAGCTCGCCCCGGACGGGGAGTCGCAGGCGTTCTTCGCGCGCGGCGCCGCGGCGTGCCTCGACGTCGAGCGGCGGCTGCACGAGCAGCGCCTGGCGAGGTCGGCCCGGGACGGGTCACGTCAGGGGGCGGGCGCGTCGCCGGTCACGACCGCGTACGTCGACCACCTGCTCGCGGTCGCGGCGACCGGGTCGTACGCCGACGTCGTGGCCGCCGTGCTGCCGTGCTACTGGGTGTACGCGGACCTCGGTGCGCGGTTGCGCGCGCGGGCCGGCGACCTCACGGCGCACCCGTACGGCGACTGGGTGGGCACGTACGGCGACGAGGAGTTCGCGGCCCTGACCGCCCAGGCGCGCGCGCACGCGGACGCGGCGGGCCGGTCGCTCGACGCGGCCGGTCGGGCCCGGATGTGTGAGGTGCTCGCGGTCTCCTGCGAGCACGAGGTCGCGTTCTTCGACCAGGTCCGCCCGGCGCCCGGACCTGCCCGCGCGACGTCCGACGAGCTCGTCAACGCCGGGGTGCCGGCCTGACCCGACGAGCGGCCCGCGGTGGGCGCGGGCCGCTCGTCGGGGCGTCAGAGGAAGTCGTGGTACGCGGGCAGGTCGAGCACGCCGTTGCCGGACAGCCCGATGACGATCGTCTCCTCGGTCGTCGCGGCCCGCGCGTGCGCGATGGCCCCGGCGACCGCGTGCGTCGACTCGGGCGCCGGGATGATCCCCTCCGCCCGTGCGAACTCGATCCCGGCCGCGAACGCGGTCTCCTGGTCGACGGCGATCGCCTCGAGGAGCCCGAGCTCGAGCGCGTGCGAGACCATCGGCGCCATGCCGTGGTAGCGCAGCCCGCCCGCGTGGATGGGCGGCGGGACGAAGTCCTTGCCGAGCGTGTGCATCTTGAGCAGGGGCGTCAGGCCCGCGACGTCCCCGAAGTCGTACCGGTACTCGCCCTGGGTGAGCGAGGGGCACGCGGCGGGTTCGCACGCGACGACGCGCGTCGTCGTGCCGTCGCGCAGGTTGCGGCCGATGAACGGGAAGCTCAGGCCCGCGAGGTTCGACCCGCCGCCCGCGCAGCCGAACACGACGTCCGCGCTCGCGCCGACCTCGTCGAGCTGGGCCAGCGCCTCCTGGCCGATCACGGACTGGTGCAGCAGCACGTGGTTGAGCACCGACCCGAGCGCGTAGTGCGCGTTCGGGTCCTGCGCGGCGACCTCGACGGCCTCCGAGATGGCCATGCCGAGCGAGCCGGTCGTCTCGGGGTCGGCGGCGAGCATCGCGCGCCCCGCCTCGGTGAGGTCGGACGGCGACGGGTGGCACACGCCGCCGTACGTCTCCATCTGCATGCGCCGGTACGGCTTGGCGTCGTACGACGCGCGCACCTGCCAGACCTCGCACTCGAGGCCGAGCAGCGAGCACGCGAAGGACAGCGATGCGCCCCACTGGCCGGCGCCCGTCTCGGTCGTGAGCTTGGTCGTGCCCTCGATGGCGTTGTAGTACGCCTGCGCGACCGCGGTGTTCGGCTTGTGCGAGCCCGCCGGGGAGACGCCCTCGTACTTGTAGTAGATCTTCGCGGGCGTGCCGAGCGCGCGCTCGAGGCGCAGCGCCCGGATCAGCGGGGACGGGCGCCACAGCGCGTACAGCTCCCGGACGGTCTGCGGGATCTCGACGTACCGCTCGGTGCTGACCTCCTGCGCGATGAGCGCCATCGGGAACAGCGGCGCGAGGTCGTCCGGGCCGAGCGGCTCGCGGGTGCCCGGGTGCAGCGCGGGCGGCGCGGGCTCGGGCAGGTCCGCCGCGAGGTTGTACCAGTGCGTCGGGACCTGGGACGGCACGACGGTGCCGACCGGTTCCGTGAGCGGACGGGATGCGGGCCGGACGTCCGGGGATGTCGTCATGCGGGTGCCTCCTGGGCGCGTCGTGGAGCGGTGCGGGCCGCCGACGCGCGTGCGAGGGGCCACGACGCCGTGGGTCCGCAGGCTGCAGCCTAGGGGAGAGGCGACGTCCGGACGGCCGCCCCGGTCAGGCCGGTCGCGCGGCGGCCGCGGACCGCCTGCGGACCGCTCGCCGTCAGACCGCGCAGGAGTCGTCGGTGCACGTCGCGGCCGACGGGTCGCCCGTCAGCACCTGCAGGGGGTTCGCCTCGCGCCAGCCCGCGTCGAGGAGCTGGGCGAACACCTCGGCGGGCTGGGCGCCGGAGACCGCGTAGCGGCGGTCGACGACGAAGAACGGCACGCCGGTCACGCCGAGCTCGCGCGCCGCCGCGACGTCGGCGTCGACCGCGTCCGACTGCGCGTCGCCCGCGAGGAACGCCGCGACGGCCGCGTCGTCGTGCCCGGCCTGCGCGAACCCGGCCTCGCGCGCGACGGTGACGAGCGCGTCGTCGACGCCCAGGTCGGCACCGCGCTCGAAGTGCGCGGAGAACAGCGCCTCGATCGTGCGGTCCGCGAGCTGAGACCCGCCGAGCTCGCGCGCCAGGTGCGTCAGGCGGTGCGCGTCGTAGGAGTTGAACGCGAGCACCGAGTCGAAGTCGTAGGCCAGCCCCTCGTCCGCCGCGACGGCCGTGACGTGCGCGAACATGCGCTGCACCTGCTCGGGCGGCAGCCCCTTGAGCTCCGCGAGCGCCTCGGCCTCGGGACGGCCCGGTCCGCGCGGCGTGTCGGGGGAGAGCTGGTAGGACCGCCACACGACGTCGACGTGGGCGCGGTGCGGGAAGGCGGCGAGCGCGGCGGCGAACCGGCGCTTGCCGATGTAGCACCACGGGCAGGCGATGTCGGACCACACCTCGACCGTGATCGTGCGGACGGGGTTCAGGGTGGGCGTGCTCGTGGTGCTCACGGGAGAAGCAGGACCTTTCCGGTCGTGGCGCGCGACTCGAGCGCGCGGTGGGCGTCGGCTGCGGCCGACAGGGGGAATCGGGCGCCGATGCGGACGTCGAGACGCTCGTCGGCCACCGCGCCGAACAGCTCGGACGCGCGCCACTCGAGCTCGGCACGATCGGCGACGTAGTGCCCGAGCGTCGGGCGCGTGAGGAACACCGACCCGGCGGCGTTGAGCCGCTGCGGGTCGACGGGCGGGACCGGGCCGGACGACGCCCCGTACAGGACGAGCATGCCGCGCCGGGCGAGCGACGCGAGCGACGCGTCGAACGTGTCGCGCCCGACACCGTCGTACACGGCGTCGACCCCGCGGCCGTCGGTCAGGTCCCGGACGCGAGCGGGCAGGTCGGTCGTCAGGTCGTCGAGCTCGCGGTAGCGGATCACGTCGGTGGCGCCCGCGCCGCGCGCCAGGGCCTCCTTCTGCACGGAGCCGACCGTCGCGATGACGCGACCGCCGCGCTGGGTCGCGAGCTGGGTCAGCAGGAGGCCGACGCCGCCCGCGGCCGCGTGCACGAGCACCGTGGTGCCGGGCTCGACCGGGAACGTGGACGTCGCCAGGTAGTGCGCGGTCATGCCCTGCAGCGGCAGCGCGGCGGCGACCTCGTCGGCCACGCCGTCCGGGACGGGCAGGAGCTCGCGCTCGGGCACGGCGACGAGCTCGGCGTACGAGCCGGGTCCCGCGGACCAGGCGACGCGGTCGCCGGGTGCGACGTGCGTGACCTGCGCACCGACGGACACCACGGTCCCGGCACCCTCGGAGCCGGGGACGTGCGGGAAGCTCGCGGGGTACACGCCGGAGCGGCGGTAGGTGTCGATGAAGTTCACACCCGCTGCGGCGACGCGGACCAGGGCCTCGTGCGGCCCGGGCTCCGGGTCGGGACGGGTGACGGACGACAGGACCTCGGGTCCACCGGCGCGGGTGGCTTCGACGGCGTGCACGTCGAGCCGAACGCGCGTGGGGCACCATTTCATCCCGGTGGGGCCCGACCCGACGCTATGTGCATCGATTCGCGCGAACGTGTATGTTCATGCGCATGTCGTTCACAGTCGCGGTCGCGGGCGCGAGCGGGTACGCCGGTGGCGAGATGCTCCGGCTCCTGCTGCAGCACCCCGAGGCACGCATCGGCGCGGTCACGGCCCACGCGAACGCGGGCACGCATCTCGGTGAGCACCAGCCGCACCTGCGAGGCCTCGCCGACCGCGTCCTCGCCCCCACGACGCCCGACACCCTGGCCGGCCACGACGTCGTCGTCCTCGCGCTGCCGCACGGCGCCTCGGGCGCGGTCGCGGCCGAGCTCGCGCAGCGCGACGCCGGCACGGTCGTCGTCGACCTCGGCGCCGACCACCGCCTGTCCGACGCGGCCGACTGGCTCGCGTACTACGGCAGCGAGCACGCCGGCACCTGGCCGTACGGTCTGCCCGAGCTGCTGCACGCGGGGGAGCGGACGGCCGCGGCGCAGCGCGCCACGCTCGCGGGGACGACCCGCATCGCCGTGCCCGGCTGCAACGTCACCGCCGTGACGCTCGGGCTGCAGCCCGGCGTCGCGGCGGGCATCGTCGAGCCGACCGACCTGGTCGCGGTGCTCGCCAACGGCTACTCGGGCGCCGGCAAGAGCCTCAAGCCGCACCTGCTCGCGTCCGAGGGCCTGGGGATGGCGCAGCCGTACGCGGTCGGCGGCTCCCACCGGCACATCCCCGAGATCGCGCAGAACCTGCGCACCGCCGGAGCGCCCGACGTCACGCTCTCGTTCACCCCCACGCTCGTGCCGATGGCGCGGGGCATCCTCGCCACCGCGACCGCGCGTCTCGTGCCCGGGACCGACCCGGCCGCGGTCCGCTCGGCCTGGGAGAGCGCGTACGCCGACGAACCGTTCGTCCACCTGCTGCCCGAGGGGCAGTGGCCGACCACGGCCGCGACGCTCGGCGCGAACACCGCGCTCGTGCAGGTCGCGGTCGACGAGCGGGCCGGCCGCGTCGTCACCGTGACGGCCATCGACAACCTGGTCAAGGGCACCGCCGGTGGCGCCCTGCAGTCGCTCAACCTCGCGCTCGGCCTGCCCGAGACGCTCGGCCTGCCCCTGGACGGAGTCGCACCGTGAGCACCTCGACCCAGACCGCCGACGGCTCCGCGCAGCCCTCGCCCGGCGTCACCGCCCCGCTCGGCTTCCGGGCGAGCGGTGTCACGGCGGGCCTCAAGGCGTCCGGCAGGCCGGACCTCGCGCTCGTCGTGAACGACGGCCCGCTGCAGGTCGGGGCCGCCGTGTTCACGTCCAACCGGGTGGTCGGCCACCCCGTGACCTGGTCGCGGCAGGTCGTCGCCGACGGCGTCGTCAGCGCGGTCGTGCTCAACTCCGGCGGCGCGAACGTCTGCACGGGGCCCGAGGGCTTCCTCGACGTGCACCGCACCGCCGAGACGGTCGCGGACGCGCTGGGCGTCTCCGCGGGTGACGTCGTCGTCTGCTCGACGGGCCTGATCGGCGAGCGCCTGCCCATCGACACGCTGCTCGCGGGCGTCGCACCCGCCGCGGCCGCGCTGTCCGGGACGGGCGGCCCCGCGGCGGCGCAGGCGATCATGACGACCGACACGGTCCCCAAGACCGCGGACCTGACGGTCGAGGGCGACGACGGCGTGTGGCGCGTGGGCGCGATGGCCAAGGGCGCCGGCATGCTCGCACCGGGCCTGGCGACGATGCTGTGCGTCATCACGACCGACGCCGTGGTCGACGCGGCGCTCGCGGACGCGGCGCTGCGCGCGGCGACCTCGCAGACGTTCGACCGCGTCGACTCGGACGGCTGCATGTCGACGTCCGACACGGTCACGCTCCTGGCGTCGGGTGCCTCGGGCGTCGCCCCGGACCCGGCGGGCTTCACGGCCGCGGTCACGGCGGTCGCCGCGCAGCTGGCGCGCCAGCTCGTCGCGGACGCGGAGGGCGCGACCCACGACATCGCGATCACCGTCACGGGTGCGCAGTCGCAGGACGCCGGCCTCGCGGTGGCCCGCGCGATCTCGCGCTCGAACCTGTTCAAGGCCGCGGTGTACGGCAACGACCCGAACTGGGGTCGCGTGCTCGCGTCCGTCGGCACCGTGCCCGTCGAGGTCGCCGCGTTCGACCCGGACGCGCTGGACGTGTCCATCAACGGCGTGATGATCTGCCGCGCGGGCGGCGCGCACGAGCCCCGCTCGAAGGTCGACCTGGCGGCGACGCGCGAGGTCCACGTCCTGGTCGACCTGCACGCGGGCGACGAGGTCGTGACGCTGTGGACCAACGACCTGACGCACGCCTACGTCTCCGAGAACAGCGAGTACTCCACGTGAGCCACGACGACGCGACCACCGGCTCGAGCGCCGTCCCGAGCGCGACCCCCGTGCCCGACGACTTCGTCTTCGACACCCGCACCGACCTGCGCCCCGACCAGAAGGCCGAGGTGCTCATCCAGGCGCTCCCGTGGCTGCAGAAGTTCGCGGGTGCGCTCGTCGTCGTGAAGTACGGCGGCAACGCGATGGTCGACGAGGAGCTCAAGCGCGCCTTCGCCGAGGACATGGTGTTCCTGCGCCAGGTGGGGCTGCGCCCCGTCGTCGTGCACGGCGGCGGCCCGCAGATCAACGCGATGCTCGACCGGCTCGGGATCGAGTCCGAGTTCCGCGGCGGCCTGCGCGTGACCACCCCGGAGGCCATGGAGGTCGTCCGGATGGTGCTCACGGGCCAGGTGTCGCGTGAGCTCGTCGGCCTGCTCAACGCGCACGGCCCCCACGCGGTCGGACTGTCGGGCGAGGACGGCGGGCTGTTCCAGGCGCGACGCCGCACGGCGTTCGTCGGCGGAGAGGCGGTCGACGTCGGGCTCGTGGGCGACGTCGTGCAGGTCAACCCCGGTGCGGTCCAGGACCTGCTGGACGCGGGTCGGATCCCGGTGGTCAGCACGGTCGCGCCCGACATCGACGACCCGACGCAGGTCCTCAACGTCAACGCGGACACCGCGGCGGCCGCGCTCGCGGTCGCGCTCGGTGCGCGCAAGCTCATCGTGCTGACCGACGTCGAGGGCCTCTACCTCAGCTGGCCGGACCGCTCGTCGCTCGTGCGGCGCCTGTCGGCGAGCCAGCTCGCGGAGGTCCTGCCGACGCTCGACTCCGGCATGCGGCCCAAGATGGAGGCCTGCTGGCGCGCCGTGACGGGCGGCGTCGGACGGGCCCACGTCATCGACGGTCGCGCGCCGCACTCGATCCTCGTCGAGGTCTTCACCTCGGACGGCATCGGCACGATGGTGCTGCCGGACACCGAGCCCGAGGACGCCCCGTTCACCGCCCCCATCCCCGTCGTCCACCCGGAGGTGCCCGCATGAGCGAGCCGACGACCACGCCGGCCGCCCCGGCACCCCCCGCCCCGACGACCCGTCGCGCGCTGCGCCAGGCCGCCGCGACCGTCGACGGGCTCCCCGTCTCGGTCGCGGGCGGGTCGGTCGCGGAGTGGACCCAGCGGTACTCGCGCTCGGTGATGGACACGTTCGGGCCGCCGCAGCGCGTGCTCGTGCGCGGCGAGGGCGCCTACGTGTGGGACGCCGACGGCAACCGCTACCTCGACCTGCTCGCCGGCATCGCGGTGAACAGCCTGGGCCACGCGCACCCGACGCTCACGGCGGCGATCAGCGCCCAGCTCGGCACGCTCGGGCACGTCTCGAACTTCTTCGGCAGCCCGACGCAGATCGCGTTCGCCGAGCGGCTGCTCGAGCTCGCGCAGGCGCCCGACGGCTCGCGCGTGTTCTTCACCAACTCGGGCACCGAGGCCAACGAGGCCGCCTTCAAGCTCGCGCGCCGCACGGGTCGCACGCGGGTCCTCGCGCTCGAGGGGGCCTTCCACGGCCGCACGATGGGCGCGCTCGCGCTCACGCACAAGGCCGCGTACCGCGAGCCGTTCGAGCCGCTGCCCGGCGGGGTGGAGTGGGTGCCGTTCGGTGACGCGGACGCCCTCGAGGCGGCGCTCGAGCCGGGCGACGTGTCCGCGCTTTTCGTCGAGCCGCTGCAGGGCGAGGCGGGCGTGCTCCCGCTGCCCCCGGGCTACCTCGCACGGGCCCGCGAGCTCACCGCGCGGCACGGCACGCTGCTCGTGCTCGACGAGGTGCAGACCGGCATGGGGCGCACCGGGGAGTGGTTCGCGCACCAGCTGCCGCACGTCGGCGGCGGCGTGGTGCCGGACGCGGTCACGGTGGCGAAGGGCCTGGGCGGCGGGTTCCCGGTCGGGGCGCTCATCGCGTTCGGCGACACCGCGGCGACGCTGCTCGGCCGCGGCCAGCACGGCACCACGTTCGGCGGCAACCCGGTCGCGTCGGCCGCGGGTCTCGCGACGATCGGCGTCATCGAGCGCGACGACCTGCTCGCGCACGTGCGCGACGTCGGCGCCGCGCTGCGCGCGCGCATCGCCGAGCTCCACCACCCGCTCGTCGACGGCGTGCGGGGCGAGGGCCTGCTCGTCGGGATCGGCCTGACGGCCGCCGTCGCGCCGGCGGTCGCGTCGCGCGCGCTGGCCGCGGGGTTCATCGTGAACCCGGTCAACCCGACGTCGATCCGGCTGGCGCCGCCGCTCGTCGTGACGCACGAGCAGCTCGGCACGTTCGTCGACTTCCTCGCCGACCTCGACCCGGGCGAGGTGGCGGCATGACGCGCCACTTCCTGCGCGACGACGACCTGACGCCCGCCGAGCAGCGGCAGGTGCTCGAGCTCGCGCTCGCGTTCCGCGACGACCGGCACATCCGCACGCCGCTGGCCGGTCCGCGGGCGGTGGCGGTGATCTTCGACAAGCCGACGCTGCGCACGCAGGTGTCGTTCTCGACGGGGATCGCCGAGCTCGGCGGCTTCCCGCTCGTCGTCGACGGCAACCTCGCGCAGATCGGCACGCGCGAGTCGATCCCGGACACCGCGCGCGTCCTCGGCCGGCAGGTCGCGGCCGTGGTGTGGCGCACGCACGCGCAGGAGCGCATCGAGTCGATGGCGCAGCACGCGGGCGTCCCCGTGGTCAACGCGCTCACGGACGACTTCCACCCGTGCCAGGTGCTCGCGGACCTGTCGGCGGTCGCGCTGCACCGCGGCGGGGTGGGCGCGCTCGCCGGACTCACGCTCGCGTACGTGGGCGACGGCGCGAACAACATGGCGCACTCCTACCTGCTCGGTGGCGCGACCGCCGGGCTGCACGTGCGCGTCGGCTCCCCGGAGGGCTACCGACCGGCGCCCGAGGTGGTCGCGGCCGCGCAGCGCGTCGCGCAGGAGACGGGCGGCTCGGTCACCGTGGTCGGCTCGATCGCGGAGGCGGTCGCGGACGCGGACGTCGTCGCGACGGACACGTGGGTGTCGATGGGCCAGGAGGAGGAGGCGGCGCAGCGCGAGCTGCCGTTCGTCCCGTTCCGGCTCGACGAGGCCGCGCTCGCGCTCGCGGCGCCGGACGCCCAGGTGCTGCACTGCCTCCCGGCGTACCGCGGCAAGGAGATCACCGCGGGCGTGCTCGACGGGCCCCGGTCGATCGCGTGGGACGAGGCCGAGTTCCGCCTGCACGCGCAGAAGGCGCTGCTGACGTTCCTGCTCGAGGCACGGTGACGCACGTGTCCGTGTCGAGCACGACGAGCACGCCGGCGGCGGTGCCGGGCGCCCCGGCGACCTCGTCCGGCGGCTCGGCGTCGACGGTGCCGCAGACGAAGGCGGCGCGCCAGGCGCTCGTCGCGGCGCTGCTCACGCGCGAGCAGGTGCACTCCCAGCAGCAGCTCGCGGACCTGCTCGCGGACGCGGGCGTGAGCGTCACGCAGGCGACCCTGTCGCGCGACCTCGTCGAGCTGCAGGCCGTCAAGGTCCGCACGCCGTCGGGCGCGCTCGTGTACGCGGTGCCCGGTGAGGGCGCCGTCCGGTCGCTGCCGAGCGCACCCGCCGCCGACACCGAGCACCTCGCGGCGCGCCTCGAGCGACTGTGCGCGGAGCTGCTGCTCACCGCCGAGTCGTCCGGCAACCTCGTCGTGCTGCGGACGCCGCCCGGCGGCGCGCAGTACCTCGCCTCGGCCATCGACCACTCGGTCCTGCCCGCCGTGCTCGGCACGATCGCGGGCGACGACACCGTCCTGGTGGTGTCGCGCGACCCGGACGGCGCCGCCCTGGCGTCGCGCTTCCTGACCCTCGCGTCCGGCGAATGACGGCCGCGAACCGCATGCCCCACCCACACCAGCTCGTAGAAAGTGACATCTCATGACTGAGCGCGTCGTCCTCGCGTACTCCGGCGGTCTGGACACGTCCGTCGGCATCGGCTGGATCGCCGAGGCCACCGGCGCCGAGGTGATCGCCGTGGCGGTCGACGTCGGCCAGGGCGGCGAGGACCTCAACGTCATCCGTCAGCGCGCGCTGGACTGCGGCGCCGTGGAGGCGTACGTCGCGGACGCCCGCGACGAGTTCGCGCAGGAGTACTGCATGCCGGCGCTCCAGGCCAACGGCCTGTACCTCGACCGGTACCCGCTGGTCTCGGCGCTGTCCCGCCCCGTGATCGTCAAGCACCTGGTGCGTGCCGCGCGCCAGTTCGGCGCGACCACGGTCGCGCACGGCTGCACGGGCAAGGGCAACGACCAGGTGCGCTTCGAGGTCGGCATCACGTCGATCGCGCCGGACCTGACCTGCCTCGCGCCCGTCCGGGACCTCGCGCTCACGCGCGACAAGGCGATCGAGTTCGCCGAGCGCAACAAGCTCCCGATCGCGACCACCAAGCACAACCCGTTCTCGATCGACCAGAACGTGTGGGGCCGTGCGGTCGAGACCGGCTTCCTCGAGGACATCTGGAACGGTCCGACGAAGGACGTCTACACCTACACCGACGACCCGACGTTCCCGCCGGTCGCCGACGAGGTCGTCATCACGTTCGAGCAGGGCGTCCCGGTCGCGCTCGACGGCGTGCCGGTCACGCCGCTGCAGGCGATCCAGGAGATGAACCGCCGTGCGGGTGCCCAGGGCGTCGGCCGGATCGACATCGTCGAGGACCGCCTGGTGGGCATCAAGTCGCGTGAGGTGTACGAGGCGCCGGGCGCGATCGCGCTCATCGCGGCGCACCAGGAGCTCGAGAACGTCACCGTCGAGCGTGAGCAGGCGCGCTTCAAGCGGGGCGTCGAGCAGCGCTGGACCGAGCTCGTGTACGACGGCCAGTGGTTCAGCCCGCTGAAGCGGTCGCTCGACACGTTCATCGCGGACACGCAGCGGTACGTCTCGGGTGACGTGCGCATGGTCCTGCACGGCGGCCGCGCGACGGTCACGGGCCGCCGCTCGGACTCGTCGCTGTACGACTTCAACCTCGCGACGTACGACACCGGCGACACGTTCGACCAGGCGGCCGCGCGCGGCTTCATCGAGATCTACGGCCTGTCGAGCAAGCTCGCGGCCGCGCGTGACGTGAAGTTCGGCAACGGCGTGGACCTGGGCTCGCAGGGCGGGATCGATGCCTGAGTCGCCCGCGGCCGGTGCGCCGGACGCGCCGCTCGCCCTCTGGGGCGGCCGGTTCGCGTCCGGCCCGGCCGCGGCCCTCGCCGAGCTGTCGCGCTCGACGCAGTTCGACTGGCGCCTGGCGGACGTCGACATCTCGGGCTCGGTCGCGCACGCGCACGTGCTGCACGCCGCGGGCCTGCTGTCCGACGACGAGGTCACGGGCATGGTCGACGCGCTCGAGCGGCTGCGGTCCGACGTCGCGTCGGGTGCGTTCGGCCCGTCGCCCGACGACGAGGACGTGCACACGGCGCTCGAGCGCGGCCTGATCGAGCGCGCGGGCGCGGACCTGGGCGGCAAGCTGCGTGCGGGCCGGTCGCGCAACGACCAGATCGCCACGCTCGTGCGGATGTACCTGCGCCGCGAGGCGCGCACGATCAGCGGTCTGGTGCTGGACGTCGTCGACGCGCTCGTCGCGCAGGCCCAGGCCGCGGGCGACGCGCCCATGCCGGGCCGCACGCACCTGCAGCACGCGCAGCCCGTCCTGCTCGCGCACGCGCTGCTCGCGCACGCGTGGCCGCTGCTGCGTGACGTCGAGCGCTACACCGACTGGGACCGCCGCGCCGCGGTCTCCCCGTACGGCTCGGGTGCGCTCGCGGGCTCGTCGCTGGGCCTGGACCCCGCCGCGGTCGCCGCGGAGCTCGGCTTCGACGCCCCGGTCGAGAACTCGATCGACGGCACGGCGTCGCGCGACGTGGTCGCGGAGTTCGCGTTCGTGTCGGCGATGCTCGCGGTGGACCTGTCGCGGCTCGCCGAGGAGGTCATCCTCTGGGCGACCAAGGAGTTCGGCTTCGTGCGGCTGCACGACTCGTTCTCGACCGGGTCGAGCATCATGCCGCAGAAGAAGAACCCCGACGTCGCGGAGCTCGCGCGAGGCAAGGCCGGCCGGCTCGTCGGCGACCTCACGGGGTTGCTGACCACGCTCAAGGGCCTGCCGCTCGCCTACAACCGCGACCTGCAGGAGGACAAGGAGCCGGTCTTCGACCAGGTCGACCAGCTCACCGTCCTGCTGCCGGCGTTCGCGGGCATGGTCGCGACGCTCGCGTTCGACACGGACCGGCTCGCCTCGCTCGCACCGCAGGGCTTCTCGCTGGCGACCGACATCGCCGAGTGGCTGGTGCGTCAGGGCGTGCCGTTCCGCGTCGCGCACGAGGTCGCGGGCGAGTGCGTTCGCGCGTGCGAGGCACACACCCCGGCGATCGAGCTGTGGGAGCTGTCCGACGACGAGCTCGCGGCGATCTCGCCGCACCTGACGCCGCAGGTCCGCTCGGTGCTCTCCGTGGAGGGCTCGCTCGCCTCGCGCTCGGCGTACGGCGGGACGGCGCCCGTGCGGGTCCGCGAGCAGCTGGGGCGGGCGGCCGCGCGTGCCGCGCAGCTGCGCGCCTGGGCGGCGCCGAGGCCGTGACCACCGGCTCCGACGAGGGCGCGCTCGGGCTGGTGCTCGAGCGCGCCCTCGTCGCCTCACCCCGGCTGGGTCCGGTCCGCGTGGTGTGCGTCGACGGCCCGGCCGGCTCAGGCAAGACGACCGCGGGCGACGGCCTCGTCGAGAGGGCGTCCGCGCGCGGCGTGCGCGCCCTCGTCGTGCACCTCGACGACCTGTACGCGGGCTGGTCCGGGCTCGAGGGCACGCTCTGGCCGCGGCTCGCCGCGCAGGTGCTCGAGCCGCTGCGGCGTGGGCGGCCCGGGCGGTTCCAGCGGTACGACTGGACCGCGGGCCGGTTCGCCGACTGGGTCGACGTCCCGGTGCCCGAGCTGCTCGTGGTGGAGGGGTGCGGATCGGCGCAACGTGCGTGCGACCCGATCGCGGTGCTGCGCGTGTGGGTCGAGGCCGACCGTGCGCTGCGACTCGAGCGCGGGCTCGCGCGCGACGGCGAGGACGCGCGAGCGCACTGGCTGCGGTGGATGGCGGACGAGGCGGCGCACTTCGCGCGCGAGCGCACCCGTGAACGCGCCGACGTGCGGCTGGACGCGTTTGGCAGGATGACCCCATGAGCCCCGCGGCGGACGCCCCCCGCGAACCGGTCCTCGTCGACCGGGCGCTCGCGCACGCCGTGGCCCCACCGGACGCCGTGCCGGACGCTCCCCGCTCGTCGGACGCTCCCCGCTCGTCGGACGTGCCCCGCTCGCCGGACACCGCCGACCCGCTGCGCTTCGTCGCGGTCCCCGCGCGCACCTGGTACGCGCGGGACGTGCACGCCGTCGCGCGGGACCTGCTCGGCGCCTACCTCACGTCCCGCACCCCCGAGGGCGAGGTGACGGTCCGGCTGACGGAGGTCGAGGCGTACTCCGGCGCGGACGACCCGGGTTCGCACGCGTTCCGGGGCCGCACGGCCCGCAACGCTGTGATGTTCGCCGAGCCCGGTCGTCTGTACGTGTACCGGCACCTCGGGCTGCACCACTGCGTCAACGTGGTCGCCGAGCCGACGGGACGCGCCGCCGCCGTCCTGCTCCGGGCGGGCGAGGTCGTCGCGGGCGCCGAGCTCGCCTGGGCGCGCCGCGAGCACGTGGGCGTCGTCGACTCCCACCGTCAGCTCGCCCGGGGTCCCGCGCGGCTCGCGGTGTGCCTCGGCGTCGACCGGTCGTGGAACGGCGACGACGTGACCGAGGCGGGGGGACGCGTCGTGCTGCACCGGCACGAGGGTCCCGTGCTCTCGACGCAGGCGAGCGGTCCGCGGGTCGGCGTGTCCGGCCCGGGTGGCGACGCGTCCCGGCACCCCTGGCGCTACTGGCTCGTGGGCGAGCCGAGCGTGTCGGCCTACCGCCCGGCGTACCGGTCGTCGACCTCGCGCTCGCGCGGCTCGTCGGACGGGTATCTCCCGCCGGCGTCGGAAGACGTCCCGTGACGGGACGACGACGTCGGCCGTGCGACGGTGCCCCCGCCGCCACCTCTCGACCGTGACCTCAGCCGCCCCCGCGCGGCCCCCTGACCGGAGACCAGACGTGACCCACATCTTCGACGAGCTCGCGTGGCGCGGGCTCATCGCCAGCACGACCGACGTCGACGCGCTGCGCGACGCGCTCTCAGCCGGGCCCGTGACGCTCTACTGCGGCTTCGACCCGACGGCGCCGAGCCTGCACATCGGCAACCTCGTCCAGATCCTCACGGTGCGCCGGCTCCAGGACGCAGGCCACCGCCCGGTCGCGCTCGTCGGCGGCGCGACGGGCCTCATCGGCGACCCGAAGATGACGGGCGAGCGCACGCTGAACTCGCGCGACGTGGTCGCGGGCTGGGTCGAGCGGATCCGCGCACAGATCGCGCCGCTGCTGCGCTTCGACGGCGAGAACGCCGCGACGCTCGTCAACAACCTCGACTGGACGGCGCCGCTGTCGGCGATCGACTTCCTGCGGGACGTCGGCCAGCACTTCCGCCTGGGGACGATGATCGCGAAGGACACCGTGGCGCGACGCCTCGCGAGCGACCAGGGCATCTCGTTCACCGAGTTCAGCTACCAGGTGCTCCAGGGCATGGACTTCCTCGAGCTGTACCGCCGGCACGGCGTGACGCTCCAGACGGGCGGCTCCGACCAGTGGGGCAACCTGCTGTCGGGCGTCGAGCTCGTGCGCAAGGTCGAAGGCGTCGGCGTGCACGCGCTGACCACGCCCCTGGTCACCAAGGCGGACGGGACGAAGTTCGGCAAGACCGAGTCGGGCACGGTGTGGCTCGACCCGGAGATGACGACGCCGTACGCCTTCTACCAGTTCTGGCTCAACGCCGACGACGCGGACGTGCTCGGCTACCTCAAGGTCTTCACGTTCCGCACCCGCGAGCAGATCGACGAGCTGGCCGAGGCGGTCGCGTCCCGACCCGCCGCCCGCGAGGCCCAGCGCGCGCTCGCGTACGACGTCACCGCGCTCGTGCACGGGACGGCGGCGGCCGACGCGGTGGTCGCGGCGTCCCAGGCGCTGTTCGGCCGCGGCTCGCTCGCCGACCTCGACGCCGCGACGCTCGGCGCCGCGGTCGCGGAGCTGCCCACCGCGACGGGCGCGGTCGGCGACCTCGTCGTCGACCTGCTCGCGGCGACCGGGGTGGTGAAGAGCAAGTCCGAGGCGCGGCGGGCGGTGGCCGAGGGCGGGGCGTCCGTCAACAACGTCCGCGTCGCCGGTGAGGACGCTGCGCTCGGCGAGGGTGACCTGCTGCACGGACGCTGGGCCGTGCTGCGTCGGGGCAAGCGCACGCTCGCGGTCGTGGACACCCGGGCCTGATCGCGGGACCGGGCGTCAGCCGCTCGGCGTCACCCGGCGCGGGCCGGCTCCGGAGGTCCCACGGGGTCCTCGGGAGCCGGCCCGCGCTGTCCCCGGAGCACCGCCGGCACCCGACGTGGGGGCGTCCGCGCAGGTCAGAGCACAGATCGGGCCCGGTGAGCGGCGTCACGCGACCACGGATTTGGCGTTCGCCGCGACATCCGCGTAATGTTCTCGAGGTCGCCCGGCAGGGAGGAACGGACACGGAGCCGGATCCGCAAGGATCTGGATGTGGCTGGTCCCGCAGGCGAACAACCCCGATCAGATCGCAGGTGCTTCGTGCGCCTGCGGCACGGTTGGGCCCAGGACCGGTGGTCCAGGGCCGCTCGACAGGGCGGTTCCGAACGGCCGGGAGATGGGGTAGAGTGGTGAAGCCCCGAGCGGGAAACGCACGGGGAAACAAACAAGCCTCTCGCCCAGGATCGCAAGATCCTGAGGA
>NZ_BJLP01000033.1 GCF_006538705.1 Cellulomonas uda
TCGGCTCCATGCGCCACTACGTACCCCCGAAGCGCAACAAGCCGGACGCCTGAGGGACCGGCTCGTTGCCGATGTCCTGCATGAGCGGAGGGCAAGGGATTCGAACCCTTGAGGACGAGAGGTCCCGCCCTAACGGTTTTCAAGACCGTCGCTTTCGGCCGCTCAGCCAGCCCTCCTCGCCGGTCGCGACCGGCGGCCACGAGTCTCCCACAGAGGCGGTCGTGACCTGCGGGCTCGGTCGCCATGAACCGCGCACGGGTCCCCTCGCCCCCGGGGTTCGTCGGCGGGACGTATCTCCCGCTCCCGTGCGGACCACCTGAGGTGCACGCGGCCTCCTCCAGCGCCGCACGACAAGTCAGGGGATTGCGATGAAGAAGTCCACCTCGGCCGCGGTAGGGATCAGCACGGTCATGCTGCTCGGCCTCGGCGCAGCCGTCCTCGCGCCGTCCTACGGAGCGTCCGGCGACGACGACGCCGCGGCCACCAAGCCGCAGAGCGCCACGATCAACGCGACCACCAGCCCCAAGGTCTGTGACGGCGGCGTCCAGAAGCGCCTGCAGGCCCGCACCCAGGTCGAGCCGTTCACCTTCGCCGGCACCGCGGGCGCCGACCGCAACGTGCCCGGCGCGGGTGTCGTCGTCTACGGCCCCGCGACGGGCTACGACACGCTGCTCATCACGTTCAGCGCGGAGACCTACTACACCGGCACCGGCTGGCTCGGGCTCGAGGTGCACGACAACAACGTGCCCATCCAGCCCTACGCCAACAACGGCAGCCCGTACGCCTTCACGTCCGAGGCCAAGTACACGGGCAACAGCGTGCAGTTCTGCACCAAGGTCAAGAAGGGCACCCACCGCATCCAGGTGAAGGTGAACACCACCGGCGACGCCACGACCGACAGCGGCTGGATCGACGACTGGACCCTGAGCGTGCTGCGGTTCGAGTGACCGCACCACCACGCGTCGCCGGTGCATGCGGCAGTGCACCGGCGACGTGCGTGTCCGACGCCCGTGTACGACGAGGGCGTCCGACGAGGGCGTCCGACGAGCGGCGCGGTGTCAGCGCACCAGGAAGGGCGTCTCGTCGCGCTCCCACCAGCGGTCCGGCAGACCCGGTGACACCACGTCCAACCGGTACAGCGCGGCGACCCGCGCCAGGCGCGCGTCGTACGTCGCGACCGCCCCGACGTCCGGGTGCGTCAACGCCGCTCCCGCGTGCACCGCGACGAACGGCGGCAGCACCCCCGCGACGTCCGTCGCGCGATCGACCGCCTGGTCGGACAGCCGCACGACCTCGATCTCCAGCAGCGCACGCTGCGCCACGTCACGCGCGTCGTGGTCGAGCATCCGCGCGGTGCCGCGCAGCTCGCTGACCCCCACCTGCGTCGTCAGCAGACGCGGACCGTTGCGCCGCGCCCACGTCAGCCAGTCGGCGCGGTGCGGCGCACCGGGCAGGTACCGCGACAGCGCCGACCCGTCCGCGTACACGCGCGCACGCTCGTCGTCGGGACTGGGCACGGTCTCATGATCCCCTCCCGGCGCCACCGGTGGCACACGGGACCCGCGCGATCCCACGAATGCCGACGGCCGGCCACCCCCGCGAGGGTGACCGGCCGCCGACGGGTCCACAGCGCTGGTCAGCGCTGGCGCAGCCGCTCCATCGCGAGCTGCACCAGGGCGATCAGGGCCTGCTTCGTGGCCGCACGCGAACGCGCGTCCGTGTACATGACCGGGACGTGCGCCGGGATGGCGAGCGCCTCGCGGACGTCCTCGAGCGCGTGCTTCGCGACACCGTCGAAGCAGTTGACACCCACGACGAACGGGATGCCACGGCTCTCGAAGTAGTCGACCGCGGGGAAGCACTGGTCGAGGCGGTCGGTGTCCACCAGCACGACGGCGCCGATCGCGCCGCGCACCAGGTCGTCCCACATGAACAGGAAGCGGTCCTGCCCCGGGGTGCCGAACAGGTACAGCCACAGCTGGCCCGGCAGCGCGATGCGGCCGAAGTCCATGGCGACCGTGGTGGTGGTCTTGCGGTCCGACACGCCGCCGGCGTCGTCGACGCCGATCGAGTGCTCGGTCATCGCGGCCTCGGTGTTGAGGGGCTCGATGTCCGAGATGGAACCGATGAAGGTCGTCTTGCCGACGGCGAACCCGCCCGCGACGACGATCTTGACGGTGGTGGGCGCTACGGCGCCAGCGGTTCCGGCCGGAGCGGCCACCGCGGCGTCAGAGGGCGGAAATGCCATTGAGAACACTCTCCAGCACGCTCAGGGACAGGGCGGGGGACTCACCGGTGTTGACCTCGACCGGCTGAGAGGTGTGCACACGCACGAGCTGGTGGTCGGACATGTCCGAGACCAGGATCCTGATGACACCGATGGGCAGGTGCAGCAGCGCCGACAGCTCCGCGACCGAGATGTACGTGCTCGCGGCGTGCTGGAGGATCGCACGCCTCTCGGGGGGCAGACCCTGACTCGACACTGCATCCGGCAGCGCCTCGACCAATGCCTCGAGCGGCAGGTCGGAGCGCGCCGAGCGCACGCGCCCGCCGGTGACGGCGTAGGGCCGTACCGTCCGGGCGACGTACTCGATGTGCTCACTCATGAAGACATGCTCCTCAGACGGCGGGGGCTCGGGTAGCGCCGTCGACGGGGAGCTGGCCGCGCATCTCGGAGATGAGCTGCGGGGTCAGCGTCGCCTCGGTGCGGGACACGAGCATGGCCATCTCGTATCCGATGAGGCCGACGTCGCAGCTCGAGTCGGCGACCACGGCGAGGACGGAGCCGTTCGAGACGGTCATGAGGAAGAGGAACAGAGAGTCCATCTCGATGATCGCCTGACGCACCTCCCCCGCACGCAGCTGCCGCGACGCGCCGCGGGTCAGGCTCGACATGCCGGAGACGATGGCCGCCAGCTGGTCGCCGCTGGTGCGGTCCAGCTGTTCCGACATCGCCATGAGAAGACCGTCGGCCGACACCACGAGCGTGTGGCGAGTGCCGGGCACGGTCCGGACGAAATTGTCCAGGAGCCAGCCGAAGTTGGCTGCCTCGGTGCTGAGCGCGGTCACACTTCCTCCTTGCTGGTGCAGTCGACGACTGCGGGATCGAACGTCCCCACGACGGGGGCGATGGTGGGAACGACGGCCGGGGTCACGACGTGCTCCTCGGCGACTCGCCGGAGCCGGCGGCCTGGCGGCCGCGCGACGTCCCGGACTGGAAGCTCGACAGCCGGCTGCGCAGCTCGTTCGCGTCGCGCTGGACCGGGGCGGTCGACTCGGAGGTCTCGGGAGCCGTGGCCGGGACGGCCGTCGGCACACGCTTGGTGAGCTGCTCGCCCGAGCGGGCGACGCTCGGACGGTACGCCGAGAGCTGGCTCAGCTCGGACAGCGCCTGCTCCTGGATGTCGGAGCGCAGCGCGAGCATCGCGGCCACGTTGTCGTCGAGCGTCCCGATGCGCGGGGCGACCGACGGCGGCACGACCGGGTGCGGCACGTCCACCGCGGGCGCTGCCGACGCGGCGGGCCGGCTGGTGGCGGCCCACTCCGGCGGAGCCCACGAGCCCGACGACGCGGGCACGGCGGCCGGCACCGCGGCGGCCGGGGCCGGCGGCTCGGGCGCGGACCAGGCCGCGGGCTCGACCCGGGCCGGGACCTCGGGCTGGACCGACGCGGGCGCCGACCAGTCGACGGACGGAGCGGCGACCGGGGACGGCGCGGCGGCCGACGCGACCTCGGTCGGGCCCGTGTCGCCCTTGCGGCGGCCGAACAGGCCCCAGCGCTTGCGCGAGCCCTTCTCCTCCGCGGGCTGGTGCTCGGCCTCGCCGATCCCCTGGACGCCGAACCCGGCGGGGGCACCCCACGCCGGCGCGGCAGGCTGCTCCGCGACGGGCTGCGGGACGGCCGGGGCGACCGGCTCCACGGGCGCGGGCTGCTGCGCGTACGGCTGCTCCGCCGGGGCGGGGGCGTACGCCGGCGCGACCTCGGCCGGGGCGTCCGACTCCGCGAGCGACGGCCAGGCGGGTGCACCCCACGCGGGCGTCGTCTCGGCCCAGACCTGCTCGCCCTCGGGGGCGGCCTGCGTCTCGGCGGGCTCGTCCGCGACCAGCGACGGCACCTCGAACGACGAGGCCTCGACGGCCGGCTCGGGCTCGAGCGCCGGCACGGCCTGCGCCGCGGGCTCCTCGACGACCGGGACGGCGCCGGTGACGGACTCCCACGACGGCGCCTGCCAGGCAGGCTGCCACGCGGGCTCCTCCGCGACCGGCTCGACGGCCTCGGCCTCGGCCTCGGCGTGCGTCTGCTCCGCCTCGTACGACTCGGGCTCGGCCTGCGCGACGACGGGCTCGTACGCCTGCTCGGCGGCGGGCTCGTACGCCTGCGCGGCGACCGGCGCGTACGGCTGCTCCGCCTCGGGCGCGGCCTCGGCGACGACAGGCTGCGCGCCCGTGTGCCAGGCGCGGGCCTCGTCGAGCGTGCGCTCGAAGTCGAACGGCTCGGCAGCGGCCGCACGGCGGCGCGCGCCGGACCAGCCGGCGTAGCCGCTGTACGACGTGAACGACACGCGCGGTGCGGGTGCCGGCTCCTCAGGCGCGGACTGCGCCGCCGGGGTGTCGGACCAGGACTCGGCCTGCGGCTGCGCGTACGCGGCGGGAGCGGACTCCTGCTCGCCCCGCGACGCGAGCGTGTGCGACGCGCCGTCGTACGAGGCGGGCTGGTACGCGGCCGGCTCGTACGAGGGCTCCTCGTGCGACGGCTGCTCGTACGAGGGCTGCTCGTAGGACGGCTGCTCGTAGGACGGCTGCTCGTAGGACGGCTCGGACGACGGCGCGTCGGTGGCGGCCTCGTAGCTCGTCGGCTCGTACGCCGCAGGCTCCGAGACCTGCTCGGCGACCTGCTCGTCGGCCTCGACGGGCTGCTCGTAGGAGAGCGGCTCGTACGCGGCGGGCTCGAACGACGGGGGCTCGTACGACGCGGGCTCGAAGGACGCGGGCTCGAACGACGCCGGCTCGAAGGACGCCGGGGCGGCGACCTCGGGCTCGTCGGCGGCCTCGGCGGGCGCGGCGTCGAACGACGCGGGCTCGTACGCGGCCGGCTCGTCAGCGGCCGGCTCGAACGACGCGGGCTCGTACGCGGCGGGCTCATACGCGGTCGGCTCGGGCGAGCTCGGCTCCGCCGGGCTCTCGAAGGACGACTCGTACGGCGCCGACTCGTGCGACGCCGACTCGAACGACGCCGGCTCGTACGCGACCGGCTCGAACGACGGCGCAGGCTCGAACGACGCGGGCGCGTACGCCGCGGCCTCGGGCTCGGCCGGCCGGTCCTCGTCGGACGCGAACGTCGGGGCCCACGGCTGCTCGACGTCCGCGGGAGCGGCCGCCTCGGCGTGCGCGGGCTCGGGCTCGTCGTCGGGGACCAGGCCGGGCACCTCGGTGACGGGCTGCGCGGCGTCGGGCGTCCACGGCTCGTCGTCGTCCTCGACGAGCGCGGGGACCTCGGGCGCGGCGGGCTGCTGCAGGCCGTGCGCGCCGAGCGACATCCACGGCGCGCGGACCTGGTCGCTCACGCCGCCGTCGCCACCCTCGACGATCGCGTTGCGCGTGCGGAACCCGGAGAACAGGCCGGCACGGGCTGCGGGCGAGGGGATGCTCGGCGTTTCCTCGCGCGGCGCGACGGGCTCGGCGGCCGGCGCGGGTGTCGGGGCCGCGGCGGGGGCGGAGGACCGCGCGGCACGGCTGGGCAGACCCGAGCCGGACGTGGCCTGCTGGACCGCGGGCGCCCAGTCGGGGGCCGCGGCGGACAGGTCGGGCGACAGGGACGGGACGGCGGTCTCGGGCAGGACGATCGCGTTCTCGTCGAACGTCTTGCGCGGACGTGCGGGCAGCTCACCGCCGCCGCGGGTCGGGAGGCCGGAGCCGCCGAGCTGCGGGACGGGGATGGGCGCGGAGTCGGCGGTCGGCTCGCTGCCGTCGCCGCGGCGACGACGCGGCAGGCCGAGCGAGGTCTCGCCGTCGGTCAGCGCGGCGAGGTCGACGGGGGCGACCTCGGGCGCCGCGGCGGCGTCGTGCTGGACCGTCTCCGCGACGGAGCCGGGGGCACCGTAGGAGGACACCTCGGTCGTCGCGAACAGCGAGGCGGGCAGCAGCACGGTCGTGTCGGTACCCGTGCCGCCCTCGGCCTTCGACAGGCGGACCGCGGCGCCGAGCTTCTGGGCGATGCGGCCCACCACGAACAGGCCCAGGCGCTGGGCACCGAGCGCGTCACCGGCGCCGGAGGAGATGATCTTGGCGTTCGCGGCCTCGATCTCCTCCTCGGTCATGCCGAGGCCGTGGTCGCGGATGCGGACCGCGACGAACTGCCCGGACACGCCGGTGGTGACGGTGACGGGCGTCTCCGGCTCGGAGAAGACGGTCGCGTTCTCGAGGAGCTCGGCGAGCATGTGCGCGGCGGGCAGCGCGTTGAAGCCGAGCATGTGCGGGTCGACCTGCAGGTCGAGCTCGATGCGGTCGTACTGCTCGATCTCGGAGGACGCGGTGCGGATCACGTCGGACAGCGGCATGGCGTCGCGCAGGCGACGGCCCGAGTCGATGCCCGCGAGCACGAGGAGGGACTCCGCGTTACGACGCATCCGGGTCGCGAGGTGGTCGAGGCGGAACAGGTTCGCGAGGGTGTTGGGGTCTTCCTCACTGCGCTCCAGCGAGTCGATGAACGACAGCTGGCGGTTGAGGAGGACCTGGTCGCGGCGGGCGACGTTGACGAACATCTCGGCGATGGAGCCACGCAGGGCGGCCTGCTCCTGCGCGACGCGCACGGTGGTCGCGTTCATCGAGTTGAACGCCTGGGCCAGCCGGCCGACCTCGTCGCGCGAGTTCACGGGGATCGGGTCGAGCTGCACGTCCGGCTGCTCACCGGGGGTGGCCACCTGCTCGACGATCCGCGGGAGGCGCTCACGGACGTCGGACGCGGCCGAGGTCAGTCGCCGCAGCGGGTTGACGATCGACCGGGACACGAGGAGGGCGAGCAGGAAGGACAGGACGGCGGCGAGCAGGGTCGCGGCGATGGTGACGTAGAACCGCTGCAGTGCGGCGTCCACGTCGGCGTTCGCGAGCGAGCGCGCGTGGTCGATGGTCGTGCCGGCGAGCTCGACGAGCTGCGTCGTCTGCGTCTCGACCTCGCCCGCGTACGCGGCGGGGTCGACCTGGGCGACGGCGTCCTGGTCACCCGAGGCGAGCAGCGCACGCTGGGCGATGAACGCCGACGAGGGCTGGCCGGTGGGCAGCGTCAGGTCGACGCCGGACATGCGGTTGAGCGCGACGGCGGCCTGGGTACGGCTGGACTCGACCTGGTCGATCTTCTCCTGGTAGACCGCGCCGAGGGCGGGGCTGATGACGCCGCCGAGGAGCGACGACCCCTGGATCAGCTCGCCGACGAGGTCGGTCGACGTCTGCGACAGCTGCCGGTACGCGGTGACCGACGCGGCGACGTCACGGTTGGGGAAGACCTCACCGAGCTGGGCGACCAGCTCGAGCTGGCCGTTCTCGATCGTCTGGAAGTTCGCCCGGACCACGGAGGACACACCACCGCGCTCGACCGCGAGCCGCGCGGCGGGCAGCGTGGTCTCGTAGTCCGCCTGGACGGACTGGAACTGCTGGACGAGCGCGTCGGGGAACCGCTCGAGCGGCAGGTCCTTCGTGATCTCCCGCACCTCGGCGAGCGCCTGGTCGGTCGCGGCCTGCGCCGCGGCGATCGCCTCGGCGTCGCGGGACGTCATCGACACGATGTACTCGTTGTCGATGGCCTGGCCGAGGGGCTGGTACGCGCGGAGCGTGTTGGTGACGCTCTCCGTGGCGCGCGCTTCCTCGAGGTCGTCGAACGCGCTCGCGGTGATGTAGACGCCGAGCAGGACGAGCACGAGCATGGGGACGGCAAGTACGGCCAGCACCTTGGCTCTGATGCCAAGTCGTCGCAGCATCTCGTTCCCTTCCTAGCCCGACGCGGGGACCCGTCGGCGTGGGCACGACGCCGGATGACCCGTGCTCGATTATCGGCCGTTGGACGATCGACCATTAGCCCGCGGCAGAGTTTGCCATGGACCTCACCCGGAGGGATACGACGAACCCGGACGAGGTGCCACCGGCCGGGGACGCAATGTGGTATCGAACGGACGCCCCGCGTCCGGACCCGACGTGTCGGCGACCCCCGTTAGGGTGCCCGGGTGCGCGCCGTCGTCATCACCGAGCCCGGCGGACCCGAGGTCCTGCGGGTCCGTGACGTGCCCGAGCCGGACCCCGGTCCCGACGAGGTGACGCGGCTGCTCGTCGACGTCGAGGCCGCCGGGGTGAACCGGGCCGACCTCCTGCAGCGCCAGGGCGTGTACCCGCCGCCCGCGGGCGCACCGCCGTGGCCGGGGCTGGAGGCCGCCGGTGTGGTGCGCGCGGTCCTCGCGGCACGCGCGGGCGCCGCCCCGGGTCCCGACGAGCCCACGCCCGCCGTGGGCGACCGCGTCGCGGTGCTGCTCGCCGGCGGGGGGTACGCGGAGCGCGTCGTCGTGCCCGCGGCGCTCGCGCTCCCGGTGCCGCGGGACCTGACGTCGGTGGCCGCGGCGGCGCTGCCGGAGGCGCTCGCGACCGTGTGGTCGAACCTGCGCGAGGCCAACGCGGCTCCGGGCGAGACGCTGCTGGTGCGCGGTGGCTCGGGTGGGGTCGGGTCGGTCGCGGTGCGGCTCGGCCGGCTCCTGGGGCTGCGGGTGCTCGCGACCGCGGGCGGCCCGGCGCGCGTCGCGCGCGTCGCGGAGCTGGGGGCGGACGTCGCGCTCGACCACCGCGCCGACGACCTGGCGGACCAGGTGCTCGCGGCGACCGACGGCCGCGGCGTGGACGTCGTGCTCGACGTGGTCGGCGCCGCGGCGCTCGAGGACAACGTGCGGGTGCTGGCCAGCGGCGGCCGGCTCGTCGTGATCGGGTTGCAGAAGGGTCGGCGCGGGACGCTGGACCTGGGTGTGCTCATGGAGCGGCGGGCCCGGGTGATCGGGACGACGCTGCGCTCGCGCGACGCGCGCGACAAGGCGCGGATCATGGCCGAGGTCCGCGAGCACGTGTGGCCGTTCGTCGTCGACGGGCGCCTGCGTCCCGTGGTCCACGCGACGCTCGGTCTCGACGAGGCCGGGCGCGCGCACGAGCTGCTCGCGAGCGGCGAGGTGTTCGGCAAGCCCGTCCTGACCGTCGACGAGCCCGGGCCGACCGGTGGCGCGTGAGGCCGGCCGCGCCTGGCCCGCGGCCGGTCCTTCGGTGAGAATGCTCCGGTGACCGACGAGCCCCGCCCCGCTGCCCGCGACCCGCGCGTCGTCGTCGTCCCGCTGCCCGAGGCGGGCGGGGACGAGACCGTACCCGACCGCCCGGACGAGGCGGCGGACGCGGACGAGGCCGACGACGAGGACGTGCGCGGCATGGTCGCGCAGCCCGCGAAGGTCATGCGGATCGGCACGATGGTCAAGCAGCTGCTCGACGAGGTCCGTAGCGCCCCGCTCGACGATGCGGCGCGGGCGCGCCTCGCGGAGGTGCACGAGCGCTCGTTGCACGAGCTCGAGGAGGGCCTGTCCCCCGAGCTGATCGAGGAGCTGCACCGCATCACGCTGCCGTTCTCGCAGGACGAGACGCCGTCGGACGCGGAGCTGCGCATCGCGCAGGCGCAGCTCGTCGGGTGGCTCGAGGGCCTGTTCCACGGGATCCAGACGGCGCTGGTCGCGCAGCAGATGGCGACGCAGGCGCAGCTGCAGCAGATGCGCCGCGCCCTGCCGCCGGGTGCGGTCCCCGCGCCGGGCGCGCGTGGGGCGATGGGCCCCGACGAGCACGGCACGGGCCAGTACCTGTAGTCGTCGTGCCGCCTACGCGGGCGGCGGCGCCTCCTCGGCGGCGTCGCTCTCGCGCGCGGTGAGGGCGATCGCGCCGGACACGAGCACGAGGCCGAGCAGCTCGAGGCCGTGGGGCACCTGCCCGAGCATGACGGCGCCGACGACGGCCGCGGTCGCGGGGAGCAGCGCGAGCAGCACCGCGAACGTCGCGGCGCTCACGCGCCGCAGGACGACCTGCTCGATGCCGTACGGGACGACCGAGGAGAACACGGCGACGACGAGCACGAGCGCGGCGAGGCGCAGGTCGGTCAGGACGGGTCCTGCCCCGGGTGCGAGCAGGGGTGCGAGCGCCAGCCCGCCGGCGGCCATCGCGACGCCGAGCCCGGTGAGCCCTCCGGTGGGCGCGGCGGCGACCCGCCGCCCGAGCAGGATGTACAGGGCCCAGCAGGTGGCGGCGACACCGATCGCGACGAGCCCACGCACGGCGTCGTCGCCGAGGTGCAGGCTGACGCCGGCGAGCAGGACGACTCCCGCGGCGGCGACGACCATCGCGGTGCGTTCACGCCAGCCGCGCCCGGTCACGGCGGCGACGGCGACGGGCCCGGCGAACTCGAGCGCGACCGCGGTCCCGAGCGGCAGGGTGTCGATCGCGACGTAGAACGCGGCGTTCATGACGGCGAGGACGACGCCGAACAGCGCGGCGGTGCGCAGCGCGGGCCACGTCCACAGCGAGCGGGTGCGCCACGGTCGCGTCCAGGCGAGCAGCACGAGCGCGGCGACGCCGACGCGCAGCCACGCGACGGACGCGGGCGGCATGCGGCCGAACAGCTCGACCGCGACCGCTGCCCCGACGTACTGCGCGATGGCCGAGGCCACGAACAGCAACGGGGCGGGCACGCCGTCAGGCTAGCCCGCCCCGTCGCCGGGACCGTCGTGCGCGCCGGGCGCCCTCAGCCCTTCACGGACCCGGCCAGCAGGCCGCGCACGAAGTACCGCTGCAGGGACAGGAACACGATCGCGGGGATGATGATCGACACGAACGCCCCGGCCGAGAGCAGGAACCACTGCGACCCGCGCGTCCCGGTGAGGTTGAGCAGGGCGACGGTCATGGGTGCGAGGTCGCGCGACGACCCCGTGAACGTGAGCGCGACGAGCAGGTCGTTCCACACCCACAGGAACTGGTAGATGCCGAGGGCCGCGATCGCGGGCTTGAGCATCGGCAGCATGAGCCGGAAGAAGATCGTCACGTGCCCGGCCCCGTCGACGCGTGCGGCCTCGATGAGCTCGCCCGGGATCTCCTGCATGAAGTTGTGCAGCAGGAAGACCGCGAGCGGCAGCCCGAACATGGTGTGCGACAGCCACACGGCCCAGAACGTGCCGGAGACGCCGATGTCCACGTACAGGCTGAGCAGGGGGATGAGCGTGACCTGGATCGGCACGACCTGCAGCGCGAACACCGCGATGAACAGGACGTTGCGCCCGCGGAAGCTCATCCACGCGAACGCGTACGCCGCGAGCGTCGCGAGGAACACCGGCAGCACGACCGCGGGGATCGTGATGACGATCGAGTTCATGATCGACGGCGCGAGGGACTGCGCGCTGTCGGTGGACAGCACCGTCTGGTAGTTCTCGAGCGTGTAGTTCGGGTCGAAGAACGAGGTCCACCACCCGGACTTGTTGATGTCGGCCGCGGGTCGGAACGAGGTGACGAGCAGACCGAAGGTCGGGATGGTCCACAGCACGGCGAGCACGACCGCGAACAGCGACGCCCACGGGCGCGACAGGCGCCGGCGCGCGGCCGCCGCGGTGGACTCCCTCGGCCGGCCTCCCGTCGGCGGGCCGACGGTCGCGGTGTCGATCTGGACGGCGCTCATCGGTGGTCCGCCTTCCGCAGCTGGCGCACGTTGTAGGCGATGATCGGGACGACGAGGACGAACAGCAGGACCGCCAGCGCGGCGCCGAGCCCCTGGTTCCCGGCGCTGAAGCTCTGCGTGTAGAACTCGTTGGCGACCACGCTGGTGCCGAACCGCCCGGCGGTCATGGTCCGGACGATGTCGAAGACCTTGAGACACCCGATGGCGATGGTGGTCAGGACGACGATCAGCGTGGGCCGGATGCTCGGCACGGTCACGAACCGGAACATCTCGAACGAGGAGACGCCGTCGAGCCGCGCGGCCTCGGTGATCTCGGTGGGGATCGCCTTGATCGCGGCGGACAGGATCGTCATGGCGAAGCCCGCCTGGATCCAGATCATCACGACGATGAGGAACAGGTTGTTCCACGGGCTGTTGAGCAGGAAGTTCTGCGGTGAGCCGCCCAACCAGACGATGACCTGGTTGATGAGGCCGATCTGGTTCGGGTTGTTCTCGACCGACGGGTCGTAGAACCGGTACTCGTACATGAACCGCCAGATGATCGACGCGCCGACGAACGAGATCGCCATCGGCAGGAAGATCAGCGCCTTGGCGGCGGCCTCGCCGCGCGCGCCGTCGACGAGGATCGCGTAGATCAGCCCGACGACGGTCGCGACGAACGGGGTGACGAGTACCCACAGCACGGTGTTGCGCAGCACGACGAGCTGCTCGCCCGACGTGAAGATGTCGGTGTAGTTCCCGAGCCCGATGAAGCTCGTGCCCGCGGCGTCGTAGAACGAGCGCCACAGCGTGCGCAGCGCCGGGTACACGAGCCCGACGGCGATGAGCAGGACGGTCGGCCCGACGAACCACCAGGCGACGTGCCGGGCGCCGCGACGTTCGAGCAGGTGGACGACGAGCAGGATGAGGCCGATGACGGCGGCGAACGCGACGAGCGCGAGCACCATCGTCACCAGCTTGTCGGTGACTTCCATGGCACCTCCCGGGGCAGCGGACGAGGGGGACGCGGACGCGTGCGCGTCGGTGCCCCGGGGGCGGTCCACCCCCGGGGCACCGACGTCACGTCAGGAGGCCGGCCAGGCCGCCTCGATCTTGTCCAGCGTGTCCTTGGTCGACTGCCCGGTGATCCAGCTGGTCGCCTCCTTCCAGAACGCGTTCGACCCGACGGCGGCGGGCATCATGTCCGAGCCGTCGAAGCGGAACACCGCGTTCTCGTCGAGGAGGATGTCGGCCGAGAGCTTGTCGATCGGGTTGGTGAGGATCGACGGGTCGAGGCCCTTGTTCGCGGTGATCCAGCCACCGTTGGTCAGGTCGACGCTCGCCTGCGCCTTGAGGTTCGCCCAGGTGTCGGAGCTCCAGAACTCCTGGAGCGCCTGGACCTCGGGGCGGTCCGCGAACGCGGTGACGAACTCACCGGCGCCGAGCACCGGCTTGTCCTCGGCGGTCTTGCCCGGCAGGTAGAACGCGAAGATCTGGCCGTTCTCCGAGATGTCGGTGCCCTGGGGGAAGTTCGCGGCGTAGAAGCTCGCCATGCGGTGCAGCGAGCACTGGCCCTCGAGGATCGGCAGGCCGCCGTCCTGGAACGCGGTCGTCGCGATCGAGGAGACGTCGCCGAAGCCGCCGTTCACGTAGTCGGGGTTCTTGAGGTACTCGCCGACGGCGTCGAGCGCCTTCGTCGGGACCTCGGAGTTGAACGCGATCTCGTGGCTGACCCACTGGTCGTAGACGTCGGCGCCACCCTCGCGCAGGACGAAGTCCTCCATCCAGTCCGTCACGGGCCAGCCGGTCGCGGCGTCGGACGCGATGCCCGCGCACCACGGCTTGTGGCCGGAGTCGGCGGCGATCGTGTCGGACAGCGTCTTGAGCTCGTCGAGCGTGGTGGGGACCTCCCAGCCGTTGGCCTCGAACTCCTGCGGGGAGTACCAGACGAGCGACTTCACGCTCGCACCCGACGGCGCGGCGTAGAACGTGCCGTCGACGGTGCCGAGGGCCTTCCAGTCCTCGCCCCAGAACTCGTCGACGTTCGCGGCGACGCCCTCGGGCGCCTCGACGACCGTGCCCGTCGCGACGAGCTGGGCGAGCAGACCGGGCTGCGGGATGATCGCGATGTCCGGCGGGTTGCCCGCCTGCGCGCGGACCAGGATCTGCTGCTCGAACTGCTTGTCGGCCTGGTAGTCGACCTTCGCGCCCGTGCAGTCCTCGAACGGCTTGAACGAGTCGACGTAGGGCTGGTCCTCGGGCGTGACGATGCCCGCGTAGATCGTGATCGTCTTGCCGCTCAGGTCGCCGTACTGCTCGAAGTCGGCACAGTCGGCCGTGGGCGCCCCCGTGCCGTCCGTGCCGCCGTCACCTCCGTCGTCCGACGAGCATGCCGTCAGGACGAGGGCGAGGGCCGCGGCTGACGCCGCGATCGTGGTGTACCGACGCTTGCGCATCCCGTTCATGAGACCTCCGTGTCGTCATGGCGCACGACGCGGCCGCTCGCGACCGCGTGTGCCATCCCTCGATGCAAGTCGTTGCTGAAACGACCCGCAACCCTAAAGACGCACAAACCGGTCACGATCGAGTCACGATCCGTTGCGGGCACGAGTCACCGACCGGTCACGCGCCCCCGGGCCCGGTTCCGGGCCAGACGCGCAGGTCAGCCGCGCAGACGTCAGACGAGCAGCGAGCGCAGGACCGGCAGCGCGCCGTCGTCCTCGATGGCGCCGGTCACCTCGTCGGCCGCCGCCAGCACCGCGGGACGCGCGTGCCCCATCGCGACGCCCCGCGCCGCCCACTGCAGCATCGTGACGTCGTTGCCGCCGTCGCCGATCGCGAGCGTCGCGAACGGCTCGACGCCGAGCCGCCGCCGCACCGACTCGAGCGCGCTCGCCTTCGACACGCCCCCGGGCGTCAGGTCCAGCCAGGCGCTCCAGCCGACCGCGTACTCCACCTCGTGCAGGCCCACGCGCTCGACGATCTCGTGGAACTCCTCGGGGCTCGCGCCGACCGCGCGGATCACGACGCGCGTCGCGGGGGTCGCGACGAGCTCGTCGAACGTCACGACCTCCATCTCGCCGCTCAGCTCGCCCTCGGGGAACGGCCCCGAGACCCGGAAGCCGACGCCCAGGTTCTCGACCGCGTACAGCGCGTCCGGCAGCTCCATGGCGATCGCGCGCACCGCCGGGCCGGGGTCGAACGTCACGGTGTCGACGATCGCGAACCCGCCGGGCTCGTCGCCGTCCAGCCGTGCCGTGACCGCGCCGTTGGAGCACACGAGCCAGCCCTCCGAGAGGCCGAGCTCGCGCGCCACGGGGGCGGCCGAGTGCACACCGCGCCCCGTCGCGAGCACCACGTGCAGGCCGGCCCCCGCGAGCTCGCCGACCGCGTCACGCACCTGCGGCGAGATCACGCCGTCGTAGGACATGAGCGTGCCGTCGACGTCGAGGGCGACCAGCCGGGTGCGTGTCATCGTGGCTCCAGGACCTCGAGGCCGCCCAGGTACGGCCGCAGACCGGCCGGCACGTGCACCGAGCCGTCGGCCTGCTGGTGGTTCTCCAGGATCGCGACGATCCAGCGCGTCGTGGCGAGCGTGCCGTTGAGCGTCGCCACGGGCCGGACCTGGCCGTCCGCGGTGCGCTCGCGCACGCCCAGGCGGCGCGCCTGGAACGTGGTGCAGTTCGACGTCGAGGTGAGCTCGAGGTAGCGCTGCTGGCTCGGGAGCCACGCCTCGCAGTCGAACTTGCGGGCCGCGCTCGACCCGAGGTCGCCCGCGGCCGTGTCGATCACGCGGAACGGCAGCTCCGCGAGCTCGAGCATCTCCTTCTCCCAGCCCAGGATGCGGCGGTGCTCGGCCTGCGCGTCCTCGACCGTGGTGTACGAGAACGCCTCGACCTTGTGGAACTGGTGCACGCGGATGATCCCGCGCGTGTCCTTGCCGTACGAGCCGGCCTCGCGCCGGTAGCACGCGCTCCAGCCGGCGTACCGCCGCGGTCCGTCCGACAGGTCCAGGATCTCGCCCGAGTGGTAGCCCGCGAGCGCGACCTCGCTCGTCCCGACGAGGTACAGGTCGTCGGCCTCGAGGCGGTACACCTCGTCGGCGTGCGCACCGAGGAACCCGGTGCCCGCCATGATCTCGGGCTTCACCAGGGTCGGGGTGATGACCGGCGTGAAGCCCAGGCCGACGGCCTTGTCGACCGCGGCGTTGAGCAGCGCGAGCTCGAGGCGCGCGCCGATCCCGGTGAGGTAGTAGAACCGCGCACCCGAGACCTTGGCGCCGCGCTCGGTGTCGATCGCGCGCAGCCCCTCGCCGAGCTCCAGGTGGTCCTTCACGACGAAGTCCGCGCCGTACTCGGCGCCGAAGTCGCGCGGCGTGCCCACGTGCTCGAGCACGACGAAGTCGTCCTCGCCGCCGGCGGGGACGCCCTCCTCGACGACGTTGCCGATCCGCCGCGTGAGCTCGTCGGCGCGCGCCTGCGCCGCGTCCGCCTCGGCCTGCAGCTCCTTGACGCGGTCCGCGACCTTCTTGGCGTGCGCGAGCAGCGCCTGCTTCTGCTCCCCCTGCGCCTGCGCGACCTTCTTGCCGTGCGCCTTCTGCTCGGCGCGCAGCGACTCGAACTCCGTGAGCGCGGACCGGCGGCGCGCGTCCGCGTCCAGGACCTCGTCGACGAGGCCGGGGTCGTCCCCGCGGACGCGCTGGCTGGCACGCACGGTCTCGGGGTCGTCACGCAGGAGCTTGAGATCGATCACCCTCGAAGGCTACCGACCCTCGTCCCTCCCGCTGAACCGCACCCCCCTGTCGCCGACCCCGTCATCGCTCCGGGTATGAGCCGGCCGACCCGGAGCAACCACGGCCTCGGCAGCAGGTCTCCCCACCACCCCGCGGTTGCTCCGGGTATGAGACGGCTGAGCCGGAGCGATGACGGGGTCGGCGGCGCTCGGGCGCGCGGCCCCGTCGGGGGGCGGGAGGGTGAGACGCAGCTGGCCGCGGGTATTCCGCGCGCCCGGGGGGCCGCGGCTCGGTAGTTTGCGGGGGTGAGATGGGAGGCGTGGACCGCGCTCGCCGCCGGAGTGCTCGCGGTCGCCGCCCTCGTCGTCGCCGCGGTCGTCGCGCTGCGGCAGCGGGACCTGCTGCGCCGCCTCGACGCGGAGGAGACGGCGACGAGCCCGCGGGCCCGGGCGCTCACCCGGCAGGTCCGCGCCCGCGGACAGCAGCTCGCGTTCGTCGCCAACCCCACGAAGCCCGACGTGCCCGCGCTGCGCGAGGCCATCGAGAGCGCCGCGGCGGAGCAGGGCCTGCCCACACCGCTGTGGCTGGAGACCACCGTCGAGGACCCCGGGACGGGGCAGGCCCGCGAGGCGCTCGAGCGCGGCGCGGACGTCGTGGTCGCGGTCGGCGGGGACGGGACGGTGCGCGGGGTCGCGGCCGCGCTCGTCGGGACGGGGGTGCCCATGGGGCTCCTGCCGCTCGGCACCGGGAACCTGCTGGCCCGCAACCTCGACATCCCGATCGGTAGCCCGCTGTCCGCGCTCGAGGCCGTGGTCACCGGGCGCGAGCGCACCATCGACGTCGGCTGGCTGCGCGTGGAGGCCACCGCGCGGGACACCGACGACGACCCGGTGCGGGCGGCGGACGGCGACGAGCACCTGTTCCTCGTGATCGCCGGGCTCGGGTTCGACGCGGCGATGGTCGCGGACGCCGACGACGACCTCAAGGCGCGCGTCGGGTGGATCGCCTACTTCCTCGCGGGCATCAAGCACCTGCACGGACGCCGCACGCGCGTGCACGTGCGCATCGACGACCGGCCCGCGACGACCGCGCGGCTGCGCAGCCTCCTGGTCGGCAACTGCGGCCGCCTGCCGGGCGGCATCACGCTGCTGCCCGAGGCGGTGCTCGACGACGGGTGGCTGGACATCGCGGCGATCGACACGCGCGGCGGCGTGGCGGGCTGGGCGCAGCTGTTCGGCGAGGTGGTGCTGCAGGGCGTGGGCGTCCGGGGCATGCCGCGCGGCATCGGACGCATCGACCACACGCGGGCGCGCGTGGTGCGCGTGGCCGTGTCCGGCGCGGAGTACGCGCAGGTCGACGGCGAGGTCGTCGGGCGCGTGTCGGAGGTCTCGGCGCGCGTCGACCCCGGGGCGCTCGTCGTGCGCGTGGTCGCGCACTGACGCACGCCCCCGGCCGGGACGAGGGTCCTGCCCGACGCGCGTGGACGTGCATACGGTGGACATGCCCACACCCTCGCGACGACCGGAGCCACCGTGCCCATCCCCACGCAGACCGCGGCCGTCGAGTCCGGCCGGCTGCTGCTCGCCGACATCGTGTACGAGCGGCTCATGGGGGTCGTCGTGAGCGGTGAGCTCGCGCCCGGTGAGGTGGTGCGCGAGGAGGAGATCGGCGCGTGGCTGTCCGTGTCCCGCACACCCGTGCGCGACGCGATGCGCCGGCTCGGCGACCAGGACCTGCTGACCTACCAGCCGAACCGCGGCTCGCGCGTCGCGCCCCTCGACCCGGACCACCTGCGGGACGTCCTCGACGTGGTCGCGACCCTGTCCGCGCAGGCGGCGGGCCGGGCAGCGGACCGGCTGGCGGCCGCGGACCTGGCGCTCGTCGAGGCGCACGTCGAGCAGGCGCTGGTCGCGCACGAGCAGGGCGAGGGCATCGAGCGGGCGGTCGAGCTGGACGCCGCGCTCGACGTGCTGCTCGACCGCGCGGGCAACCGCGTGCTGTCCCGCACGGTCCACTCGATGCGCCCGCACCTCGACCGGCTGCTCGGCCTGCTGCCCGGCTACCCGGGCACGGACGTGCTGCGCGAGCGGACCGACGCGTTCGTCGCCGCCCTGCGCACGCGCGAGCCGCAGGTCGTGCGCGAGTCCGTGCGCGGGCTCGTCACCGACCTCGGGCAGGGGCTGACCAGCGAGGCCGTGCGCCGCGGGCTGGCGGTCTGAGCGTCAGGTCGTCGCGCCGCCGCGCACGCGCGCGAGCCACTCGCGCGCCGAGCGGAAGTCCGCGTCGCTCGTCCCGATGTGCACCGTGGGCCGCACCGCGTCCGCGCGTGGGTACGAGCCGAGGAACCGCACGTACGGGCAGCGCCGGTGCAGACCCATGAGCGCCTCACCCACACGCTCGTCGGTGACGTGCCCCTCGGCGTCGATCGAGAACGAGTAGCGGCCGAGCGAGTCGCCGATCGGCCGCGACTCGATGCGCGAGAGGTTCACGCCGCGCGTCGCGAACTGCTCGAGCATCGCGAGCAGCGCACCCGCCTCGTTGTCGGGCAGGTGGACGACGAGCGTCGTCTTGTCCGCGCCCGAGGGCGGCGGCACGTCACCGGGCGGGCCGATGAGCACGAACCTCGTGGCGGCGTCGGCGTTGTCGGCGATGTCCTGCGCGAGCGGCTGCAGCCCGTACGTGGCGACCGCGCGCGGCGGCACGAGAGCCGCGTCGAACCCGAGGTCCGGCGCGTCGGGCGTGCGCAGCGCGTCCGAGATGAGCGCGGCGGGCGCGGTGTTCGACGTCGCGGGCACGTGCACCACGTGGGGCAGGAAACGGGCGAGCCAGCGGCGGCACTGCACCCATGCGTGCGGGTGGGCGGAGATCCGGCGCACGTCGGACAGCTCGACACCGGGCGCTGCGACGAGCGTGAACTGCACCGGCACGAGCATCTCGCGCAGGATCACCAGCGGGTCACCGGCCGCGAGCCGGTCGAGCGTCGCGGTGACCCCGCCCTCGACGGTCGACTCGATCGCGACGACCGCGCGGTCGGCCCGGCCCTCGCGCACGGCGTCGATCGCGGACGCCACGTCGTGCTGCGGCAGGTACACGCCCTCGTCGGGCGGGACGACCTGGCGCAGCGCGTCCTCGGTGAACGTCCCGTCGGGGCCGAGGTAGGCGTAGCGCAGGAGCTCAGGCTGGGACATCGTCGCCGTCCGGTCGTCGGGTCGGGTCGTCGCTCGCAGGGTAGTCGTCGCGTACCGCACGCAGGACGAGCGTCCCGAGCAACGGCACCGCGGCGACGAGCATGACCGTCACGAGGCGCACCCCGTAGTCGTTGACGAGCCCGCCCGCGACGCCCGCGACGAGCAGGCCGACGACGACCGGCCGCACGGGCGGCCACCGGCGCTCGAGCAGGTCCCACGCGGGGACGCGCACGCGGCTGCGCGGCCACAGGACGACGACCGCGAGCACGACCACCAGGAGCGTGAGCACCGTCAGCCACCCGCTCGTGACGGTCGCGGCGGCGTACCCGAGCTTGCGCGCGACCGTCTCCCAGGCGGAGCCGTCCACGACGCGCTGCACGAACACCCCCAGGTGCGTGCGCTCGGCCTCGGGACGCAGCCAGTCGAGCACCGCGATGCCGCCGACGACGAGCACGCCCGCGGCCCCCGCGAGGAGCAGCCGCACCCACGTGACCCGCACGCCCGCGACGCCGAGCACGACGACCAGCCCCGCGGGGACGAGCACGAGCCCGCCGCCGACGTCCGCGCCCAGCGCGGGCCACAGGTCGACGACGAGCGCGACGCCGCACACGGCCGCCGCCACGAGCGTGCCGAGCAGGCGCCGCCCGCGCCGCACGAGCGCGTACCCGCAGACGGCCGCCGTGACGAGCGCGGCGACCACGTAGAACGAGTACGTGGGGTTGCCGAACCCGTAGAACCGGCCGCCGAGCGTCACGGCCGGCCCCTGCGGGCTGCCGCGGTGCAGCGGCGTGCCGAGCACGGCGTCCAGGGTGAGCACGGCGAACGTGACGCCCGCGACGACGCCCGGGCCCGCGGTCAGCGGCCGGCGCGGGACGAGCGCCGCGACGCCGGCGACCACCGCGGTCGCCGCCCCGCACGCGAGCCACATCGTGCGGTCGGGGTCGGCGTAGCGCCACCACGAGGTCGTCGTCATGAGGAACAGCCCGACGGGCAGGGCCGAGAGCACGAGCAGGAGCGCGTCGGCGGCGCGGCGCAGCCGCTCCGCGAGCGCGGGCCGGCGCCGCGCGAGGCGGGGGCCCAGCACCGCCGCGGCGGCCACGACGAGCAGCGCGACCACCAGGGGTGGCGAGGTCACGGGGGTCGAGGTGCCGCGCAGCGCCTGGTCGCGCGTCGTGAGGTCGGCGAGCTGGCGCACGGTCGTCGCGACCGCCGCGGGGCGGTCCTCGCCCACGCGCACGGGCGACCCCGCGAAGTCGTCGGACACCCGCGCGCCCGCGTGGGACAGCAGCGCGACCGGCACGTCCAGCAGCCGGAACACACCCACCCAGCGCGTCGACGCCGACCCGAGGTACCCCGAGCCCGTGCCCGGGTCCCCGATGCCGACGCCCAGCGCGGGCAGGGCACGCTGCCCCGGCCCGGTGCTCAGGACGAGCACGGTCGCGTCGTCGGGCACCGCGCGCAGCACGCGTGCGACGTCACGGTCGACCTGCCGCAGCGCGTCGGTCGCCGCGTCCTCGCCCAGCACGTCGAGGAGCACCGGGTCGACGGCCGAGGAGCCCGCGTCGACGAGCGTCGTCGGGCACGCGAACGCGTCGGCGGGGTCCGCGAGCGCCTCGTCGACCGTGCGGTAGCGCGCGACGGACCCGTCCGGCTCGGCGAGCGCGAGGGCCGCGCCCGGCCCGACGGCGGTCGCGCACGTGCCGACCGTCGCGAGCCCGGCGCCGAGCGCGCCGAGCCGCGGCCGGAACTCCGAGCGGGACTGCAGCGCGACGAGCTCGTCCCAGTGCTGCACGGTCGCGGATCCGTCCGCGGGCGTCACGCCCCACGACGCGCACGACCACGTGCCGTGCTGCGTCGTCCCGGCGACGGGTGCACGGCCGGACGACAGCGCGAGCCACCCGCCGGACTCGCACCACGCGTTGCGCCCCGACGCCCCCGAGGTCACGCCGCCCGCGGGCGCGCCGTCGCGCAGCAGCCCCCACAGCGTGGGCGTGGTGGACCGGTCGACGTCGGACCAGTCGACCCCGGTGGTCCCGACGACGACGACGGGCGCGTCGTCGGGCGTCGCGGACGGCCCCGCCCCCACGGCCACGTCGCCCGCGACCGCCGCGGGCAGCGGCACGACGACGGTGGCGAGCAGCAGCGCCGCGAGCAGGCCGCCGCCGGTCGCGACGAGCACCGCGGGCATCCGGTGCAGCGGCGCTCGCACGGGCGCGGGCTCGACGGGCAGGTGCGCCCACCGGTGCTGCACGAGCGACGCGAGCAGCAGGCCGCCCGACAGCGCGAGCACGGTGGACGCGACCACGACGCCCGAGTCGTTGAGGAGGCTGCCGAGGACCGCGACGACGACGACCGCGAGCAGCAGCCGGCTCAGCCCGGGCCACGTGGCGTACAGGCGGCGCAGCGCCGCGGGCCGCCGGCGCTCCGGTCCGACGAGCACCACGCACACCGCGACGCACGCGAGCGCGGCGACGAACCCGACCGGTGAGGTCACGGTCGCCCACGCGCCGGCGGCCTTGCCCGCCACCACGCCGACCGCGTCGCCGTCGAGCACCCGCTGCACGAACTGCCCCAGGTGCGACGCGCGGCCGGGCCGAGCCCAGTCCACGACCGACACGAGCACGACGACGCCGATCGCCCCGGCCACGTACGCGAACGCGCGCCGCGCGCCGAACGTCCCGCCGCCGACCGCGACGACGAGCACCGCGAACGCCGGCACGAGCGCGAGCACCCCGCCGAAGTCCGCACCGAACGCGGGCCACCCGTCGACGACCACCGACACCGCGCCGACCGCCGCGGCGGCGAGCACCCCGACGTTGCGCCGCCCGCGCTCCACCGCGTACGCGGCGACGCCCGCCGCGAGCACCAGGGACGCCGCGGCGTACACGCCGAACGTCGTGTTGCCGAAGCCGTAGTATCGCGCCCCGAGCGTCGAGATGCCGAGCACCGAGCCCTGCTGCAGGACGGTCCCGGTCAGCCCGTCGACGGTCACGACGACCCACGTCACCCCGGCCGCCGCGGTCGCGAGCCGCCACCGGCTCGGCGGCAGCACCCGCGCCACGGCCCACACGACGAGCGCCGCACCGACGGTCGCGACGCCCCACCACCCGGCGGCGGCGAACAGCGGCGCGGGCGAGTCCCACCACCGCGACAGCGCCGCGAGCTGCGCGCCCACGGGCGTGCACACCCCGAGCAGCAGGACCGCGAGCGTCACGCGCCGCAGCGCGGGCGTCGGGCGGCGACCCCGGCGGCGCAGGAGCGCGACGGCGCCCACCGCGAGCGCCGCGGCCACGCCCACGACCGTGAGCAGCAGCGGCATGAGGTGCGGGCCGATGGTCGTCATCTCGGTCAGGTAGCGGCGGTTCTCGACGGTCCGGTCCGCGTTGGGGCGCCGCTCGGTGACCTGCAGGGGCGCGCCGTCGAGCTCGGCCGGGTCGGCGCCGGCCGCCTGCACGAGCGTGGCCGACAGGTCGGTGAGGGTCACGATGCCGGTGCGCCGGGTCGACTCCGACGTCAGCCACCCGGGCGACGACGAGCCCGCGCGCCACTGCAGCACGGCCTGCAGGCCCGTCTCCCCCGTGGGGCCGTCGGACGTCCCAGCGACGACGACGCGCGTGCCCGGGTCGACGACCGCCAGGACGCGGCGCAGGTCGTCGTCGAGCAGCGCGAGCGCGTCGCGCCGCGCGGTGCGGTCGGCGGGCAGCTCGCCGGCGTCCAGCACCGTGACCGCGCACGACGAGAGCGCCTCGTCGGGCACGTCGCCGAGGCGCAGCGCGTACCGGTCGAGCCGGCCCGTGGCGTCCGCGAGCGCGAGCGCCGCGCCCGGCCCGACCGCGGTGGTGCACTCGCCGGTGGGGGCGACGAGCGTCGCGACGGCCCCGGGCGTGCCGTAGCTGCCCGCGGGCACCTCGTCGGACGGCGGGTCGACCAGGTCGGTCCAGCCGGTGACGACCGCGGAGCCGGGTGCCGCGTCGCTCGCGCTGACGCCGGGCATGGGCGGGCAGTCGTCGATCGTCTCGTCCGCGCCGTCCTCGCCCTGCTCGGCGGGGGTGGCGTCGGCGCCGGGCACCGGGGGGACCCGGCGGCCGGCGGAGATGGTCAGCCAGCCACCGAGCCGGCACATCTGTGCCGAGGAGGTGTGCACCGAGATCGAGCCGACCGCACCCTCGTCGACCATCCGCCACAGCGTGGGCGTGCCCGACCGCTCGACGTCGTCCCAGTGCAGCCCGCCGACGCCGACGAGCACGACCGGCTCGACGGGTGCGGCGGGGTCGTCCGCGCGCGCCGGCGCGGCGCCGCCGACGAGGCCCGCACCACCGACGAGCAGGCCGAGCAGCAGCGCGGTGACCAGCGCGAACCCGCGCACGGGCACCGCCCGACGACGCGCGGGTGCACGGTCAGGGGTCAGCGCGGGCACCGGACCAGGGTAGGGGCCCGCGCCGGGAGCGGTCCGCCGGTGCCCGGTCAGCGGTGCGTCGGCGGCTGCTTGGCCGACACCGAGCGACGCACGGCACCCGCCGCGGCCCGCACGCGCCGCGCGTTCACCGCGAGCTGCACGTCGCGGTACTGCGCCGCGCGGTGCAGCTGGCCGCGCAGGTCGCCGCCCGACGGGCGGTGCCGCAGGTCGCACGGCACCTCGACGACGCGGAACCCCTGGCGCAGCAGGTCGATCGTCATGCCGGTCTCCACGCCCCAGCCGTGCGCGAGCGGCGTCGCGGCCTCGAACGCCTCGCGCGTGAGGCAGCGCATGCCGGACAACGGCTGGTTCGGGGTCCAGCCCGTGAGGGACGCGATCGCGCGGCGCGCGGCGCCGACGACGATCCCGCGCCCGCCCGCTCCGGGCTGCGGCGGCAGGTTCGCGATCGCCAGGTCCGTGTGCCCCTCGAGGACGGGCGGCACGAGCGGCGCGGTGTTCACCGCGGTCTCCGCGAGGTCGCCGTCGATGAACAGCAGGACGCGTGCGGGGCGGTCCGGCGCGTCCCGCATCGCGACGACCGCGGCACCGGTCTCCATCGCGGCGGCCTTGCCGCGGTTGTGCGAGTGCCGCACGACGACCGCACCGGCCTCCCGCGCGACGTGCTGCGTGTTGTCCTCCGAGCCGTCGTCGACGACGAGCACGAGGTCGACGTGCGGGATCGCCTTGGCCGAGCGGACGGTCGCCGCGATCCGGCGCGACTCGTCCTTGGCGGGGATGATCACCGCGACCCGCTGACGGACCCGGCTGCCCCGCGCACGGGGCTTGGCGGTCTCCGCCTCGGGGCGCTCGGGGGTGTCGGTCGGGCCGGTCGCGGGCTTGTCGCCAGCGCGGTCGGCCGGGGCGGGGGGCGTCACGGCGCCCAGCCTACTGACGCGCGCGCCGCACGTCAGACCGGTGCGGCCACGCCTCAGAACAACGTGGCCGTGACCGCGGCCGACTCCAGGTCCAGCAGCGCGCGCTTGCGGTCCACGCCCGCCGCGAAGCCGGTGAGCGTGCCGTCCGCGCCGACCACCCGGTGGCACGGCACGACGATCGCGAGGCGGTTGGCCCCGTTCGCGGCGCCGACCGCGCGCGACGACGTGCGCGGGTCGAGCCCGACCGCGGCCGCGAGCGCGCCGTACGTCGTCGTGGTGCCGTACGGGATGCGCCGCAGCCCGTCCCACACCCGCAGCTGGAACGCCGAGCCCTGCGGGCGCAGGGGCAGGTCGAAGTCGCGCAGCCCGCCCGCGAGGTACGCCTCGAGCTGGCGGACCGCCTCGCGCAGGAGCGGGTGGTCGTCGGGCACGACGCGCGTGCTCGTGAGGTCCGCGAACGGGTCGGACGCGCGGTCGCCGGACCGGGTCATGCGCACGTGCGTGACCGCCGCGCCCTCGTCGTCGTCCACCACCCCCACGGACAGCGGTCCGATCGGGCTCGGCACGACCGTGTGCCACGTCATCCCCATCCGGGTCCCCATCCGGCTCACCTCCCGGCCCAGCATGGCCCGTGCCTCCGACACGCCGCGGCCCGGCGGTCTCCTGCGAGGAAGACGGCCGGGCCGGGGCGGACGTGAGGTGTGGTCAGCGCAGCGTGACCTGGCGCGCGACGAGGCCCGCGCGGGCGCGGCGCTCGTTCGCGTCGAGCGGCTCGGTGCTCGCGAGGGCCGCCTCGAAGGCGGGGGCGAACGCGGCGACGGGCTCCTCGAGCTCCTCCGCCTCGGTCCCGCGCGCGAGCTCCCACACCGGCACGACGAGCCCGCTCGAGCGGAAGTAGCCGATGAACTTGCCGCCGGCGAACCCGGACTCACGCTTGGCGTGCAGGCGGGCGAGGCCGTCCAGGACCGTCTGCTCGTCGTGCGGCTGCGCCCAGCGCAGGAACTCCTTGGCGCCCATCCGGCACCAGTAGGCCGACTCGACCGCGGCGACCTTGGCGGTGTCGATGATGCCCGCGTCGGCGTCCTCGATCGCGGCCTCGAGGTCCGCGGTGCGCTCGACGTCCGGCGCGAGCCAGTAGGAGAACGAGTCGTGGACCGTGACCTCGAACGGGACGGACAGGTCCAGCACGTCTTGCAGGCGCGGGCCGGCGTCGGGCAGGCCGGTCGTCTCGATCGCGGTGCCGGGCTCGACGTCGAGCGCCTCGAGCAGCGCGGCTGCGAGGTCGCGGCTCGCGTCGCCCGAGCTCGACGTGGTCTGCAGCGCCAGCAGGACGACGCCGTCGGAGCGGTGCAGCGCGGGCCAGGCCTGCGGCAGGATCGTCGTGACCAGGACGTCCTTGGCGCCGTGCTCCGCGGTGGTGCGGGCCGTCGCCGTCGCCGCGGGGACGACCTCCTTGAGCGCCACCCAGTCGGGCTCACCGGGGAGCCCCTCGAACGGACGCAGCACGAACTCCACAGATCCCTTGGCCATGCCCGCGAGCCTACCGGCCCACCCCCACCCCACCGCCCCTCACCCCGACCCCGCACCTGCTCCGGGTATGCACCCCCAGAGCCGGAGCAACCACGGGCTCGCGCAAGCGCACCCCGCCGAGCCCGCAGACGTGAACTCCGACGAGACCGCGGTTGCTCCGGGTATGCGCGGGCGTAGCCGGAGGAACGACGGGGTCGCGGAGGTGGAGTCGGACGAGGGCGCGGAGGTGGAGTCCGGCGAGGGCGCGGAGGTGGAGTGTGACGAGGGCGCGGATGTGGAGTCCGACGGGGTGGGGGTGGTGGCGTGTGACGTAGGGCGGGGGTTCAGGGGGTGCGGACCCGGGCGCCGGCGAGGTTGGATGGGGGCATGCATCCCCGCGCCGGAACCCCCGCTCTGCCCGAGGACCTCATCGACGTCGACGCGCTCGTCGGCGCGTACTACGACCGCGTGCCGGACCCCACCGACCCGGACCAGCAGGTGGTGTTCGGCACCAGCGGGCACCGCGGCTCGTCGCTGCGGACCGCGTTCAACGAGGCGCACATCGTCGCGATCACCCAGGCGATCGTGGAGTACCGGCGCAGCCAGGGCACGGACGGGCCGCTGTTCATCGGCCGGGACACGCACGGCCTGTCGGAGCCGGCGCAGCGCACCGCGATCGAGGTGCTGGTCGCGAACGACGTCGAGGTGCACGTCGACGCGCGCGACTCGTTCACGCCGACGCCCGCGGTCTCGCTCGCGATCCTGCGGCACAACGGCGCGGGCACGGCCGCCGGCGTGCGCACGCAGGGACCGGGGCTGGCCGACGGCATCGTCGTGACCCCCTCGCACAACCCGCCCGCGGACGGCGGCTTCAAGTACAACCCGCCGCACGGCGGCCCGGCGGGCGGTGAGGCGACCGGCCCGATCGCGGAGCGCGCCAACCAGCTGCTCGCGGACGGCTGGCGCAACGTCCCCCGCGTCCCCTACGAGCGCGCGGTCACCTCCCCGCTCGTGAAGCGGCACGACTACCTCACGGCGTACGTGGACGACCTGGCGAACGTGGTCGACCTGGACGCGATCCGGACGGCAGGCGTGCGGATCGGCGCGGACCCGCTGGGCGGCGCGATGGCGGAGTACTGGGGCGTCATCGGGGAGCGGTACGGGCTGGACCTGACCGTCGTGAACCCCAGCGTGGACCCGCGCTGGCCGTTCATGACGCTCGACTGGGACGGCAAGATCCGCATGGACTGCTCGTCGCCGTACGCGATGGCCTCGCTCGTGAGCCGCATGACCGCGGGCGACGGGCCGGCTCCGTACGACATCGCGACGGGCAACGACGCGGACTCCGACCGGCACGGCATCGTCACGCCCGACGGCGGCCTGATGAACCCGAACCACTACCTCGCGGTGATGATCGACTACCTGTACGGCGGCGCGCGCCCCGGCTGGTCGCCGGACGCGGCGATCGGCAAGACGCTCGTCTCGTCGTCGCTGGTCGACCGGGTGGGCGCCCGGCTGCGGCGCCGCGTGGTCGAGGTGCCCGTGGGGTTCAAGTGGTTCGTGCCCGGGCTGATCGACGGGTCGGTCGGGTTCGGCGGCGAGGAGTCCGCCGGGGCGTCGTTCCTGCGCACCGACGGCACCGTGTGGACCACCGACAAGGACGGCCCGATCGCGTGCCTGCTGGCCTCGGAGATCCTCGCGACGACCGGGCGGTCGCCGTCGGAGCACCACCGCGCGCTCGTCGACGAGCTCGGCGAGTCCTGGTACGCGCGCATCGACGCGGCCGCGACGCGCGACGAGAAGGCCAGGCTCGCGGCCCTGTCGCCCGAGCAGGTGACCGCGACGACGCTCGCGGGCGGCGCTATCACCGCACGGCTGACGCAGGCACCGGGCAACGGGGCGTCGATCGGCGGGCTCAAGGTCGTCACCGACGACGCGTGGTTCGCCGCGCGCCCCTCCGGCACGGAGGACGTCTACAAGATCTACGCCGAGTCGTTCGTGTCCGCCGAGCACCTCGCGCAGGTGCAGGCCGAGGCGAAGGACGTGGTCTCGGCGGCGCTCGCGGACTGAGCGCGGCGGGTCAGGTGGACTCGCGCACGACGAGCGACGCGGGCAGCGTCACCGCGGCGGGTGTCTTGCCGTCGACGACCTCGAGCAGCAGCCGCACCATCTCGGCGCTGATCCGCTCGAACGGCTGACGCATCGTCGTCAGCGGCGGGGTGGTCGCGGCGGCGATGCCCGCGTCGTCGAACCCGGCGACCGCGACGTCGTCGGGCACCGAGCGGCCGGCGTCCGCGAGCGCCAGGAGGGCACCGGACGCCATGAGGTCGTTGGCGGCGAAGACCGCGTCCACGTCCGGGCGGCGCGCGAGCAGCTCGGCGGTCGCGCGGACGCCGGACGAGCGCAGGTAGTCGCCGTGCACGACGAGCGTCTCGTCGTACCGGTCCCCCAGCTCGAGGCGGTACCCCTCGAGTCGGAGGCGGCCGCCCGGCGTGTCCATGGGTCCGGTGATCATCGCGACGCGCTGCCGCCCGGAGTCGAGCAGGTGGCGCGTCATGGTTCGCGCGCCGCCCAGGTCGTCGGCGGCGACGTAGCCGACCTTCTGCTCGAAGCCGAGCGGGATGCCGCACGCGATGGTGGGGATGTCGAGCGCGACGAGCTCGCGCAGCACGGGCGAGCCGGCGTGGGACGAGATGAGCAGCACGCCGTCCACGTGGCCGGCGCCGACGTAGCCGAGCATCTGCTCCTGCTCGTCGGGCGTGCCGGCGACCATGAGCAGCAGCGGCATGCCGCGCGCGGCGAGCTCGGTGGCCGCGCCGCGCAGCAGGATGGAGAAGTTGGGGTCCTCGAACAGCAGGTGCTGCGGCTCGGTGAGCAGGAACGCGACGGAGTTGGACCGGCCGGTCACGAGGCTGCGCGCGTGCTGGTTGGTGGTGTAGCCGGTGGTGCGGATCGCCTCCTGCACCGCCTCGAGCGCCTCCTGGGAGACCCAGTGCCCGCCGTTGAGGACGCGCGAGACCGTCCCGCGCGACACCCCGGCCGCAGCCGCGACGTCGCGGATGGTGGGCCGTCGGCGCGGGTTCCCGGTGGTGTCCATCGGGTAGGCACTCTAGGGCCATGGCCGGGAACGGTCCCAGCCCCTGGGCCGGGTGTCGCGCATCGCGTGCATGGGACGTGGGCGGCGGGTGCGACGATCGTGGGGTGTTCCGGCCGTACCTCGACCTCCTCTCCCGACCTGGAGCCCTCGCCTTCTCGGCCGCGGGCGTCCTCGCGCGCCTGCCGATCTCCATGGTGGGGATCGGCATCGTCCTCGCCGTCTCCGCGATCTACGACTCCTACGCGCTGGCCGGCCGGGTCTCGGCCGTCCTCGTCGTCACGTCCGCGCTGACGGCGCCGCTGATCGCCCGCCTCGTCGACCGGCACGGGCAGGCGCGCGTGATGTTCCCCGCGCTGCTGGTCAGCGGGGTGGGGCTCAGCGCGCTCGTCGCGGCCCTGTCGCTCGAGGCGCCCGAGCCGGTCCTGTACGCGACGGCGGTCGTCGCGGGCGTGACCGGCCAGTTCGGGTCGCTCGTGCGTGCCCGCTGGACGTACCTCCTGAAGCGCGACGCGGACGCGATCCACACCGCGTACTCCCTGGAGTCCGCGCTCGACGAGGTGGTGTTCATCGTCGGCCCCGCCGCCGCGACGCTGCTCGCGACGAGCGTCGACCCGACCGCGGGCATCGTCGTGCCCCTGGTCTCCGCGGTGCTCGGCGGGACATGGTTCCTGCTGCAGCGGCGTACGGAACCGCCGCCCACCCCGCACCACGACTCGACGGGCGGGTCGCTGATCCGCCTGCCCGGGATGCTCGTCGTCGTCCTCGTGTTCCTCGCGCTCGGCGCGATCTTCGGGGCCACCGACGTCTCGACCGTCGCGTTCGCCGAGGAGGCCGGGCGCACGTCCGCCGCGGGGTTCATCCTCGCGGTCTTCGCGGCCGGCTCGCTCGTGTCCGGGCTGCTGTACGGGGCGCGGCGCTGGGCCCAGCCGCTGTGGGCGCGGTTCGGCGTCGGGATGGTCGCGCTCGCCGTCGGGGTGTCGCTGTTCGTGCTGGTGAACTCGTTGTGGGCGCTCGCGGCGGTCATGTTCGTCACCGGGTTCGCGATCGCGCCGACCCTCATCAACGGCAACGGGCTCGTGCAGGAGATCGTGCCGCGCGCGCGCCTGACCGAGGGGCTGACGTGGGTCGGGACGTCGCTCGGGGTGGGTGTGTCGATCGGGTCGTCGATCGCCGGGACCCGGATCGACGCGGACGGCTCGCACGGCGGGTTCCTCGTCGTGGTCGTCGCGGGCGTCGCCGCGCTCGTCGCCACGCTGTCCTCGCTGCGGCCCCTGCGCGCCGGGCACCGTGCCCGGCTGGCCGACGAGCTCGCGAGCGGCCGTCGCGAGGACGCACCCGTCCGGGACACACTGGAACCGTGACGCCGCCCGCCGACCCGCGCCTGCGCGAGCTCGCGCAGCTGCGCCGCGTGCGTGACCGCATCGACCGGGAGTACGCGCAGCCGCTCGACGTCGAGGCGCTCGCGCGCGGCATCGACGTCTCGTCGGGGCACCTCAGCCGCACGTTCCGCGCCGCGTACGGGGAGTCGCCGTACAGCTACCTGATGACGCGGCGCATCGAGCGCGCGATGCACCTGCTGCGGCTCGGCGACCTGAACGTGACGGACGTGTGCTTCGCGGTCGGCTGCCAGTCGTTGGGGACGTTCTCGACGAGGTTCTCCGAGCTGATGGGGATGTCACCCAGCGAGTACCGCCGGCGCGCGGCGGCCGACCCGCACGCCGTGCCCGCGGGCATCCCGAGCTGCCAGGCGCGCCAGGTGCTGCGACCCGTGCGGCGCTCGACCCGCGAACCGGTCAGGAATCGAGAAGCACCCACCGCCCCGCTCTCCTAGCGTGGCTCGCATGACGCTCTTCGTGCACTCCACGTTCCTGCCCGCCGACGACCCGGAGGCCTCGCTCGCGTTCTACCGCGACGTGCTGGGCTTCGAGGTCCGGGGCGACGTCGGCCAGGGGTCGATGCGGTGGATCACCATCGGCTCGCCCGAGCAGCCCGACGTCTCGATCGTGCTGCACCCGCCGGCCGTGGACCCCGGCCTGACCGACGACGAGCGGCGCACGATCGTCGAGCTCATGGCCAAGGGCTCGTACGCGAGCCTGATCCTCGCGACGCACGACCTCGCGGGCACGTTCGAGAAGCTCGCGGCCGCCGGCGCGGAGGTCACGCAGGAGCCCACGGACCAGCCGTGGGGGCTGCGCGACGCCGCCGTGCGGGACCCCGCGGGCAACCACCTGCGCATCAACCAGCTCTGACGCACGCCGGGCGTCACCATCCCGACGACGAGTCGGGCAGGAGCTGCGGGCAGCGGTCCGCACCGTCCGGCATCGCCTCGAAGTGCCAGATCTCGTTGGCGTACACGCGGCACAACCCGTACTCCTGCCCGTGCTCGCCGAGCCAGAGCGCACCCTCCGTCCGCCCGACGTCGATCGCCGTCCCCGCGACGTGCGCGGACCGGTCGGCCGGCAGGACCCACCGGCGCGCCTCGCGCTCGGAGCCGTACCGCTCGACGGCCTCGTCGAACAGCCGCCGCTGCTCGGCCGCGCTGCGCCGCCCCGAGGTGACGACGAGCTCGACGCCCTCGGCCGCCGCGGCGGCGTCGGCGCGCGCGTACCGCCGGGACAGCTCACGGTCGATCCCCGCGGCGGTCAGCTCGTCGACCACCCGGGTGAGCCGCGCCTCGAGGTCGTCGTCGGCCGGTGCGTGCCCGTCACGGCCCCCGTCACGACCCTCGTCGCGCCCCCCGTCGTCCTGCCGACCACCGTCCGGCGAGCCGTCCGCGGCGGTGTCGCCCGACGAGCGCCCGGGCACGGTCGCGGCCGACGGGTCCCCCTGCGACCCGGCGAACGCGTCCTCGGCCCACCGCATGCCGTACCAGGTGGCGACCGCGAGGACGACGACGAGCACCGCGCCGCGGCGACGCCTGCGCCGCGCACCCTCCTGCGCGACGGACGCCGCGAGCGGCCCCGGCACGGCCTGCGGCCGCCCGGACCGTCCCGAGCTCGCGGTCCTCGCAGCGCGCGCAGCGCCCGGTCCGGGAGTCGGGGTCGCGGGCCACTGCGGCCCGGTGCTCGTCGTCATACCGCCAGCCTGTCGGGCGCACCGGGGTGCGGACGTCGGGCCGTGGTCGGGTCGCGTGCCTGGTCAGAGCCCCTCCGAGGGTCGAGACGCCGCCCACCCTGCGGTCCGCGCGGCCGAGCGACCTCCACCCCAGGGTGGAGGTCGGGTCCGCCGCGAGTCTCGTGATCACGGCGCCGCACGGCGCGTACGTTGACGGCATGTCCGCCGAGGTCCGTGCCGTCGCGTCCGGGCACCGCGCCGCGGGCGCGACGGGGTCGCAGGCGGCGCGCGCGCAGCGCCGCGAGGTGCGGCGCCAGGACCTGCAGGTGGCCGCCGCGGCGGGCGCGCTGTGGACCGCGGGGCTCGTCGTCGCCAGCCGGTGGGACTACTGGATCCCGGCGTCGTCGGAGGCGTGGTGGTGCGCGGGCGCCGGCCTGGTCGCGGCGCTGGCCGTACGCCGCTGGGCCGCACGCGCCGGGTTCTGGGCCGTGTCCGGCGGGTACCTGGTGGCGTACTCGCTGGTGCTCGACGGCGGTCGCATGCCGTCGTTCGTCCACGTGATCCCGCTGCTCGTCACGACGTACGCGGTGACGCGCGCGGGTGCGGAGCCGCCCGTGCTCGCGGCGGTCGTGGCCGGCGCGCTCGGGGTGACGCTCCAGGCGGGCGTCGCCAACGCCGCGTGGGGCCTGTCCACGTGGGACTGGCACCCCGCGGTCGACCTGTCGTCGGCCGTGCAGCTCGTCGCGCTCGTCGTCGCGGCGGCGCTGCTCGGTGCGATGGTGCACCGGCTCGCCCGCACGTCCGCGTCCCTCGCGGAGCGCAACGCGCAGCTCGTCGCGCTGCAGGAGGTCCGCGCGCGCGAGGCGGTCGCGGCGGAGCGCACGCGCATCGCACGCGAGCTGCACGACGTCGTGGCGCACCACGTCTCCGCGATCGTGGTGCGCGCGCAGGCCGCGGACCGCGTCGCGGACGCGCAGCCCGACGCGCCACGAGAGGCCGTGCGATGGATCGCCCCGGCCGGCAAGGAGGCGCTCGACGCGATGCGCTCCGTGGTGCGGGTCCTGCGGGCCGCCGACGAGGAGGCCGCCCCGTACGCCCCGACCGCGGGGCTCGACGCGCTGCCCGGGGTGCTCGCGCGTGTGCGTGAGGCGGGCCTCGACGTGCGCGCCACGCTGCCCGACCCGCTGCCGGCGTGCGCGCCGCAGGTCGGGCTCGCGGTGGTGCGTGTCGCGCAGGAGGCGCTGACGAACGTGCTCGTCCACTCCGCCGCCCCGCACGCGACCGTGACCCTCACGCGGTCCGCGACGGACGTCGTCCTGGAGGTCACCGACCCCGGTCCCCCGCGCCCTCCGACCGCCGGGACCGGGCTCGGCGGCAACGGGCTGCTGCACATGCGCGAGCGCGCCGCGGCGGCGGGTGCCTCCGTGGTCGCGGGCGCCCTGCCGGGCGGCGGGTGGCGCGTGCGGCTCGTCGTCCCGCTGGACCGCCTGCCCGAGGACCCGGCGCGGCGAGCGCCCCGACGAGAGGCCGCCGATGCCTGACGTGACCCGCGTGGTCGTCGTGGACGACCAACCCACGATCCGCCTGGGCCTGCGGATGATCCTCGACCACGAGCCGGACGTCGAGGTGGTCGGCGAGGCCGCCGACGGCACCGCCGCGCTCGACGTGGTGCGCGCCGTGCGGCCCGACGTGGCGCTGCTCGACATCCGCATGCCCGGCACCGACGGCGTCGAGGCGACCCGCCTCATCCGCGCGGACCCTGCGCTCGCGGACGTGCGCGTCGTCGTGCTGACGACGTTCGACGACGAGGAGTACGTGACCGGTGCGCTGCGCGCGGGAGCGCACGCGTTCCTGCTCAAGGACGCCGAGCCCGCCGCGCTGGTCGACGCCGTGCACCGCGTGCGCGCGGGCGGTCAGGTGCTCGACCCGAAGGTGACCGGCGTGGTCGTCGAGCAGTGGCGCGCGGCCGCGTCCGCGGCGGCCGCACCCCAGGGCACCGGTGCGGCGGCGACGCTCGTCGCGACCCTCACGCAGCGCGAGCGGGACGTGCTGCTCGCCGTCGCGCGCGGCGGGACCAACCAGGACGTCGCCGACGCGCTCGGCGTGGGCGAGGCGACCGTGAAGGCGCACGTGCACGCGCTGCTGCGCAAGCTGGCGTGCACCACGCGCACGCAGCTCGTCGTCGTCGCGTACGAGTCCGGGCTGGTGACGGTCGGCGGCTGAGCCGCGCCCTCAGGCCGGGACCGACATGACGCGACGCGCGTCGTACCGCCAGAACGTGCGCTGCGTGCGGACCAGCACCCACAGCGCCGCGACGCACGCCAGCCCGCCGATCACGACGGCCCACCCCTCGCCCACCGCGGACGACATCGACCCGATCACGAGGTCCCCGAGCCGCGGGCCACCCGCGACCACGACGATGAACACGCCCTGCAGCCGGCCGCGCATGTCGTCGGGCGTCGCGGTCTGCAGGATCGTCTGCCGGAAGATCGCGCTCACCTCGTCGGACGCGCCCGCCGCGACGAGCGTCAGGCACGCGATCGCGAGCGCACCCCACAGCACGTGCCCGGGACGGTCCCGCCCCACGACGACGAGCACCAGCCCGAACGCGACGACGGACGCACCCCAGCCGGTGATCGCCCACGTGATCACGCGGCCCTGCCACCGCACGCGCGCCAACCCGCCCGACAGCAGCCCCGACGTCACCGCCCCCACCGCGAGCGCCGCGGTGAGGATGCCGGTCGTCGTCTCGCCGCCGCCCAGGTACCAGATGCCGACCGCGGGGAACACGACGCGCGGCATCGCCAGGACCATCGCGCACAGGTCCACCAGGAACGTCATCCGCACGTCCGGCTGCGTCCCCAGGTAGCGCAGCCCGTCGACCACCGAGCCGATCCCCACCCGCTGCCGCCGGTTCTCCGACGGCTCCGGCAGCACCGGCGGCAGCTGGAGCACCGCCCCCAGCGCGAACGTGAACAAGACCGCGTCCACCGTGTACGCCAGCCCGTAGTCGACCGCCGCGAGCACCGCGCCCAGCAACGGCCCCACCGTCAGCGCCACCTGGAAGCCGATGGTCTGCAACGCGTTCGCCGCCGGCATCAGCCGCGGCTCCAGCAGCCGCGGGATGATCGCCGACCGCGCCGGCGAGTTCACCGCGTTCGCACCCGACTGCACCGCCGTCAGCCCGTACAGCAGCCCCACGTGCTCGTTGCCCGCCCAGCCCTGCACCGCGAGCACCATGATCGCCACCCACGACACCACCGAGGCGACCAGCGCGACCTTGCGCCGGTCGTAGTGGTCGACGATCGCACCGCCGTACAGCCCGAACACGACCAGCGGCACCAGCGCGAACATCCCCAGCACGCCGACCGAGAGCGTCGAGCCCGTGATCCCGTACACCTGCAGCCCGACCGCGACGACCGTCAGCTGCGTCCCCAGGTTCGCCACCGACAGGCCCAGCCACAGACGCCGGAAGTCGGGACTGATCCGCAGGGGCGTCGTGTCGACGACGAGAGACCTCACCAACTCACTCTAGGCACCGACCCACCACCCCTGCGGACACCGCCATCGGGCGTGCACCGCCACGGGGTCGGGCCCGCTCGTGCGGCGGTCGGTGTCGCCGCGCGCGGGACCGGTGCGGTGGTTAGGGTCGGATGGTTCGCGCGGCGCTCGGTCGCGGCGGCGGTCTTCAGGAGGTGGTCGTGTGAGCGGGAGGATCGGCACGTTCGTCGTCGGCGTCGGCTTCGGGTACCTGCTGGCAACACGCAAGGGCCGCGACCTGCTGGGCAAGGCGGGCGAGAAGGCCGGCGAGGCGTGGCGCCACCCGAAGGTGCAGGGCGTCGTCAAGGACGTCGAGGAGCAGGCGCTCGACTTCGCGAAGCAGCAGGGCGTCGCGCTGAAGGACAAGGCGGTCGACGCGGCACGGTCCGCGACGGGCCGCTCGGCCGACGAGCCGTCGGTGGTCGTCGAGCCGGAAACGCCGTACAGCATCTAACCGTCCAGCACCCGGCCGTCCCGCACCCGGCCGTCCCGCACCCGGCCGTCCCGCACCCGGCCGTCCAGCGGACGGCCGCCGACCGTCCGACGGGCGCTCAGCTGGTGACGCGCGCGAGCCCGTAGACGTCGGACGCGGTCCCGGCGCGGACGTCGTGCAGGTCGTCGTGGCCCAGCGCGGCCTGCAGGGCCGCGTCGACCGCGACGCACGCGACCGCGGGCCCGCCGTGCAGGAGCGAGACGGGCCAGGCCGAGCCGAGCATGAGCCGGCGTGGTCCGAACAGCTCGAGCGCGACGTCGACGACCTCGCGCACCTGGTCGGCGTACTCGCGGCCGGGCACGCCGCGCGGGAAGAGCCCGGACAGCTTCGCGACGACGCCGGGGTGCTGCGCGACGGGTGCGAGCAGCGCGCGCCAGTGCGCGAGGGCGTCCGCGTCGCCGAGCGGCGGGCGGCCGAGGTGGTCGACGACGAAGCGCAGGCCCGGGTGCCGCTCGACCACCGCGGGCAGCTGCGCCAGGCCGTCGGGCGTCGTCACGAGGCACTCGTAGGCAAGCCCCAGGGCGTCGACCACCGCGAGGCCGGCGTCGGTCTCGGGGCGTGTGAGCCAGGCCGCGCCCTCGTCGCGGTGCTGCATGGTGCGCACCCCGACGACGCGCGTACCGGCGTCCGCCGCGATCACACCGGCTCGCTCGACCTCGCCCTCGACGAGCTCGGGCCGGTCGACCGGCGCCCACACGACGAGCCCGGCGACGCGCGGCTCGTCGGCGGCGACGTCGGCCATGACCTCGACGTCGCGCGGGTCGTCGGCGGCCTGCACGAGCACCGCACGCACGTGCTCGCCACGGTCGCAGGCCTCGAGCTCGTGCTCGTCGTCGAGGTGCGCGGCCAGGTCCGGGTAGCCGAACGTGCCGACGAGCGGGCCCATGCTCGGCCGCAGCCACGGGTACCGGACCCGGGCGGGGTCCCACACGTGGGCGTGCGTGTCGACGATCACGTGATCACCTGGTCCTGTCCGTGCCGGTCGGCGTGCTGCCACCGGCGGACGCGGGGTACGCGAGGCCTCGTCGCCTCGTCACCGCCCCTGACCGGTGAACGACTGGCGTGATCCTGACATACCGGACGGCCGGATGGTAGTGCCGCGGCGGCGCCCGTCGAAGCGCTTGCGCAGGCCGGCCGCTCGTCTCACTCGTGCAGCGTCGCGCGTCCCACCAGCACCGAGCACGGCGCGTGGTGCACCACGGCCTGCGCGGTCGAGCCGAGCACCGCCCGGCGCAGCCCACCCAGGCCCCGCGTGCCCACGACCACCAGGTCCGGCTCGATCTTGTCGATCATCCCCAGGATCGTCGGGCGCACGTCGAACGTCACCGTCATGGGCACCGCGCCGACGAGCAGCGTGCGGACCTCGCCGGCACCCGCCTCGCGCAGCACGTGGGCCGCCGCGGTCATCGCGTCGCTCTCGTGTGCCTCGAGCGTGTCCACACCGAGCACCGTGACGTGCGTGCCGTGCAGCAGCGGCAGCGCCGCGAGCGTGCGCACCGCGTCGGTCGCGTCCGGCGAGCCGTCCGCGCACACCAGCACGTGCCGCACCGGCTCCGTGCCGCGCGCCACGAGCACCGGGGTCAGCGGGCGGTGCGAGGACACGAGCCACTCGGCCGTGCTGCCCAGCCCGAGCCGCTTGAGCAGCCCGCGCCCGCGCGGGCCCACGACCACGAGGTCGGCGTCGTCGTACCCGTCGAGGACCACGCGCGGGTCCGCCTCCGCGACCAGGTGCTCGACGTGGTTGCCCGGCAGCTCGCGCGGTGGCTCCGGGCTCCACGCGTGCGGCAGCGCGCGCTCACCCGGCGCCTCGTCGGAACGCGGCCGCGCCGTCACGGCGGTCACCCGCCACCCCGGCCACGGCTGCGCCGCGACCCAGCCCCACAACGTCGCCGACGCCTCACCCCGGTCGTCACCGACGACGAGCCATCCGGGTCCGGGAGCGGCACCCGCCCGTGTCGAGTCGGCCTGGGTCTGCGTCACCCTCTGCTCGGTGGTCATGGCCCCCACGTCCTCGTCGAACAGCCGCGCACCGGCAGTCGGCGGGCTGACGGCTCGGGGCCGACGCGCGGTGCTGCTCACCTCCGGCATACCACGGTCACGGCCCGAGCGCGTGGGTCCTTGATCCCGTTCGTCGGACCTCGTCCTGGCGCGGGGCCGACGACGACCGCCGGGACCTTCTGCGGCACTCGTCGACAGCCGCGCTCGTTAGCGTGGGGGACGACGAACCACGCCCCGCCCTGGAGGACCCGTGCCCGCCCCGCACCCCCACGAGCTGCAGACGCAGGTCGAGACCCGACTGCGCGACCTGGCGGGCCGCACCGGGGTCACCGTCGACGCGGGCGAGGTGTTCGCCCGCCTGCGCGAGGTGGGCGACGAGTTCCAGCGGCTGCAGATGTACTACCAGTTCGGGATCGACGAGGTCTCGACGAAGATCGCGATCCTGCGTGACGAGTTCGCGACGATGTACGACTACAACCCGATCGAGCACGTCCGCTCGCGTCTGAAGTCCCCGGACAGCCTGCTCAGCAAGGCGCTGCGGCAGGGTGTGGACCTCACGGTCCCCGCGATCCGGGCGAGCATCCGGGACATCGCCGGCATCCGGATCACCTGCTCGTTCGTCTCCGACGTCTACTGGATCGCGCAGATGCTCAGCGCGCAGCCCGACCTCACCGTGCTCACGACGAAGGACTACATCGCGAACCCGAAGCCGAACGGGTACCGCTCGCTGCACCTCATCGTCCAGGTGCCGGTGTTCCTGTCCCGGCACACCGAGCACATCCCCGTCGAGCTGCAGATCCGCACGATCGCCATGGACTTCTGGGCGAGCATGGAGCACAAGCTCCGCTACAAGTACTCCGCGGACATGCCGGCCCACCTGCGCGCCGAGATCGACGACGCGGCCCGGGTGGCCGCCGACCTCGACGCACGCATGAGCCGCCTGCGCGACGAGGTCCGCCCGAACCCGACCGACGACCTCACCGACGGCGCACCCGGCGCGCCGGGCGACGCCGGCACGGCCGGGCACCTCGGCACCTACCTGGTCTGAGCCCCCGCCCCGACGTACCGGGCGAGGTGCTCGCCCGTCAGCGTCGAGGCGTCCGCGACGAGCGCGGCGGGCGTGCCCTCGAACACCACGCGACCACCGTCGTGGCCCGCGCCCGGGCCGAGGTCGATGATCCAGTCCGCGTGCGCCATGACCGCCTGGTGGTGCTCGATCACGACCACCGACTTGCCCGAGTCGACCAGCCGGTCCAGCAGCGCGAGCAGCTGCTCGACGTCCGCGAGGTGCAGCCCCGACGTGGGCTCGTCGAGCACGTAGACGCCCCCGTCGGTGCCCATGTGCGTCGCGAGCCTGAGGCGCTGACGCTCGCCGCCGGACAGGGTCGTCAGCGGCTGTCCCAGGCTCAGGTAGCCGAGCCCGACGTCGACGAGCCGGTCGAGGATCTTGTGCGCGGCGGGGGTGCGCGCGTCGCCCGCGGCGAAGAACTCCTCGGCCTCCGCGACCGGCATGTCGAGCACGTCGGCGATGTTCCGCCCGCCGAGCGTGTACTCGAGCACCGCGGCCTGGAACCGCCGCCCCTCGCACTCCTCGCACGGCGTGGTGACGCCGCCCATCATCGCGAGGTCCGTGTAGATCACGCCCGCGCCGTTGCACGCGGGGCACGCACCCTCGGAGTTCGCGCTGAACAGCGCGGGCTTGACCCCGTTGGCCTTCGCGAACGCCTTGCGGATCGACTCGAGCAGCCCCGTGTACGTCGCGGGGTTGCTGCGGCGCGAGCCGCGGATGGCCGACTGGTCGATCTCCACGACGTCGTCCCGCCGGCCGAGCGAGCCGTGGATGAGCGAGCTCTTGCCGGACCCGGCCACGCCCGTGACCACGACGAGCACGCCGAGCGGGACGTCCACGTCCACGTCCTGCAGGTTGTGCGTGCTCGCACCACGGATCTCGATCGCGCCCGTCGACGTGCGGACCTCGTCCTTGAGGCGCGCACGGTCGTCGAGGTGCCGCCCGGTGAGCGTCCCGGACCTGCGCAGCGCCTCGACCGTGCCCTCGAAGCACACCTGCCCGCCCGCCGAGCCCGCGCGCGGGCCCAGGTCGACCACGTGGTCGGCGATCTCGATCGACTCCGGCTTGTGCTCCACGACGAGCACGGTGTTGCCCTTGTCCCGCAGCTGGAGCAGGAGGTCGTTCATGCGCTGCACGTCGTGCGGGTGCAGGCCGATCGTCGGCTCGTCGAACACGTACGTCACGTCGGTGAGCGACGAGCCGAGGTGCCGGATCATCTTGGTGCGCTGCGCCTCGCCGCCGGACAACGTGCCCGCCGGCCGGTCGAGGCTGAGGTAGCCGAGGCCGATGTCGACGAACGAGTCGAGCGTCTCGGTCAGCGACGTCAGCAGGGGTGCGAGGGACGGCTCGTCGATGCCGCGCACCCACTGCGCCAGGTCGCTGATCTGCATCGCGCACGCGTCGGCGATCGAGACGCCCCCGATGGTCGACGAGCGCGCGGTCTCGTTGAGCCGGGTGCCGTGGCACTCGGGGCACGTGGTGAACGTGACCGCACGGTCGACGAACGCGCGGATGTGCGGCTGCATCGCCTCGCGGTCCTTGGACAGGAACGACTTCTGGATGCGCGGGACCAGGCCCTCGTACGTGACGTTGATGCCCTCGACCTTGATCCGCACCGGCTCCTTGTAGAGCAGGTCGTCGAGCTCCTTCTTGCTGTACTCCCCGAGCGGCTTGTCGGGGTCGAAGAACCCGGACTCGCGGAAGATCCGGCCGTACCAGCCGTCCATCGTGTAGTTCGGGATCGTGAGGGCGCCCTCGTTGAGCGACCTGCTCGCGTCGAACAGCGCCGTGAGGTCGAAGTCCGTGACCGAGCCCATCCCCTCGCAGCGCGGGCACATGCCGCCGAGCTGCGTGAACGAGCGCCGCTCGGTCTTCGCCCCGTGCGCGCCCTCGACCGTGACGGCACCGCCGCCGCGCACGGTCGGGATGTTGAACGCGAACGCCTGCGACGAGCCGATGTACGGCTGCCCGAGACGCGAGAACAGGATGCGCAGCTTCGCGTTGACGTCCGTCGCGGTGCCGACCGTCGAGCGCGAGTTCGCGCCCATGCGCTCCTGGTCGACGATGATCGCCGTGGTCAGCCCTTCCAGGACGTCCACGTCCGGGCGCGGCAGGTTCGGCATGAAGCCCTGCACGAACGCCGGGTAGGTCTCGTTGATCATGCGCTGCGACTCGGCCGCGATCGTGCCGAACACGAGCGAGCTCTTGCCCGAGCCGGACACGCCCGTGAACACCGTGAGCCGCCGCTTGGGCAGGTCGACGTCCACGTCCTTGAGGTTGTTCTCGCGCGCGCCGCGCACGCGGATGAGGTCGTGGCTGTCCGCCGCGTGGCGAGTCGCGTCGTCGGTGACGCGGTCCCGGGTGCTCGTCATGCGGTCACGCTAACGGGCGCGTCCCACACTCCTCGAGCGCGCGTCACAGGTACCAGTCGGGACCCATCGCCTCGTCGTGCCCCCGGTACTCGAACGACCGCACGGTCAGCGTCCCGCGCTCCGCGACCGGCCCGACCATGCGACCCGTGAACCCGCCCGCGACCTCGGTGGACAGGTACCGCCCGTCGAGCCGGCCCAGCTCGCGGCGGCCCTGCGCGTCCTCGACCGCCGCGACGATCTCGTCCGGCCCACGCCGGATGTCGAACCGCCCCTTCGGGGACGGGCGCACCGCGACCTCCAGCAGCGCGTCGTCGTCGACCTCCGCCTCGCCGAGCACCGACGTGAGCGTGCCCACGCGTGCGACCGCGCGCACCCGCGAACCCTCGACCTCGAGCGTCACCGCGTGCTGCGGGTCCATCCGCACCTCGAGCCCGCCGACGACGCCGGGCCCCGCCTCGACACGGGCGTGCGCGACCACCACCTCGTGCTCCTGCCGCCGCCCGACGAACGTGCGCCCCGCCGGCTGCGCCGACAGCTCCCACGCCTCGCCCGCGCGCCGCAGCACCTCGTCGGGGAACACGTGCGCCCCCACCCACGAGTCCGCGGGACCGCGCTCGCGGAGCGGCGCGACCTCGTCGGGCTCGATGGGCTCCCCCACGACCGGCCACCCGTCGACCCACGTCACCTCGACCGCGAACGTCTCGCGGCCCCGCACGTGGAACGCCGGGAAGTAGCCGCGCGGCCGCACCCCGAGGAACACCATCGCCCACGAGCCGTCCGGCCGCTGGACCAGGTCCGCGTGCCCCGTGCTGCGCACCACACCACCCGTGCTGCGCGCCGTCAGGACCGGGTTGCCCGGGTACGGCTCCCACGGGCCGGACGGCGAGGGGCCGCGCGCGATCGTCTCCATGTGCCCCGCGGCGGTGCCGCCCTCCGCGGCCATCAGGTACCACCGGCCGTCCACCCGGTACAGGTGCGGGCCCTCGACGTGCTCGCCGCCCGTGCCCTCCCACACCAGGCGCGGCTCGGTCAGCAGCTCGCCCGTCGCCGGGTCCAGCACCGCCTGGCGCAGGCCCTGGTCGCACCACGTGAGGTAGCACGTGCCGTCCTCGTCCCACGCCAGGTCCGGGTCGATGCCGCCCGCACCCTCGATGCGGACCGGCGCGCTCCACGGCCCCGCGGGGTCGTCCGCCGTGACCAGTAGGTGGCCCGGACCGTCCGAGACGTTCGTCGTGACCATCCAGAACCGGCCGTCGTGGTGCCGCAGCGTCGGGGCGTAGATGCCACCCGACGGGTTCGCGTCCGCGACCTTCAGCTGTTCCGGCGTGTGCAGCGCGTGGCCCACCGGTGTCCAGGTCAGCAGGTCGTCGGAGGTGAAGATCGGCACCCCCGGCGCGTACTCGAAGCTCGAGCACGCGAGGTAGTAGGTGTCCCCCACCCGGCACACGGAGGGGTCGGGGTGGAAGCCCGGGATCACGGGACGCGACGGCAGCGGCACGGCGACCACCCTGCCACGGCAGCACGCGGACGTGGGTGGAGAAACGCTCACCTGGCAAGCGTTTCTCCACCCACTAACCTGACCCCGGGCGCGGGCGGGCCCGGGGGGGGTGGGTCGGGCTCGGTCGTGGGCGGAGGGGCCGATCCACTCGTCGTGAACGAGCACGAGGCCGCGACGCTCCTGGGCCGCGCGCTCGACTCCCCCGCCGCGGCGGCGCGCGAGCTCCGCGGGCTCGGCGTGCGGTCCGTCGTCGTCACGCTCGGCGCCGCGGGGCTCGTCGGGCACGACGAGCACGGCGCCTGGTCACAGCCCGCCCGGCACGTCACGCCCGTCGACACGACCGGAGCCGGCGACGCGTTCGCCGGCGCGCTCGCCGCCCGCGTCGCGGCAGGTCACGGGCTGCGCGAGGCGTCCGCCCACGCGACGCGCGTCGCGGCATACTCGGTCACCCGCCTCGGCGCGCAGCCGTCCTACCCCGGACCGGCCGACCCGCTGCCCTGAGCCCACCGGAGACCGTCATGGACCTCGACGCGCAGCGCCGCCACATCCTCACAGGCGCGATGTACGACGACCTCACCCCCGAGCTCGTCGCCGCCCGTGAGCGGGCCGTGCTCGCCACCGACCGGTACAACGCCGCGTTCGGCCGGCCGCCGCACGAGCGCCTCGCGCTGCTGCGTGCGCTGCTCGGCTCGGCCGGCGAGGGTGCGCACCTCGAACCCACGTTCCGGTGCGAGTTCGGGTTCAACATCCGCGTCGGTCGGAACTTCTACGCGAACTTCGACTGCGTGATGCTCGACGGCGGCGGCATCACCATCGGCGACGACGTGCTGCTCGGCCCGCGCGTCGGCATCTTCACCTCCAACCACGCGCTCGACCCCGCCGAGCGCGCCGCGGGCGCCTGCTACGCGCGGCCCGTCACCATCGGCTCACGCGTGTGGGTCGGTGGGCACGTCACCATCAACCCGGGCGTGACCATCGGCGACGGCGCCGTGATCGGCTCGGGCAGCGTCGTCACCCGCGACGTCCCGCCGAGCACGGTCGCGGCCGGTGTCCCGGCCCGCGTCCTGCGCGCGATCACCGACGCCGACCGCACGGGCTACACCCCCACCCACCTCTGACTTAGGACGACGGGTGGAGAAGGTCGCGCCACGCCAGACGTCCTCCACACGACGTGGCGCCGGCGGCCCCCGAGCCTCCTCGGCCCCCTGAGCTGGGCCGTCAGTCGGCGCGGACCGCCTGGGCGGGCTCGACCGCGGCCGCCCGCAGCGCGGGGTAGAGCGACGACACGACGCCCGCGACGAGCCCGATCGTCGGCCCGAGGAGGGCCGACACCGGGTTCACGGACGCCGTCCAGCCGTTGACGGCGGCCACCACGACGACCGCGACGGCCGCGAGCGCGCTCCCCGTCACCCCGCCGACCGCACCACTGAGCGCGCCCTCGGTCCAGAACATCGCCGCCACGCGGGCGCGCGACGCGCCGATCGCGCGGCGCAACCCGATCTCGCCGGTGCGGGACATCACCGACACGACCATGGCGTTCCCGATGAGCAGGACGGTCAGCGCGAGCAGCAGGGCACCTACCCAGGCGGCGAGCCGGTCGAGCTGGGTCGACACGCCGGTGCGGAGCGCGGAGACGTCGACGACCTGCGACGACGCGAGGTCCTGGGGCGCGTCCGGGCGCACCGCGAGCCGGACCACGTCCGCGACGACGGTTCCCGCACCCGGGGCGCTGCGGACCGTCATCGTGGTCGCGACGTCGCTGCCCGCGATGCCGACCGCGAGGCGGTACGGGATCGCGACGACGTCGGTGAGCGTCGCGTCACCGCTGTCGTCGAGGAACCCGACGACCTGGAACGGCTCGCCGTTCACCCGGATCGTGAGGCCCGTCGGGTCGAGCGTGGGAGGCACGTCGAGAGCCTCCGCCGCGTCCAGGCCGAGCAGCGCGACGGGTTGCGCGCCGTCGAGCATCCACGCGGCGCGGTGCGGGGCCCGCACGGCCTCCAGGTACCCGGAGGTCAGCCCGGCCACCGTCACCCCGGCGACCGGTTCGGTGCGCTCGGCGCGGGTCACGGTCACCGTCGTGACCTCGCCCGGTTCGAGGCGCTGCCCCGCGGCGTCGACGAGGTCGACCGCGGCGACGCGGGCCGAGGCGTCGTCGGGGAACAGCGGGTCGTCGGCCGTGGCCTGCACGCCCGACGACGCGACGACCGAGATGAGGTCCAGCGTCGAGGCCGCCATGTCGGCGTCGACCTGCCGTGCCGCGACCGTCGAGATCCCGACGGCCGACAGGAGCGTGCCGGTGCTCATCGCGACCGCCGCGATCATCAGCGCGGTGCGGGCGCGGCGGGCGTGCATCTCGACGGCGACATCGGCCAGCACGTCCCGCACGGTCGCCCAGCGACTCACCACCGCACCCCTTTCTCGAGCCGTCCCGCGCGCAGCCGCACGGTCCGGTCCGCCCAGGCGGCGATGCGGTCGTCGTGCGTGATGACCAGCACCGCGACGCCTGCGGCCGCCTGCTCGTCGAACAGCGCAAGGACGTTCTCGGCGTTCTGCGGGTCGAGGCTGCCCGTCGGCTCGTCGGCGAGGACGAG
>NZ_BJLP01000034.1 GCF_006538705.1 Cellulomonas uda
GTTCGTGATCTTTCGATCCGGCCCGGAGGCAACCTCTCTAACTTAGCGGATCCGGATCCTCTCGTCAAACCGCTTGTCAGCGGTTCGTTGATCGGTCGGGCCCACGGCCGGCGCGCCTCTCAGTGCCGGCGACATGGTCGTCGGCTCGAGGAGCTCCGGGGGGCGTCACCTGCGGGACCAGCCATCGCGGTTCGATCCGCGGTGTCCGTTCCTCCCTGCCGGGCGACATCGAGAACATTACGCAGCGGATGGCGCGGAGATCAAATCCGCGGCTGCGTGACGCCGGTCACCGCGCGCGGATGCCCATGATCATGCGGATCCGGCACCCTGCGGCGGCCCCGAGGGGCCAGCACGGCACGGTCGGCGGCCGTTCGGCGTGCTCGGAGCGACTCGTCGCGCGCGATGACCCGACGGGTCGATGAGCGGTCGCGCGCCAGGAGCGTCCCGCATGCACGAGGCCGGCCCCCGCAGTGGGGGCCGGCCTCGTGTCCGGATGACGAGCGGGTCGGGCCCGCGTCCGTCCGGCATCGCGCTCGGACGGCGCCGGCGGGTCAGGCTCGTCGGCTCGTCTGCGCCTGGCCAGCTCGCGGCATGGTCCGCGTCGCCGTCGGTGCTTCGTCAGTACAGGGCGCTCGCCATGGCGCGGCGGGCGGCCACGACGCGAGGGTCCTCGCCGCCGACGACGTCGAACAGCTCGACCAGCCGGACCCGGACCCGCTCGCGGTCGTCGCCCGCGGTCGCACGCAGGAGGTCGACCAGGCGCTCGAACGCGTCGCCCACCTTCCCGCCCAGCACGTCGAGGTCCGCGACCGCGAGCTGCGCGTCCACGTCGGTCGGGCGGTCCGCCGCGGCTGCTCGCACCGCGCCGAGGTCCGCGTCACGTGTGCGGGCCAGCAGCCCCACCTGCGCGAGTCCCGCACGCGCGTCGTGGTCGCGCGGGTTCTCCCGCAGCGCCTGCTCGTACGCGGCGCTCGCCGCCTCGAGGTCGTCGCGCTCGATCGCGTCGTACGCCGCCTGGTGCAGCGGCGGCAGCTCGGGCTCGGGCTCCTCCTGCGACACCTCGCGCGGCGTCACCGTCCCGGTCAGGCCGTTCGCCTGTGCGGCCTGCAGGACCTGGTCGATCACCGGGCGGATCTGCTCGCGCGGCGCCGGACCGTGGAACAGCGGGACGGGCTGCCCTGCCAGCACCGCCGCGACCATCGGGGCCGACTGCGCCCCGAACGCCTGCGCGATCTGCGGGTTCGCGTCGAGGTCGACCCGGGCGAGCAGCCACCGGCCCCCGTCCTCGTCCGCCAGCGCGGCCAGGTCCGCGACGACCTGCTGGCTGGCCTCGGACCACGTCGCCCACAGGACCACCAGGACCGGGTACTGGGTCGAGTGGCGCACCAGCTCGGGGAACGACGCCTCGTCGACGTCGACGACGTACGCGCCGGGCGTCGGCAGCCCGCCGGGCGTGCCGGGCGGCGGGGTCGGCTTCGCGAGGGCAGACAGGTCGACGGCCCCCCTCGCGTCGAGCCGGGGTCCCTGGGGGTCGTTCAGTGCCATCGCGTCGTCCTTCGTCGTGCCTGTGTCCGCCACGCGTCGCCCACGGACGACGCGATCCTGTCAGGAAGCGGTCGCCGCCGTCACCACGAGCTCGCCCGCGAGCACGCGCACCTGCGCGTCCGAGCCCGACGGGGGCACGTACAGGACGACGACGCCCGTGTACGTGCGCTTGAACTCCTTGGTCGCCGTGCTCGTTCCCGCGAGCGCTGCGTAGAACGGGTCCGAGAGCGGGAGCGACGAGCCCTCACCCGTGATCGTCATGCGCGCGACCGCGGTGAACGAACCCGTGACGATCGCGCCCCCGTCGACCGTGCGCAGCGACGCCACCGGCACCGGGTCCACCGCGTAGCTCGTCGCGGCCTCGCCGACCTTGCCCATGGACGAGCGGTCCTGCGCGCGGACCTTCGCCATCTCGTCGACCAGCGGGCTGTCCGCGAACTGCTCGGCGTACTCCGAGGCGTCGGCGTTCGCCGTGACGTCCATGAAGCGCTCGAGCGCCTCGGCGGGCGTCATCGTCAGGCTGTCGTCGTCGGCCGCGAGCTCCTCGGACCCTTCGTCCGCAGGCGCCGTCGCCGGCATCTGCGCGCCGGGCATGAGCCGCGCCCAGCCCCACAGCTTGTACACCGCACGGGGTGCGTCCTGCCTCAGGACGAGGATGCGCTGGGCCTGCAGGTCCTCGGGCTGCTCGGTCACGACGAGCTGCGTGCGCGACCACGCCGTCGTCTGCGGCACCACCATCGCGAGGGCCGACGTCGGCAAGGACGTCGGCTGCTTGGCGCCGTCGGTCGCCGACGCGCGCACGTACTCCGCGGTGCGCATGGACAGCGCCGGGCCCTCGACGCGCGGCTTGAGGGCGGCGGCATCCAGCTTCTCGTCGGCGGTCGAGAGCACGTCGCCCAGCGCGCTCAGCACGCGCTCGGACTGCGGCACGGACAGCGCGGCCGGGGCCACCGCGGGGGCGGCCGGCGCAGCGGGCTGCGGGAGCTCGGGCGCGCACGCGCCGACGAGCAACGCGAGCGTCGCCATGGCGGTGACGCCGACGAGTCGACGAGGCGCGGACGTCCGTCGTGCGGTCATCGCTGTCCCTCCTGCGGCTGCGCGCCCTCGTCGTCCGTGCCCGGTGCGGCCGGCAGGCCCCACGCCCGGCGCCACGCGTCGGCGCGCGACCCTGCCGTCTCGCCTGCCCGCTCGTCGGCGGGCTCCGTCCCCGCGTCGGGGCCTGGTGCGGTGGGCGTGTGCGGGACCCAGCCGCCGGGGCTCGGCAGCACCGGCCCGGCGCCCGACGGGGACGTCGGGGCGGGCGGGCTGACCGCACCGGTGGGAGCGGTCGGGCCCGCGGGGGTCCGGGCGCCGAGCCACGACGGGCGGGTCCGGCCGGCGTGGTCCGCGGCGGCCGCACCGGACGGGGCCGGAGCGGCAGCGTTCGGAGACTGGGCGTTCGGGGCCGGAGCGCTCGGCGCACCCGCGTGGCCCGGTCGCCCGGCGGTGGGCGACGTCGCCGAGGACGACGGCGGAGCGCCGACCGGGTAGCCCGTCGCCGCGACCGGCGCGGGCCGGCCGGGGCGCGCGCCGGGCGTCGACCGTGGCGGGTTCGCGCCGGGCCGGGGCGGCTGCGGGGCGGACGGCCCGGGGCCGGCGGGGCGCGACGTGGGCGCAGCTGGCGGGGCGGCGCTCGCGGTGTCGTGGACGACGGGGATCGCCGAGGTGGGCGTCGAGCTGCCGCGCAGCGCGCGACGGCTCGGCGGACGCTGGTCCCCGGACGGTGCCGCGGGGCCGATTGCCGCGGGGCCGATCGCCATGGTCGCGGCCGCCCTGCCCTCGGGACCGCCGGTGGTGGTCGCCTCCGGCGCCGACGCCGCGGCGGACGAGCTGACGGGCGCCGACGAGGCCGTGCGCGCGTCGTCGGGACGCGTCACGGTCGCGGCGCCAGGGGCAGCGGACCCTGCGGTGGCAGGCCCGTGGGTGAGCGGCGGGATCGGCGTCAGGGCGGGGGTCGCGGAGTGGCGGCCCTCCTCGTGCGGGGGGTGGACCGTCTGCTGCGGGCCGGTCACGCGTGGGACGCCCCCGGTGGGCGGCCGGCCGGACCGGGCCGCCTCCTGCGCCTCGCGGATCTGGCGGCGGGTGAGCGGCTGCCCCTCGGCCGCGGCCACCGGGACGCTGCCGGTGTGCACCGGCTCCCAGCTGCCGGTGCGGCGCGAGGACCAGTCACGCAGCAGGACGACCCCGGCCGCCGCGACGAGCAGCGCACCGACGACCACGCACGGCCACAGCCACGGGGTCGTCACGACGCGGGGCCAGGAGATCTCGAGGGTCGGCTCGACCTCGCCGCGGCTCACCGCGAGCAGGCTCCACCGTCCCGGCTGCGCGGGCCACACGAGCTCGGCGCTGCCGTCGCCCGTCGCCTGCGCCACCCAGTTGTCGTTGCCCGCCGGGCTGGCCTGCGTGGGGGCGGCGGGAGCCTTCGCGTCGGCGGTCGCCTTCCCGGTCGGCGCGGCGGACGCCGCCGACGAGGCGGCGCTAGTCGCGGCCGCGGTCGCGGCAGCCTTCGGGGACCCGGTCGCGGCGGGCGTCGACGCGGGAGTCGGTGCGGGAGTCGGCGCGTCGGTGGGGACGGCTGCCGGGTCCGGCTCGCCCGTCGTCGTCGCGAGGCGGTCCCAGGCCGACAGCCCCGTGACGCGCGTGTAGGCGTCGGAGCCGACCCACCCGTCGACGTCGGTGTCGCGGCCCACCACGACGACGACCTCGCCGCCGTCGGAGGCCGTCACCCGCACGGTCGCGGGGTCGCCGCCGAGCTCGAGGACGCCGGGGTCGGTGACGACGACGTGCGACGACGCGGTCGTCGTCGCGACCATCACGTCGTCGGCACGCCACACCGTCGCCGATGCGACACCGAGGCCGATGACGACCAGTCCGACGACGCCGGCGGCGGCCGTGATCACTCGCTTGCGCACGCACAGTCCTCTCGGGCGGAGACGCCCAGGATAGGCGCAGGACCGCGAACAGCGACGACATGACCGGGCATATCCGGGCATTCCGGGCACCACTGACGACGACCTGCACATCCTGTGCACACGACGGCGACACCTGCCCGCCCCCGGGCGCGGGCACCGGGGCCGCCCCCGGGGCCGAGCGCGAGCCGGGCACCGGACCCGTCACCAGGCCGACCACCGGCACCCCGACCGCAGCCACTATCCTGGCGCAGGGCCCGGAGCCGCCGTCCACGCGCGCCGGCGGCTCGGCGACATCGCCATCAGCCCGGCCCACGCCACCGAGGAGGAAGTCTCGTGCCCGAAGCCCGGCCGCAGTTCCCCGTCGTCAACTTCCGCGGGTACGAGCGTGAGGCCGTCGACGCCCGGATCGCGAGCCTCGAGCAGGCGCTCGCGGACACCCGCGCCCAGGTCGAGGCCCTCGACTCCAAGTCCCTGCAGATCGCGGGCGAGCTGTCCGAGGCGCACCGTCAGCTGCGCGAGGCCGAGCGGCCCACGTACTCCGGCCTGGGCTCGCGGATCGAGCAGCTCCTGCGGTCCGCCGAGGAGCAGTCGTCCGACGTCGTCACGCAGGCCAACGCGCAGGCCGCGGACGCGCTCGCGCGGGCCAAGCTCTCCGCCGGCCAGCTGCGCGCCCGCGCCGAGAACGAGGTCGCCGAGCTGCTCGCGACCGCGCGCCGCGAGGCGGAGGAGGTCCGCTCGACCGCCGCGACCGAGGCGGAGAGCACGCTCGTCGCCGCACAGCGCCGGGCCGAGGAGCTCGTCGGGTCCGCGGAGCGCGAGGCGGCCCGCATCCAGAGCGCCATCACGACCGAGGAGTCGGAGCGCCGCACGACGCTCGAGCGCGAGCTCGGGACGCTGCGCGCGACGGTCGAGCACGAGGCGACGCAGCTGCGTGTGGCGACCGAGCGCACCGCGAGCGAGCTGCGCGCACGCACCGAGGCCGAGACGACCGCGCTGCGCGACGAGGCCGACCGGTACGCGCAGGACCTGCGGCAGACGGCCGACGAGGAGACGACGAACCTGCGCACGCGCACCGAGGCCGAGGCCGCGGCGCTGCGGGCGGAGGCCGAGCGGTACTCCGCCGAGCTGCGCGCGACCGTCGCGGTCGAGGCCGCGCAGGTGCGGCAGGAGGCCGAGAACGCGGCGACCACGCTGCGCACGCAGGCGCAGGAGTTCGCCGACAGCACGCGTGCCGCGGCGGAGCGCGACGCCACCGCGCTCCAGCAGCGCGTCGCCGCCGAGGTCGCGGCGCTGCGCACCGAGGCGGACCAGTACTCGGCGTTCGTGCGCGCCCAGGCCGACCGGGAGACGGGTGAGCTGCGGGCGAGCGTGAACGACGAGGTCGCGGCGCTGCGCCAGCAGGCCGACCAGGAGGTCGTGCTCGCCCGCACCGAGGCCGAGCAGTACGCGGCGGAGGTCCGCGCCGCGGCCGAGCGCGAGGCCGCCGAGCTGCGCGAGCGCGTCGCGTCCGAGACCACGCACCTGCGCGAGAGCACCGAGCGGGAGACCGCCGAGCTGCGCGAGACGACGACGCGCGAGGCCGCGGAGCTGCGCGCGACGACCGAGCGCGAGACGCGCGAGCAGCGCGAGCAGACGCGCCTCGACACCGAGCGTGTCCTCACCGAGGCGCGTCGTTCCGCGGGCGAGACGTTCGCGAACGCCAAGGCGCGCGCCGACGAGCTCGTCCGCGAGGCCGAGCAGCGCCTCGCGGACGCCGAGCTGGAGATCGCGTCGCGCCGCGAGGCGAGCGAGCGCGAGGACGCGGCCCGGCACGACGCCGCGCGCGCCGAGACCGAGCGTCTCGTGCGGGACGCCGAGGCGCACGCGGCCGACGCCGAGGAGCGGGTCGCCAAGGCGCTCGTGCACGCCGAGAAGGTCCGCGTGGACGCCGAGACGCACGCCAAGGAGCTGCTCGCGAACGCGCGGCGCAACGCCGACAAGGTCGTCGCGGAGGCGCGCGAGCACGCCGAGAAGCAGATCTCGGAGGCCATGACCGAGTCCGAGCGCGAGCGGACGACCGCGGCACGCCAGGTCGAGGACCTCAACCGGCAGCGGGAGTCGATCACGACGTACCTCGACGAGCTGCGCGGCCTGCTGGGCAGCGAGCCCACGAGCGCGTCGGTCGAGCGGGCGCGGCGCGCCGAGGCCGAGTTCGCGGCGGCCAACGGCCCCGCAGCGACGGCGACCGCAGCGGCTGCGTCGGCCACGCCCGCGGCGACGGAGCGCACGGCGCCCCCGGCGGCGAAGTCCCCGGCCCCCGCCCGGCCCGCGGCGAAGGCGCGCGCGAAGTCGCGGCCGGCGCCGCTGTCCGCCGCACCCGCACCGGTCGCGGTCGACGACCCCGCGCCGGAGCCGGCCGACGAGCCGAACAAGGACGCCGCCGAGGAGCAGGGCGGCTCCGCGCCCGCGGAGCAGGTCGACGCCCAGGCCACGGCTCAGGGCGACGGGCAGACCGACGGGGTCGCCGAGGCCGAGGCCGACGGCGAGCGCCCGCAGGACGCCCCGGACGGCGCGGCCGAGCAGGCCGACGACGCGGCCGCCGCGCAGCACGACGACGAGGCACGCAGCGACGCGGACGACGAGCAGGTCGGCTCGCGCTGACGCCGCAGCGGCGGCCGTCCCGACCGGGCCGGCCGCCGTCCCGCGTCGGACGGACACCTCGTCGGACGCAGGACGACCGCCCGGACCCTCAGGTCCGGGCGCCCGACGACCGATCAGGACGGTCATGAGCGACACCGACGCCGCGCGCTGGCGCGCCGAACGCCGTGAGGCCGCGCACGCGCACGCGGAGGCGCTGCGCCAGCGGCGCGAGTCGGAGTCCGCGCAGGCCCGCGCGATGATCACCGAGTTCCTCGCGCACGCGCGTGAGCACGGCCCGCAGCCCGAGCCGCTGCGCGTGCGCACGTACGACGGCCGTGCCCGCTACCGCACGCCGCTGCACGGCTGGTACCTGCGGTTCGACGAGACCGTCGCGATCGACACCGACGGCGAGTTCTACGTGCTGCGCACTCCCCCGAGCGTCGTCGGCCGGTTGCGCGGCGTGCGCCCCGAGCCGTCCGACCCGCCGCTCGTCATCGGTGCGGGCGGCAAGGACGGCGAGTCGATCGACATGAAGGACGCGCTCGCGCGGCTGCGCACGGAGGGCTGAGCGGGCCCGGCGTCGACGGCGTCAGGACGACACCGCCCGCTGCACCAGGTCGTCGAGGGCGGCCGCGACCGCGCCGGGCTGCTCGACCGCCGACATGTGGCCCGAGCGCGGCACGACGACGAGCTGCGCGTCGCGCGCCGACGAGGCGAGGTGCTCGGCCGCCGCGACCGGCGTCACCGCGTCCTCGTCACCGACCACCACCACCACCGGGCCGTCGAACGCCGCGAGGACGTCGGTGCGGTCGGGCCGCGACGCCATCGCGCGCTGCGCCCACGCGACACCGCCGGGCGACTGCTCGTCGATCCAGGCAGCGAGCTGCGCGGTGACGTCCGGCTGCGCGGCGCGCGTCGACTCACCCACGAGCGTCGTGGCCATGCCGCGGACCGGGTCGACCGTGCCCGTCGACTCCGCCTCGTCGGCGATGCGCAGGCGGTGGGCGCGCGCGTCGGCCGTGTCCGCGGTCGACTTGGTGTCGACCAGGCCGAGCGCCGCGACGAGGGGCGCGTGCCGCTCCGCGAGCGCGAGCGCGACGTAGCCGCCCATCGAGAGCCCGACGACGACCGCGCGCGTCACCCCCGCCTCGGCGAGCTCGGCCGCGACCCGGTCCGCCGCGGCCTCGACCGACGGCTCCGGCAGGTCCGCGTCCGCACCCGCCGCGCCCGGCAGGTCGGCCGCGAGCACGCGGTGCGGCGCGGTGAGGCGTCCCGCGACCGCGGTCCACATGCGGTGGTCGAGCGGGAAGCCGTGCAGCAGCACGACCGCCAGGTCGTCCCCGCCGTCCCGCAGCACGTGCAGCGTCATGCGTCCTCCTCGCGCGCGTCGCCGCGCTCGTCGTCGGCACCGTCCACGGGCGTGCCCGTCCCGGTCGTCGCGGTCGTCGACGGCCCGTCCCACGTCGTCGGCAGCGGAGCGTGCCCCGGCAGGACGTGCGCGACCACCTCGTCGAGCACGCGCCGCACGGCCGGCTCGCCGACCCACAGGTGCTTGGCCCCGTCCACGCCGATGACCTCGGCCTGCGGCACGCGCGCGAACCGGGCGCGCGCCTCGTCGGGACGCAGGTAGTCGTCGAGCTCGGGCACGAGCACGACGAGCGGACGGCCGAACTCGGCCCACGCGTCGAGGTCCGCGTCGCTCGCGCGGTGCAGCGGCGGCGAGAGCAGGATCGCGCCCTCGACCGACGGGTCGTGCCCGTGCATGAGCGCGAGCTCCGTGCCGAACGACCAGCCGACGAGCCACCGGCGCGGCAGGTCGTGGAACTCCGCGTACTCGATCGCCGCCGCGACGTCGAAGCGCTCACCCCGGCCCTCGTCGAACGACCCCTCGCTGGTGCCGCGCGGGCTCGACGTCCCGCGCGTGTTGAACCGCAGCACGGCGAGGTCCGCGAGCGCGGGCAGCCGCCAGGCCGCCTTGCGGTACACGTGCGAGTCCATGTAGCCGCCGTGCGTGGGCAACGGGTGCAGCGTCACGAGCGTCGCGGCGGGCGTCGCGGGTCCGCCGTCCGGGCCGAGCGGGCGGGCGAGCTCGCCGACGAGCGTGAGCCCGTCCGCCGTGTGCAGCTCGACGTCCTCGCGGTACGCGGGCAGGACGGTCAGGGAGCGGATCTGGGTGGGACCAGCGGTGGTCGCGCCTGCGTCGGTGGCCGGGTCCGGGGTCGGGGTCGTGGTGCTCATCCCGACGAGCCTATGCCGTGCCCCCGGCCGTGCGCGCGGGGCCCCGGACCAGCGCGGTGGCGTGCTCGAGCACCACCGCGACGCCGTCGTCGACGTTGGCGGGGCACGTGTGCCGTGCACCGGCACGCACCTCGTCGTACGCGTTCGCCATCGCGAACGAGTGGCCCGCCCACGCCAGCATCGGCAGGTCGTTGGGCGCGTCGCCGCACGCCCAGACGTCCTGCGCGCGCACCCCACGCTGCTGCGCCCACGCGGCGAGCGCACCCGCCTTCGTCACGCCGCGCGCGCTGACCTCCCCGAGCCCCACGGCACCCGAGTCGGCGACGAGCGCCGCGCTGCCGACCGCCCGCTGCACGACGGTCGCGTGCCCCGTGCCGTGGTCGGCCCGCGTGCGCACGAGCAGCTTGAGCGTCGAGTCGGTCAGGACGTCCTCGATGCGGTCCGCGACGGGGTACCGCTCGGGCAGCACGTGCGCGTCGACGTAGCCGCGCTCGGCGGCGAAGCCGTGCACGCTCTCGACCGCGAGGTGCACCTCCCCGAGCGCGTCCCGCAGCCTGCGGGCGAGCGCGCCGACGAGCGTGGCGGGCATGCCGTTCTCGGCGAGCACGCGACCGGTGGCGACCTCGACGACCGCGGCGCCGTTCGCGCAGATCGCCACGCCGTGCCCGGCGACGTGCGACGCGAGGTCCGAGAGCCAGCGCGGCGGGCGCGCGGTCACGAACACCACCTCGATCCCCGCGTCCTCGGCGGCGCGCAGCGCGGCGGCCGTCCGCGGCGACACGGCGCCCGCCGGGTCGAGCAGCGTGCCGTCGAGGTCGGTCGCGAGCAGGCGCGGCGCGCGCGTGGGCCAGGTCGCGGCGGGGCCCGCGGTCACGTCACGCCCCCCTCGTCGGGCGACGGGCGGCGCCACGCGTCGTCGGGCCGCGGCGGCCGCGCGCCTCGAAGCACGCCGCGTGCCAGTGCCGCCGGTCCTCGACGCCGGCACCGCGCCAGTCGTCGGTCCGCCACGCGACGACGTGCGCCGTGCCCGCGGGGACCGGCTGGTCGCAGCCCGGGCAGCGGTAGTCGCGCTCGCCGCCGCGCACCCGCTGCACGACCCACTCCCCGTCCGGTCCGTCCTGGACCGTGCGCCCGCCCGTGGCCCGGTGCACGTCGAGCGGGACGTGCTCGGCGCCGTAGGGGCGCTTGGTCGAGCGGCGGGCCATGAGCCGATCCTCCCCGATGCGCGCACGGGACGACGAATCGTGACGACGAGCCCGACGACGAGCCCGACGACGAGCCCGACGACGAGCCCGACGACGAGCCCGACGACGAGCGTGCCCGGCGGCGCGTGCTGCGCCGCCGGGCACGGGTGGCTCGGGGTGACGAGGTGGCTCGACCGGGTCGAGCCGACGTCAGAGCGTCGCGGCCGACTCGATCGTCGGGATGGTGCGGGTGCGCACGAGCTCGGCGTACCAGCGACCCGAGTCCTTGACCGTGCGCTCGAGCGTGTCGTAGTCGACGCGCACGACACCGAACCGACGGTCGTAGCCGTAGGCCCACTCGAAGTTGTCCAGGAACGACCAGACGAAGTACCCGACGACGTCCACGCCCTTGTCGATGGCCTCGCCGACGGCGTCGATGTGGTCGTGCAGGTACGCGACGCGCTCGACGTCGTGCACGCGACCGTCCTCGTCGACGGTGTCGTAGAACGCGGCGCCGTTCTCGGTGACGGCGAGCGGCAGGTTCGGGTAGCGCTCGTGCAGCTCGACGAGCAGCTCGACGAGACCCTCGGGCTCGATGTTCCAGCCCATCGCGGTGTGCGGGCCGGGCTGCGGGAGCCACTCGGAGTGGGTCGCACCGACCCACGGCGAGTGGACCGACGAGCGGTGGCCGTCCGGGCCGGGCTTGCCGTCGCCGACCGGCGGCGTGCCGTACCGGACCCGGCCGGTGGAGTAGTAGTTCACGCCGAGCAGGGCGAGCGGCACCTTGATGAGGTCGAGGTCCCCGTCGAGCACGAACGACCAGTCGGTGATCGACTCCGTGTCCGCGAACACCTCCTTGGGGTACTCGCCGTCCACCACGGGGCGCAGGAACACCTCGTTGGCGATGGTGTCGATGCGGCGCTTGGCCTCGACGTCCGCGGGGTCGTCGCTCGCGGCGCGCGTCACGTGCAGGTTGAGCGTGATGGAGATGGGCGTGTCCTCGCCGAGCACGTCCTTGATCGCCCGTGCGGCGAGGCCGTGCGCGAGGTTGAGGTGGTGCACGGCGCGCAGCGCCTTCTCGTCGTCCGTCACGCCGGGGGCGTGCACGCCGCTCGCGTAGCCGAGGAACGCCGAGCACCACGGCTCGTTGAGGGTCGTCCACAGGTGCACGCGGTCGCCCAGCACCTCGGCGACCTTGCGCGCGTACTCCTCGAAGCGCAGCGCGGTCTCGCGGTTGGCCCAGCCGCCCGCGTCCTCGAGCGGCTGCGGGAGGTCCCAGTGGTACAGCGTGACGACGGGCTTGATGCCCGCGGCGATGAGCCGGTCGACGAGGTCGGAGTAGAACGCGAGGCCGGCCTCGTTGAACTCCCCCGAGCCCGTCGGCTGGATGCGCGGCCACGCCAGCGAGAAGCGGTACGCCTCGAGGCCGAGCTCGGCCATGAGCGCGACGTCCTGCTCGACGCGGTGGTAGTGGTCGGCGGCGACGTCGCCGGTGTCGCCGCCCAGCACCTTGCCGGGCGTGCGGGAGAACGTGTCCCAGATCGACGGGCCCCGGCCGTCGACGTCGACGGCGCCCTCGATCTGGTAGGACGCGGTGGCCGAGCCCCACAGGAAGTCGGCGGGGAACTGGCGGCCGGACGGACGCGTCGTGGTCATGGCTGGGTCCTTCGGTGGCTGGGCGCGCCCACGCGGTGACCGGGCGGGGGCGGTACGGGTGGTGCGCAGGACGGGCGCCGGAACCGGTTCCGGCGGGATCGAATCGTTACGATACCCGACGAGCGGCCGTCGGACCAGCAGCGGCCGCCCGTCGAGAGACGATACGTCCTCAGCCCCGGGGGGCGGCCAGCTCCACGACGACCTCCGCGACGCCCGCGGGCGCACTCGCCGTCACCGCACCCGACTCGCGCCCGCGCTCCACGCTGACGTGCCACGGCGCGCTCGTGCCCTGCGCGACCACGCGCACGCGCTCCCCGACCCGCTCGACCGTGAACCACACGGGGTCGCCGCCCGACGACGACGGCACGCGCGTGCGGCTGCGGTGACCGTCGGGCAGGTCGAACAGACGCAGCGTCAGGCCGTCCGCCCAGTCGCCGTCCGGCCGGTCGGTGTGCGCGGCGAACGGCAGCACCGTGCCGGGCCGCACGTACAGCGGGAGCGAGCTGAAGCCGTGCTCCTCCCGCACCCACCGCGGGCCGGTGACCTGCGACCCGTCGAGCAGCGACGTCCACGTCCCGTCCGGCACGTACACGTCCACGTCGCCCTCGGCCGAGAACACCGGCGCGACGAGCAGCGAGTCGCCCAGCATGTACTGCGTGTCGACCGTGGCCGCGCCGCGGTCGGTCGGGAACTCCAGGACCATCGGGCGCATCACCGGCACGCCCTGCTCGTGCGCCTGCTCCCCCAGCTCCGCGAGGTACGGCATCAGCCGGTGCTTGAGGTGGGTGAACGTGCGCGTGACGTCCACCGCCTCGTCGTCGAACGCCCACGGCACCCGGTAGGAGTCCGAGCCGTGCAGGCGGCTGTGCGAGGACAGCAGCCCGAAGGCGACCCAGCGCTTGAACACCGCCGGGTCGGGCCGGCCCTCGAAGCCGCCGATGTCGTGGCTCCAGTACGCGAACCCCGACGCGGCGAGGGACAGGCCGCCGCGCAGCTCCTCCGCCATCGACTCGAACGTCGACTCGCAGTCCCCGCCCCAGTGCACCGGGAACTGCTGGCCGCCCGCCGTCGCCGACCGGGCGAACAGCACCGCCTCGCCCTCACCGCGCTCCGCCTCGAGCAGCTCGAACACCGCACGGTTGTACAGGTGCGTGTAGTAGTTGTGCATCCGGTGCGGGTCGCTGCCGTCGTGCCACACGACGTCCGTCGGGATCCGCTCGCCGAAGTCGGTCTTGAACGCGTCCACCCCCTGCCCCAGCAGCTCGCGCAGGTAGCCGGTGAACCACGCCACGGCGTCCGGGTTGGTGAAGTCGACGAGCGCCATGCCCGCCTGCCACATGTCCGTCTGCCACACCGAGCCGTCCGCGCGCGTCACCAGGAACCCGCGGTCCCTGCCCTCGTCGAACAGCCGCGAGCGCTGCGCGATGTACGGGTTGATCCACACGCAGATGCGCAGGCCTCGGGCCTTGAGCCGGGACAGCATGCCCACCGGGTCCGGGAACGTCGCCGGGTCCCACACGAAGTCGCTCCAGTGGAACTCGCGCATCCAGAAGCAGTCGAAGTGGAAGACGGACAGCGGCAGGTCGCGCTCCGCCATGCCGTCGACGAACGACGTGACCGTGGCCTCGTCGTAGCTCGTGGTGAACGACGTGGACAGCCACAGCCCGTACGACCACGCGGGGACGCGCGCCGGGCGGCCCGTGAGCGCGGTGTACTTGCGCAGGATCTCCTTGGGGCTCGGCCCGTAGATCAGGTAGTAGCGCAGGGTCTGGCCCGCGACCGAGAACTGCGTCCGGGAGACCACCTCGGTGCCGACCTCGAACGACACGCGCCCCGGGTCGTCGACGAACACGCCGTAGCCCGCGTCCGACAGGTAGAACGGCACGTTCTTGTACGCCTGCTCGCTCGCCGTGCCACCGTCGGCGTTCCAGATGTCGACGCTCTGGCCGTTCTTGACGAACGGTCCGAACCTCTCCCCCAGCCCGTACACGTGCTCGCCGACGCCCAGCGAGAGCTGCTCGTGGACGTACGCGTCACCCACCGCGTCGGTCACGACGCCGATGCTGCGCGGGGTCGACGACGTGAGCACGCGCCCGCCGCCGGAGAACTGCACGCCCCATGCGCCCTCGGTGCGCACGGTCGCCGTGAGCGCGCCGGAGCGCACCTCGGCCGTGCCCGTGCCCGGCTCGTGCGTGATCTTGAGGTCCGGTGTGCCGCCCGCGACCTCGAAGCGCGGGCCGCGGTCCGTGCCGCCGCGGTGGTGGTCGACCTGCACCCCGATCACGTCGTCGAGCGGCGAGGTGAACGTCACCGTGACGAGCGGGCGGTTGAGGGTGTCGCCGCGCGTCGTCAGCGGTGCGGTCGAGGACCACACCGTGAGCCGGTCGTCGTCGACCCGCACGTCGGCGACGTCGCGGGGGCGCAGCACCTGCACCCCCGGCAGCGGGAGCCAGTAGCCGTCGGTGAACTTCATCGCAGTGCTCTCTCTCGTCGAGGACGACGGGTGGTGTCGGGGCGGGGCGGGTCAGCCGGGCGGGGCCGACGCGACACCCGCGACGACCGCCGCCCCGCCCGAGGGCAGACGCAGGACGCCGTCGCGGACGGGCACGCCGAGCAGGTCGCGCGCACCCGGCGCGAGCTCGACCGCCCGCTCGTCGCCGGCGTGGTTGAGCAGGAGGACGAGGTCGCCGCGCTGCGCGACCTCGACGCCGTCGGGGACGAGCGGCAGCGGGCCGTGCACCCCGGCGGCGGCCGCGCAGTCGAGCACGACACGGTCCAGGACCGCCGGGTCCGGGAGCGTCGAGACGTACCAGGCCTGGCCGCCGCCAGGCAGCACGCGGCGGGTCACCGCGGGCGCGCCCGCCAGGTCCGCCCCGTCGTACGTCGCGAGCACCTGCGCGTCCCGCGCCTCGAGCCGCTCCGACCACACGTGCGCCCGGTGGTCGCCGTACGTCGCGCTGCGCAGCGCGACGCCCGCGTCGGGCAGCGGCCGCCACTCCTCGCCCGCGACGCCGAGCACGTCCGTCCAGGGCCCCGGGAACGGGCCCGTCCGCACGCGCGTCGTCGGGTCCTGCACGCCGCTGAACGGCCCGACGAGGAGCACGCCGCCCCGCCGCGGGACGTGCGCGATCGCGGCTGCCGCCCGGTCCGCGACCAGCGGCAGGGCGGGGACGACGACGAGGTCGTACGCGTCGAGGTCCGCGTCCGACGGCACGACGTCGGTCGCGACGCCCGCGCGCCACAGGGGGCGGTGGTACGCCTCGAGCTGCGCGACGACGTCCAGACGGTCCGACGGCCGCGCGGGCAGCCCGCCCGCCCACAGCGCGGGCCAGTCGAAGACGAGGGCCGCGCGCGCCGGGACGCGGGTGCCCACCAGGTCGCCCAGCAGCGCGAGCACGCGGCCCTGGTCCCGGACCGCCCGGTGCAGGTGCGTGTCCGGCCCGGCGTGCGGGAGCAGCGCCGAGTGGAAGCTCTCCGCGCCCGCGGCGGACTGGCGCCACTGGAAGTAGCAGACGCCGTCGGCGCCGTGCGCGACCGCGCGCAACGAGTCCTGCAGCATCTGCGCGGTCGTCTTGGGGACGTTGTGCGGGCGCCAGTTCACGGCCCCCGCCGCCTGCTCCATGAGCAGCCACGGCGCACCACCGGCCACCCCGCGCGTCAGGTCGTGCGTCAGCGCCGCGCGCGCCGGGCTCGTCGGGTCCTGCGGGTCGCCGTAGTGGTCGTCGGACACGACGTCGAGGTCGGCGGCCCACGAGTGCTGGTCGACGCCGCCGAAGAAGCCCATGGCGTTCGTGGTGACCGGCGCGTCGGAGCCCGCGCGCAGCACGGCGGCCTGCTCGCGGTACAGGGCCAGCAGCTGGTCGGACGTGAAGCGCCGCCAGTCCAGCAGCTGCGCGGGGTTGTGCAGGTAGGGCGCGGCGCGCGGCGGCACGACCTCGTCGAACGTGCGGTACCGCTGGCTCCAGAACGCCGTGCCCCACGCGTCGTTCAGGGCGTCCACGTCGCCGTACCGGGCGGACAGCCAGCGGCGCAGCTGCGCGGCGCACAGGTCGCAGAAGCACTCCTGGCCGAACTCGTTGCCGACGTGCCACATCGCGAGCGCGGGGTGCCCCGCGTACCGGTCGACGAGCGTGGTCGCGACACGCAACGCGGCCGCGCGGTACGCGGGCGCGCTCGGGCAGAAGTGGTTGCGCGACCCGACGGACATGCGCACGCCGCGCGCGTCGACCGCCGATGTCTCGGGGTGCAGCGCAGCGAGCCACGGCGGCGGCGACGCGGACGGGGTCGCGAGGTCGACCGCGACGTCGTGCTCGTGCAGCAGGTCCATGACCTCGTCGAGCCAGTCGAGGTCCCACGCGTCCTCGGCGGGCTGCAGCACGGACCACGAGAACACCCCGACGGTCACGAGCGAGACGTGCGCGTCGCGCATGAGCGCGGCGTCCTCGCGCCACGTGGCGCGCGACCACTGCTCGGGGTTGTAGTCCGCGCCGTACAGCAGCCGGCGACCGCCGGGACGATCGGTGAGGGACGCGAGGCCGCGGCGGGTGGGGGCGGTCATCGCGGTCCTCCTGGGCTGGGTGACGCGGCCGGGTGGTGGGGCGCCGAGGATGTCGGTCGGCATCGCGCCCGACGATCGTCGAAGCGCTTCAACGCGCTGTCGTCGATGATGCTAGCCACGCGCGAGCACCGGCGTCCACAACCGGGCGTCCGGCGCGTGCCTTGGTGCGGGGACGCCGCGAGCGGGTGAATCGAAGCGATTAGTCGAGATCCACGATGAAGACGTTCGACACCGCGCCCCGCGGCATCGGTAGGATCCGCCGCATGGCCACGATCGCCGACGTCGCGAAGCTCGCCGGCGTCTCGTCGTCCACCGTCAGCTACGTGCTCTCCGGGAAGCGGCCCATCTCCGCCGCCACCCGCGCGCGCGTCGAGCGCGCGATCCGCGAGCTCGGGTTCAGCCCGCACGCGGGCGCCCGCGCGCTCGCGACCAACCAGACCAACGTGCTCGGGCTCGTCGTCCCGCTGCGCGCGCTCGAGACGAACTCCGCGACCGTCATGGAGATCGTCGCGGGCGTGCTCGCCGGGGCCCGTGAGCACGGCGACGACGTGCTGGTCCTCACCGACGAGGACGTCGCGGACGTGCACCGGCTCGCCGCCGGGTCGCGCGTCGACGCGCTCGTCCTCATGGACATCGAGCGCCACGACCCGCGGCTGCCCGTGCTCGCCGCGCTGCGCCAGCCCTCGATCCTCATCGGCGTGCCCAGCGACTCGCAGGGCCTGTCGTGCGTCGACCTCGACTTCACGGCCGCGGGCCGGCTCGCCGTACGGCACCTGACCGAGCACGGCCACCAGCGCATCGCGCTGCTCGGCGCGAGCGAGGCCGCGATCGCGCGCAGCGCCAACTACGCCGTGCGCATCATCGAGGGCTTCCGCGAGGAGGCGGGCCGCCTCGGCGTGCGGCACACCGTGGTGCCGCTCGAGGAGTCCTACCCGCAGGCCGCGGCCGCCGTCGCCCGCGCGCGCGCCGAGGTCGAGGGCGTCACGGCGTTCGTCGTGCACAACGAGGGCGCGCTGCCCGGGGTGCTCGACGCGCTCGCCCGCGAGGGCCTGCGCGTGCCCGAGGACGTCTCCGTGCTCGCGGTGAGCCCGACGCGGCTCGCCGCCCACCTGCCCGTCCCGCTGTCCGTCATCGACATCCCGTCCGTCGAGATCGGCCGCACCGCCGTCGCGATGGCCGTCGACCGGCAGGCTCGCCCCATGGCCGTCGAGACACGGCTGCTCGCCCCGCGGCTGCTCGAGCACGGCAGCTGCGCGGCACCGCCCGCGCCCTGAGCCCGTCGCGTCAGCCCGCACGGTCCACCAGCCCCGGCCCGAGCCGCGTCGCGCGGCCCGCGCGCAGCCGCACCCGCCGGACCGTCCCCGCGTGCTCGACCTCGCGCTCCTCGTCGCGCCCCGGGTGCAGGACCACCTCGACGAGCCGCCCCGCCGACCAGCGCACGTCGAGCGTCAGCGCACCCGGCGCGCGGACGCCGACCACCGCGCCGTCGGGCCACGACGATGGCAGCGCGGGCAGGACACGCACGCGCGTACGCGTCGCGGACACGAGCGCCTCCGCGATCGCGGCCACCAGCCCGAGGTTGCCGTCGACCTGGAACGGCGGGTGCGTCGAGAACAGGTTCGGCAGCAGACCGCCAGCGGTCGGGCCGTCGCCGCGCGCCGGCAGGAGGGCGTCCGCGAGCACCGACTCCAGCGCGGGACCGTCGCCGAGGCGCGCGCGCAACGCGGCCTTCCAGGCCATCGACCACCCGGTCGACCCGGGGCCGCGCGCGTCCAGGCTCGCGCGCGCCGCCTCGGCGACGTGACGTCCGGACCCGGGCACGGCGGGGCCGGACGCGTGCTCCCGCGGCGACCGTGCGGTGTCGCCGAGGAGCTCGTCGAGCGGGTACAGCCCGACGAGGTGGGAGAGGTGCCGGTGGTGCGGGTCCCGCGCGGGCGCGTCGTCGGGCCACTCGCGCAGCAGGCCGCCCGCACCGGCACCCGGACGCGGCAGGCGCTCGAGCGCGTCCGCCCAGCGCGGCACCAAGGGCTCGTCGAGCCCGAGCACGTCGACCGCCTCGAGGCAGTGCGTCAGCAGGTCGCGCACCAGCGCGACGTCCATCGTCGAACCCGCGCACAACGCGACCGGCCGGCCATCGACGAGTCGCTCGTTCTCGGGTGACGACGACGGGCTCGGGACCAGCCCGCCCGCGCCGTCGGGTACCAGCCAGTCGAGCGCGAACGCGGCCGCACCGCGCAGCACCGGCCACACCTCGCGCAGCACGTCCTCGTCCAGCGAGTAGGCGTAGCGGTCCCACAGGTGACGGCACAGCCACACGCCGCCCATCCACCACCCCGCCCATGCCGGGTCGCCCTGACCCCGGCCCACCGGCAGCGCCCAGCCCCACACGTCGCTGTTGTGGTGCGCGACCCAGCCGTCGCAGCCGTACAGCTCGCGCGCCACCGCCGTCCCCTGGAACGCCAGCAGCCGCACGAGGTCGACGAGCGGCCCGACGCACGCCCCGAGGCCGGTCGGCTCCGCCGCCCAGTAGGCCATCTGCAGGTTGATGTTCAGGGTGTACGCGCTCGACCAGGGCGGGCGGTGCTCGTCCATCCACCGCCCCTGGAGCGTCACGGGCGGCGCACCGGGCCGCGACGACGCCATGAGCAGGTAGCGGCCGAACGCGAACGCCGCCTGCGCACGCTGCGCGAGCGGCACGCCGCGGACCTCGTCGATCGCGTCGGGCAGGACGAGGTCCACGGGAGCCCCGAAGGACAGCGTGGTCGCGTCCGCGAGCGCCCGGTGGTCGGCCACGTGCCGACGCTCCGCCAGGTCGCCGTCCGCGGTCCCCCGCGCGAGCGCGGCGCTCGCGGCGCGCGTCGCGTCGGCGAGCGCGTCGCCCGGCGCCCGCAGCGGGCCCGGGTCCGGCCAGCGGGACGTCGTCGCGGTCGCCAGGACGGCCTCGACCCACGTCGCGCCGGTCACGCGCACGCCGTCCCGCGCCGACGTCAGGCGTCCGTCGCTCGCGACGCGCAGGACCGCGGCGCCGACGAGCGTGCGGGCTGGTCCGTGCCGCGTCACGCCCGGCACGACCTGCTCGTGCGGCGGCGCGACGTCGAACGGCAGCTCGACGAGCACGCGGACCACGTCGGGGCCGACCGCGTCCGGGTCGCCCGCGTCGAGGCCGACCGCGTCGAGGCCGACCGCGTCGGTCTCGACCGCCGCGGGACCCGGATGGGCGCCCACGAGGCGCAGCGCCAGCGTGAACCGCGTGCCCGTGGCGCGCCAGCGGCCGTGCAGGCAGCCGTCCGGCGCGGACGCGAACCACCGCACGTCGAGCTCGCCCGGCGCCCCCGCACGCGGGGTCGTGAGCCGCTCGGTGACGAGGCCGTCGCGCAGGTCGAGGGCTCGCCCGCGGTACACGAAGTCCGCGGCGCGCCCGTCGTCGGCAGCACCGTCGTCGGCAGCACCGTCGTCGGCGCCCCCGTCGTCGGGAAGGACGTCGGCCCACAGGTCGGCGAACGGCTGGTACGCCTGCGCGTACGGCCCCTGCAGGGACCCGAGGAGCGCGGCGGCCTCGTCGTGCCGGCCGTCGGCGACCGCGTCGCGCAGCCGCGCGAGCGTGCCCGGCCCCACGCCGCGCGCGCGCAGGTCCGCGAGCGCACGCGCCGGCCCGTCCGGGTGGCCGGACCACGCGGTCGCGTCGTTCACCTGCACGCGCGCGTCGCGCACCCCGCCGTGCACCATCGCGCCGAGCCGGCCGTTGCCCACGGGGAACGCCTCGACCCACCGGCGCGCGGGGCCCGTGAACCGGAGCCGGTCACCGCCCGACACGTGCGACGCCTCAGCCCTTGACGGCGCCGAAGATGACGCCCTTGGTGAAGTGGCGCTGGACGAACGGGTACACGACGAGGATCGGGATCACCGCGAGCACCATCACGGCCATCTTCACGGGCATACCCGTGACGGCGCCCGCGCCGACGTCCACCTGCCCGGTGCCCGAGCCCGGCAGGGTCACGCCCTGCAGCACGTACGAGCGCAGGACGAGCTGCAGCGGCCACTTGGTGTTGTCGTTGATGTAGAGCATCGCGTTGAAGAACGCGTTCCAGTAGCCCACGCCGTAGAACAACGCGACGACGGCGACCACGGCCTTCGACATGGGCAGCACGATCCGCAGCAGGATCCGCCAGTCACCCGCGCCGTCCATGCGCGCCGCGTCGAGGATCGCGTTGTCGATGCCCATGAAGAAGTTGCGCAGGATCAGGACGTTGAACGCCGAGACCGCGCCGGGCAGGATCAGCGCCCAGTACGTGTCGATCAGGTCGAGCGAGCTCACCAGCAGGTACGTCGGGATCATGCCCGCACCGAAGAACATGGTCACGAGGAACACGAACAGGATCGGCCGGTGCGCGAACGAGCCCGGGCGCGAGAGGCCGTACGCGGCGAGCACCGACACGACCACCGAGATGACCGTGCCCACCGCGGTGACGCCGACGCTCACGAGCGCGGCCCGGGTCACGACGCCACCCGACAGGATCTGCGTGTAGGCGCGCAGCGTGAGGTCCCCGGGGACGACGACGAGCCCGCCCGCGTCGATGGACTCCTGCGTGGTCGACAGGCTCGTCACGACGACGGTCCACAGCGGGAACAGCACCGCGAGGACGACCAGCGTGAGGACGACGACCTTCGTCGTCTGACCCGCGAGCGAGGGGCGTTCCTCCCACACGGCGCGGTACTTGTTGCGGCGCGGCCGGCGCGGCCTCCTGCCACGCGCGTCGTCGACGACGTCGCGTGGCAGCACCGCCGCCTGACCTGAGATCTCCGGACCGGTCCCCGTCATGCGCGCTGGTACACCCCCGCCTCACCGAACACGTGCGCGAGCTTGTTCGCCCCGAGGACGAGCGCGAGGCTCACGACACCCTTGACCAGCCCCGCGGCGGCCGCGAAGCTCCAGTCCCCGTAGATGACACCCTGGTAGTAGACGTAGGTGTCGATGACCTCGGACACCTGCGCACCGACCGCGTCGCGCTGCAGGATCAGCTGCTCGAACCCGACCGTCAGCGCGTCGCCGAGGCGCAGGATCAGCAGCAGGACGATGACGGGCCGCAGCGCGGGCAGCGTCACGTGCCACATGCGACGCCAGCGGTTCGCGCCGTCCATGACGGCGGCCTCGTACTGCTCGGGCGGCACCGTGCTGAGCGCGGCGAGGAAGATGATGATCCCCCAGCCGGCGTCCTTCCAGATCGACTGCGACGTGATGAGCACCAGGAACGTGTCCGGGTTCGTCATGAACGTCACGGCGTGGTCGACGCCGTTGTTGCGCAGCGTCTGGTTGATGAGCCCCGCGCCGCCGAAGATCTGCTGGAAGATCGTCACGACGAGCACCCACGAGAAGAAGTGGGGCAGGTAGACGATCGACTGGATGACCGTGCGGACGCGCGGCGAGACGACGCTGTTGAGCAGGAGCGCCAGGAAGATCGGGACCGGGAAGTAGAACACGAGCTGGAACAGCGTGATCGCGAGCGTGTTCTCGACCGCGTCGAGGAACAGCGGGTTGTCGAACACCCGCACGAAGTTGTCCCAGCCGACGAAGGGGCTCGCGACGAAGCCCTGGTAGGGCGAGTAGTCCTGCCACGCGATGACGTTGCCGAGCATCGGGACGTACGCGAACACGACCAGGAGCACGATCGCGGGCAGCGTCATGAGCAGCAGCGAGCGGTCGCGGCGCAGCCGGGTGGTCCACGGGACCGCACGGTGCGGCACGTTGGTGCCCGGCCGCCGCGGGCCGCGCGGCGCCCGCGTCCTGGCGGCCGTCCATGCGTCCGACCCTGCGGCCGGTCCGCTCGTCGGGCCGCTCGTCGGGCCGTCCGCAGGTGCCGCCGCCTCGTCGGCGGCGGCACCCTGCGTGAGTCGAGCACCCGTCACAGCTGGTCCAGGATCTCCTGGTAGAACGCGCGCAGCTCCTCGCCGCCCGACGCCTTCCAGGTCTCGACCGCGGGATCGAGGTCGGTGAGCTTCTTGCGGCCGCGCACGATGTCCTTCTCGAGGTCGACGAACGGCTGGCCGATCGACGCGTAGCGCGCCGGCTCGACGATCTGCATCGCGAAGAACAGCGGCTCGGTCACGTACTGCGCCGCGCCCGCCATCCACGTGCTGTACGCCTCGACGAAGCCCGGGTACTGCACGCGTGCCTGCGCGACCGGCGGGTCCACCAGGAACATGTACGTGGGCTGCAGCTCGGTCGCCGCGAGCTCGGTCGGTACGGGCACGCCCTGGTCGTCCTTGGTGTAGTGCACCCCCTCGACGCCGTTGTTGATGACGTCGAACTCGGTGGTGCCGAACGGTGCGGCGAGGACGTTCGCGAGTGCGAGCAGCTCGGTGATGCGCGCCTCGTCGTCGGACTTCTTGAGGAAGGAGAAGATGTTCGCCGGGTTGCCCTGGAACAGCACGGGCGTGCCGCCGTCGGCCGCGATCGGCGCGAACGGCTGCTGCCAGTAGTCGGGGTTCGCGCCCAGGTTGTCGCGCAGCGCCTCGTGCCAGCCGCCCAGGCCGTCGCTCGCGATGAGGGAGCGCCCGCCCTGGAACCGGGTCTTCGCCTCGCCCGTGTTGCCGGCGACCGCGTCGGGGTGGACGGCGCCCGACGCGAACAGCTTCGCGGTCCACTCGAGCGCGGCGCGGTACTCCTCGGTCTCGACGCGGTTGACGAGCGTGTCGCCCTCGAGCGTCCACTTGGGGGGCACCGCGAACATCTGGGTCGCGGTGATCCACAGGTCCTCGGCGCCGTACACGTTGCCGCCCGTGAGCTCCTTCGCGAGGTCGAGCAGGTCCTGCGCCGAGCGCACGTCGACGGTGATGCCCTTGGCCTCGATGAGGTCCTTGCGGTAGAAGGTCGCGTCGGTGATGAGCTCGCCCGGGAACGGCAGGCCGTAGAGGCGGTCGTTGAACACGCAGAACTTCCACGCGGCGGTGGGGATGTTCGCGAGGTTCGGGTAGTCCTTGACCTTGTCGCCCGCGAGGAACGGCGTGAGGTCCTGGAACAGGTTCGGCACGATCTCCGAGCCGAACCGCGGCGGGATGTTCCACGTCGGGACGCACACCCAGTCCGGCACGTCCTTCGCGGACGCGAGCACGGTCGCGAGCTTGTCGCCGTACGTGTTGCCGTCCGAGATGCGGAACTCGATCGTCGAGCCGAGCGCGCCGTTGACCGCCTCGTAGTACTTGTTGCCCTGGACCGGCGGGATGGTGCCCCACAGGGGCGTCATCGCGGTGAACGTCAGGCCCGTGCCCGGCGGCTCGGGGACCGACTGCACGAACGACTCCGGGATGGTCGTGTACCCCGGCGTCGAGCCGTCGACGCCCGGGACGTCGGGCTTCGCGTACTCCACGGGGTAGTACGCGGGCAGGATCTGCGCGGACACGGTCGCCTGCGCGGAGGGCGCGGCGGCGCCGCCCTGCCCGCCGCCGCTGCACGCGGACAGCAGCGACGGCACACCGACGACCGCGGCACCCGCGGCGATCATCCCGAGGAACCCACGGCGGCCGACCTCCACGTCGGCGAGCCGGCCGGTTCGAGGGGTGGAGCTGTTCATGAGCGTCCTCACTCCCTTATGCGGACGAGCCCCGCGCACGCCTCGGTGCACGGGGTAAGACAGGCACCTGCTCGGCCAGACATCGGCGCGAGTCGACGCGCTGCGGACGGCCGCCGAACCGCCGACCCGGTTGTCGAAGCGGTTCGACGGGGAACGTAGTCGGGATGCCGTCGGATTGCAACCATCCTCACCGATCCGGGTGGAGACCTCCGGCGTTGCCGGGTTCCGTGTCCGAAACCTGGACGTCAACGTGGTTCGTCCGGGCGATCACGCGCGCTCTGCCGCGATCACGGCACCGCTCGGTGCCGCCCGGACTTGTGATCCACGCCATCGAATCGGTTCAATGACCGGCGGCGACTGCCACCCTGTGCCGCCTGGAGGAGAGCGACCGTGCCCGACGTGACCACCCCCGACCCGCGTGCGCCGTACCTCGACCCGTCGCGCTCGCCGCGCGAGCGGGCGGCCGACCTGGTCGGGCGCCTCACGCGCGACGAGAAGATCGCGATGCTGCACCAGCGCGGCCCCGCGGTCGAGCGGCTCGGCCTGCGCGCGTTCACGACCGGCGCCGAGGTCCTGCACGGCGTCTCCTGGCTCGGCACCGCGACGGTGTTCCCGCAGCCCGTGGGCCTCGCCGCGACGTGGGACCCGGACCTGCTGCGCCGCGTCGGCGACGCGGTCGGCGTCGAGCTGCGCGCCAAGCACGCCGCCGACCCGTCCGTCTCGCTCAACGTGTGGGCGCCCGTGGTCAACCCGCTGCGCCACCCCGCCTGGGGCCGCAACGAGGAGGGCTACTCCGAGGACCCGTACCTCACCGCCGAGCTCGCCACGGCGTACGCGCACGGCCTGCGCGGCGACCACCCGACCTACTGGCGCACCGTCCCCACGCTCAAGCACGCGTTCGGCTACAACAACGAGACCGACCGCGCCGTGACGAGCTCGCAGCTGCGCCCGCGCGTGCTGCGGGAGTACGAGCTGCCCGCATTCACCGGCCCCCTGCGGGCACGGGCCGCGGGCGCGGTCATGGCCGCGTACAACCTCGTCGACGGCCGCCCCAACCACCTCGCGGGCGAGCTGCTGGACCTGCTGCGCGAGGCGACGCCCGACGAGCTGTTCGTGGTCTCCGACGCCGCCGCGCCCGGCTTCGTGGTCGACCTCCAGCGGTTCTACGACGACCACGTCGAGGCGCACGCGGCGATGCTGCGCGCCGGGATCGACTCGTTCACCGACAACGACGCCGACGCGGGCCCGACGACGCGGCGCGTCAACGAGGCGCTCGAGCGGGGGCTCGTCGACGAGGCGGTCATCGACCGCGCGGTCGCGCGCCAGCTCGAGATGCGGATCCGCACCGGCGAGCTCGACCCGGAGCTCGACCCGTTCGTCGTGCCCGCGGACGCGATCGACCTGCCCGAGCACCGGGCGCTCGCCCGCGAGGCCGCGGCGCGCGGCGTCGTCGTCCTCGAGAACGCCGGCGCGCTCCCCGTCGCCCCGGGTGCCGTCGTCGCGGTCGTCGGACCGTTCGCCGAGCGCGTGCTGCACGACTGGTACTCGGGCACCCCGCCGTACACCGTCGGCCTCGCGACCGCGCTGCGTGAGCGGCTCGGCGACGCCCACGTGCGGGTCGCGGACGGAGCGGACCGGATCGTCCTGCGCTCCAGCAGCACCGGCCGGGCCGTGCGGGCCGCGGGCGCGGGCCACGTCCTGGTCGCGGACGGTGACGCCCGCGACGCGGCCGCGCAGCACGACGCGACGCTCTGGGAGAGCGGGCTGTGGACCCTCCAGGTCGCCGCGACCGGCCTGCTGTGGACCGGCGCACGGTGGGTCGCGCACGCCGACGCCACCCGCGTCGGCGGATGGGTCGCGCAGGAGACGTTCCGCCGGCACGTGCACGACGACGGCACGTGGTCGCTGCAGCACGCCGGCTCGGGCCGGTGGCTGCGTGTGCAGCACGACGAGCAGGGCACGCTCGTCGCCGACGGCGAGACGCTCGCGCACGCCGAGCGGTTCGACGTCGAGACCGTCCGCGCGGGTGCCAGCGCCGTCCGCGAGGCGTGCGACGGCGCGGACGTCGTGGTGGTCGCGCTCGGCAACGACCCTCACCTGGGCGGACGCGAGACGCAGGACCGCCCCGCGCTGACGCTCCCCACCGGCATGCTCGCCACCTGGCGGGTCGCGGCGGACGCGTCACCGGCGGCCCGGCACGTGCTGCTCGTCGTCTCGTCGTACCCGTACGTGCTGTCGGAGGACCTCGACGCCGACGCCGTCGTGTGGACGTCGCACGGCGGGCAGGAGCTCGGGCACGGCCTCACCGACGTCCTGGTGGGCGACTGCGAGCCCACCGGCAGGCTCGCCCAGGCGTGGCCCGCGCGGGTCGAGGACGTCGGCGACCTGCTCGACTACGACGTCATCGCCGCCCACCACACCACGTGGTACGCGACCGCGGCGCCGCGCTACGCGCTGGGCCACGGGCTCACCTACGGCGAGGTCGCCTACCGCGCCGTGACGCCGACCACGCGCACGTGGGCCGCCGCGGGCACGAGCGGTGGCGACGACGAGGTCGCCCTCACCGTCACGATCCGCAACGACGGGACGCGCACCGCGCACGAGCTCGTCCAGGTGTACGCCCACGCACCGGGTCACCGGCTGCCGTACGGCCACCGCCTCGTCGCGCACGCACGCGTCGCGCTCGAGCCCGGCGCGACGCGCGACGTCGAGCTGCGGGTGCCCCTCGCGCGCCTCGCGACCTGGGACGTCACGCGCGACCGCTTCGTCGTCGAACCCGGGACCTACGTGCTCGGCGTGGGGGCGTCCGCCGCCGACCTGCCGCTGCGCGCGTCGCTGACCGTCACCGGCGAGCCCGTCCCGCCGCGCGCGCTCGTCGGGCGCGCGGTGCGCGCGGCCGACGCCGACGAGCTGCACGACGTCGAGCTCACGGCCCGCACGCGCGAGCGCGGCACCGCGGTCCAGGTCGCGCGTCGGCGTGCCCGCGGGTCGGTGGTCATGTCCACGTGCGACCTCGCCGGTGCGCGCGCGGTGCGGGCGGTCGTCGCGCGCACCGGACCGGGGACCGCGCGGGTCGAGGTCGAGGTGCGCGTCGCCGGCGGCGCGATCCCCGACGGCGTGGCTCGCGCGACGGGTGGCACGGCGGGTGGCACGGCCGACGAGGCGACGGAAGAGCCGTGGCGCACGGTCGCGCGGCTGGAGGTCCCCGCCGGCGGCGGCCGCTGGGACTGGCGCACGGTCGAGGCCCTCCTCGACCCCGGTCCGGACGGCACGCCGCTCGGCGACGTCCGGCTCGTGCTCGTCGGCGCGGCCCGCCTCGCGACCGTCGAGCTCACGCCGTGACGGCGCTCCGCACGAGCCAGCGGTGACCGTAGGGGTCGACGAGCCAGGCGCCGCGCGTGCCGTCCGGCAGGTCCGCGGGCGGCCGGTCCGGCGTCGCACCGGCCCGCAGCGCGTCCGCCCACGCGCCCATGGCGCGTCCCTTCGTCCACGGGTCGGCGTCGGTCGCCGCCCCTGTTCGAGGCGGTTCGAGGCGGTTCAATTCAACGCCGCGAGCGGAGCACCGGTCAACGGCGGGCGTCGCGGGCGTTGGTTGACGGATCGGACCTGCTGGGCGACCATGGGCCGTTGAAGCGCTTCGACGACGAAGCCCCGAGCTGGGAGAACCGCCCGTGCTGCGAAACCTGTCCGCCTGGCACCTCGTCATCCTGGTAGCCGTGCTCGTGCTGCTGTTCGGCGCGAACAAGCTGCCCGAGCTCGCGCGCGGCGTCGGGCAGTCGCTGCGGATCTTCAAGAGCGAGGTCAAGGACCTCACGGCCGACGAGCCCGCCGGCAGCCCCGCCGCGCCCGTCGGCCTCGCCCCCACAGCCCCGGGCGGCGTCGTGCCCGCACCCGCCACCCCGCCGGGTCCGCAGCAGCCCGCGGCCTGACGGGTCAGTCCACCGGCACACCCGCGCGCAGCACGAGCTGCGGCGTGAGGTCCCCGTCCACGACCAGGACGTCCGCCCGCAGGCCCGCCACCAGGCCGCCCACGTCCCGCAGCCCGAGCACCGTCGCCGGCGTGAGGGACGCCGCGCGCACCGCGTCGACCACCGGCACACCCGCGGCCACGGTCGCGCGCACGACGTCGAGCAGGTGCGCGACCCCGCCCGCGATCGCGCCCGCCTCACCGTCGCCGTCGACGACCCGCGCCACACCGTCGGCGACCCGCACCGCCATCGGCCCGAGCTGGTAGTCGCCGTCGGCCATCCCCGCGGCCGCCATCGCGTCGGTCACGAGCGCCACCGCGTCCGCACCGACCAGGTCGAACACCGCCACGACCGTCGCGGGATCCAGGTGCGTGCCGTCCGCGACGAGCTCGACGACGAGCTCACCGCGTCCCGCCGCCGCGAGGCACGCCAGGACCGGACCCGGGTCGCGGTGGTGCACCGGGCGCATCCCGTTGAACAGGTGGGTGGCGGTCGGCCGGCCCGAGCGCGCCGCCGGGTCCGCCGCGAGCAGGTCGAACGTGCGGTCGACGGCCGCCTCCACCTGCACCGCGCTCGCGTCCGTGTGGCCGATCGACGGGAGCGCGCCGCCGCGCACCAGGGCGGCCAGCACGTCGTCGCCCTGTCCCGCGTGCACACCGACGACCTCGGGCGCGACCGTCATCGTCACCAGGTGCCCGCGCGCGGCCTGGACCACCGCGTCGACCAGCGCCGGGTCGCCCGCGAGCATGTCACCGGGGTTCTGCGCGCCGCAGCGTGCGTGCGACAGGAACGGCCCCTCGAGATGGATGCCCGCGACGACGCCGGCGTCGGCCGCGTCCGCGAGCAGAGCCGTGCGCGCGAGCAGGACGTCCGGCGGAGCCGTCACCAACGACGCGACGAGCGTCGTCGTCCCGTGGCGCAGGTGCTCGTGCGCCGCGGTGGCGACCTGCTCCGCCGTCGTCGCGTCCGGGAAGCTCGCACCGCCACCGCCGTGGCAGTGCACGTCGACCAGACCGGGCAGCACGATGTCGTCGGACGCCTCGGGCAGGCGCTCGTTCCACGGCGCGGGCGCCTCGTCCGCGGGACCGATCCACGTGATCGTCGCGCCCCGGGTGACCAGGAGCCCGTCCTCGAGCACGTGCGTCGGCGTGACGACCCGGCCACGCAGCAGGATCTCGGACTCCGGGAGGTCGCTCACGCGGTCATTGTCCCCCACGCCCCCGCGACCACGCGGCCCACACGCACGCCCCCGCCGCGGACGCCGCACCGACGGACGCGAGGACGACCCCCCACCAGGACGCCACACCCGCCTGCAGCACGACCAGACCGGCCAGGAGCGCGACGCCCGCGCCGAGCGCCCCGTACACCGCGGCGCGGTGCGCGGGTCCGGCGTCGACCAGCCGGTGCTCGACCAGCATCGCCCCCGTCCCCCCGACGACGAGCACGGGGACGGCCCCGAGCACCACCGCGTACGAGACCAGCCCGACCCCCAGCCCGCCCGCGCCCGTCACGAGCGCGAGCACCACGCCGAGCACCCAGCACAGCACGAGCGCGCGCCAGACGACGCCCGCCGCGCGACGGACGTCCAGGTCGGGAGCGGTGCCGGTCATGCCGTCATCATCGCGGACCGACGGCGGTCGCGGGGTCAGAAGAGCCGGGAGTCCACGTCGTCGACGCCGCGCATCGCGTCGTAGTCGAGCGTCAGGCACGCGATGCCGCGGTCGGTGGCGAGCACGCGCGCCTGCGGCTTGATCTCCTGCGCCGCGAACACGCCCCGCACGGGCGCGAGCAGCGGGTCGCGGTTGAGCAGCTCGAGGTAACGCGTGAGCTGCTCGACCCCGTCGATGTCGCCGCGGCGCTTGATCTCGATCGCGACCGACCCGCCCGCGGGGTCCTTCGCGAGGATGTCCACCGGGCCGATCGCCGTGGGGTACTCGCGGCGCACCAGCACGTGCCCGTCGCCGAGCAGGCCGATCTGGGCGGCCAGGAGCTCCTGGAGGTGCGCCTCCACGCCGTCCTTGACGAGGCCCGGGTCCACCCCGAGCTCGTGCGCGCTGTCGTGCAGCACGTCGAACAGCTCGATCTCGAGCCGGTCGTCGGACTTCTGGTGCTGCACGGTCCAGACCTGCGTGACCCCCGCGGCGCGCGACTCGTCGTCCGGCTCGCCCACGGCCAGCGAGCACGGCGGGCTCATCCAGTTCAGCGGCTTGTAGGAGCCGCCGTCGGAGTGCAGCAGCACGCTGCCGTCCGCCTTGACGACGAGCAGACGCGTCGCGCGAGGCAGGTGGGCCGACAGCCGGCCCGTGTAGCGGGCGGCGCAGGACGCGACGACGAGACGCACGCGAGGATCCTCCCGGACGAGGGGGTCAGATGACCGAGCCGACGCGCGACGGCGTCGCCTCGATCCAGGAGGTGAGGCCCGCGTACGCGTCCGCGGACAGCAGCAGCTCGAACTCGACCGGCCGCCCGGCGGACCGGGACCGGCACGTCACGACGAGGTCGCCGGGCGCACCGGGCACGTCGGCCTGGCGCTTGGCGACGACCGCGAGGGACTCGCGCTCCCACCGCCGCGCGGGCCGCGGGGCCAACGACCACGAGCGCCACCAGTACAGGGACGCCGCGCCGTACTGCGCCACGCCACCCGGCCAGCGGGTGCCGTGGCGCAGCGCGCAGCGGAAGGACCCCACGCGACGGTCGAGCGTGTGCCGTCGCGAGAGCCACAGGGCAGCCGTCACGAGCGCGAGCAGCACCACCGTCACGACTGCGACGACGACGCCCCCGTGCACGCGGCCGGCCTCAGTGGGACGAGGACGTCGAGTCGCTCAGCGCGTCGACGACGATCGTGACCGTGTCCGAGTCGACGGACAGGAAGCCCCCGTCGACGTGCCACGAGAGCACACCCTCGCCCTCGGTGCGCACCCGCACCTCACCCGCGCGGAGCACCGAGAGGATCGGCGTGTGCCCCGCGAGGATGCCGATCTCCCCGTCGGCCGCGGGGGCCGAGACCTGGCGGGCCCGGCCCGACCAGACCTTGCCCACCGCGTCGACCAGGTCGACCTCGAGCGTGGCCGCCATCAGACCCCGTACTCCTTCTGGATGCGGGCCCAGTTCTTCTCCAGGTCCTCGAGACCACCGATGTTGAAGAACGCCTGCTCGGCGATGTGGTCGAACTCGCCCGCGGCGATCTTCTTGAACGCCTCGACCGTCTCGGACACCGGCACGGTCGAGCCCACGACACCCGTGAACTTCTCGGCCATGTAGGTGTTCTGCGACAGGAACTGCTGGATGCGACGCGCCCGCGCGACGACGGTCTTGTCCTCCTCCGACAGCTCGTCGACACCGAGGATCGCGATGATGTCCTGGAGCTCCTTGTTGCGCTGCAGGATCGACTTGACCTGCGTCGCGACGTCGTAGTGCTCCTGGCCCACGTAACGCGGGTCGAGGATGCGGCTCGTCGACGACAGCGGGTCGACCGCGGGGTACAGACCGCGCGAGGCGATCTCACGGCTGAGCTCGGTGGTCGCGTCGAGGTGCGCGAACGTCGTGGCCGGGGCCGGGTCGGTGTAGTCGTCCGCCGGCACGTAGATGGCCTGCAGCGACGTGATCGAGTGACCGCGGGTCGAGGTGATGCGCTCCTGCAGGAGGCCCATCTCGTCGGCCAGGTTCGGCTGGTAGCCCACCGCGGACGGCATGCGGCCGAGCAGCGTCGACACCTCGGAACCGGCCTGCGTGAACCGGAAGATGTTGTCGATGAACAGCAGTACGTCCTGGTTCTGCACGTCGCGGAAGTACTCCGCCATCGTCAGCGCCGAGAGGGCCACGCGCAGACGCGTGCCCGGCGGCTCGTCCATCTGGCCGAAGACGAGGGCCGTCTTGTCGAAGACGCCCGCCTCCTCCATCTCGACGATGAGGTCGTTGCCCTCACGCGTGCGCTCACCGACGCCCGCGAACACCGACACACCACCGTGGTCCTGCGCGACGCGCTGGATCATCTCCTGGATGAGGACCGTCTTGCCGACGCCCGCACCACCGAACAGGCCGATCTTCCCGCCCTGCACGTACGGCGTGAGCAGGTCGATGACCTTGATGCCGGTCTCGAACATCTGCGTCTTCGACTCGAGCTGGTCGAAGGCCGGGGGCTTGCGGTGGATGGGCCAGCGCTCGGTGATCTCGAGCGTCTCGCCCTCGGCCAGGTTCAGCACGTCACCCGTGACGTTGAAGACCTTGCCCTTGGTCACGTCGCCGACGGGCACCGAGATCGGGGCACCGGTGTCGGTCACCTGGGCGCCACGGACGAGGCCGTCCGTCGGCTTCAGCGCGATGGCGCGCACGAGCGAGTCGCCGAGGTGCTGCGCGACCTCGAGCGTCATGCGCAGCGTGCCCTCGCCCTCGCCCTCACCCTGGCCGGACAGGTCGATGTCGACCGTCAGGGCGTTGTAGATCTCGGGGATCTGGTCCGCCGGGAACTCGATGTCCACGACGGGGCCGATGACGCGGGCGACGCGACCGACGCCGGGCGTGCCGGCGGCGGCGGCCGTCTCGTCGACGGTGGTGGCGGTCATGTCTGGCCTGCTTTCTCGTCCCGGGGTGGTCGACCCCGGCGTGGTCTTCGGTCGGTCGTGGCTCAGGAGGCCGAGGCGAGCGCGTCGGCGCCCGAGACGATCTCGCTGATCTCCTGCGTGATCTCGCCCTGACGGGCCTGGTTGGCCAGTCGGGTGTACGTGCGGATGAGGTCCTCCGCGTTGTCGGTCGCGGTGTGCATGGCCCGCTGACGCGCGGCGAGCTCGGACGCCGCGGCCTGCAGCAGGCTCGCGAAGATCCGGGCGCGGAAGTAGCGCGGCAGCAGCGCGTCGAGCACCGTCTCCGGGTCCGGCTCGAAGTCGTACAGCGGGAGCGGACCGCCGTCGCCGGCGGGCGCGACACCCTCCACGACCTCGAGCGGCAGGAGCCGGATGACCCGGGGCCGCTGCGTGACCATGTTGACGAACTGCGTGTACACGACGTGCACCTCGGCCACGCCGCCCTCGTCGGCCGGGGCGCCGAACCGCTCCAGGAGCGTGTCGGCGATCTCCCGTGCCGTCTCGAGCTGCGGGGCGTCGGACTGGCCGACCCACCGCCCCGCCAGCTCACGCTGGCGGAACGTGTAGTAGCTCACCGCGCGGCGACCCGAGACGTACAGGTCGACCTCGCGGCCCTCGTCGCGCAGCTGCTCGATGAGCCGCTCCGTCTCGCGGATGACGGTCGCCGAGTAGGCGCCCGCCATGCCGCGGTCCGACGCGACGAGCAGCACGGCCACGCGGTTGGTGTCGGTCCGCCTCGCGAGGAACGGGTGCGTCACGTCCGAGTGGGTGGCCACGGCCGAGACGGCACGCGTGATCGCCCGCGAGTACGGCGACGCCAGGGCCACCCGGTCGCGGGCCTTGCCGATGCGGGACGCAGCGATGAGCTCCTGCGCCCGGAACATCTTCTTGAGCGACTGGGTGGACTTGATGCGCTGCTTGTAGACGCGCTGCGAACCGGCCATGCTCAGGCCTTCTTCTGCCGGACGATCTGCTCCTGCTCGACCTCGACCTCGGCGTCCTCCTCGGCACCGCCGACGAGCGGCGTCCCGTCGAACTTGAGGAAGCCCCCGCGGAACTGCTCGACCGCGGACGCGAGCTGCTGCTCGGTCTCGTCGCCGAGCTTGCCCGTCGAGGCGATCGTCGTGAGCACGTCCGTGTTACGGCGCAGGTGGTCGAGCAGCTCGGACTCGAACCGCTTGACGTCCTCGATCGGCACGTCGTCCAGGTGGCCCTTGGTGCCGGCCCAGATCGACGCGACCTGGTCCTCGACCGGGTACGGCGTGTACTGCGGCTGCTTGAGCAGCTCGGTCAGGCGCGAGCCACGGGCCAGCTGGGCGCGCGACGTCGCGTCGAGGTCCGACGCGAACATCGCGAACGCCTCGAGCGAGCGGAACTGCGCGAGGTCCAGCTTGAGCGTGCCGGAGACCTGCTTCATCGCCTTGACCTGGGCCGCACCACCGACGCGCGACACCGAGATGCCGACGTCGACCGCGGGACGCTGGTCCGCGTTGAACAGGTCCGACTGGAGGAAGATCTGGCCGTCGGTGATCGAGATGACGTTCGTCGGGATGTACGCCGAGACGTCGTTCGCCTTGGTCTCGATGACCGGCAGACCCGTCATCGAGCCCGCGCCCAGCTCGTCCGAGAGCTTGGCGCAACGCTCGAGCAGCCGGGAGTGCAGGTAGAAGACGTCACCGGGGTACGCCTCGCGGCCCGGCGGGCGACGCAGGAGGAGCGACACGGCGCGGTACGCCTCGGCCTGCTTCGACAGGTCGTCGAACACGATGAGGACGTGCTTGCCGCCGTACATCCAGTGCTGGCCGATGGCCGAGCCGGTGTAGGGCGCGAGGTACTTGAAGCCCGCCGGGTCGGACGCGGGCGCCGCGACGATGGTCGTGTACTCGAGCGCACCGGCCTCTTCGAGCGCGCCGCGCACCGCGGCGATCGTCGAGCCCTTCTGGCCGATCGCGACGTAGATGCAGCGGACCTGCTGGGTCGGGTCGCCCGAGTCCCAGTTGGCCTTCTGGTTGATGATCGTGTCGATCGCGATCGCCGTCTTGCCGGTCTGGCGGTCGCCGATGATCAGCTGGCGCTGACCGCGGCCGATCGGGATCATCGAGTCGATCGCCTTGATGCCGGTCTGCAGCGGCTCGTGCACGGACTTGCGCGCCATCACGCCCGGCGCCTGCAGCTCGAGCGCACGGCGCGCCTCGACCTCGATCTCGCCCAGGCCGTCGATCGGCTGGCCGAGCGGGTCCACCACGCGGCCGAGGTAGCCGTCACCGACGGGGACCGAGAGGACCTCGCCCGTGCGGCGGACCTCCTGGCCCTCCTCGATGCCGGAGAACTCACCCAGCACGACGACGCCGATCTCGCGCACGTCGAGGTTGAGCGCGAGGCCGAGCGTGCCGTCCTCGAAGCGCAGCAGCTCGTTCGCCATCGCGCCGGGCAGGCCCTCGACCTGCGCGATGCCGTCGCCCGCCAGGGAAACCCGGCCGACCTCTTCCGCGACGGCGCCCGAGGGCTCGTAGCTCTTCACGAAGCTGTCCAGCGCGGCGCGGATCTCCTCCGGCCGGATCGTCAGCTCAGCCATTGCTCTCTCCTGTCATGGGCCTGCCGGTGCAGGCTCAGCGTTCTGGGGTGCCGGATCAGCCGGCGAGTCGTCGTCGGGCGTCGGCGAGGCGGGACAGCACGGTCGAGTCGACCACCTGCGCGCCCACCTGGATGCGCAGACCACCGAGCACGTGCGGGTCCACGATGACGTTGAGCTGCACGTCGCGGCCGTACGCCTGGTGCAGGATCTGCGCCAGGCGGTCACGCTGCGGGGCGCTGAGCTCGGTCGCGCTGGTGACCGTCGCGACCTCGCGGCTGCGGCGCTCGGCGATGAGGTCGGCGATGCGGCCGAGCGTCGCCACGTAGCGGCGGCCCCGGGGTGCGAACGCGGCGCGACGCGCGATGATCGCGGTCACCTCGCTCGCGCGGCCCGCGAGGATGCGGTCCACGAGGTCGGCACGTGCCGCGCCCGGGAACGCCGCGTCGAACAGCGTCCGGCGCACCTCGCGCTGACCGGCGAGCGCGCGCGTCAGCCGGAACAGCTCGTCCTCGACCCCCGCGAGCGTGCCGTCGTTCTCGGCACGTGCGAGGACCGCGGAGAACCCGAGCCGCTCGAGCGCGTCGCCCAGGTCGGCGTCCGCCGACCAGCGCTGACGCACCGCGTCCTGCGCCACCGCGACGACGCGCGGGTCCGCGGACGACAGCAGCCGCGCGACGAGCTCGGCCTTGGCCTCGCCGTCGATCGACGGGTCACCGAGCACGCGACGCAACGAGCCCGAGGAGTCGAGCGCGTCGACGAGCGCGAACAGCTGCTCGCCCAGGTCCGACGCCTGTGCCCCGGCGGCGGCGAGAACCGGCTCGAACCGCTCCTCGACCGCCGCCAGCGACGCGCGAGAGGTCCCGCGCATCAGGCCCCCTTGCCGCTCGTCGCCGTGGTCGCCTCGAGCTCGTCGAGGAACCGGTCGACGACGCGCGAGCGCCGCACCTCGTCCTCGAGCGACTCGCCGACGATCTTGGAGGCGAGCTCGGTCGCGAGCGCACCGACGTCCGTGCGCAGCTGCACCGCGGCCTGCTGACGCTCGGCCTCGATCTGGCGCTGCGCGGTCTCGGCGATGCGCGCGGCCTCGTCCTGGGCGCGGGTGCGCAGCTCGGCGACGATCTGGCCGCCCTCGGCGCGTGCGTCCTCACGGATGCGCGCGGCCTCGGCGCGGGCCTCGGCCAGCTGCTGGTGGTACTCGTCGAGCGCCGCAGCGGCCTCGGCCTGCGCCTGCTCCGCCTTGGCCAGGCCACCCTCGATCTTCGCGGTCCGCTCGTCCAGCACCTTCTGCAGGGCGGGGAGCGCGAACTTGAAGAACGGGATCGCGATGAGCAGCAGGACCACGGCCGACCAGAAGATGTCGTAGGCCTCGGGCAGGAGGAGCTGGATGCCCTTGATCTCCTCCGAGCTCTCCGCGGCCGTCACGACAGCCGCGGTGATCGCGGCCGCGCTCACGGGAAGAGGAACCCGGTGATGAGGCCGAGCAGGCCCAGGACCTCGACGAAGCCGATACCGATGAACATCGTCGTGCGCAGCTGGCCGGCGACCTCGGGCTGACGCGCGATGCCCTCGATCGTCTTGCCGATCAGGATGCCCAGGCCGATGCCGGGGCCGATGACCGCGAGGCCGTAGCCGACGGTCGCGAGGTTGCCCGAGACAGCGTTCTCGGCCGCGAGGATGGTCTCCGCAAGAACCACGATTGCTCGTTCCTTCCGTTGGGTACCCGACCGGTCGGCCGGCTACTCGTGCATGGCGGGGACCGTGACGGCGCCCCGAGGGGGTGGGATGAGGGTCAGTGCTCTTCCTCGACCGACAGGCTGATGTAGACCGCGGTGAGGACGACGAAGATGTAGGCCTGCAGCGCCCCGACGAACATCTCGAAGAGCGTCATCGCGAAGCCGGCCGCGAACGTCAACGCGCCGAACGTCTTCATGACGCCGGTGGCGTCGAACAGGAAGTACTGCGTGGCCGAGAAGCAGAGCACCAGCATGAGGTGCCCGGCGACCATGTTCGCCATGAGTCGGATCGCCAGGGTGGCGGGCCGCAGGATGAACACGGTCAGGAACTCGATCGGCGTGAGCAGCACGTACATGAACCACGGCACGCCCGGGGGGAACAGGCTCGCCTTGAGGAAGCCGCCGAGGCCCTGCGCCCGCACACCCGCCGAGAGGTACCGCACGTAGGCCCAGGCCGCGAGCAGCAGCGGCAGGCCGATCAGCGCGGTCCCGGCCATGTTCAGGCCGGGCACGACGCTCGTGAGGTTGAACGCGAGGATCGCGAAGAACATCGTGGTCAGCAGCGCGGTGTGCTCACGCGCGCGCTCCTTGCCGAGGATCTGCTCGGCGACCTGCACCCGGACGAAGTCCATGCCCATCTCGACGACGTTCTGGAACCGGCCGGGGACGAGCCGGGCGCGACGCGCCGCGAGCACGAACACGAGCACGATCGCGACGGCCGCGATCAGCCGGACCAGCTGGATCCGGTTGAACTCGAAGATCGTCCCCTCCCACAGCACCGGCGGCGGGAAGAAGTCCGCGATCGACGGCGCGTGGAAGCCGCTGCCTCCCTCGTCGGACGCGAGTGGCATGAGGGTCGCGAGGCTGGACAGGGTGCGCTCCTGGAAGGTCGTTGGCGCCGGTGCCGGGCATCGTCGCGGGCACGCGATCGGCGTCGGCCGTCGGGGTCGGTGGGAAGCCTAACCCATCGGCGACGGTGGAAGGGCCGAGGTCCGGGACCGTCGTCCTACGAATCCGGCGTCGTCGTACCGGACGATGCCGGGTCGACGTACGGGATGCGCGCGCGGGACACCGCGCGGTAGTCCAGGTAGGCCGAGCCGAGCACGCCGGCGAGCAGGACGACCGCGAGCACGCCGCGCGAGTAGAAGTCCTGGTCCCGCAGGACCGCGAGCACGACGATGACGACGAGCACCTTCGCGAGCCATGTGCCCATCACCACGGCGGCCATGGTCTGCGCGCTCGAGTGCGCGGTGCGCAGCATCGCGACGATGGTCGTGCCGGAGAACACGAGCGCGAGCCCCACGCCGATCAGCGCGCCCCAGACGCCCGGCGCACCCGCGACGAGCCACCCGACCCCGACGCCGACCACGAGCAGGGCGCCCAGCAGCCAGAGCACCGTGCGCAGCGACGTGCGGAACACCTCCTCGGCGGAGCTGTCGTGGTGCGCGGGCCCGCTGGGCGCGGGTTCGACCCCCGGCGCGCCGGGGACGTCGTCGTGGTCGGGGCTCGTCGGCTCGCTCATGCGGTTCCTACCGGTGTGGTGCGGTGCGACCGGCCGCGCAGCGGCCCGATGGTCAGCAGGACGGCGACGACGACGGCGGCGAGGAAGATCCACAGCACGGTCGTCGTCGAGAACAGGACGAGCGCGCCCACGCCGTAGGCGAAGACGGCCGTCCACAGGTACATGATCGCCACCGCGCGACGGTGGCTGTGCCCGAGGGCGAGCAACCGGTGGTGCAGGTGCAGGCGGTCGGGGTGGAACGGGGACTTGCCCTGGATGGTGCGTCTGATGATCGCCAGCCCCATGTCGAGCAGGGGCAGCAGCAGGACCGCGATGGGCAGCAGGATCGGCAGGAACGCGGGGAACGACTGCCGGCGGGACACCTGCTCGGGGTCGATCTGGCCGGTCACGATGATCGCCGCGGCGGCGAGCACGAACCCGAGCAGCATCGAGCCGGAGTCCCCCATGAAGATGCGCGCGGGGTACAGGTTGTGCGGCAGGAACCCGACGCACGCCCCCACGAGCGCCGCGAGGACGAGCGCGGACAGGCTCGCGTAGTCGCCCGACGTCGCGCGCGTGAGCAGGTAGCAGTACAGGAAGAACGCGCCGCCGCCGATGGCCAGCACGCCCGCGGCGAGGCCGTCGAGCCCGTCGACGAAGTTCACGGCGTTCATCGCGACCACGACGATCACGATGGTGAGGAACGTCCACATGCGCCCCGAGCTCACGGTGACCCCGCCGATCGGCAGCTGGTAGAGCTGCACGCCCTGCCAGGCGAGGAAGCCCGCGGCGAGCACCTGACCCATGAGCTTGGTGAGCCAGTCGAGGTCCCAGATGTCGTCCGCGACCCCGAGCGCGACGACGAGCCCCGCTCCCCCGACGATCCCGACGAGCGCGCGCGGGTTGTCGTACACCCCTTCGAGGAACGGCAGGCGGCTGGCCACGACGATCGTCACGACCACGCCGAGGAACATCGCCAGCCCGCCGAGCCGCGGCGTCGGCACCGCGTGCACGTCGCGGTCGCGCACCGCGGTGATCGCGCCCCAGCGCAGCGCGCACCAGCGGGCGAGCGGCGTCATGAGGTAGGCGACCGCGGCGGCCACCAGGCCGACGAGCAGGTAGACCCTCACCCGGCGGCACCGTCCCCCGTGGCGGGCCGGTCGGCGCCCTCCGGGTCACCAGGAGCCTCGTCGGGAACGCCCTCGTCCGGACCGCCCTCGTCGGGCACGACCTCGTCGGGCAGGAGCCCGTCCGTGCCGCGCACGGGCGCGACCTCGTTGAGCGCGGCGAGCGAGATCGCCCCCTGCCGCACGACGCGCAGCCCGGGGGTGGTCGCGTCGACGATCGTCGACGCCACCTGCCCCGGCGACGTGCCCGCGTCGAGGTACACGCGCACCCGGTCGCCGAGCATGCGGTACGCGTCGGCGGCGCTCAGCGCGGCGTCCTGGCCGGTGCGGTTGGCGCTGGACACGGCCAGCGGGCCGGTGCGGCGCAGCAGCGCACGCGCGGCCGGGTGGTCGGGCACGCGCAGCGCGACGGTGCCGTGCGTCTCGCCCAGGTCCCACGCGAGCGACGGCTGCGCACGCACGATGATCGTCAGCCCGCCGGGCCAGAACGCCTCCGCGAGCAGCCGCGCGTGCGCGGGGACGTCGGTCGCGAGCCCGTCGAGCGTGCGCACGTCACCGATGAGGACGGGCGGCGGCATCTGCCGGCCGCGCCCCTTGGCGTCGAGCAGCGCCTGCACCGCGGGCGGCGAGAACGCGTCCGCGCCGATGCCGTAGACGGTGTCGGTCGGCAGGACGACGAGCCCGCCGTTCGCGACGACGTCCACCGCCTCGTCGATCGCCGGTCCCCACGTCGCGGGGTCGTGAGCAGACAGGGTGCGCGCGGTCACGGGTGCGATCCTTCCACGTGCGACGGTGCCTTCCGACGTGCGACGAGCATCCGGGGCCGTCCGGTGAGGTCCGGCAGCGTGCCGACGTCGACGAACGCGCCGGTCCGGTCCGCCGCGGCGCGCGCCTCGGCGTCCTGCACCTCGGCGTGCTCCATCACGAGCAGGCCGCCCGGGACCAGGAGCCGCGCGGCGGCGGCGAGCACGGCGCGCGGCACGTCGAGGCCGTCGGCACCACCGCCGTAGAGCGCCAGGTCCGGGTCGTGGTCGCGGACCTCGGGCTCGCGCGGGACCGCGTCGGGCGGGACGTAGGGCGGGTTGGAGACGAGCACGTCGACCTTCCCGACGAGGTCCGCCAGCAGGTCGGGGTCGCGCACGTCGCCCTGCTCGACGCGCAGCGTGCGGGTGCCCACCGCGCCGCTGTTGGCGCGCGTGAGCCCGACGGCCTGAGGCGACAGGTCGACCGCGACCACGTGCGCGCCGGGCACCTCGGTGTCGACCGACAGCGCGATCGCGCCGGTCCCGCAGCACAGGTCGACCACGACGGGCGTCGCACCCGCGGCGACGAGGCGCGCGGCCTCGTCGATCGCGACCTGCGCGACGACCTCGGTCTCGGGCCGGGGCACGAACACGCCCGGCTCGACACGCAGCGTGAGGTACCGGAACACGGTGTGCCCGACGATGTGCTGCAGCGGCTCGCGCCGGCGTCGCCGCTCGACGAGCTCCGCGAGCTCCTCGACGAACCCGGCGGGCGCCGGGTCGGGTGCGAGCGCGAGCTCGAGACGCGGCAGCCCGAGCGCGTACGCCGCGAGCGCGACCGCGTCGACGCGCGGCGACGGCACGCCGGCCTCGTCGAGCACGCGCACGGCGGCCTCCACGAGCGTGCGCACGCCGGGCGCGCGGTCCGCGCCCGCGGAGCCGGGGGCCGGGGTGCTCACGCGCCCGCCTCGGCGAGCCGCGCGGCCTCGTCGGCCTCGATCGCGGACGCGATGACGGGCCCGAGGTCGCCCGCGAGGACCGCGTCGAGGTTGTACGCCTTGTAGCCCGTGCGGTGGTCCGCGATCCGGTTCTCCGGGAAGTTGTACGTGCGGATGCGCTCGGAGCGGTCGACCGTGCGCACCTGGCTGCGCCGCGCCTCGCTCGCCGCGGCCGCGGCCTCCTCCTGGCGTGCCGCGAGCAGCCGCGCGCGCAGCACGCGCATCGCCTGCTCGCGGTTCTGCAGCTGGGACTTCTCGTTCTGCATCGACACGACGCTGCCCGTGGGCACGTGCGTGATGCGCACGGCCGAGTCGGTCGTGTTGACCGACTGCCCGCCGGGGCCGGACGAGCGGTAGACGTCGATCCGCAGGTCGTTCGGGTCGATCTCGACCTCGCCCTCGTCGTCCGCCTCCGGGAAGACGAGCACGCCCGCGGCCGACGTGTGGATGCGCCCGGCCGACTCCGTGACGGGCACGCGCTGCACGCGGTGCACGCCGCCCTCGTACTTCAGGTGCGCCCACACGCCGTCCTCGGGCGCGACGCTCCCGCGCGACTTGACCGCGACCTGGACGTCCTTGAAGCCGCCGAGGTCCGAGGGCGTGGACTCGAGCACCTGCGTCGTCCAGCCCTGCTGCTCGGCGTACCGCAGGTACATGCGCAGCAGGTCGCCCGCGAACAGCGCCGACTCCTCGCCGCCCTCGCCGGCCTTGATCTCGAGGATCACGTCGCGCGCGTCGTCGGGGTCCCGCGGGATCAGGACCTCGCGCAGGCGCGCGGCGGCCTCGTCGGCGGCGGCCCGCAGCGCGGGGAGCTCGGCGGCGAACGTCGCGTCCTCGTCCGCGAGCTCGGCGGCGGCCGCCGCGTCGTCGGATGCCGACCGCCACGCCCGGTAGGCCTGCGCGACCCGGCCGAGCTCGGCGTACCGGCGGCCGAGGGTGCGGGCGCGCCCCGCGTCGGCGTGCACCGCGGGGTCCGAGAGCTGTGCCTCGATCTGCGCGTGCTCGGCGAGCAGCGCCTGCGCGGCGGCGAACTGCTCGCTCACGGGACTCCCTCAGGTGCGGGTGCGACGGGGCACGCGACGCACCCCGGGGACGACGCAGCGCCGGTGCCCTCGCGGACACTGCCATGGAGGGCAGTCGTCCGCGCCGGGCACCGGCGCTGCGGAGGTGCTAGTTGGCCTTCTTGCCGTAGCGGGCCTCGAAGCGGGCCACGCGGCCGCCGGTGTCGAGGATCTTCTGCTTGCCCGTGTAGAACGGGTGGCAGGCGCTGCAGACGTCGGCGTGGATCTTGCCGCTCGTCACGGTGCTGCGGGTGACGAACGTGCTGCCGCAGGTGCACGTGACCTCGGTGACCACGTACTCCGGGTGGATGTCAGACTTCACGGGGATCTCCTTGGTGGGGTGTCTCCGGGTCCCGACGCGGATGTGCGCGGGTGAACCGCAGACCAGCGGACCATTGTGCCAGAACCCCCGCGCGCCCCGAAATCTTCCCCGGGCGTCGATGCGTCCTGCCCACGTCCACGACCACGTCCACGCCCGGGTCCACGCCCGGGTCCACGCCGCCGCCGGCGTGCCGGTCCCTAGGATGCGTGGGTGCCGTCTGCTGCTGGTCCCCGTGACGACGACCGTCGCCTCGTCGTCGGCCTCGTGATCGACGACGACCTCGACCGCCCCGACGGCGTGCAGCAGTACGTGCTCACCCTCGGCGCCGAGCTGACGCGCCGCGGCCACGACGTGCACTACGTGGCGTCCACGACGCGCCGCACGGACCTGCCGCTGCACGTCGTCGGGCGCAACGTGGGCGTCACGTTCAACGGCAACCGGCTCAACACGCCGCTGCCGGCGTCCCGCGCGCAGGTGCGCGACCTGCTGGCGCGCGTGCCGTTCGACGTGCTGCACGTGCAGATGCCGTACTCCCCCGTGCTCGCGGGCCGCGTCGTGTCGGCCGCGGCACCCGGCACCGCGGTCGTCGGGACGTTCCACATCTACCCGCACTCGTGGTGGGTGAGCGCGGGCACGCGCGCGCTCGGCCTGCTCGAGCGGCGGCGCCTGCGCCGGTTCCGGCACGTCTTCGCGACGTCGCAGGCGGCGGCGCAGTTCGCGCAGCGCACGTTCCGCGTGCCGACGCACGTGCTGGGCAACCCCGTCGACGTCACGCGGTTCCCCCCGGCCACCGGTCCCGTGCCCGCGGACCGCCCGGTCCGCATCGTGTTCCTCGGGCGGCTGGTGCCGCGCAAGGGTCCGCGCGAGCTGCTGGACGCGGTGGTCGCGATGGCGCGCGCCGGCACCCGCAACCCGTGGACCCTGACGATCGCCGGGCGCGGGCCCCTGCACGACGAGCTCGCGGCGACGGTCGCGCGCGAAGGGCTGACCGGCGTCGACCTGCCCGGGTTCGTCGCCGAGGAGGACAAGGCCGCCCTGCTCGCCGACGCGGACGTCGTCGCGCTGCCGTCGACGGGTGGCGAGAGCTTCGGCATCTCCGTCGTCGAGGCGCTCGCCGCCGCGCGTGGCGTGGTCCTCGCGGGCGACAACCCTGGCTACCGCACGACGATGGCCGGCCTCGAGCGCCAGCTGCTCGACCCGGCCGACACCGCGACGTTCGCGCGCGTGCTCGGCCGGTGGGTCGACGACCCGCAGGGGCGCGCCGCGATCGCCCGGCGCCAGCGCGCCGCCGCGGCACGGTTCGACACGCCCCGCATCGCCGACGAGGTCGAGCGGGCCTACCGCTCGGCGCTCGCCGCCGCGCGCGCCGAGCACTGACGGCGCCCGGCACACACGCTGACCAGCGCTCCCGCGCGTCAGCGCGCGGGCACTGACGCGGCCGTGCGCGCGCCGATCGCGACCCACCGGCGCAGCACCGCGTCGTCGGCCAGCACGGCCGTGTCGACCACGACCCACCCCCGCATGTCCGAGCCCCGCATCTGCATGGGCCGCACCCCGGCGCTCGCCAGGAGCTCACCGCGGTCCTCGATCGGGACGCGCACCATCAACCCGCCCGAGCGCGTGCTCACGACGACGGCCATCCGCCCGTCGAGCAGGAACGCGAGCCCGCCGAACATCCGCTTCTCGCCGACGGCGGAGCCGCCCGACCCCGCCCCGGCGCCGCGCGCCGCGAGATGGTCCGCGAGAGCCGCGCGCACGCGTGCCCCCAGAGCCTCGTCGACCATGGGTCCCCCCTCGTCCCGTCGCGTCCGGGACCCATGGTGCCCCGGCGTGCGCCGGGGCGGAAGGCGCTGCACTGTGGAGTGAGCACTGTGGAGTGAGCACTGTGGAGTGAGCACTGTGGAGTGAGCACTGTGGAGTGAGCACCGTGGAGTGAGCACC